>VGUH01000009.1 GCA_016874295.1 Gammaproteobacteria bacterium | reverse complement strand
GGACAACATCAAGATGGTGGTGGAGCTGATTGCTCCGATCGCCATGGAGGAGGGCCTGCGGTTCGCGATCCGCGAGGGCGGGCGCACGGTCGGCGCCGGCGTCGTCTCCAAGGTGCTGAAGTAAGGGGTACGGGCGATGGCGACCAGTCAGAACATCCGCATCCGCCTGAAGGCGTTCGATCACAAGCTGATCGACACCTCGGCGCGGGAAATCGTCGAGACGGCGCGCCGCACCGGTGCGACCGTGCGCGGCCCCGTGCCGCTGCCGACCAAGATCGAGCGCTTCACGGTGCTGGTTTCGCCGCATGCCGACAAGGACGCCCGCGACCAGTACGAGATCCGCACGCACAAGCGGCTGATGGACATCCTGAACCCCACCGACAAGACCGTGGACGCGCTGATGCGCCTCGAGTTGCCGGCGGGCGTGGACGTACAGATCAAGCTCAACTGAGCGGCTTGAACTGATTTTTCGGGCCGCTATACTGGGCGGCTTTTTGACGGGACAGCATCGGCCAATTGCAGCCGGTGCGGTGAAAAAAGGATATAAATCATGACCATAGGTCTGGTCGGCCGAAAGGCCGGCATGACTCGGGTTTTCACCGATGCGGGCGATGCCCAGCCGGTGACGGTCATCGAGGCCCTGCCGAATCGCATCGTGCAGGTGAAGGACTCGAAGGCCGACGGCTATCGCGCCATCCAGGTCACTTTCGGTGTCCGTCGCGCCTCCCGGCTGAGCAAGCCGGTCGCAGGCCATTACGCAAAGCCGGGCGTCATCGCGGGTGTCGAGTTGCTCGAGTTCCGCCTGGCCGAAGGCGAAGGCGCGGACCTCAAGACGGGCGCCGAGCTCAAGGTGGACCTTTTCACGGAAGGCCAGGTCGTGGATGTCACGGGTACCACGATCGGCAAGGGCTACGCGGGCGTCATGAAGCGCCACGGCTTCGCCGGCGGCTACGCGAGCCACGGCGCCTCGGTCGTGCACCGCTCGCCGGGCTCCATCGGCCAGCGCCAGACGCCGGGACGCGTGTTCCCGGGCAAGCGCATGGCCGGCCGGATGGGCGGCGAGCGCCGCACGGAGGAAAACCTGAAGGTCGTCCAGGTCGACGTCGAGCGGAACCTGCTGCTGGTCAGCGGCTCCGTGCCGGGCGCTCCGGGCGGCCGCGTCGTCATCCGTCCTTCGGTCAAGGCGGCCGCGCAGAAGCGCCGCAAGACCGTCGGCACGGCGAAGAAGTGATCGGGGGCTAGTCGCTATGAAGCTGAAGCTGGTCAATGGCGGGGCCCAGGGTTCCGAGATCGAGCTCTCCGACGCGACCTTCGGGCGCGAGTACAACGAGCCGCTCGTGCACCAGGTGCTGGTCGCGTACGCGGCGGCGGGCCGCGCGGGCACCAAGGCGCAGCTCACCAAGGCCGAGGTGCGCGGCGGCGGCAAGAAGCCGTGGCGCCAGAAGGGCACCGGCCAGGCGCGCGCGGGCTCGATCAGGAGCCCGTTGTGGGTCGGCGGCGGCCGCGCCTTCGCGGCGAAGCCGCGCAGCTTCGCGCAGAAGGTCAATCGCAAGATGTACCGCGGCGCAATCCGCTCGATGCTCTCCGAGCTCGCGCGGCAGGAGCGCCTGGTCGTGACCGGCAGCCTCGAACTCGAGGCGCCGAAGACCAGGATGCTGGTCGGCAAGCTCGCCGAGCTCGGGCTCGATCACGTGCTGATCCTGGTCGAGGCCTACGACGAGAAGCTGCACCTCGCTTCGCGCAACCTCGCGAATGTCGACGTGCGCACCGTGGCGAGCCTCGACCCGCTCTCGCTGGCGCGCTACCCGAAAGTGCTCGCGACCGTCGGTGCGCTGCGCATGCTCGAGGAGAAACTGGCATGACCGCGTTGTCGAAGGACCGCCTGGCCGGCGTCGTGATCGCCCCGCACGTGTCGGAGAAGGCCACGCGCGTGGCGACCGAGGGCAACCAGTACGTGTTCCGCGTGCGCCGCGACGCGACCAAGCCCGAGATTCGCGCCGCGGTGGAATTCCTGTTCGAGGTGAAGGTGGACACCGTGCACGTGGTGAACCAGCCGGGCAAGGAGAAGCGCTTCGGGCGCTCGCTCGGCCGCCGCCAGGACTGGAAGAAGGCCTACGTGAGGCTCCAGGAAGGACAGCAGATCGAAATGGGAGGCAGCGAACGCGCCTGAGCGCCGCCGCCTGACGGGAAAGCGACATGGCAATGAAGCAACTCAAGCCGACTTCACCCGGGACGCGCTTCCAGCTGCGCCCGGACCGGTCGCACCTGCACCGCGGCAAGCCGGTGCGCGCGCTCGTGGCCGGCCACAAGTCGACCGGTGGCCGCAACAACGTCGGCCACCTGACGACCCGGCACAAGGGCTCGGGCCACAAGCACAACTACCGCATGATCGACTTCCGCCGCGACAAGGACGGCATCGTCGCGAAAGTCGAGCGTCTCGAGTACGACCCGAACCGCTCCTCGTACATCGCGCTCTTGCTGTACAGGGACGGCGAGCGCCGCTACATCCTCGCGCCCAAGGGCCTCGCGGTCGGCGACGAGCTGCAGTCCGGCGCCGACTCGCCGATCCGTGCGGGCAATTCCATGATGCTGCGCCACATCCCGGTCGGCTCGCTGGTGCACAACATCGAGCTGAAGCCTGGCAAGGGCGGCCAGCTCGCGCGCGCGGCGGGCTCGAGCGCGCAGTTCTCGGGCCGCGAGGCCGGCAATGCGCTGCTGCGGCTGAAGTCCGGCGAGACCCGCAAGGTCAGCGTCGACTGCCGCGCCACGATCGGCGAGATCGGCAACGACGAGCACAACCTGCGCAGCTTCGGCAAGGCCGGCGCCAAGCGCTGGCGCGGCATCCGCCCGACGGTGCGCGGCGTGGTGATGAACCCGGTCGATCACCCGCACGGCGGCGGCGAGGGCCGCTCCGGCCAGGGCAACCCGCACCCGGTCTCGCCCTGGGGCTGGCACACCAAGGGCAAGAAGACGCGCAAGAACAAGCGCACCGACGCATTCATCGTGCGGCGGCGGAAGTAAAGGAGCCGCAGGAACATGTCACGTTCGCTGAAGAAGGGCCCGTTCGTGGACCTGCACCTCGCGAAGAAGGTGCAGTCGGCCCGCGACAAGAACGACCGCCGCCCGATCAAGACCTGGTCGCGCCGCTCGATGATCCTGCCGGACATGGTTGGACTCACGATCGCGGTGCACAACGGCCGCCAGCACGTGCCGGTTCTGGTCACCGAGAACATGGTCGGCCACAAGCTCGGCGAGTTCGCGCCGACCCGGATTTTCAAGAGCCACTCCTCGGCCAAGAAGGTCGAGGAGGTCGTGGAGTAACGCCATGCAGGTATCGGCGATCCTGCGCCACGCGCGCATCTCCCCGCAGAAGTGCCGCCTGGTCGCGGACCTGGTGCGCGGCCAGCCCGTGGGCAGCGCGCTTGCGGTGCTCGCCTACACGCCCAAGAAGGGCGCGAAGATCGTGCGCAAGGTGCTCGAGTCCGCGATCGCGAACGCCGAGCACAATCACGAGGCGGACATCGACGAGCTCAAGGTCGCGCGCATCGAGGTCGACGCGGCGCCGGTGGCGAAGCGCTTCCACGCGCGCGCCAAGGGCCGCGGCAACCGCATCGTTAAGCGGTTGAGCCACATCAGGATCACCGTCGCCGACCGGGCGCGGTAAGGGCAGCACATGGGCCAGAAAGTCAATCCGATCGGCATCCGTCTCGGCATCACGCGCGACTGGGCGTCGCGCTGGTACGCGGACACCAAAGGCTTCCCGTCGCACATCCTGTCGGACTGGCGGGTGCGCGAGTTCCTGCGCGGCAAGCTGACCGACGCCTTGGTCAGCCGGATCCACATCGAGCGCGCGGCGCGCAAGACGAACATCACGATCCACACGGCCCGGCCGGGCGTCGTGATCGGCCGCAAGGGCGAGGACATCGAGAAGCTGCGGGTCGAGGTCGCCAGGCTCATGAAGATGACGGTCGCCGACGTGCGGCTCAACATCGCCGAGATCAGGAAGCCCGAGCTCGATGCGACGCTGGTGGCGGAGAGCATCGCGCAGCAGATCGAGAAGCGCGTGATGTTCCGCCGCGCCATGAAGCGCGCGGTCACGAACACGATGCGCAGCGGCGCGCTGGGCGTGAAGGTGCGTATCGCCGGCCGTCTGAATGGCGCCGAGATTTCGCGCTCGGAGTGGACCCGCGAGGGCCGCATACCGCTGCACACCTTCCGCGCCGAAATCGACTACGGCACCGCCGAGGCGCGCACCACTTACGGCGTGATCGGCGTGAAGGTCTGGGTGTTCAAGGGCGAGGTCTTCGACCGCGAGGAGGCCGAGAAGGCCGCGCTCGAGGCCGAGGCCGCGGCGGCCGAGAAGGCGGCCGAGAAGGCCGCCGGGAAGCCCGCCGAGAAGCCCGCCGAGGGCGCGGCGCCCGAGCCGGCGGCCGGCTGAGCTGAGGGGCGACGGACATGATGCAGCCAAAGCGGACCAAGTACCGCAAGCAGTTCAAGGGCAACCTGAAGGGCAGCTCGCACCGCGGCAGCTCGGTCGCGTTCGGCGACTTCGCGCTGAAGGCGACCGACCGCTCGCGCATGACTGCGCGCGAGATCGAGGCGGCACGCCGCGCGATGACCCGCTACGTGAAGCGCGGCGGCCAGATCTGGATCCGCGTGTTCCCGGACGTGCCGATCACCCAGAAGCCGCTCGAGGTCCGCATGGGCAGCGGCAAGGGCAACGTCGAGTACTGGGTCGCCAAGGTGACCCCGGGCAAGGTGCTGTTCGAGATCGAGGGCGTGCCGGAAGAGACGGCGCGCGAGGCATTCAAGCTGGCGGCGGCCAAGCTGTCGGTGGCGACGGCCTTCGTCAGGCGGCAGGTGCGCTGATGAGCAGGAAGAACGTCAAGGAACGCGCCCGCTCGCTGCAAGCGCTGCGCGGCAAGACCCGGTCGGAGCTGCGCGACGAGCTCGCGGAGCTGCGCAAGGAGCAGTTCAAGCTGCGCATGGCCTCGGCCTCCGGCCAGCCGGCGCGACCGGACCAGCATGCCAAGGCGGCGGGCAAGGTCGCGCGCGTGAAGACCGTGCTGAACGAGATGGACCGCGCGCAGGCGGCGGCGGGGAGCAAGTGATGTCCGATTCCGTTGAGACTGGACAGAAGACGGCCAGGACGCTGACCGGCACCGTGGTCAGCAACAAGATGGACAAGACCATCTCGGTGTCGGTCGAGCGCCTGATCAAGCACCCGACCTACGGGAAGTACGTGCGGCGCACGACCAGGCTGCTCGCGCACGACGAGAAGAACGAGTGCCGCGAGGGCGACACCGTCGCCATCTCGGAGTGCCGGCCGCTGTCGCGGCACAAGTCGTGGACCCTGGTGCGCGTGATCGAGCGCGCGCCGGCGGAATGAGCGGAGGTACAAGGCCATGATCCAGCTCAGGACTCGCTTGCAGGCGGCGGACAACTCCGGCGCGCGCGAGCTGATGTGCATCAAGGTCATGGGCGGCACGCGGCGCCGCTACGCCGGCGTGGGCGACGTGATCAAGGTCAGCATCAAGGACGCTATCCCGCGCGGCAAGGTCAAGAAGGGTGAGGTCTACGACGCGGTCGTGGTCCGCACCCGGCGCGGCGTGCGCCGCGGCGACGGCTCGCTGATCCGCTTCGACGGCAACGCGGCCGTGCTGCTGACCAACAAGCTCGAGCCGATCGGCACCCGCATCTTCGGGCCCGTGACGCGCGAGCTCAGGAGCGTGGCGTTCATGAAGATCATCTCGCTGGCGCCGGAGGTCCTGTGAGGAAGATCCGCAAGGGCGACAACGTGGTGGTGACGGCGGGCCGCGAGAAGGGCCGCACCGGCACCGTGGTCGGGGTACAGGCCGACGGCCGCGTGCTGGTCGAGAACGTCAACATGGTCAGGAAGCACCAGCGCCCGAACCCGCAGCGCGGCATGCAGGGCGGCATCGTGCAGAAGGAAGCCCCGCTGCACGCGTCGAACGTGGCGCTGCTCAACCCGGGCACGAAGAAGGCCGACCGCGTCGGCGTCCGCACCCTCAAGGACGGGCGCAAGGTGCGCTTCTTCAAGTCGAACGGCGAGCTGGTGGACGCGTAACCGGAGAGCATCGAGATGGCCGAGACAGCCAGGCTGCAGAAGCACTATCGCGAGGTCGTGAAGTCGAAGCTCCGCTCGGAGCTCGCGCTCGCGTCCGACATGCAGGTGCCGCGCATCACCAAGATCACCGTCAACATGGGCGTGGGCGAGGCCGTGGCCGACAAGAAGGTCATGGATGCCGCGACCGGCGACCTCGCGAAGATCACCGGCCAGAAGCCGTCGGTCCGCAAGTCGAAGAAGTCCATCGCGTCATTCAAGATCCGCGACGGCCTCGCGGTCGGCTGCATGGTGACGCTGCGCGGCGCGCGCATGTACGAGTTCCTCGACCGCCTGATCAATGTGGCGATGCCCCGCATCCGCGACTTCCGCGGCGTCAACCCGCGCTCGTTCGACGGCCAGGGCAACTACAGCTTCGGCGTGAAGGAACAGATCATCTTCCCCGAGATCGCGTACGACCAGATCGACCAGGTCAGGGGCATGGACATCACGATCACGACCTCGGCGGGCGACGACAAGCATGGTCGCGCGCTGCTCGAGGCGTTCAATTTTCCGTTCAGGAAGTGACCGATGGCGAAGACCAGCATGATCGAGCGCGAGAAGCGCAGGGCCAAGGCGGTGAAGAAGTACGCCGCGAAGCGCGCGAAGCTCAAGGAGCAGATCCGCGACCCGAAGGCCGCGCAGGAGGACCGCATGGCCGCGGTCGAGGCGCTGCAGAAGCTGCCGCGCGACTCGAGCCCGAGCCGGGGCCGCAGCCGCTGCGCGATCACCGGACGCTCGCGCGGCAATTACCGCAAGTTCGGCCTCGGCCGCGTGAAGCTGCGCGAGGCGACCATGCGCGGCGACGTGCCGGGCCTGCGCAAGGCGAGCTGGTGAGGAGCCGAGCATGAGCATGAATGACCCGATCGCGGACCTGCTGACGCGAATTCGCAATGGACAGAGCGCCGGCAAGGCCGAGGTCCGCGTGCAGTCTTCGCGCGTCAAGGAGGCGATCGTCCGCGTCCTGAAGGACGAGGGCTACCTGGCCGATTTCGTGGTCAGCAAGGACGGCGCGCGCAAGGCGCTGGTCATCGCCCTGAAATACCACGCGGGCAAGCCGGTCATCGAGCGGCTCGAGCGCGTGTCGCGGCCGGGCCTGCGCGCCTATCGCGGCAAGGACGCGCTGCCGAAAGTGCTGGGCGGCCTCGGCGTCGCCATCGTCTCGACGCCGCAGGGCGTCATGACCGACCGCGAGGCGCGCCGCGCCGGGCAGGGCGGCGAAGTGCTCTGCGTCGTGGCCTGAGAGAGCCTGAGGAAGCAAGGATCATGTCGAGAATCGCAAAGCTGCCGGTCAAGCTGCCGCAGGGCGTCAATGCGACGATCGCTGCGGGCGCGGTGACCGTGAAGGGCGCCAGGGGCGCGCTGACGTTGCCGATCGCCGACGGCGTGAAGGTGGCACAGAAGGACCAGGCATTGCTGGTCTCGGTCGCCGAGGGCCAGGCCACGAACGAGCGCGTCGCGGCCGCAGGCGCCGCGCGCGCGAATCTCGCCAACATGGTCACGGGCGTCACCCGGGGCTTCGAACGCAAGCTCGAGCTGGTGGGCGTCGGTTACCGCGCGGCGGTGCAGGGCAAGACCCTGAATCTCACGCTCGGCTTCTCGCACCCGGTCAACTTCCCGGTGCCGGAGGGCATCTCCATCGAGACGCCGAGCCAGACCGAGATCGTCGTCAAGGGCACCGACCGGCAGAAGGTCGGCCAGGTCGCCGCGGTAATCCGCGGCTACCGCCCGCCCGAGCCCTACAAGGGCAAGGGCGTGCGCTACTCGGGCGAGAAGATCGTGATGAAGGAAGGCAAGAAGAAGTGAGGCGGGGCGAGGCAAGGCCATGAAGCTGACCAAGAAGGACCGGCGCCTGCGGCGCGCGACCCGCGCCCGCGCCAAGATCCGCGAGAAGGCCGAGGTGCGCCTGACGGTGCACCGCACGCCGCGGCACATGTACGCCCAGATCACCACGCCGGACGGCGCAAAGGTGATCGCGGCCGCGTCGACCGTGCAGGAAGCGGTCGCGACCGGCCTCAAGGGCACGGGCAACGCGGACGCGGCCAAGGCCGTCGGCCGCGCGATCGCCGAGCGCGCCAAGGCCGCCGGCATCGAGTCGGTCGCCTTCGACCGGTCGGGATTCCGTTATCACGGGCGCGTGAAGGCGCTCGCCGAGGCCGCCCGCGAGGCCGGCCTCAAGTTCTGAGGGACAGAGCATGGCACGAGTGGAACGTTCGCAGTCCGGCGACGACCTGATCGAGAAGCTGGTCGCGGTCAACCGCACGGCGAAAGTCGTGAAGGGCGGCCGCCAGTTCGGCTTCACCGCGCTGACCGTGGTCGGCGACGGCGCGGGCCGCGTCGGCTTCGGCTACGGCAAGGCGCGCGAGGTGCCGGTCGCGATCAGCAAGGCGATGCAACAGGCGCGCAAGAACCTGACCAGCGTACCGATCACCAACGCGACGCTGCACTACGCGATCCAGGGCCGCCACGGCACGACGCGCGTGTACATGCAGCCGGCGTCGGACGGCACCGGCGTGATCGCCGGCGGCGGCATGCGCGCGGTGTTCGAGTGCGCGGGCGTGCGCAACGTGCTGGCGAAGAGCTACGGCTCGCGCAACCCGATCAACGTGGTGCGCGCGACCTTCGACGCCTTCGAACGCATGGTTTCGCCGGACCGCATCGCGGCGAAGCGCGGCAAGACACTGGAAGAGATCACGGGTTGAAGCCGATGAGCAACGCGAAGCTGAAAGTCACCTTGAACCGCAGCGTGCACGGGCAGCTGCGCAACATCCGCGCCTCGGTCCACGGGCTGGGGCTGCGCCGCATCCGCGACAGCCGGGTGGTCGCGGACACGCGCGAGGTGCGCGGCCTGATCAACCGCGCGAAGCACCTGCTCGCGGTCGAGAAGGCCTGAGCGGTGAAGGAGCGATGACATGCGACTGAACACGATGAAGCCCGGCCCGGGCAGCAAGCGCAAACGGCTGCGCGTCGGGCGCGGCGCCGCTGCCGGCCAGGGCAAGACCTGCGGCAAGGGCGGCAAGGGCCAGAAGGCGCGCAAGGGCGGCTACCACAAGGTCGGCTTCGAGGGCGGCCAGGTCCCGCTGCAGCGCCGCCTGCCGAAGGTCGGGTTCCGTTCCGCGATCACCAAGACGCGCGCCGAGGTGACGCTCAGCGACCTCGAGAAAGTGAAGGCCGAGCTGATCGACCTCGCGGCGCTGCTCACCGCCAGCGTCGTGCCGGCCGAGACCGAGCGCGCGAAAGTGATCCTGTCGGGCGAGATCAAGCGCAAGGTGACGCTGCAGGGCCCCGACGTGGTGGCCTCGAAGGGCGCGCGCGCGGCGATCGAGAAGGCCGGCGGCCGGATCGACGAGGGCAAGGCGGCCTGACGGCCGCGCGGGGAACCATGGCGACAACGGCAGGCAATGCGGCTCTGGCGATCGGTGAAGTCACGCGCTTCACCGAGATGCGCCATCGCCTGCTGTTCCTGCTGGGCGCGCTGGTCGTGTACCGGATCGGCACCTTCGTGCCGGTGCCGGGCATCGACCCGATCGCACTCGCGCGCCTGTTCGACAGCCAGGAGGGCACGATCCTTGGGTTGTTCAACATGTTCTCGGGCGGTGCGCTGGAGCGCCTGTCGATCCTGGCGATGGGCGTCATGCCCTACATTTCGGCCTCCATCATCATGCAGATGATGGCGGTGGTCGTGCCGACCATGGCGGCGATCAAGAAGGAAGGCGAGTCGGGCCGCCGCAAGATCACGCAGTGGACCCGCTACTTCACGGTCGTGCTGGCGGCCTTCCAGGGCTTCGCGGCCTCGATCGCGTTCCAGAACCAGGGCGTGGTCATCAACCCGGGCACCTTCACTTTCGTGCTGCCGGCAGTGCTGACGCTCACGACCGGCACGATGTTCCTGATGTGGCTCGGCGAGCAGATCACCGAGCGCGGCATCGGCAACGGCATCTCGATGATCATCCTCTCCGGCATCATCGCGGGCCTGCCGTCCGCGATCGGCGGCACGCTCGAGCAGGTGCGCTCGGGCGAGATGAACCCGGCGTTCGCGATCATCCTGCTGCTACTGATCGCGGCGGTCACGGCATTCTGCGTGTTCGTGGAGAGCGGACAGCGCCGCATCCCGGTGAACTACGCCAAGCGCCAGGTTGGGCGGCGCATGTACGCGGGCCAGACCAGCCACCTGCCGTTCAAGCTCAACATGTCGGGGGTCATCCCGCCGATTTTTGCCTCATCACTGCTGCTGTTCCCGGCGACGCTCGCGAGCTTCCTCGGCACCAGCGAGGCCGGCAGCTGGCTGCAGACGATCGCCGCGGCGCTCGGCTGGGGCCAGCCGCTGCACCTCCTGATCTACGGCGGGCTGATAATCTTCTTCTGCTTCTTCTACACCGCGCTGGTGTTCAACTCGCGCGAGACTGCGGAGAACCTGAAGAAGGGCGGCGCCTTCATCCCGGGCATCCGGCCCGGCCAGCAGACCGGCGAGTACATCGACAAGGTGCTGACGCGCCTGACGGTCTGGGGCGCGTTGTACGTGACGCTGGTGTGCCTGCTGCCCGAGATCCTGATGTCCTACGCGCGCGTGCCGTTCTACTTCGGCGGCACGTCGCTGCTCATCATGGTGGTCGTGGTCATGGACTTCGTCGCCCAGCTCCACGCCCACATGATGTCGCACCAGTACGAGGGCCTGATGCGCAAGGCCAATCTGCGCGGCAACGGCAAGAGAGGTCCTTGAGATGAAGGTTCGTCCATCGGTCAGGAAGATCTGCAAGAACTGCAGGATCGTGCGGCGCAAGGGCGTCGTGCGCGTCATCTGCTCATCCGACGCCCGCCACAAGCAGCGTCAGGGTTAAGGTATTGAGCCACATGGGTTTTTCACGTAAACTTCGCGGTTCTCCGCGGGTCGAGGTCAGGTAGCCATGGCGCGTATCGCCGGGATCAACATTCCCGTCAACAAGCACATCTGGGTGGGGCTGACGCACATCTACGGCATCGGCCGCACGCGCGCGCTCACCGCCTGCAAGGCCGCGAATGTCGACCCTGCGACGCGGGTGCGCGACCTGACCGAGCCCGAGGTCAACGCGCTGCGCGCGCAGATCTCCCGCTACGCGGTCGAGGGCGACCTGCGCCGCGAGAACTCCATGAGCCTGAAGCGGCTCATGGACCTCGGCGCGTACCGCGGCATCCGCCACCGCAAGGGCCTGCCGGCGAGAGGCCAGCGCACGCGCACCAATGCGCGCACGCGCAAGGGCCCGCGCCGCGCGGCGGTGAAGACCAACGTTCAACCGGGCAAGGTCTGACGATGGCCGAGCAGAAAACCGAACCGAAGACCGATCAGAAAACCGACGCGAAGCCGGAAGCCAAGGGCGGCGCCGACAAGGCCGCCGCGCCCGCCAAGGCGCGCAAGAAGGTCAAGCGCCAGGTGTCCGACGGCGTGGCGCACATCCACGCGTCGTTCAACAACACGATCGTCACGATCACCGACCGCCAGGGCAACACGCTCGCCTGGGCGACGTCCGGCGGCTCGGGCTTTCGCGGCTCGCGCAAGAGCACGCCGTTCGCCGCGCAGGTCGCGGCGGAGAAGGCGGGCGTCGCCGCGCAGGAATACGGCCTGCGCACCGTCGAGGTGCGCGTGCGCGGCCCGGGCCCGGGACGCGAGTCCGCGGTCCGCGCGCTGAACGCCTGCGGTCTGAAGGTCACCAGCATCGCCGACGTGACGCCGATCCCGCACAACGGTTGCCGCCCGCCCAAGAAGCGGCGTGTCTGAGGCAGAGAGAACGATGGCCAGATACCTCGGTCCCAAGTGCAAGCTCTCGCGCCGCGAGGGCACTGACCTCCTGCTGAAGAGCGGGCTCAAGCCGCTCGAGAGCAAGTGCAAGCTCGAGGTGCCGCCGGGCGGCATCAAGGGCGAGCGCCGCACGCGCCTGTCCGGCTACGGCGTGCAGCTGCGCGAGAAGCAAAAGCTGCGCCGCATGTACGGCATCCTCGAGCGCCAGTTCCGCAATTATTACGCCAAGGCGGCCGGCCGCCCGGGCTCGACCGGCGAGATCCTGCTGCGCTTCCTCGAGTCGCGGCTCGACAACGTCGTGTACCGCATGGGTTTCGCCGCGACCCGCGCCGAGGCGCGCCAGCTGGTCTCGCACAAGGCTATCGAGGTGAATGGCGAGGCGGTCAACGTGCCCTCGTACCAGTGCGCCGCCGGCGACGTGATCTCGGTGCGCGAGAAGTCGAAGGCGCAGGCGCGGATCGCGGCCGCACTCGCGATCGCCACCCAGGTCGGCTGGCCCGACTGGGTCGAGGTGGACGACAAGAAATTCACCGGCACGCTGAAGGCGTTGCCGGACCGCGACCAGATCCTCCCGGACATCAACGAGAAGCTGGTCGTCGAGCTCTATTCCAAGTAACAGGTGATGCCAATGCAGGGTAGCGCCACGGAATTCCTCAAGCCCCGTTCGGTCAAGGTCACCGAGACCGGTGCGCGCCAGGCGCGCATCGTGATCGAGCCCTTCGAGCGCGGTTTCGGCCACACGCTCGGCAACGCGCTCCGGCGCGTGCTGCTCTCCTCGATGCCCGGCTCCGCCGTGACCGAGGTCGAGATCGAGGGCGTGCTGCACGAGTACACCAGCATCGAGGGCGTCCAGGAGGACGTCGTCGACGTGCTGCTGAACCTCAAGGCGGTCGCGATCGAGATGCACACGCGCGACTCGGTCGAGCTGCGCCTGGTCAAGAAGGGCCCGGGCCCGGTGACGGCCGGCGACATCCAGCTGGACCACGACGTCGTGATCGTGAACCCCGAGCTCGTGATCGCGAATCTGAACAAGGCGACCGAGCTGTCCATGACGCTCAAGATCGAGCGCGGCCGCGGCTACCGCCCGGCGGTGCAGCGCCTCGAGTTCGAGGAGCAGAGCCGCCCGATCGGCCGCCTGCAGCTCGACGCCTCGTTCTCGCCGGTGCGCCGGGTGACCTACGGCATCGAATCCGCGCGCGTCGAGCAGCGCACCGACCTCGACAAGCTGATCATCGACATCGAGACCAACGGCACGATCAACCCGGACGAGGCGATCCGCCGCGCCGGCAGCATCCTGAAGGACCAGTTGACGGTGTTCGTGAACCTCGAGGGCCAGGGCGAGTCGCCTTCGCGCGACGCGGGCCCGCTGCCGGACCCGATCCTGCTGCGCCCGGTCGACGAGCTGGAGCTCACCGTCAGGAGCGCCAACTGCCTGAAGGCGGAGAATATCCATTACATCGGCGATCTCGTGCAGCGCACGGAAGTCGAGCTGCTGCGCACGCCGAATCTCGGCAAGAAGTCGCTCACCGAGATCAAGGAAGTGCTCGAGAGCCACGGACTGACGCTCGGCATGCGCATCGACGGCTGGCCGCCGGCGTCGCTGCGCCGCGAAGACGAACTGCGCACGGCCTGATATGCGACACCAACTGTCGGGACGCCAGCTCTCGCGCAACAGCCCCCATCGCAAGGCGCTGATGCGGAACATGTGCGCGGCGCTGATCCGCGCCGAGACGATCCGCACCACGCTGCCGAAGGCGAAGGAGCTGCGCCGCGTCGTCGAGCCGCTCATCAACCTCGGCAAGACCGATACCCAGCCCGGCCGGCGCCGCGCCTGGGTCACGCTGCGCGACGACGCGCTGGTAGTGAAGCTGTTCGAGGACATCGGCCCGCGGTTCAGGACCCGCGCGGGCGGCTACACGCGCATCCTCAAGATGGGCCCGCGCCCGGGCGACTCGGCACCGACGGCGCTGATGCAGCTCGTCGAGGGTGTGGCTCCCGCAACCCCGGCGCCGACCGGCGACGACAAGCCGACGAAGAAGGCCAGGAAGGAAGCCGCGCCCAAGAAGGACAAGACGCCCGCGAAGAAGGCCGCGCCGAAAGCCGACCCGGCACTGTTCAGGAGGAAATCATGAGCCTGATTTCGGAATTCTAAAGAGTTCGCGATGAAGGGCAACGTCGTCGACATGGCGGTCGGCATCGTGATCGGCGCGGCATTCGGCAAGATCGTGTCGGCGTTCGTGGACGCGGTCATCATGCCGGCGCTCGGCTGGATCGTCGGCGGCGTGGATTTCTCAAGCCTCGCCGTCACGCTCGGCGAAAGCGCGGCAACCGGCGAGCCGGTCACGATCGGCTACGGCCGGTTCATCCAGGCACTGGTGGACTTCCTGATCATCGCCGCGGCGATCTTCGTGGCGCTCAAGGCGATCAACCGCTTGCGCACGCCCGCCCCGGCCGCCGCCCCACCGCCCCCGCCGGCCGATGTCGTGCTGCTGTCCGAAATCAGGGACCTGCTCAAGCAGCGTTGACGAATCGAAGGGGACGCACCCCTTCAGTTCGCCGCCGCGAAGGCCTCGCGGGTGAGGTTGCGCGGCGCGCCCGGCTGGGCGACCACATTGTCCTCGATGCGAATCCCGCCGAACGGCCGCAGTGCCTCGACCCGTTTCCAGTCGATCGCGCGCCCGCGGCCGTCCGCGCGCGCGGCCTCGAGCAGCGAGTCGATGAAGTAGATCCCCGGCTCGATGGTCACCGCGAAGCCCGGTTCGAGGTCGCGCGTCAGCCGCAGGTAAGGGTGCCCGGCCGGCTTCTCCCGCGTGCCGCCGTCCGGTGCTGCCGCGAAGCCCGACGCATCGTGCACCATGAGCCCGAGCAGGTGCCCGATCCCGTGCGGGAAGAATACGGACGTCAGCCCCGTCTCGACCGCGGCCTCCGGCGTGCAGGACACGATCCCGTGCGCCACCAGGATGCCCGCGATCGAGCGGTGCGCCTCGAGGTGGATGTCGCGGTAATCCACCCCCGGCAGCACGCGCGCGGCCAGCTTCTGCTGCGCGGCGTCCACCGCGCGGACGAGCTCCTGGAAGTCGCCCGGCTCGGCCGAATACGTGCGCGTTATGTCACAGGCATAGCCCGCATGCTGCGCGCCGGCGTCGATCAGGAACGACTTCACGCCCGCCGGTCGCTCCCGGTCGAGCACCTGGTAGTGCAGCACGGCCGCGTGCCGGTCGAAACCGATGATGTTGTTGTACGGCAGCTCCTCCTCGCGTGCCCCGGCCGCCCGGCAGTAGGCGAGGTGGATGTCGTATTCCGACCCGCCAGCCCGGAACGCCTGTTCCGCCGCCCGGTGGGCGCGTACACCGGCGACCGTCGCAAGCGCCATGCACTCGATTTCGTAGGGCGACTTGATGGCCCGGCTGTAATCCAGCGGCCCCGTGACGGCGGGCGGGTCATAGTCGCCCAACCCCTCGGTGGCCGGTCCCGGCTCGCCCAGTACCGCCCAGCGTACCCTGCCGGCCGCCTTCCGCAGCTCCGCCGGGGAACGCACGATTTCCAGATCGAAATGGCCGACCCAGTAGCCCTCCGGGCGCTCCGGCGGCAGGTACCAATAATCGTCCGGCTGGGTGAAAACGAGCTTCGGCCGCCTGCCCGGGCGGTAGACCACGAAACAGTCCGGGCTGGTATCCGGGAGCCAGGCGCGGTAGCGGGGGTTCGGCCGGAAGGGGTAGGTGGAGTCGTCCAGGTAGTAGTAGACCTGGCTTCCAGAGCACATGATCAATCCCTGGTAACCGCCCGCTATCAAAGCCCGATCGGCCCGCGCCATGACCTCCTGCAAGTGCCTGCCGTAGAGCTCCGCCAGTGACTTCTGCGCCATGTTCCGACCTCGAACTGCCGGCGAAGAGGGTAACCGGCCGCGGCAGTTGTCGCAAAACAGCGACCTTTGCTTGTACTTGCATTACCGCTAAGATTAGAATCTGCACACGCGACTGGACGGCAAAATCAACAATCGAGCCGTTCCGTACGCGCAAGTGCACTTGTAACTCTCACTAACGTACTGGGGTAACCGACGATGAATGCAAAGATCTGGGGCACCACTGCGGTTGCCCTCGTGCTGGGTGCCCTTCTTGCCGCCGCAGGCTGCGGCGCCAAGAAGGAAGAGGCTGCCGATGCCGCCGCTGACGCGGCTGCTGCCGCCTCCGAAGCTGCTTCGTCTGCGGCTGACGCTGCTGACGCGGTGGTCGATGCTGCTGCCGACGCGGGCGCTGCGGTCGACGCGGCTGCCGATGCGGGCGCTGCCGATGCCGCTGCCGCGACGACGGAAACCACTCCTCCGTCGCAGTAAGCGATTGCTGTAGTAAGGTAAGGTAAGGCCTGAACGGCCGGGCGGATGGCGCGGAGACCCCGCGGCTTCCCCCGGCCGTTCTCTTTCCGGGACCGGGAATGCCGATCACCATCCGCGAAGCGCGCACGTCGAAGTCCGATCGCGACTGGGTCGAAGAAACCTACGGCGAATACCTCGCCGACCTCACCGCCGACACCACCGGCGTGTTTCCATCGCTCACCGTCACCGGGCAGAGCATCGCGGAACTGATCCAGGGCTGGTTCCACGACGATCGCTGCACGGCCTTCATCGTGCTGCGCGAGCAGGAGCTGGTCGGGTTCGCGGTGGTGCAGCGCGGCCTGTCGCAGGCGAACAGCGACGACCCGAGGCGCCATTTCCGCCTCAGCGAATTCTTCATCCGCAAGCCGTATCGCAACCGCGGCGTCGGGCGCGGCGCGGCAATGCTGACCTTCGCGCGCTACGCGGGCGAGTGGACCGTCCCCGAGCAGTCCCGCAACCCCGGCGCGGTCCGCTTCTGGCGCCGCGTCGTGTCCGAGTTCACCAACGGCCGGTTCCGCGAGCAGCGCGGCCAGGGCGAGATCGCGCACTCGTTCACGAGCGTGGGGCCCGCGCACAGCCTCGCGCGGTGAGGATGCCGGCGCTCGGTGACCTCGCCCGTCGCGCCGGTGTTACGGAGCGCGGACCTCGACGCTGATCTTCCTCGGCCCCGCCACCTCGAACAGCAGGTCCAGGTCGTAGCTCGTCCCCGCGACCAGCGGCTGCCTGAGCCCGACCAGCATCAGGTGCATGCCGCCCGGCTCCAGTACGATCGTCTGGCCGGCGTCGACGTGCAGGACGGCGACCTCGCGCATGCGCGCGATACCGTCGAGCACTTCCGTGCGGTGCACCTCGGCCTGCTCGGCGACCGGCGTCGAGAGCTTCAACAGGCGGTCGGATTTCTTGGTGTCGTTCCTGAGCGTGAAGTAGACGGCGCCGACCCTGGCGCCCGGCGGGGTCGAGCGTGACCAGGCGTCCGTGACCGACAGCCCGTCGGCGCTCGCGCCCGGCCCCGTGAGCGCGGCGGCAAGCACGAATGCGGCAAAGGCAGGCAACTTCACGCGGCTTTCTTCCCGCGCGCCAGCACGCGCTTGAGGTGACGCCCGGTGAACGACTCCGCCGCCCGCGCGAGCTGCTCGGGCGTGCCCTCGGCGACGATCCGCCCGCCGCCGTCGCCGCCCTCGGGACCCAGGTCGATCACCCAGTCGGCGGTCTTGATCACGTCGAGGTTGTGCTCGATCACGATCACGGTGTTGCCCTCGTCGCGCAGGCGATGCAGCACGGCGAGCAGGTGCTTCACGTCCTCGAAGTGCAGGCCGGTGGTCGGCTCGTCCAGGATATAGAGCGTCCGGCCGGTCGCGCGCTTGGACAGCTCCTTGGCGAGCTTCACGCGCTGCGCCTCGCCGCCGGAGAGCGTGGTCGCGTTCTGGCCGAGCTTGACGTAGGAAAGGCCGACGTCGAGCAGGGTCTGCAGCTTGGCCGCGATCACGGGCACGGCGGCGAAGAACACGGCCGCGTCCTCGACGGTCATGTCGAGCACCTCGTGGATGTTGCGGCCCTTGTAGCGCACGTCGAGCGTCTCGCGGTTGTAGCGCCGCCCCTTGCAGACGTCGCAGGCGACGTACACGTTTGGCAGGAAGTGCATCTCGACCTTGATGACGCCGTCGCCTTCGCAGGCCTCGCAGCGTCCGCCCTTGACGTTGAAGCTGAAGCGGCCCGGCTGGTAGCCGCGCGAGCGCGCCTCGGGCGTGCCTGCGAACAGCTCGCGGATCGGCGTGAAGAGGCCCGTGTAGGTCGCCGGGTTCGAGCGCGGCGTGCGCCCGATCGGGCTCTGGTCGATGTCGATCACGCGGTCGATCGCCTCGAGCCCCTCGACACCGGCGTTCCGGGCCGGCTGCTCGGCGACGAGGTTCAGCGAGCGGGCGACCGCGCGGTAGAGCGTGTCGTTGACGAGCGTGCTCTTTCCGGAGCCCGAGACGCCGGTGACGCAGGTGAGGAGCCCGACCGGGAAGGCCACGTCGAGATCCTTGAGATTGTTGCCCGCGGCTTTCTTCAACCGCAACTGCTGCTTCGGATCGATGCGGCGGCGCCGGTCCGGGACCTCGATGCGCCTGCGGCCCGAGAGGTACTGGCCGGTGAGCGAGGCCGGGCTCGCCTCGATGTCGGCCGGCGTGCCCTGGGCGACCACGCGCCCGCCGTGCACGCCGGCGCCGGGCCCGAGGTCCACGATGTGGTCCGCCTGGCGGATCGCGTCCTCGTCGTGTTCCACGACGATGACCGTGTTGCCGAGGTCGCGCAGGCGATGCAGCGTGTCGAGCAGCCGCTGGTTGTCGCGCTGGTGCAGGCCGATCGAGGGCTCGTCGAGAATGTACATGACGCCGACCAGCCCCGAGCCGATCTGGCTCGCGAGCCGGATGCGCTGTGCCTCGCCGCCGGACAGCGTTTCGGCGCTGCGGTCGAGCGTCAGGTAGTCGAGGCCGACGTCCACCAGGAAGCCGAGCCGGTCGGTGATCTCCTTGACGATCTTCGCCGCGATCTTCCGGCGCCAGCCCTCGAGCTCGAGTCTGTTGAAGAATTCGAGCGCGCGGCGGACGGGCAGGGCACTGATCGAGGGCAGGGACGTGCCGCCGACGAACACGAAGCGCGCGGACCGGGTGAGGCGCGCGCCGTCGCATGCGGGGCAGCGTTGCGTGCCGAGGTAGCGCGCGAGCTCCTCGCGCACCGCGAGCGATTCAGTTTCATGGTAGCGCCGCTCGAGGTTCGGCAGGATCCCCTCGAACTTGTGCCGCCGCTTCACGGTGCGGCCGCGCGCGTCGAAATAGCGGAACTCGATCTCCTCGCCCTCGCTGCCCTGCATCAGCACGTCGCGCGCCCTTTGCGGCAGCTCCGCGTAGGGCGCCTCGGGGTCGAAGCGGTAATGGTCCGCGAGCGCCTGGATCATCTGGTAGTAGTAGGCGTTCCGCCGGTCCCAGCCGCGCACCGCGCCGTTCGCAAGCGAGAGCTGCGGGTTCGCGACCACACGGTCGGGGTCGAAGAACTGCTTCACCCCGAGGCCGTCGCATCCCGGGCAGGCGCCGAACGGATTGTTGAAGGAAAACAGGCGCGGCTCGAGTTCAGATACGGAATAGCCGCAGACCCGGCAGGCGAACCGATCCGAGAATACGAGTTCCTCGCGCTTCGGGTCGTCGAGGAAGGCGACGCGCGCCGAGCCCTCGCCTAGCCTGAGCGCCGTCTCGAAGGACTCCGCGAGCCGTTGCTGCAGGTTGGGCCGGATCTTCAAGCGGTCCACGACCGCGTCGATCGAATGCTTTTTCTTGGGGTCGAGCTTCGGCACGGCGTCGAGCTCGACGTACCTGCCGTCGACCTGCGCGCGCACGAAACCTCTGCCGCGCAACTCCTCGATCGCCTGGACGTGCTCGCCCTTGCGGCCGGAGATGACCGGGGCGATGAGTGCCACGGCAGTGCCATCCGGGAGTGCAAGCACTTGATCGACCATCTGGCTCACGGTCTGGGCGGTGAGGTCGAGATCGTGGTCCGGGCAGCGCGGCGTGCCGGCGCGCGCGAACAGGAGGCGCAGGTAGTCGTAGATCTCGGTGACCGTGCCGACGGTCGAGCGCGGATTGTGCGAGGTGGACTTCTGCTCGATCGAGATCGCGGGAGAAAGCCCCTCGATCGAGTCGACGTCCGGCTTCTCCATCATGGACAGGAACTGCCGCGCATAGGCGGACAGCGACTCGACGTAGCGGCGCTGGCCCTCGGCATAGATCGTGTCGAAGGCGAGCGACGACTTGCCCGAGCCCGACAGCCCGGTGAACACGATCAACCGGTCGCGCGGCAGCACCAGGTCGATGCCCTGGAGGTTGTGCGTGCGTGCACCGCGGATGTGGATCGCGTGGCTCATCGGGGCAGCCTGATAGAATAGCCCGCCCGTTCCGGGCATCGCAAAGGAATCTCCAGTGGCCTTGCCGAAGGGCGCGGCACTCCTGCCCGCCGAGCGCCGCGCCTTGACCGTGCTCGCGGCCATCTACGCGGTTCGCCTGCTGGGACTGTTCCTGCTCCTGCCCGTGCTCGCGCTGCATGCGGGCTCGCTGCCCGGCGCGACGCCGCTGCTCGCGGGGCTCGCGGTCGGCGCCTACGGGCTGACCCAGGCGTTGATGCAGATTCCCTTCGGCGCCTGGTCGGACCGGATCGGGCGCAAGCCCGTCATCGTCATCGGGCTCCTCCTGCACGTCGCGGGATCGGCGCTCGGCGCGGTCGCGGCCAGTGCCGCGTCGCTGGTCGCGGCGCGCATCGTGCAGGGACTCGGCGCCGTCTCGGGACCGGTCACCGCCTTTCTCGCGGATCTGACCCGGCCTGCCGCGCGCACACGCGCGATGTTTGCGATCGGCCTCTGTATCGGCGCCTCGTTCGTGGTATCGCTGGTCGCCGGTCCGCTGATCGCCGCCAGCATCGGCGTGTCGGGCGTCTTCTGGCTGATCGGGGCGCTCGGGCTCGCGGCGCTCGGCCTCGTGCTGTGCGCCCTGCCCGCCGAGCGGCCGGCCGCGGAACGCGCGGCCCGCGGCGACTGGCGCGCGGCGCTGGCGCCTGCGCTCGCCCCGCACTACGCGGGCGTCTTCATGCTGCACCTGACGCTGACCGCGGCCTTCATCGCCGTGCCGCACGTGCTGCGTGACCTGCACGGCATCGAGCCGGCGCGCCACTGGGTCTTCTACCTCGGCGTATTCCTCGCTTCCGTCGCGCTCACGGTCCCACTCGTGCTCTGGTCCGAACGCCAGCGGGACACCGGCCGCGCGCTGTGGGCGGGCGGGGCGGGGCTTGCGGCGGCCCTCGCCGCGCTGGTCTGGGCGGAGTCGCATCTTCACGCGTTGCTCGCGGCACTTGTCGTGTATTTCGGCGCCTTCAATTTCCTCGAGGCACGGCTGCCGGCCGCCTTGACCGAGGCGGCGGGGGATGAGAGCCGCGGAGCGGCCCTCGGGGTGTTCGCGACCTGCCAGTTCGCGGGCGCGTTCGCCGGTGGCCTGATGGGCGGGGTCCTGCTCGGAAGCCGCTGGCACGACACGGGAATCCTCGCCGGCGCCGCCCTTGCGGCACTCGCCTGGCTGCCGGTCATCGCGTATCGAAAAACACCGCGAACCGGTTGAATTGGCGGTGCGCGGCCGGGCGCCGGGCGACTACAATGAACCATTCGAATTCCAACGGGGGACGGCCATGGCACGCGGCGTCAACAAAGTCATCCTGATCGGCCACTTGGGGCAGGACCCCCAGCAGCGAGCCATGCCCTCCGGCAAGGCCGTGGTGAACCTGCGCGTCGCGACCACGGACCAGTGGCGCGACAAGCAGACCGGCGAGAACAAGGAGGCGACGGAGTGGCACAACGTCGTGATGTTCGACCGGCTCGCCGAGATCGCCGCCGAGTACCTGCGCAAGGGCTCGCAGATCTACGTCGAGGGCAAGATCCGCACGCGCAAGTGGCAGGACAAGGAAGGCAATGACCGCTACACGACCGAGATCGTCGCCAACGAAATGAACATGCTCGGCGGCCGGGGCTCGGCGGACCGCGGCGCCGCGCCGGCGCCGGACCGTTCGCGCAGCCGGGGCGAGGAACCCGCCGCCCGCGCTGAGCCCGCCGGCGTTGCCGAATCCTTCGACGACGACATCCCGTTCTAGGGGCGCGGGCGGGCACGGCCTGCGCTTGATCCCCGTCACGCTCTAACCCCGATCTGGCGGCGCAGCCGCCGTTTTGTGTGATGCGGTTGGCGTCTCCCGACGCCACATTAAGTCACCATCGGGCCGATTTTCCGGGTTTCCCGATTTGCCGTCCCGGACCCCGGAGAAGGGAGTACGACATGTGACGGAGGCGGGTCGCAACCAGCCGTCTGGCAGCGGGCTGCGCGAAGCCCTGGCGCCGTGGTACGACCACTCGGCGGCCTGGCTCGTGCTGCTTTGCGTCGCCCTGACGGTCTTCTCCCTGATCACGAGCTTCGCGGCGGGTGGAAACAACGAATCCCTGGTCGCGAGACGCTGACCGGCGTCGCCGTGACGCTCTCGGCCATCTCCGTCATCCTGCGCGATGTCGAACTGGAAGCCCTGCAGCCCGGTCGCCGGCAGGCCTGGGCCTGGCTCGCCTGGGCGCTGTCGCTGCAATTCGTCGCGTCATTGCTCGTGCCGGTCACGCGCCCATTCGGGCTGCCTGCCGTGCAGGCCGCGGTGGGCGTGGTCGAATTCGCCTACTTCCCCTGCATCGTGATGGCCGCGGCTGGCTTCCTGCTGACCAGCCGCGGCCGTGCCTTCGGGCCACAGTTCTGGCTCGAGGCGGCGCTGGTCACGCTCTGCGTCGGGAGCGTCCTGTGGCTCGCGCTGCCGCACGGGCTCCCGTCCGGGCAGCTACCGACGCGCAGTTCCTGGACGGTCGGCCTTGATGCAGTCATGGGCGTGATCGCCGCGGTCCTGCTGCTGCGGCGCTCGGACTGGCGGCACTGGCCGGGGCACGTCTCCTTCGCACTTGCGCTCGGGGCCCTGGTCGGGGCGCGGTTGCTCGAGGCCCATGCGGTGTCGCGCGGTCAGGTCTCGCTTCTGGCGGCGCCGCTGCAGGTCGGCGCAGTCGCCGCGTTCGCCATTGCGGCGCACCTGGATCACATCCGTACCGAGCGGCGCGCGCCGCCGATGGACGCGCAGGAACGCGGCTCGCCGCTTGCGGCGCTGATGCCGTACGCGGCGCTGATGCTCGCCGGTTCCGCCCTGCTCGTGTTGCACGAGGGCAGCTTCGCCGAGCCCGCCGGGCTCGTCGCCTGGGCGGTCTGCATCGCGGCGGGCCTGCTGTTCGCGCGGCAGGCGATCGCGACCGCGCTTTCGCTCGCGCTCCAGACGGGTCTCGCGACGCGTTCCGCAGAGGCGCGTTTCAACGCGCTGATCCGCAATACCGCCGACGTCATCGCGATCGTCGGTGCCGACGCGACCATCAGCTACGTGACGCCGACCGCCGAGCGCATCTTCGGCTTCGCCGCGCAGGACCTGATCGGTCAGCACCTGGACGAGCTCGCGGTGTTCGACGATCGCGCGCGACTGCGGGAATTCCTGGCGCACGACCTCGCCCAGTGCGGCGCCTCCAGCCTGGTCGAGGTGCGCATCCCGCGTGGTGACGAGCGCCAGCGGGTCATCGAGATCCACGGCACCAACATGGACGCCGAGCCCGCGATCGGCGGCCGGCTGCTCAATCTGCGCGACATGACCGACCGCAAGGGCATGGAGGAGCAGCTGAAACGCATGGCGCTGCACGACCCGCTGACGCTGCTCGCGAACCGCTCGCTGTTCCGCGACCGCGTCGAGCACGCGGTAGCGGTCAGCAAGCGCAACGGGCGCGCGGTCACGGTCGTGTTCGTCGACCTCGACAACTTCAAGAACATCAACGATTCGCTCGGTCATGCGACCGGTGACCGCGTCCTGAACAAGAGCGCGCAGCGGCTCGTCAAGGCGACCCGCGGCGGCGACACGGTCGCACGGCTCGGCGGTGACGAGTTCGCCGTACTGCTCGAGAACCTCACTTCCCGGGACCAGGTGATTGAGGTCGCGGGACGGATCGTCGAGTCGCTCCGGGAATCGCTCGACCTGCCGGGCGCGGACATGCGCGTCTCGGCGAGCGTAGGCATCGCGTTCGCGACGCCGGACGACGGGGTCGAGGATCTGATGCGCAACGCCGACGTCGCGATGTACGCGGCGAAGACCGCTGGCAAGGGCCGCTACGTGGTCTACGAGGCCTCGATGCAGAGCGCCGCGAGCGAGCGCAAGGAGATGGAGGCGGAGATCGACAAGGCGCTGCGCGAGAACCGGTTCCTGCTGCACTACCAGCCGATCGTCGAGCTGCACTCGGGATACCTGCTCGGCGTCGAGGCGCTGCTCCGCTGGCAGCACCCGGAGCGCGGCATGATCATGCCCGCGGAGTTCATCCCGGTGGCGGAGCGAACCGGCCAGATCGTCCCGCTCGGCCGCTGGGTGCTCGCCCAGGCCTGCCGCGAGGTGAAGATCTGGCAGGCGCGCCAGCCGAAAAGCCGCCAGGTGCGCGTGGGCGTGAATGTCTCCGCGGTCCAGCTCGCGAAGTCGGACATCTGCGCCGACGTGAAGCGCGCGCTTGCGATCTCGGAGATCGACCCGGGTTGTCTCATGATCGAGCTGACCGAAAGCGTGCTGATGCAGAACAGCGAGGCGGTGCTCGCGACCCTCACCGAGCTCAAGAAGCTCGGCGTGCGCATCGCGATCGACGACTTCGGCGCCGGCTACTCGTCGCTGACCTACCTGCACCGCTTCCCGATCGACATCCTGAAGATCGACCGCACGTTCGTGGAGCGACTCGGCAGCATCGACGGGGGCGACGATTTCGCGCGCGCGATCATCTCCCTCGGCAACACGCTCGAGCTTGAGATCGTCGCCGAAGGCGTGGAACTCGAGCACCAGCAGCGCCAGCTCATCGAGCTCGGCTGCGTGGCCGGACAGGGCTACTATTACTCGCGGCCGGCGCTGCTGCAGGAAATCGAGTACTCGGTGCACATAGCACGGCGCCGCAGCATGGCGGACACCCTCCCGCAGGGTGCCCGGGTGACTGCAACCGGGCGTTTCCTGATCGGCGAGCTGAAGCCCGCGAAGTTCGACGCGACCGATACTTTCAGCCGCGAGTTGGCAAAAAGAATCAGTTGAAACAATAGGTTGGGACGGAGCGGCTCAAAACCGGTACCCTAGACGGCCCTTGTCGCTGCTGCAGGCGTCACCTCCGACATGAGCGGCCGGCTCTACATTTCGACCTTCGGCTGCCAGATGAACGAATACGACTCGGCCCGGATGGCGGACCTGCTCCGCGAGTCCGCGGGCCTCGCGCTCACGGGCGATCCGGAACAAGCGGACGTGGTCCTGCTCAACACCTGCTCGGTGCGCGAGAAGGCGCAGGAGAAGGTTTTCTCGCAGCTCGGCCAGTGGAAGCTCCTGAAGCGCCGGAAACCGGGGCTCGTGATCGGCGTCGGCGGCTGCGTCGCGAGCCAGGAGGGCGAGGGAATCCTCGAGCGCGCGCCATTCGTGGACCTGGTTTTCGGGCCGCAGACCATCCATCGCCTGCCGCAAATGATCGAGGCGCTGCGTACCACGCGCGAGCCGCAGGTGGACGTCACGTTCCCGGAGATCGAGAAATTCGACCGCTTGCCCGAGCCGCGCGCGACGGGCGCGACCGCCTTCGTCTCGATCATGGAGGGCTGCAGCCGCTACTGCAGCTTCTGCGTCGTGCCGTACACGCGCGGCGAGGAAGTGAACCGCCCGTTCGCGCAGGTCATTGCGGAAGTCGAGACGCTGGTGGCGCAGGGCGTGCGCGAGGTGACGCTGCTCGGCCAGAACGTCAACGCGTACCGTGGCGTGCGCGCCGACGGCGCGCCCGTTGACCTCGCGGATCTCATCCGCCACGTCGCGGGGCTCGCCGGTCTCGAGCGCATCCGCTTCACGACCTCGCATCCGCTGGAGTTCCGCGACTCGCTGGTCGCGACCTACGCCGAGGTGCCGAAGCTCGCGAGCTACCTGCACCTGCCGGTGCAGAGCGGCTCCGACCGCATCCTGGCCGCCATGAAGCGCGGCTACACCCGCATCGAGTACAAGCAGAAGATCCGCAGGCTCCGCGCCGTGCGCCCGGACATCAGCCTGTCCTCCGATTTCATCGTCGGCTTTCCCGGCGAGACCGAGGCGGATTTCGCCGAAACCCTCGCGCTGATCGAGGAGGTCGGCTTCGACCAGTCCTTCAGCTTCATCTACAGCCGGCGGCCGGGCACGCCCGCCGCCTCGCTGCCGGACGAGGTCCCGCACGAGATCAAGCAGGAACGGCTCGAGCGGCTGCAGGCGAAGATCGACGCGCAGGCGCAGGCGATCAGCCGGCGCATGGTCGGCAGCACGCAGCGCGTGCTGGTGGAGCGGCCTTCGCGCCGCGACCCGCGCCAGCTCGCCGGCCGTACCGAGAACATGCGCTGGGTCAATTTCGACGGGCCCGCCTCGCTCGTCGACCGCTTCGCGGACGTTTGCATCACGGAAGCCATGCCGAATTCCCTGCGCGGCCGGCTGGTCGCTTGAACGCGGCCCCCGAGTCCAGCGTCGACTTCGGCGCGGAGGACAACGCGCGCCTCGCCGCGGTCTGCGGCTCGCTCGACGAAAACCTGCACCAGATCGAGAACCGCCTCGGCATCGAGATCCGCCGCCGCTCCGGGCGCTTCGCGCTGCGCGGCGCGAACGCGGCCGCGGGCGTCGCGGTGTTGCGCCAGCTCTATGAACGCGCAGGCGGCCGGCCGGTGACGCCCGAGGACGTGCACCTGGCCATCCAGGAGAGCGGGATGGGCGCCGAGCCCGCGCCCGACGAGCACGCGGTCGAGACGCTGCGCGGCCTGATCCGCGGCCGCGGCGCCAACCAGCAGCAGTACCTGGCTGCGATCCGCGCGCACGACCTCACGTTCGGCATCGGCCCGGCGGGTACCGGCAAGACCTATCTTGCGGTCGCCTGCGCGGTCGAGGCGATGCAGCGCGAGAGCGTCCGGCGGCTGGTGCTGGTGCGCCCGGCGGTGGAGGCGGGCGAGCGGCTCGGTTTCCTGCCGGGCGACCTGACGCAGAAGGTCGACCCGTACCTCAGGCCGATGTACGACGCACTGTACGAGATGATCGGCTTCGACCGCGTTGCGCGCCTGATCGAGCGCAACGTGATCGAGATCGCGCCGCTCGCGTTCATGCGCGGGCGCACGCTGAACGAGGCTTTCATCATCCTCGACGAGGCGCAGAACACGACGGTCGAGCAGATCAAGATGTTCCTCACGCGCATCGGTTTCGGCTCGCGCGCGGTCGTCACCGGGGACATCACGCAGACCGACCTGCCCTCGCACCGCCAGTCGGGCCTTCGCCACGCGCTCGAGGTGCTGGACGGCGTGAAGGGCATCGCGGTCACGCGCTTCACCGCCCGGGACGTCGTGCGTCACCCGCTGGTGCAGCGGATCGTCGAGGCCTACGAGCGCGATTCCGGCGTCGGGGGCGGGGAGTCATGACGCTCGAGGTCGTGGTGCGCTATCGGACGCGCCGGCCCTGGGCGCCAGGACCCCGGACGCTGCGCCGCTGGGCAGAGCTTGCCGCGGGCCGCCGCCGTGGCGTGCTCGGTATCCGGGTCGTGGGCAGCCGCGAGGGTCGTGCGCTCAACGAGCGCTGGCGGCGCCGCGCGTATGCGACCAACGTGCTTTCGTTCCCGGTGGCTCCGGAACTGGCCGGCCGGCAGCTCGGCGACATCGTCGTGTGCGCGCCGGTCGTGGCGCGCGAGGCGCGCGAGCAGGGCAGGCCTCTCGCCGCGCACTGGGCGCACATGGTGGTTCACGGCACGCTGCACCTGCTGGGCTTCGACCACCAGCGCGCGACCGATGCTCGGCGCATGGCAGGCCGCGAACGGGCGCTGCTGGCGCGTCTCGGGTTCGCGGACCCCTACGGGCACTGACGCGATGGCCAGGAGCAAGGGAGGCGGCTGGCTGCGGCGCCTGACGCAGGAGGGCCCGGGTAGCAAGGCGCAGCTGGTCGAGATGCTGCGCGCAGCCGCGCGCGGGAATCTGATCGACGCCGACGCGCTGCGCATGATCCAGGGCGTGCTGCGCGTGGACGACCTGCACGTGCGCGACATCATGGTGCCGCGCTCGCAGATGGTGGTGCTGGAACGCGGCCGGGAGCCCGGGCGGCTGCTGCCGGCCGTGATCGAGTCCGGGCACTCGCGCTTCCCGGTGATCGGCGACGACCGCGACCAGATCGTCGGCATCCTGCTCGCCAAGGACCTGCTGCGCTACTTCGCCGAGGGCGCACAGGGCAGCTTCGACATCCGCGAGGTGCTCCGCCCGGCCGCCTTCGTTCCGGAGAGCAAGCGCCTCAACGTGCTGCTCAAGGAGTTCCGCGTCAGCCGCAATCACATGGCGATCGTGGTGGACGAATACGGCGGCGTCTCCGGCCTCGTGACCATCGAGGACATCATCGAGGAGATCGTCGGCGAGATCGCCGATGAGTACGATACCGAGGAAGACCAGACCATCCGCCGCGAGGGCGACCGGCAGTTCGCCGTGCTGGCGCTCACGCGCGTGCAGGAGTTCAACGCCTTCTTCGGGACGCGATTCAGCGACGAGGAGTACGACACGATCGGCGGCGTGGTGATGCAGCAGTTCGGGCGGCTGCCGCGCCGCGGCGAGGCCGTGACCATTGACGGCATCGAGTTCAAGGTGCTGCGTGCCGACCGCCGGCGCATCGACCAGCTCCGCGTCACGACGCCCGGGCCGTTGCCGGCGGCGTCCGGCGAGGCGCGGGGCGACTGAATGCCGGCACCCGACAGCCCGGTCTCCCGGCTGCTCCGATACCGCCGGCTGGTGGCGGTGCTCGCGGGCGTCGGCACGTCCTTCGCTTTCGCGCCCTACGGCTGGCATTTCCTCGCCTGGCTCGGTCCCGCAGTCCTGTTCCTGCTGTGGGAGTACGAGCAGCCGCGCGAGGCCGCGGGCACGGGCTTCTGGTTCGGCGCCGCGCTGTTCGGCGCCGGCACCTGGTGGATCTTCACCGCGATCCACGAGTTCGGCCAGGCGCCGGCCTGGCTCGCGCTGTTCCTGGTCGCGGCGCTGCTCGCGATCAAGGGTTCGTATTACGCACTCACCGGCTATGTGCTGCTGCGCATCGCCCCGGACCCGTCGCCGTCGCGCTCGCTGCTGCTGATTCCCGCCGGCTGGACATTGATGGAGTGGCTGCGCGGCTGGCTGTTCACGGGCTTCCCGTGGCTGCAGCTCGGCTACTCGCAGAGCGATACGCCCATCGCGGGACTCGCGACGCTCGGCGGCATCCACTTCGTCACGTTCAGCGTCGCGCTGTTCGCCGGTGTGATCGTCATCCTGGTCCAGGGTCACGGCTCGCGGCTCGCCGCCGTCGCGATCGCGGCGGCGCTCTGGGGCGGCGGCTGGCTGCTCGACGGCCGCGATTGGACGCGACCCGCGGGCGAGCCGGTCACGGTCGCGCTGCTGCAGGGCGCGATCCCGCAGGATGAGAAGTGGCTGGCGGAGAACCGCGCGGCGACGCTCGACAGATACCGTGCGCTCAACCGCGAGGCGCTCGGCGCGCGCATCATCGTCTGGCCCGAGTCGGCGGTCCCGGTGCTCGCGCACGACGCCGGCGTCTACCTCGAGGCCATCCGCGGAGAATCGGCGGCGCGCGGCTCGGACGTGATGCTGGGCCTGCTCGGCTTCGACCTGGAGACGGGCGAGATTCGCAACGGCCTCTTCTCGATGAGCGGCGACGGCGACGCCTGGTACTACAAGCGCCGCCTGGTGCCGTTCGGCGAGTTCTTCCCGGTGCCGGAGGCCGTGCGCAAGTGGATGCGGCTGCAGAACCTGCCGTACTACGACATGACGCCGGGCGACGAATACCAGGCGCCGTTGCATGCCGGCGGGCAGCGGCTCGCCGCGACCATCTGCTACGAGGACGCCTATGGCGCCGACCAGCTCGCCGCGCTGCCGGGCTCGACGCTGCTCGTCAACGTGACCAACAACGCCTGGTTCGGCGACTCGTCCGCCCCGCACCAGCAGCTGCAGATGGCGCGTTTCCGTGCGCTCGAGGCCGGGCGGTTCCTGATGCGCGCGACCAGCAACGGCATCACGGCCGTGATCGGCCCCGATGGCGCCGTCGTCGGCCGCATTCCCCAGTTTGTCCCCGGCATCCTCAAGTCGTCGGTCGTGCCGCGCACCGGCCTCACGCCCTACGCCCGCACCGGCAACTGGCCCATCCTCAGCTTCGCGTTCCTCGTGCTGGTCTCGTTCGCCATCGCCCGCCTTCTGGCCCGACGCGGCACCTGATAGCCGCGGAGCCGGCCGCCCTTCCCGGGATCGTGCGCGCCAGGGATGGCGCGCCCGAAGCCTACAGGGATGTATTCACGGCGGTCCCGGGAAGGGCGGCCGGTTCCGCGGCCCTCAGGTATCCTTACCGGTTCGTATGAAAGAACGCTACGAACCGAAGGAGATCGAGCCAGCCGTGCAGGCCGAATGGGACGCCGCCGGCACGTTCGCCGCGCGCGAGGACGCGACGCGCCCGAAGTACTACTGCCTGTGCATGTTCCCGTACCCCAGCGGCAAGCTGCACATGGGCCACGTCCGCAACTACACCATCGGCGACGTCCTCGCGCGCTACATGCGCATGCGCGGGTACAACGTCCTGCAGCCGATGGGCTGGGACGCCTTCGGCCTGCCGGCGGAGAACGCAGCCATCGAGAACGGCGTGCCGCCCGCGCGCTGGACCCGCGACAACATCCGCCACATGAAGGCACAGCTGAAGTCGCTCGGCTTCGGCATCGACTGGTCGCGCGAGCTCGCGACCTGCGACGCCGACTACTACCGGTGGAACCAGTGGCTGTTCCTGCGCATGCTGGAGCGCGGCATCGCCTACAAGACGACCGGCACGGTGAACTGGGATCCCGTGGACCAGACGGTGCTCGCTAACGAGCAGGTGATCGACGGGCGCGGCTGGCGCACGGGCGCGCTCATCGAGAAGCGCGAGATTCCGATGTACTACCTGCGCATCACGCAGTACGCGCAGGAGCTGCTCGCGGCGCTCGAGGACCTGCCCGAGTGGCCGGACCGCGTGCGCGCGATGCAGGCCAACTGGATCGGGCGCAGCGCGGGCGTGAATATCGCGTTCCCGTACGACACCGGCGGGCAGAAGGGCGAGCTGTGCGTGTTCACGACGCGTGCCGACACCCTGATGGGCGTGACCTTCGTCGCGGTGGCGGCCGAGCATCCGCTGGCGGGGCTTGCCGCCGCGCGCGACGCGAAGGTCCGCGCCTTCGTCGACGAGTGCAGGCAGGGCAGCGTCATGGAGGCCGACGTCGCGACCATCGAGAAGAAGGGCGTCGCGACCGGGCTCTTTGTCCGCCACCCCGTGACCGGCGCCGAGGTGCCGGTCTGGGTCGGCAACTACGTGCTGATGGCCTACGGTGAAGGCGCCGTGATGGGCGTGCCGGGCCATGACGAGCGCGACTTCGCGTTCGCGAAGAAGTACGGGCTGGCGATCGTTCCCGTCATCGACGTCGGCGGAAATCGGTACTCGACCGACGCCTGGCAGGCCTGGTACGCGGACTATGGCCGCTGCGTGAATTCCGGCGCCTACGACGGGCTCGACTACGCGGCGGCAGTGGACGCGATCGCGCGCGACCTCGAGCAGCGCGGTCTCGGCCGCAAGCAGGTCGTCTGGCGGCTGCGCGACTGGGGCATCTCGCGCCAGCGTTACTGGGGCTGCCCGATCCCGATCATCCACTGTCCCGCCTGCGGCGACGTGCCGGTGCCGGACGACCAGCTGCCAGTGTGCCTGCCCGAGGACCTGGTGCCGGACGGCTCCGGAAATCCGCTCGCGAAGTCGCAGGCCTTCCTCGCCTGCAAGTGCCCGAAGTGCGGCGCCGCGGCCCGGCGCGAGACGGACACCATGGACACGTTCGTCGACTCGTCCTGGTATTTCTTCCGCTTCGCCGCGGCGAACAACGATGCGGCGATGGTGGACGCGCGCGCGGATTACTGGATGCCGGTGGACCAGTACATCGGCGGCATCGAGCACGCGATCCTGCACCTGCTGTATTCGCGCTTCTGGACCCGCGTCATGCGCGACTGCGGTCTCACCGGGGTCAGCGAGCCGTTCCAGCGCCTGCTGACCCAGGGCATGGTCCTGAACGAGATCTGGTTCAGGAAGCCTGCGAGCGGCCGCATCGTCTACTACCATCCGTCGGACGTGGAGGCGAGCGGGGAGGGCGAGTCGCGCCGGGGCATCCTGAAGTCCGACGGCCAGCCGGTCGAGTACGGCGGCATCGGCACGATGTCGAAGTCGCGCCGCAACGGCGTCGACCCGCAGGAGCTCGTGGACCGCTACGGCGCCGACACGGCGCGGCTGTTCGCGATGTCGAATGTCCCGCCCGAGCACACCTTCGAGTGGTCGGACGAGGGCGTGGAGGGCGCGTTCCGCTTCATGAAGCGGCTGTGGAAAATCGTGCACGCGCACGTCGCGGCCGGCCCCGCCGGGCCGGTCGACACCGCGGCGCTCGACCGGGCCGCGCGCGACCTGCGCCGCCAGGTGCACCAGACGCTGGTCAAGGTCGGCGACGACATCGGCCGCCGGCGCATGTTCAACACGGCGATCGCCGCCGTGATGGAACTCTACAACGCGCTCGCGGCCTGCCAGGACCGCTCGCCGCAGGGCCGCGCCGTCGTGCAGGAGGCGCTCGAGCTCGTGGTGCTGATGCTCTCGCCCATCGTCCCGCATGCGGCACAGGCGATGTGGCAGGCGCTCGGTCATGCGACCCTGGTCGCGGATGAGCGCTGGCCGGAGCCCGATGCCGCGGCGCTCGTGAAGGACACGATCGAGATCGTCGTGCAGGTGAACGGCAAGCTGCGCGCGCGCATCGCGGTGGCCGCCGGCGCCGACGAGTCGGTGGCGCGCGCGGCGGCGCTCGCCGACCCGGGTGTCGCGAAGTGCGTGGCCGGCCTGCCGGTGCGCAAGCTGATCTACGTGCCGGGCAAGCTCGTGAACGTGGTGGTCTGATGCATCGCGCCCTCGCCTTCATCGCTCTGGCCGCACTGCTGGCGAGCTGCGGATTCCAGCTGCGCGGCCAGGTGCCGCTGCCGGCCGTCGCCGCGCGGCCGTACGTCGATTCGCCGGACCGCTTCACGCCGCTCTACACCGCGCTTGAGCGGCGGCTGCGCGCCGCAGGGGCGGTGCCCGCCGCGAGCGCGTCCGCGGCAAGCGTCGTGGTGCGCCTGCACGTCGACGAGACCGGCCGCGAGCTGCTCTCGGTGACCGCGGACAACAAGCCCGGCGAATACGAGGTCTTCTATGCCGCGGAGTTCTCGGTCACGAATGACGCGGCTGAGCTGATCGCGCGCACGCAGGTCAGGCTCACGCGCAACTACGGCTACGACGAGTCCGCCGTGCTCGCCAAGGAGCACGAGGAAGCGTCGTTGCGCGCTGCGCTGGCGGGCGAGATCGCGGACCTCATCCTGCGGCGGCTGGCGGCCCTGTGAGCGTCTCGGTCTTCGACGTCTTCAAGGTCGGCATCGGCCCGTCGTCGTCGCACACCATGGGCCCGATGCTCGCGGCGCGCCTGTTCGCGCTCGATCTCGAGGCGCAGGGGCTGCTCGCGCGGACCGGGGAAGTGTTCGTCCAGCTGTACGGCTCGCTCGCGCTCACCGGTCTCGGGCACTGCACCGACCGGGCGGTCCTGCTCGGCCTCGAGGGGCATGATCCGTCCGAATTCGATCCGGCGGTCATGGAGCCGACGCTGGCGCGGATCCGGAGCAGTGGCCGCCTGTGCCTGCTCGGGCGCCGCGAGATCGCCTTCGACGAGCCGATGAACCTCCTGTTCCATCGTGACCAGATGCTGCCCGGCCACTCGAACGGCATGCGCTTTACCGCGCGGGACGCGTCGGGCGCGGTGCTGCTGGCGGAAGAGATGTACTCGATCGGCGGCGGCGCGGTGCAGCGCGCGGGCGATGCCCCCGGGCCGGCCGCTGCCGGTACCGCCGAGTTGCCTCTGCCGTTCGGCAGCGGCGACGAACTGCTCGCTCAGGCGAGTCGCGCCGGGCTCACGATCGACGGGCTCATGCGCGCGAACGAGGAGGCGCTGCGGCCTGCGGCGGAGGTCAACGCGCGGCTGGCGCGCCTCTGGTCCGTCATGCAGGCCTGTGTCGAGCGCGGCTTCGCCGCCGAGGGATTGCTGCCCGGCGCGCTGAAGGTCAAGCGCCGCGCGCCGCAGCTCGCGCGGGCTCTCGAGGCGGATGCGGCGGGCGCCGATGCCATGGAGTGGGTCAACGCCTGGGCGCTCGCGGTCAATGAAGAGAACGCTGCGGGCGGACAGGTCGTGACCGCGCCCACGAATGGCGCGGCCGGCATCGTGCCCGCGGTCATGCACTATTACGCGCGGTTCTGCAGGGTCGGCAACGAAGCCGGCATCCAGCGCTTCCTGCTGGTGGCGGGCGCGATCGGTCTCCTCTACAAGCGCAACGCCTCGATTTCCGGCGCCGAGATGGGCTGCCAGGGCGAGGTGGGCGTCGCCTGCTCGATGGCGGCCGGCGGCCTCACGGCCGCGCTGGGCGGCACGAACAGCCAGGTCGAGAATGCGGCCGAAATCGGCATGGAACACAACCTCGGCCTCACCTGCGACCCGATCGCGGGGCTGGTGCAAATCCCCTGCATCGAGCGGAACGCGATGGGTGCGGTCAAGGCGATCAATGCAGCGCGGCTGGCGCTGCGCGGCGACGGCACGCACAAGGTGTCGCTCGACCAGGTCATCGCGACCATGCGCAAGACCGGCTACGACATGAAGTCGATCTACAAGGAGACTTCGCAGGGCGGTCTCGCCGTCAACGTCCCCGAGTGCTGAAGCGGTCGGTCGCGCGCACGAGCTCGTCCGTGATGCCGGGCTCAAAGGCCGAGTGGCCGGCGTCGGCGACGATGCGAAGATCGGCCTCCGGCCAGGCGCGGTGCAGGTCCCAGGCCGTGGCCATCGGGCAGACGACATCGTGCCGGCCCTGGACGATGACGGCCGGCAGGTGGCGGATGCGGTCGACGCCGTCGAGCAGCTGGCTCTCGCGCTGCAGGAATCCGCGATTGATGAAGTAATGGCACTCGATGCGCGCGACCGCGAGCGCGAACGCATCCTCGCCCCAGTGCTTCACGTTGTCCTCGTCGGTGACGAGGTAGCTGGTGGCGCCCTCCCAGACCGACCACGCGCGCGCGGCCGCCTGCGCCGCCGCGGGATCGGCGCCGGTCAGTCGCCGGTGGAAAGCGCGCATCAGGTCGCCGCGCTCGGCCGCCGGGATCGGCGCGACGTAGTCCTCCCACCGGTCCGGGTACAGGGACGAGGCCCCCTCCTGGTAGAACCAGTCGAGCTCCGCCTTGCGCAGCATGAAGATGCCGCGCAGCACGAGCTCGCTCACGCGTTCCGGATGCGTCTCGGCGTGGCGAGGGCGAGCGTCGAACCCCAGGACCCACCGAACACCTGCCAGCGCTCGACGCCGAAGGTTGCGCGCAGCCGCTCGATGTCGGCGACCAGGTCCCAGGTCGTGTTGTGCTCGAGGCTCGCGTGCGGGCGGCTCTTCCCGCAGCCGCGCTGGTCGAACAGGAGGATGCGATAGCGCGCGGGATCGAAGAAGCGCCGCGCTCGCGGATCGCAGCCGGCGCCGGGACCGCCGTGCAGGAAGACGACCGGCTTGCCCTGCGGGTTGCCGCATTCCTCCCAGTAGATCTCGTGCCCGTGCCCCACGGCGAGGTAACCCTGGCGGATCGGCTCGACCGGCGGGTACAGACCGCGCCGCGCGGGGACGTCGGTATTCACGCGGATGCGGTCAGAACCGGACCAGGATGCCGGCGAGCGCCTCGGACTGCAGGATCGCCGAGCCGCTTGCGACGATCCTGCAGACGCCCTCGCCGCCGTCCGAGCGGCAGAAGAAGGACGTGCTCGTGTCGACCGCGGTCAGGTAGCCGCGCGCCTCGAGCCGGACCGCCGCGTGCGTGGCGAGCGGGATCTCGAGGCCGAAGGCCATCGAGCCGGAGAAGCGCGTGGCGCCGATGCCGGCGGCGAAGTAGGGCTGGGCATGCTCCCACCCGCCGAAGGGCAGGGTGCCGCCGATGTGCAGGTACTCGATGTCCGCATCGAAGCCGCCGGTGCCATCGTCGACCTCGGTTGCCTGGCGGGAATACCAGAGCTGGTAGAAGCGGTCGTCGCCCTTGTCGTAACGCAATTCCAGCGCCAGCGCGAAGCTCGAGTCGTCCTCGAAATCGCGGTCCGCGCCGGTGTCGCTGTCTTCGAGCCCGCCGCCCATGCGGTAGCCGCCATTCATGCCGACCTGGAACAGCGGCAATTGGTCCGCGGCCGCCAAGGGCGCCGCCAGCAGCCCGGCGAGCAGGAGGGCGAAACTGGGATTCATCCCATTTGACTATCGCACAGCACCCGACCTGCTGCCATCGTCGACAGGGCCCGTTCGCGTCAGAATCCTGCTGGTGCCCGATGATGGCTACAATTGACCGGTCATGCGCATCAATACCGACCAGGTCGCGCGCACGCTGGAGAAACGCCTCGCGCCCGCCTGGCTGATCGTCGGCGACGAGGCGCTGCTGACCGGCGAGGCGGTTGACGCGGTGCGCGCCCGTGCCCGTGCCGAGGGCTTCACCGGCCGCGACTTCTTCGTCACGGACCGCAGCTTTGACTGGTCCGACGTCAGCACCGCGAGCCGGTCGCTGTCGCTGTTCGCGGAGCGGCGCATCCTCGAGATCCGCATGCCCACGCCGCGGCCCGGCAAGGAGGGCGATGAGGTACTTGCGGCGCTCGCTGCGGATCCCGGCCCGGACAACCTGCTGCTAGTCGTCACGACGCGGCCCGAGAAAGACACCTGGTCGAGCGCCTGGTTCAAGTCCTTCGAGAGGCACGGCGTCGTCGTCCAGGCGCAGCCGGTCGAGATCGACCGCCTGCCGCGCTGGATCGAGGCGCGGGCGGCGCGCCTGGGCCTGCGCTTCGAGGCGGGCGCCGCGGAGCTCCTGGCCGAGCGCGTGGAAGGCAATCTGCTGGCCGCGCACCAGGAGATCGAGAAGCTCGCCCTGCTCCAGGCGGGCGGGCGCGCGGATCTCGAGGCCGTGCAGTCCGCGGTCGCGAACAGCGCACGCTACGACGTATTCCAGCTCGGCGAGGCCGCACTCGCCGGCGACGTGGCGCGCGCGCTCAGGATTCTCGACGGGCTGCGCGCGGAAGGCGCGGAGCCGCCGCTCGTGCTGTGGGCCGTCTGCCGCGAGCTGCGCGCGCTCGCGGACCTGCGCAACGGAATCTCCAGGAAGACCTACGGTCCGGCCGCGGAGCGCCGCGAGTCGCTCGTGAAGCGCGCGGCCGCGCGCACGGCCGGCCGGCCGATCGCGCCCTGGTTCGCCGCCGCGGCGCGCGTCGACCGGGAGTTCAAGGGCCAGGCGGGCGCGGCGGGCGGCGACGCCTGGACCACGCTCACCGGTCTCGTGGCCGCGATGGCGGGCGCCCGGCTGCCGGCCGCGACGCCGCCCGGCTGAACGAATATCCGCGTGCGCCCATTCGGCGTGTTCGGCGGGATGTTCGACCCGATCCACTTCGGGCACCTGCGCACGGCCCACGAGCTGCATGAGCTGCTCGACCTCGAGGCGGTCGCATTCGTGCCGGCCGGCGACCCGCCGCACCGCGCGGCGCCGCTCGCCGACGCGGCGACGCGGCTCGCCATGCTGCGCGCCGCCGTCGGCGACGATCCGCGGTTCCTGGTCGACGACCGCGAGCTGCGCCGCGGGGGTCCGTCCTACACGGTGCTGACGCTGGAGGAATTGCGCGCGGAGCGCGGCGACCAGCCCATCGTCCTGATCATGGGCATGGATGCCTATGCGGGCATCGATCTCTGGCACCGCGCCGGCGACCTGCTCGCGCTCGCCCACATCGTCGTGGCGCTGCGCCCGCACGCATCGCTGCCGGCCGGAGGACTCGCCGGCCGGCTGCTGCGCGAGCGGCGCGCGGCCGGCGCGGCGCAGCTCGCGACGCTGCCCGCGGGCCTGGTCCATGTCAGCGACAACACCCAGCTCGACCTGTCGTCCAGCGCGGTGCGCGCCGTGGTCGCGGCAGGCCGCGACCCGCGCTACTTGATGCCCGAGGCGGCGCGTAGGATCATCCTCGGCACGGGCAGCTACGCCCGGCCAGGTGAAACGAAGGAATGACCGCCACGAGATCGAAGCCGAAACGCAAGTCGCCCGCCAACAAGAAGACCAGGACCGGACCTGGCAGCCTGACCCGGATCGCCGTTGCCGCGCTCGAAGACATGAAGGCCGTGAATGTCAAGGTGCTCGACGTGCGCAGGCTCACCGATGTCGCGGACACGATGATCGTCGCGACCGGCAACTCGGACCGGCACGTCAAGTCGGTCGCGGACCGCGTGATCGAGCGCTGCCGTGCGGCAGGCCACCGCGCCTACGGCGTCGAGGGCCAGCAGGAGGGCGAGTGGGTGCTGGTCGATCTCCAGGACCTCATCGTTCACGTGATGCTGCCCCGCATCCGCGAGTTCTACGGGCTCGAGAAGCTCTGGGACCTGCGCCCCGTGCGGCACGCGCCGAGCGTCGCCTGACCGGCCGCCATGCGCATCCGGCTGATCGCGGCCGGCACGCGCCTGCCTGACTGGGTCGACGCGGGCGTCGCGGACTACGCGCGCCGCTTCGGCCGCGGCCTCGCTTTCGAGCTCATCGAGATTCCGCTGGCGCGCGAGGCCGAGCGCATGCGCAAGGCGCTCCGCGCAGGCGATTACGTCGTCGCGCTGGAGGTAAAGGGCCGCGCGATGACGACGCCGGAGCTTGCGGAGTGGCTCGCGGCCCGCATGGCCTCCGGGCGCGATCTCGCGCTGCTGGTCGGCGGCCCCGAGGGTCTCGATGCGCGGCTTTCCGCCTCCGCCGACTTGCGCTGGTCGCTTTCGCCCCTCACCTGGCCGCATGCGCTGGTGCGCATCCTGGTCGCCGAGCAGCTCTATCGCGCACACAGCTTGCTGCAGGGACACCCGTACCACCGGGCCTGAGTTATTCTCGCGGCTCAATGGCTTACGACTCCATTGTGCTGGCCTCGGCGTCGGAGCGCCGCAGCCGCTTGCTGGCGCAGATCGGTGTCCGGCACCGGATCCTGGCGACAGAGATCGACGAGTCGCCGCGCGGGGGCGAGGCGCCGGGCGACTATGTGGCGCGTCTCGCCACCGGCAAGGCACGGGCGGCGGTCGAGGCGGAGCGTGGCCGGCCCGGTTGCCCGGTGCTGGCCGCCGATACGACCGTGGTGCTGGACAGGTCGACTTTCGGCAAACCGGCGGATGAGGCGGAATGCGTTGCCACGCTGACGAAGCTCGCAGGGCGCAGGCATGAAGTGCTGACCGCCATCGCGCTCTGGCACGACGGGCGCCTCGACGAGGCGCGCAGCACGAGTTACGTCACGTTCCGTGCGATCGATGCCGCCGAGTGCCGCCGCTACTGGGCGACCGGCGAGCCCGCCGGCAAGGCGGGCGCCTATGCCATCCAGGGATTGGGCGCGGTGTTCGTGCAATGCCTGGAAGGCAGCTTCTCGAACGTGATGGGCTTGCCTCTGTTCGAGACGTCGACCTTGCTCGACGCTGCCGGCGTGCAGCGCTGGCAAATTCCGTGAGCCGCCGGAACGAGGCCGTCGCCGGCCTTGTCCAAGCACAGTGAACCCGTGGATTTCCTGGCTGCAGCGACTCGGGCGCTGGCTGGCCGCGCTCGCCGGCCTCGCGGCGCTGCTGGTCGCGCTCGGCATCGGGGCGTTTCGCCTCGCCATCGAGCTCCTGCCCGGCTACCAGCAGCGGATCGTCGAGCGCGTGCGCGAGGCCACGGGGCTGCGGCTGCAGTTCGATTCCGTTTACGCGCGCATCGGCCGCTACGGCCCCGAAGTCGTGTTCCGCGGCGTGCGCGTCCTGCCGGAGACGGGCACGGACCCGCTGGTCACCGCGACTGCCGGGCGCGTCGGCCTCTCGATCCCGCGCTCGATCTGGTACCGGCGCCTCGAAGTGGCGCGCATCGTGCTCTTGCAGCCGCAACTCGGCCTCGTCATCACGCCCGACGGCCAGGTGCGATTCGTCGGCCAGTCCGCGCTCCCGCACGCGGAGCGGGAGGCGCGGCCGCTGACGCTCGATCGTGTGCCGCGGGGCCGCTACGGCGTGAATGACGCAGTGCTCGAGGTCCTCGACCTGCGCGCGCGCCAGGGGCGTTTCCAGCTGACCGGGGTCGACATCGAGGTCCTGCGTCGGGGCAACGAAATCACGCTGGCCGGGCAGGTCGCGCTGCCCGAGCACCTCGGCTCCTCGATCGAGTTCACGGCCGAGGCCGGCGGGCCGCTGGCCGACAACGACGCCGTCGCCTGGCGCGCGTCGATCGACGCGCAGGGCCTCGATTTCGGGGAGTGGGCGGCGATGCTGCCGGACAGCTTCAAGGTGCCGGCCGCAGGCCACGGCTCGATCCGCGCGTCGGCGCGCGGCGCTGGCCGCTCCCTCGCGAGCCTGCGTCTCGAGCCGGAGCTCATGGACCTGCAGCTGCCGGAATCGACCACGGCGTTCTCGCGAATTGCCGGCAACATCCGCATCCAGCGCGATGCGAGCACGGTATCGCTCGAGGCCACGGAGCTCGAGCTGTCACGGTCGGGTGCGCCGTGGCGCCCGGCAAGCCTGTCGGCGAGCTTCACGCGGCGCGATGGCCGGCCCTCGGCGGCCACCCTGGAGGCGGACTACCTGCGGGTCGAAAACCTCGCGGCGTTCGCCGCGCTGCTGCCAGCCGGGACGCTGCGCCAACGCATCGAGACACTGGCGCCGCGCGGCGAACTGACCGAGGTCGATCTCACGGTGCGTGACGTCGGCGGTCGCCGGCTGCCGGACATCGACGGGCGGTTGCGCTTTACGGACGTCGGTTTCAGCCCGCTCGACAAGGCGGCCGGGATGACCGGGCTCGACGGCACGATCAGCGCGCGCGGCGCGGGCGGCGGCGTCGAACTCGCCGCGCGCGACGCGACGATCGACTGGCCGCAGCAATGGCGCGCGGCGGCGGTGCTGAAGCGCGGCCACGGCCGCGTCGAGTGGCAGCGCTTCGGCGACGGCGTGCGCCTCTGGCTGGACGACGGCTTCGTGGACACCGGCCACGGCATCGTGCGCGGCAAAGTCCGCATGTTCGTACGCCCCGGCGAGCTGCCGCTCGTGGACGTCAGTGCGACCGTCGAGGACCTTGACGTGACTCAGTTGTGGCGCTACCTGCAGATCGGGCGCCTGTCGCCCAGGTCGGTACGCTGGCTCGATGCGGCATTCCGGGGCGGCCGCGTGACGGAGGCGCAGGCCTCGATCACCGGACCGATCCGCGGTTTTCCGTATCGCGAGGGGCAAGGCGAGTTTCACGCGCGCGGCCATGCGGCCGGCATCAACCTGTTCTACGCGCCCGGCTGGCCGGAGATTCGCGGCATCGACGCCGAGTTCAGCTTCGACGGGCCGGCGCTGCACGCGGTGGCGAGCCGGGGCAGCATCGGCGGGATCGGTTTCACGGATGGCGAGGTGCAGAGCGGCGACTTGCGCGAGGCGATCTTCGCCCTGCGCGGCAGGACAGACACCGAGGCGGGCCGCGCGCTCCGCATGCTGCAGGCGACGCCGCTTGCGCCGTCCTTCGGCGCGATGTTCCCCGAGTTGTCGGCGACCGGTCCGGTGCGCGCGGAGGTCGCGATCGCCCTGCCGGTCAAGGAGCTCGACCGGCGGGTGGTCACCGTCATGGCGAATCTCGACGGGGTCAGCCTGCGGTACCGGCAGCAGCCGGCGGAAGTGACCGGCCTCGCCGGAACGCTCTGGGTACGCAACCGGGAGATTCAGGCTCCGGCGCTCGACGGCCACGCGCTTGGCGGGCCCTTCCAGGCCTCGATCGCGACCACGGTGCTCCCGGGCGGCAACCTGCGTACCGAGGTGAGCGCATCCGGAACGGCGCAGGGACCGGCCATTGCGCCCGTTGCGCGGCTGCCGGTGAACGCCGGGCTCGAGGGCGCAACGGAGTGGCGCGGCTCGCTCGACGTCACGCGCGATGCGGACCCCAGGCAGCCCGCGCGCGGCACGGCGCGCGTCCAGAGCGACCTGCGGGGACTCGCGTCCGGCCTTCCGGGGCCATTCGACAAGACCGCCGACAGCGCCCGGCCGCTTACGCTTGAGGCCAGCTTCGACGGCGCGGCCGGGCCCCGCATCGAGGGCTCATACGGGCGCGACGTGCATGCGCTGCTGCAATGGCGCACGAAGCCGTCCGATCCGCCCGTCGAGCGCGGCATCATCCTGTTCGGCGGCGCAACGCCCGCGACGCTGCCGCATTCAGCGGGACTCTGGCTTGCCGGCCGCCTCGAATCCGCGAGCCTGACGAGGCTCCTCGATCTAAAGTGGCAGGAGCCACGCGGCCGCCCGATCCAGGACTATCTCGGCGGGGTTGACCTCACGGTGGGCCGCTTCGAGGCGCTCGGCTACGTCTTCACCGACGTCAGCGGGCGGCTCCGGCCGGGCAACCGCGCCTGGAATGTCGACGTCGACGGCAGTGCGGTGGCCGGCCACGTGAGCGTGCCCTTCAGCTTCCCGGGCGAGGTGCCGCTGGTGCTCGACCTCGAGCGGCTGCGACTCGGAGAGCGCGATACGGCGGCAGGCGAGCGTCCCGACCCCGATCCGCGCAACCTGCCGGCGATTCGTGCGCAACTCGGCGAGTTCGTCTTCGACGAACGCAACTTCGGCAGCGTCGAAGCGGAGTTCACGCGCGGCACGGCCGGCATCACGCTCAACCGGTTTGCCATGCAGCACCCGGCATTCACCGCGCAAGGCCGCGGCAGCTGGCTGGTGCGCGGCGACGGCGCGGAATGCCGTCTCGCCTTCGAGGCCGACACCGGCGACGTCAAGGGACTCATGGGCACAATGCGGCTTGGCACGCAGGTCGAGGGCGAGCAAGGGCGCGTCATCGCCGACCTGAACTGGCCCGGTCCGCCGGAAATCAGCGCAATCGGCCGGCTGTCGGGGCGCCTCGAGATCTCGGCGAAGAACGGCTACCTCACGGCGGTCGAACCTGGCGCGGGTCGCGTGTTCGGGCTCATGAGTCTCGCCCACCTGGGCCGCCGGCTGCAGCTCGACTTCGACGACCTGACCGGCGCAGGCCTGTCGTTCGACACGCTGACCGGCACGTTCCGCCTCGCGGACGGTATCGCCTCGACCGACAACCTGACCTTGCGCGGATCGGCGGCCGAGATCGGTGTCGCCGGCCAGACCAACCTGCGCGATCGCAGCTACGACCAGACCGTCGTGGTCACCGGGCAGCTCGGCGCCTCGCTCGGCGTCGCCGGCGCGCTTGCCGGCGGGCCGGCGGTCGGCGCGGCGCTGCTGCTGTTCTCGCAGATCTTCAAGGAGCCCCTCAAGGGCGTCACGCGCGGCTACTATCGCATCACCGGGAGCTGGGACGATCCGCAGATCCGCCGCATCGACGCGCGCGAGATGGAGGATGATCAGCAAGCCTCGCAAGGATCCCAATGAGCCAACCCATCGTCGCCGCCCTGCAGATGACTTCGCTCGCCGACGTCGGCCGGAATCTCGAGACGGCGCGGCGCCTGCTGCGCGAGGCGCGCGAGCAGGGCGCCTGCCTTGCCGTGCTGCCCGAGAATTTCTCCTTCATGGGCAGGAACGAAGCGGAACGCCGCGCGAACGTCGAGCGTGACGGCGACGGGCCGGCCCAGGCCGCGATGTCGGCTGCCGCGAAGGAGCTCGGCCTCTGGATCGTCGCCGGCACGCAGTCGATCGCGGTGCCGGGCGACCCGCGGCCGGCGAGCGCCTGCGTGGTCTACGATGACCGGGGCCGCCGCGCTGCGCGCTACGACAAGATCCACCTGTTCGACGTCGACCTGCCGGGCGGACGCGAGGGCTACCGCGAATCCGCGAACGCGGTACCGGGCAGCGAGCCGGTCCTGGTCGACACGCCCGCCGGCCGGCTCGGCTTGACCGTATGTTACGATCTGCGTTTCCCCGAGCTGTTCCGCAAACTCGTTTCGGAGGGCGCCGAGATCTTCAGCGTGCCATCGGCTTTCACGGGCCCGACCGGCCGCGCGCACTGGGAAACGCTGCTGCGCGCGCGCGCGATCGAGGATCTCTGCTTCGTGATCGCCGCCGCGCAGAGCGGCATTCACGACAGCAACCGGGAAACCTACGGCGATTCGCTGATCGCGGACTACTGGGGCCGCGTGCTCGCGCGCGAGCCGCGCGGCACCCACGTGGTCCTCGCCGCGCTCGACACGGACGGCCAGAAGGCGACGCGCGAGAGCTTCCCCGCCCTGAAGCACCGGGTACTCGCGTGAGCCAGCCGCTGGGCGAGTGCGCATGACAACCGACGCCCTGCAGTGCGCGCGCGACCAGATCCTCGCGCCCTCCGGACTCGACGACCGCCGCCTCGAGCAGGCGCTCGGCTCCCTGCTCGGCGCCAGCGTCGATGCGGGCGACCTCTATTTCCAGCTCGCGCGCGAGGAGCACTGGGCGCTCGAGGACGGCATCGTCAAGGAGGGCAGCCACGGCATCGAGCAGGGCGTCGGCGTCCGCGCGATGGCCGGCGAGCGCACAGGATTCGCCTATTCCGACGAAGTCGTCCCTACAGCGCTGCTCGAGGCGGCGCGCGCGGCCCGCGCCATCGCGCGCGACGGCGGGGAAGGCCGGGTCCAGGCCTGGCGCGCCACGGCGGCGCACCAGCTCTATTTGGCGGACGACCCGATCGCGATGCTCGCCGATGTGGACAAGGTCGCACTGCTCACCGAGCTAGACCGGCGCGCGCGCGCGCTCGACCCGCGCGTGAAGCAGGTAGTGGCATCGCTCGCCGCCGTGCACGAGATCATGCTGGTGGCAGCGAGCGACGGCACGCTCGCCGCGGACGTGCGTCCGCTGGTGCGCATGAATATCTCCGTGATCGTCGAGCAAGACGGGCGGCGCGAGCAGGGCTTCGCGGGCGCCGGTGGCCGTTACTCGCTCGAGGAGTTCATCAAGGGCGAGCAGCCGGCGCGCCTCGCGCGCGAGGCCGTGCGCCAGGCGACCGTGAACCTGGAGTCGGTACCCGCACCCGCGGGCACCATGACCGTCGTGCTTGCTTCCGGCTGGCCGGGCGTGCTGCTGCATGAGGCGATCGGTCATGGGCTCGAAGGAGACTTCAATCGCCGCGGCACTTCGGCCTTCACCGGCCGCATCGGCGAGCAGGTCGCCTCGCCCCTGTGCACCGTCGTCGATGACGGCACGCTCCCGGGCCGTCGCGGCTCGCTGAACATCGATGATGAGGGCACGCCGACCTCCTGCACCACGCTGATCGAGAACGGCGTGCTGAGGGGCTACCTGCAGGACAAGCTGAATGCGCGTCTGATGGGGATGCAGCCGACCGGCAACGGGCGGCGCGAGTCGTTCGCGCACGTGACGCTGCCGCGCATGACCAATACCTACATGCTGGCCGGCCCGCACCAGCCCGAGGAGATCATCCGCTCGGTGAAAAAGGGCCTGTACGCGGTCAACTTCGGCGGTGGACAGGTGGACATCACCTCCGGCAAGTTCGTCTTTTCGGCGAGCGAGGCTTACCTGATCGAGGATGGCAAGGTCACCGCGCCGGTCAAGGGCGCGACGCTCGTCGGCAACGGTCCGGACGTGCTGACGCGCGTTAGCATGGTCGGCAACGACCTCAAGCTGGACGACGGCATCGGCATCTGCGGCAAGGACGGGCAGACCGTGCCCGTCGGTGTCGGCCAGCCGACACTGCGCGTCGACGCGCTGACGGTCGGCGGCACGGCCTGAGGCGGCGGCGGTGCGCATCGCGCGGTCCCTGTACGAGGCGCTGCCCTATCTCTACATCGCGCTAGGGCTCGCAGCGTTCGCGACCTCATTCGCCTGGCGGGTCGCCGACTGGTCGTGGGTGCTAGCCGCGTTCGGCCTGGTCGCGGTCCTCGGCGGGCTCGTGCTCGCGCTCAGGCGGCGCGACTACCGCATCCAGAGGCGGCACTACGGCTCTGAGTTCGAGGCGGGCGAGTAGCTGCCGGATTCGTCGATCGCCGAGTGGTCGCCGGTAGGCTCGGACGACGCCGGGCGCGCGCGCCCGGAGCGCTCGTCGACGTACACGATCTCGTGCTTGCCGAGTACCACGACGTCGCCGTCGTTCAGGTGGTGGCGGCGCACGCGCTTGCTCTTCAGGTAGATGCCGTTGGTGCTGTTGACGTCTTCGAAGATGCTGCCTTCGGCGGTGGTCGTGATCTGGCAGTGGTGGCGGCTGATGAACTTGCTGTCGATCTGCACGTCGTTGTCCACGGTCCGGCCGACGATGACGCGGCCGACGCGCAGCGGGCGCTCCTCGACGTGTTCGCCGCCGTGCGCCACGATGATGCGCGCCAGGACCTCGTCGCTGCCCGGCGGACGCGGCGCCGGGGCCTGATGCTCGACTCCGGCGCGCAGCCGACTGGTGCGCGCCGCGAACTCGACCCACTGCAGTTCGTCGATTGCGGCCTTGAGCTCGACCGGTGTCACGACCGGCTGGCCGGAAGAAAAGGCGATCATGAGCGCGGTGTCGCACAGCGTGTTGATGAGGCGCGGCACGCCGCCCGTGTAGCGGTAGATGACGGGCTGTGTGTCCGGAGTGAACAGCTGCCGGCCGTGGGCGCCTGCAACTTCGAGCCGGTGCAGGATATAGGCCTGCGTCTCCTCCGGGGTCAGCGCCGCGAGGTGGAAGCGCAGGCGGATGCGCTGCATGAGCTGCACCAGTTCCGGAGAATCGAGCTTCTCGCTGAGTTCCGGCTGGCCGGCGAGGATGATCCGCAGCACTTTCTCCTTGGTGGTCTCGACGCCGGATAGAAGCCGGATCTCCTCCAGCACGCGGTTGGAGAGGTTCTGCGCCTCATCGACGATCAGCAGGACCTTCCGGCCGGCGGCGTACTGCTCCACCAGGAACTGGTTCAGGGTCGCAATCAGTTCAGCCTTGCGCATCTTGAACGGCGTGAATCCGAACTGGACCAGCACCGCCTGCAGGAACTCGATCGGCGAGACCTGCGTCTGCGCGACCTGCGCGACCACCACGTCCTTCTCGAGCTCGCGCAGGAAGGTCTCGAGCAGCGTGGTCTTGCCCGAGCCGATCTCGCCGGTGATGACCACGAAGCCGTCCGTGAACCAGATCGTCGACTCCATGTACGCCTTGGCGCGCGCATGGTGCTTGGACAGGTACAGGAGCGTCGGGTCCGGGCTCAGCCGGAACGGCAGCTCGGTCAGCTTGAAGTGTTCGAGGTACATGAAGTGTTACAGGCTATCACAGGCGCAAGTGCCGGTTATCGTTGGACAATCAACCGGCGGCGCAGGCGCCGGGCGGCGCGGTCGCGCTGCCCGCGGCTGGCAGCGACCAGCGTCACATGGCCGAGCTTGCGCCCGGGTCGCTCCGCCTTGCCATAGTCGTGCCAGTGCAGGCCGGGCATGGCGAGGAAGTCGCGCGCCCGCGGGCGGGTGCCGATCACGTTCACCATCGCCGCATGGCCGAGCGCGCGCGTATCGCCGAGCGGCAGGCCGGCGACCGCGCGCACGTGGTTTTCGAACTGGCTGGTCACGGCGCCCTCGATGGTCCAGTGACCGGAGTTGTGCACGCGCGGCGCCATCTCGTTCGCGACCAGGCGGCCGTGCGCGACGAAAAACTCGACGCACAGCACGCCGACGTAGCCGAGCACATGCATCAGCCGCCGGTGGTTGCGCTCCGCCAGGCGCTGCAGCCGGACATCGGAATAGGGGGCCCGCGTCACCGCGAGGATCCCCGCGACGTGCTCGTTCTCGGCGAGCGGATAGTGGCGGACGGCCCCGTGGCGGTCGCGCACGCCGATCAGCGAAACCTCGCGCGCAAAATCCACGAAGCGTTCGTAGACCAGCGGCTGCCCGGCGAGTTGCTGGTAGGCGGCCGCGGCGTCCCGCACGCGGCGGATGCGCACCTGGCCCTTGCCGTCGTAGCCGAGCCGGCGCGTCTTCAGGATGCCGGGCATGCCGAGCGAGCCGATGGCGCGCGCGAGGCCGGCCGCCGAGTCCACGGCGGCGAACGGCGCGACGGGGATGCCGAGCCGCCGGAACAACCGCTTTTCCGCAACGCGGTCCTGCGCGACCTCGAGGGCGCGCGGCGGCGGCCAGACCGGCCGGATGGCCGCGATCGCGCGTGCCGAGGCGACCGGCACGTTCTCCCAGTCGAAGGTGAGCACGTCGACGGCACGCGCGAAGCGCGCCAGCTTCCTGCGGTCGTCGAAGGCGCCGGTGAAGATCTCGGCGACCGCCGCGCCGGGCACGCCCGCATGCGTGTCGTACATCGCGAACTCGATCCCGAGCGGAATCCCGGACAGTGCCATCATCCGGCCGAGCTGGCCGGCGCCGACGATGCCGATGCGCATGGAGGCCTCAGCCGGCGGCGGGATCGGGCCTCGCGAGGACCTCGGCGGTCTGGCGCTCGCGAAAGGCCGCGAGCGCGTCGCGCAGCGGCGGGTGCTTGCCGGCGAGGATCGCGGTCGCGAGCAGCGCGGCGTTGCGGGCGCCCGGCTCGCCGATCGCGACGGTCGCGACCGGCACGCCCGCCGGCATCTGCGCGATCGAGAGCAGCGAGTCGAGGCCGTTCATCGCCTTCGACTGGATCGGCACGCCGATGACGGGCAGCAGCGTCTTCGACGCCGCCATGCCCGGCAGGTGCGCCGCGCCGCCGGCGCCGGCGATGATGACCTCGAGGCCGCGCGCCACGGCATTGCAGGCGTACTCGAACAGCAGGTCCGGCGTGCGATGCGCGGAAATGACGCGGCTCTCGAACGGCACCGAGAGCGCCGCGAGCATGTCGGCCGCGTGCCGCATCGTCTCCCAGTCGGAAGATGAACCCATGATGATGCCGACCAGCGGTTTCATCGCGGAAGTCTAGCACGCGGGCGCGCGGGCCCGATCGTAACCCGCTGAGTACCAAGAGATTCTTGAAACCTGGAGCCCGAAAGAAACAACCCCTGCGCCGACAGGGAGTGGTCCGGCGCAGGGGGGATGCCCGAAGATCAGGGGATGCTTGATACGCTGGGCAACGCGGTCAGACTAGCGTGCCCGGCGGCGGCCACAACCCGGGCACTGTCTCTGCCAGGCGACAGCGTCCTACAGGAACAGGAACCAGCGATGCAGCGATTCCACTTTGCGGCAATCTGCCGGCGCGCCGCGGCGCTCTGCGCACTCGTGGCGGCCGGTCTTTTGTCCCTGGCGGCGGGTTTCGCCCACGCCGAGGATGCCGCCCTCGCCGAAGCGCGCGCGATCCTCGCGCGCCACCCGCTGATCGACGGGCACAACGACCTGCCGAACGTGATCCGCGAGCGCGGCGTGCCGCCGCGCGACGTCGCGGCCTTCGATCTGCGCAAGCACGCCATTGGCGACACCGACATTGCGCGCCTGCGCGCGGGCGGCGTGGGCGGGCAATTCTGGTCGGTGTACATCCCGAGCACGGCGGCCGTCGGCGCACGCGGCTTCGCGCGCGCCCAGCTCGAGCAGATCGACATCGCGCTGCGCATGATCGAACGCTACCCGGAGGCGTTCGCGCTGGCGCTCACGGCCGACGACCTGGAGCGCGCGACGGCCGCGGGGCGAATCGCATCGCTGCTCGGCATCGAGGGCGGGCATGCCATCGAGAACTCGCTCGGCGCATTGCGCGCCTATTACCGGTTGGGCGTCCGCTACATGACGCTGACGCATTTCGACGGCAACGACTGGGCCGACTCGGCGACCGCCGCCGCGCGGCACGGCGGCCTCTCGAAATTCGGCATCGAGGTCGTGCGCGAGATGAACCGGCTCGGGATGCTGGTGGATCTCTCGCACGTGTCCGAGGACACCATGAACGACGTCCTTGACGTCGCTGAAGCGCCGGTGATCTTCTCGCATTCGAATGCGCGCGCGCTATCGCCGACGCCGCGCAACGTGCCGGACGCCGTGCTGAGGCGCCTGCCGCAGAACGGCGGCGTCGTGATGCTCAGCTTCATCTCGCTGTTCGCCGTGCAGGGCGATGAGCACGCGCGCTGGCAGGCGGCGTTCGAGCAGGCGACCGGAGTGAAGCTTGGCGACGCGGAGTACGACGCGGCCTACGCGAAGTACACGGTCGCCCACCCGGAGCCGCGCGCGACGCTTGCCGACGTTGCGGACCACGTCGAGTACCTGCGCGACGTCGCCGGTATCGACCACGTCGGCATCGGCGCCGACTTCTTCGGCGAACCCGACTGGATGGCGGCGGGGCTCGAGGACGTCGCTGCCTATCCGGCGCTGTTCGCAGAGCTCCTGCGCCGCGGCTGGTCCGAGGGGGACCTTGCCAGGCTCGCGCGGGGCAACGTCCTCAGGGTCCTGCGCCAGGCGGAGCAGGCGGCGGCGGGGCGGCAGCGCGAGCGGCCGCCGTCCCACGCGACGATCGAGCAGCTGGACGGCGGCAAGGCGCTGCCGGACAAGTACTGAGCTCAGCCGCCGGCGTCGAACGCCGCCTGCACGCAGCGAAACAGGCGCCGGCCGGCGCCCGACGCCCTGCCGCCACGCTGCTCGGCGCGCGCGGCGGCGACGAGGCGCGCCAGTTCGTCGCGGTCCACGGAACATCCTGCCAGGAATTCCGTCAGCTCCGCCTCGCCGCCCGCGACGAGCCGGTCCCGCCAGCGCTCCGCGCGCCGGAAGCGGGCGGCTTCGAGGCGCGCCGAGTCCTCATCGGCGTCGAGGGCTGCTTCGATCGGTTCGAGGTCCAGGCCGCGCATCAGCTTGGCGACGAATTGCCGCTGGCGGACCAGGGCGCCGCCCCCCGGGATCCGGCGGGCAAGGGCGGTCGCATCGGTCAATTTGTCCGGCAGGCCGAGGCGATCGACCAGCTCAGGCGGCGCGGCGATCAGCCGGTCGGCCAGCGCCTGCACGGCCTGGGCCTGGCGCTTGAGCTCGGTCTTGGTGGGCGGCGCGATGCCGCCGGGCAGCTCGCGGCGGCGCATGCGTCGATGCTAGCCGTTACAATCCAGCGAATCCATGACTCCGGCCGCCCAACACGACCAGAAGGCACTCGAGCAGGTCGTGGAGCGCGCGCTTGCGCTCGCGCGCGGCGGCGGCGCGACGGCCGCGGAAGCCGCGGTCGGCGTTTCGACCGGCCTCTCCGTCACGGTGCGGCTCGGCGAAGTGGAGACCCTCGAATACCAGCGCGACCGCAGCCTGGGCGTCACGGTCTACGCAGGACATCGCAAGGGCTCCGCGAGCACCGCCAACCTGACTCCGGCGGCGATCGAGGAGACGGTGCGCAAGGCGCTCTCGATCGCGAGCTTCACGGCCGACGACCAGTACGCGGGGCTCCCCGAGGCAGAGCTGATGGCGGACCGCCTGCCCGACCTCGATCTGAGCCATCCCTGGGAGCTGGAGGCACCGCAGGCCGTCGAACTTGCGCGGCGCTGCGAAGCTGCCGGCCTTGCGCACGATGCGCGTATCAGGAACTCCGAGGGCGCGTCGGTCGCGACACACCGCAAGCTCCGCGTCTTCGGCAACAGCCACGGCTTCGTCGGCGGCTATCCGTCCACCTCGCACAGTGTGAGCTGCGTCGTGGTCGGCCAGGACCAGGGCGACATGCAGCGCGATTACTGGTACACCGCCGCGCGCGACTGGCGCGCGCTCGAGGACGTCGAGTTGGTCGGCCGCAAGGCGGCCGAGAAGGCCGTGGGCAGGCTCGGCGCCGGCAAGCTGTCCACCCGCAAGGCGCCGGTGCTGTTCGCCCCGGAGCTCGCGCGCGGCCTGATCGGGAACTTCACCGGTGCGATCGGCGGCGGCGCTCAGTACCGGCGCAGCAGCTTCCTGCTCGACGCAAGTGGCCAGCAGGTATTTCCCGAGGCGATTTCGCTGATCGAGCGGCCGCACCTGCGCGGCGCACTCGGCTCGGCGCCGTTCGACGGCGAAGGCGTCGCGACCCGCGATCGCGAGCTCGTGATCGACGGCGTGCTGGACGGCTACCTGCTCGACTCCTACTCGGCGCGCAAGCTCGGGCTCGTCACGACCGGCAACGCAGGCGGCGTGCACAACCTCGTGGTGCAGGGCCACATGCTCGATCCGAAGACGCTGCTCAGGAAGCTCGGCACGGGCCTGTTCGTGACCGAGATGATGGGGCACGGCGTCAACCCGGTGACCGGCGATTATTCGCGTGGTGCGGCGGGCTTCTGGGTCGAGGGCGGCGAACTGGCGCGGCCGGTGCACGAGATCACGGTCGCGGGCAACCTGCGCCAGATGTACCTCGGCATCATCGCGCTCGGCGACGACGTGGACACGCGGGGCGCGATCCATTGCGGCTCGCTGCTCATCGACGAGATGACGATCGCGGGGGACTGAGCGCGGTTCATCGCGGCGCGCACTTCGCCGGCGGGACTCCCCTCGTTCGCTCGGAAGAACGGACACTCGCTCACTCGGGGGTCCCGCAACGGCTCGTGCGCGCGCGATGCGCCGCGGCACGTCACGCGCGCGAGCAGTGCGACGTGTACTAGGGCGATGCGGGTTGCGAGGCCAGCTCGCGCAGCGTCATGCCGGCGATCCGCTCGCGCATGCCGGCTTCGACGGAGTTCGTGACTTCATCCGCGACCGGCTCGGTGCGTGCGCGCCACAGCAGCCAGCTCTCGTACTGCCGCTCGTCGCGCACCGCGTGCAGGATGTCGGTCAGCGCGATGCCCTCCAGGTCACGGGCGGGGACCAGCTCCTCGTCCTCGGTCAGCGTGAGCAGCCCCGCGCGCTCGAGCGAGCCGATCACCGTCGCGAGCGCGCTGCCCGGGATCTCCAGGTCCTCGGCGAGGTCGCGCTGCCGCCAGGGCGGGTCGCCGGCAATGAACTTGCGCGCGATCAGCAGCATGACCGTGAAGGCGAGCCGCTCGCGCAGCGCGCTGGTGAGCCGCACCTGCCCCTGGCCGACCCGCAGGTAGCGAGGGTTCTGCACGTAGAAGGAGAGCTGCGCCCCGATCAGCAGGATCAGCCAGCTGAAATAGATCCAGATGAGCGCGGCCAGGAAGATCGCGAACCCCGCGTAGATCGCGACCATCTGCGTCGAGGCGGAGACCACCTTGGCGAACAGGGCGCCGCCCGCGGCCCACAGCAGGCCCGCGGCGATGCCGCCGATCAGCGCGGCGCGGAACCGGACGCGAGTGTTCGGCACGAAGGCATACAGGAAAGTGAACACGACGGTCACGAACAGGTACGGCCCGAGCAGGCCGAGCGTGCGCGTGATCGTGCCGAACGGCTCGTGGGAGGCCAGCCAGGCCATCGAGCGGTGATCCGCGATCGCCCCGAACATGCCGATCACCACGACCAGGAAGATCGGCCCGATCACCATCAGGCTCAGGTACTCGCTGACACGGCGCATGATCGAACGCGGGCGCTCGACGTGCCAGGCGAAATTGAAGGCCTCCTCCAGCTTCTGGATCGTGGACATCACCGTGTAGAGCAGGAACGCGAGACCGACCGAGCCGAGCACGTCGCCGCGCACGTTGTCCACGAAGTGCATGAACTGCTCGGTCAGTTCGAAGGCGCGCTCGCCGATCGGCTTCAGGAATTCGTAGATCAGCGGCTCGAGGTCGCGGTGCACGTCGAGGCCCTTCAGCACCGCGAAGGCGAATGCGGCGAGCGGCACCAGCGAGAGCAGCGTCGTATAGACGAGGCTCATGGCGCGCAGGTTGAGCTCGCCGGTCAGCAGGTCGCGCACCAGCGCGAACGGGTAGCGCAGCAGGTCGAGCAGCCAGTTCGCCGGCTTGACGGGCAGGTCGTGGCGGTCGAACAGCAGCCGCTCGGCGCGCTCCCGCAGCCTGGCGAACGGGGTCATCGCGCGAGCGTGGCACAAGGCCGACGGGCAATGAAGGGGACGCGCCCCTTCACTGCCGTCCCCTTCCATTTGCGGTGAGCCGCCGTTCCGCCTCGCGGTAGCGTTGCGCCGTGCCGGCAATCACCTCGGCGGGCAGATGCGGCCCGGGCGGGCGCTTGTCCCAGTCGAGCGTCTCCAGGTAGTCGCGGACGTACTGCTTGTCGAAGGACGGCGGGCTCGTGCCCTCCCGGTAACCATCGGCCGGCCAGAAGCGCGACGAGTCCGGCGTCAGCGCCTCGTCCATGAGGATCACCTCGCCGCGCGGATCGAGCCCGAACTCGAACTTGGTGTCGGCAATCAGGATCCCGCGGCCGCGCGCGTACTCCGCGGCGAAATCGTAGATCGCAAGCGAGAGGTCGCGCACGCGCGCGGCGACGGTGGCGCCGATCGCGTCCGCGATTGCCGCGAAGGAAACATTCTCGTCGTGCTGCCCGGCCGCCGCCTTGGTCGCCGGCGTGAACAGCGGCGCCGGCAGCCTGGCGGCCTGCCGCAGCCCGGCGGGGAGGGCGATGCCGCAGACCTTGCCGCTCATCTGGTAGTCCTTCCAACCCGAGCCGATCAGGTAGCCGCGCACTACGGCCTCGACCGGCAGGGGCCGGAGCCGCTGCACGACCACGGAGCGCTCCTCGAGCGGCGCGCGCTCGGCGGCGTCCGGCAGCCAGCGAGCCAGCGGCTCGCCGGTCAGGTGATTCGCGACGATGTGCCTTGTCTTCGCAAACCAGAAGTTCGAGATCGCCGTGAGCACGCGGCCCTTGCCCGGAATCGGGTCCGGCAGCACGACATCGAAGGCGGACAGGCGGTCGCTCGCGACGATCAGCATCCGGTCGTCGCCGATCGCGTAGTTGTCGCGCACCTTGCCGCGGTGCAGGAGCGGCAGCGAGCGGACCCGGGATTCGAACAGCGCTTCGGAATTCATGCGGGCGCCCTTGCTAACATGGCGCGCTTCGGGCGGTCAAGGACAGGACGATCCGGCGCATGAACTGGACCGGCAAGATCATCGGCGCGGTGCTCGGCTACCTCCTCACGCGCCGGCCGACGGGCATCCTGATCGGCCTGATCCTGGGGCACCTGTGGGACCAGTACGCGGCGCGCGGCGGCGCGGCGCGCGTCGAGGCAACCGCCGTCCGCGCCGCCTTCTTCCGCGCGACGTTCTCGGTCATGGGCCACGTCGCGAAGTCCGACGGCCGCGTCTCCGAGCAGGACATCGCCGCCGCGCGGCGCATCTTCGGCCAGTTCAACCTCGGCGAGGCCGACACCCGCGCGGCGATCGAGCTGTACACGCAGGGCAAGCAGCCGGACTTCAACGCCGAGGGCGTGCTCGGCGAGCTCGCCGCCGCCTGCCGCGGGCGCCCCGAGGTGCTGCGCATGTTCCTCGAGATCCAGATGCGCGCGGCGTTGATGGCGGACGGGCTGCAGGGTGCCTCGCGCGAGACGCTGGCGCGCATCGCGTCGGCACTCGGCGTCGGCGCGCTGGAGTTCGCCCACCTCGAGGCCTTCCTGCGCTTCCAGGCGCAGGTCGGCGGGTACGGTGGCGCAAGCGCGGGCGGGCCGCGCGCGGCGCCCGGGGGCTGCGGTTCGCTGGACGAGGCCTACGAGGTGCTCGGCGTGCGTCCGCAGGCGACCGACGCCGAAGTGAAGCGCGCCTATCGCAAGCTCATGAGCGAGAACCACCCGGACAAGCTGGTCGCACGCGGCCTGCCGGAATCAATGCTCGAAGTCGCGAAGCAGAAGACACAGGCCATCCAGGCGGCCTGGGAGCGCGTCCGCGAGGCGCGCGGCATGCGCTAGAGTAGCGCCCGGAGGAGTTCCATGCCGTCAGCCGTCATCGCGCCGTCGATCCTGTCCGCGGATTTCGCGCGCCTCGGCGCCGAGTGCGAGGCCGTGCTCGCGGCCGGTGCCGACTGGATCCACTTCGACGTGATGGACAACCACTACGTCCCGAACCTCACGATCGGGCCGCTGGTCTGCAAGGCGCTGCGCAAGCACGGCATCACGGCGCCGATCGACGTGCACCTGATGGTCGAGCCCGTGGACCGGCTGGTGCCGGATTTCGCGGAGGCGGGGGCGACCTGGATCAGCTTCCACCCCGAGGCGAGCCGCCACGTGGACCGCACCATCCAGCTGATCCGCGACTCCGGCTGCCGGCCCGGCATCGTGCTGAACCCGGCAACGCCGCTCGCCTGGCTCGACCACACGCTCGGGTCCATCGACCTGGTGCTGCTCATGTCGGTCAACCCCGGCTTCGCGGGGCAGCAGTTCATCGAGCCGGTACTCGAAAAGCTCGCCGGGGCGCGGCGACTCATCGCCGCGAGCGGACGCGAGGTACGCCTCGAGATCGACGGCGGGGTCAAGCTCGACAACATCGCGAAGATCGCGCGGGCTGGCGCCGACACGTTCGTGGCCGGCAGCGCGATCTTCGGGACGAAGGACTACGCGGCGACCATCCGCGCCATGCGCGCGGCGATGGCCTGATTACTTCGCCGCGGCGGCGGCGGTCTTCGTCGCTTCGGGCAACGCGCGGGCCTTGACCTTCGGCCGCGCGCCGTCAGCAGGCCCTGCTCCTCGAGCACCTTCAGCACGCGGCCGGCCATCTCGCGCGAGCAGCCGACCAGGCGCGAGAGCTCCTGGCGGCTGACCTTGATCTGCATGCCCTGGGGATGCGTCATCGCATCCGGCTCGCCGCACAGGTCCATGATCGCGTGCGCGATGCGGCCGGTGACGTCCACGAAGGCGAGGTCGCCGAGCTTGCGGTTGGTGCGATCGAGGCGCGTCGCGAGCTGGGTCGCGAGCTCGAACACGAGACCCGGACTCTCCGAGGCCACCTGGCGGAAGCGCGGATAGGTCATCTCGGCGAGCTCGCACTGCGTGCGCGTGCGCACTCAGGCGCTGCGCTGCTGGCTGTCCGAGAACAGGCCCATCTCGCCGAAGAACTGCCCCTTGTTCAGGTAGGCGAGGACCATCTCGTTGCCGTCCTCGTCCTCGATCATCCCTTCCGCCGAGCCGCGGATGATGTAGTAAAGAACGTCCGGCAGGTCGCCGGCGTGGATCAGCGCCGTCTTGGACGGCACGGTGCGCACGCGGCAATAGCTCAGGAATCGGTTGATGGCCGGAATGTCGGTCAGCTGCTTGACGGCTTCTTCCATGGAGAACCCCTGCTAACCGCCCGTCGTTGTATTACAGCCAAGCGCGCATCGCAAGACATAATGGGACATCGGTCAGATCCAGTACGCGGTGCCGGTCATGATACCTGCGGTCAGGCGCATGAGTTTCGGCACTGGTTCCGGCAGCGGCTCGGCGCCGGCTGCAACGGCCGCGCGTCCGTGGCCCACCTCGTCGGCCTGCATCTGCTGAACGATCGCGCGGCTGCGCGAGTCGTCCGCGGGCAGGCGCTCGAGGTGATCCGCCAGGTGCCCTTCGACCTGCCGCTCCGTTTCCGCCATGAATCCGAGACTCACGCGGTCGCCGGCGAGGCCGGCCAGCGCGCCGATCGCGACCGATCCCGCGTACCACAGCGGATCCAGCAGGCTGGGCCGCGATCCGAGCTCATCCAGTCGTTCCCGGCACCAGGCGAGATGGTCGCCTTCCTCGGCGGCGGCCTGGCGCAGGGCCGCGCGCGTATCCACCGCGCGGGCCGCCAGCGCCTGCCCGTGATAGAGCCCCTGGGCCGCGATTTCCCCGGCATGGTTCACCCGCATGAGGCCGGCGACATGGCGGCGCAGTCCCGGATCGGCCGGCGTGACGGTCGGATTCCCCGGAGTCGGTCGGCTGCCGGGGGAGCGCCCGAAGCTGGCGCGCAGGCCCGCGTCCGCGAGTTCCAGCAGCCGGTCGAGGGGGGAGAGCACGCGCGGGTCCATGCAACGCATATTGTATAGCGAGCCCCTTCCAGCTTCCCTTGTCGCGACAAGGACTTGCGAGCGGCGCGCGGCGGCTTTGCAAGCCCCGGCCATCTGTGTAAACTTGCCGGCCTTTCTCGAACCCGACCCTTTCCAGGGGCCCAAGATGAAGACGGCTTTCGCGAAGCCAGAGCGCGTGCGACGCGACTGGTACCTGGTGGATGCGTCCGGCAAGACGCTGGGGCGCCTCGCGACCCAGATTGCCATGCGGCTGCGCGGCAAGCACAAGCCGGAGTTCACCCCGCACGTCGACTGCGGCGATCACATCATCGTGATCAACGCCGAGAGGGTCGCGGTCACCGGCAACAAGACCCGCGACAAGCTCTACCGGCAGCACACCGGCTACCTGGGCAACCTGAAGACGGTGGCGCTCGGCAAGCTGCTCGCGGAACACCCGGAGCGCGCGATCGAATACGCGGTGAAAGGCATGCTGCCGAAGACGATCCTCGGCCGCCAGATGTTCAGGAAGCTGCACGTGTTCGCCGGCGGCGCCCACCCGCACGCGGCGCAGCAGCCCAAGCAGCTCGAGATCTGAGGACCCGACATGGCAACGAGCGCAAGCATCGCGACCGGACGACGCAAGTCTTCCTCGGCCCGCGTCGTCCTGAAGCCCGGCAAGGGCACGATTACGGTCAATGGCCGGCCACTCGACGAATTCTTCGGACGCAAGACGGGCGTCATGATCGTCCGGCAGCCGCTCGAGCTGGTGCAGATGTCGGACCGCCTCGACATCAGCGTGCGGGTCGAGGGCGGCGGTATCACCGGCCAGGCCGGCGCCATCCGCCACGGGATCACGCGCGCGCTGATCGACTACGATTCGGAGCTGCGCAAGCCGCTGCGTGCCGCCGGCTTCGTGACGCGCGATGCGCGCGAAGTCGAGCGCAAGAAAGTCGGCCGGCGCAAGGCGCGCCGCGGGACGCAGTTCAGCAAGCGCTGAGTTGGATTCCCGCTACCGGCGCCGCCCAGCGGACAACCGATTTGGGGGATCGTCTAGCGGTAGGACTACGGACTCTGACTCCGTCAACCTAGGTTCGAATCCTAGTCCCCCAGCCAGTCAGACGAGAGAGCCGGCCCGGTGCCGGCTCACTTGTTTTCAGCGCGTGAGTTTCCGGACCCCGCCGTCGCCCGCGACCAGCAGCACGTCCGCTCCGCGCCGGGCGAAGAGGCCGACTTCGACCACGCCGACCAGCAGGCCGATCTTCTCCTCGAGCGCGACGGGGTCGGTGATCTTCAGATTGTGCACGTCCAGGATCTCGTTGCCGTTGTCGGTCCGGAATCCCTGGCGCAGCACCGGCTGGCCACCCATGCCGGCGAGCTTGCGGGCCACCAGCGACCGGGCCATCGGGATGACCTCGACGGGCAGCGGGAAGCGCCCCAGCACGTCGACCAGCTTGGTGTCGTCCACGATGCAGACGAAGCGCCGGCTTGCCGCTGCCACGATCTTCTCGCGGGTCAGCGCGCCGCCGCCACCCTTGATCAGGGCGAGGTGCCGCGTCGCCTCGTCGGCGCCGTCGACGTAGAGCGCGAGGTCCCCGGTGTCGTTGAGGGACTTCACCTCGATGCCTGACTCGGCCAGCAGGCGGGTGCTCGCCTCGGACGAGGACACGGCGCCCGCGATGCGGTGACGCCGGTCCTTGAGCGCGGCGATGAAATGATTGACCGTCGAGCCGGTCCCGACGCCGACCGTCATCCCGTCCTCGACGTAGTCGAGCGCTGCGCGGGCTGCGGCCTTCTTCTTCGCGTCGGCGTCCATGTGCGGGCTCCGGAAAAGACTGTGCCCGCTTGCGCGGGCACAGTCTTGTCTCTTCCTGAAGCGGCGGTTGGTGATCTCGCGATCAGCCAACCACCGATTCATCAGGCAAAAGGCTTACTTCTTCTTGGAAGCCTTCTTCTTTGCCTTCTTCTTCGCAGCCATGTTGGATCTCCATGTCGGGGTTAATCCGAGGTCGAGTATATACACGCTTGACGGGAATGCAAGCAAGGCGTATGCGCCGCGAACGCGTCGGCGACGCGCGTGATCGTCACTTCTCATCCGGTTCGCGCGCGAGACGGTGGATGAATCGCCACTCCTCGGCGCTCACCGGCATCACCGACAGGCGATTGCCACGGCGCAGCACGACGAGGTTGCGCAGCGCGCTGCCAGCGTGCTCGCGCAGCGCCTCGAGCGTGACCGGACGCGCGAATTTCTTCAGCAGGCGCACCTCAACCTGGTACCAGCGCGGGTTCGCGGGATCGCTGCCGGCATCGTAGTACCTGCTCCTGCGGTCGAACTGCGCGGGATCGGGATGACCGGCGCGCACGATTTCCATCGTCCCGTAAATGCCGGGCACTGCGCAGCTCGAGTGGTGGAAAAAGGCGCGGTCCCCGGCGGCAAAATCGTCGCGCAGCATGTTGCGCGCCTGGTAGTTGCGCACGCCGTCCCAGCCTGAGCGACGGCCCGGCGCCCTGGCGAGGTGGTCGATGCCGAATGCCTCGGGTTCCGACTTCATCAGCCAGTACCTCATGCGCCGGCGATCCTCCTGTAGACAGCGCGCTCGGTCACGATGCCGTCCAGCCGCACGTCGTGCGCCGCTTCGGCGAGGCGGGCGACTTTCTGCACTTCGAAAGCGATCCCGACCAGACGGGGCCGGTGCCAGGCGCGGCGATGGCGCAGGAAATCGAAGTGCCGGTCGTAGAATCCGGCGCCCATGCCGAGCCGATGCCCGCGCGGGTCGAAACCGACCAGCGGCACCAGCACGAGGTCGAGCCAGCGGGGGTCGATCCGGTCGCGACCGGCGTCATCCGCGGAGGCGACGAAGCGCATGCGGCGGTTGCGCAGGCTGGTGACCACGGGATAGTAGATCCGGCAGCCCATGCGGGCCGCGCGGCGCAATACGATCGCGGGGTCGATCTCGCCATCGAACGGGTGAAATGCCGAGATGCGCGTGCCGGGCTTCGGCCACCCGAGCCGCGCGAGCGCGCGGTCGATCGCGGCCGCGGCGGCGGGGCGCTCGGCCGCAGGTACGGCGCGGCGCGCGGCCCGCAGCCGGCGTCGCAGCGCGTGCCGCCCGTCAGCCATGGGCGAAGGGGAGAGGCGCCACCCGCCTGTGCCGTCTTGGGCCGCTGCTCTCGACACGGAGCAACAGGTGGAGCAAGCCGCGGCATTTAAGGCTTTCCGCTACGAGGCGGACTTGCACAATGCTGCCGCTGAGCCGGGCTCCTGGGTGTTTCACATTAGGGTCGAGAGGTACCCAGGCCCGCATCGAACACCGCAGGTGGCGCCAAACTTTCGGCGCCCGCGCCGCGCGCGAGCGCCCTGCAATCAGTTGCCGAGCGAATGGCTGCGCGTCAGCACGCCCTCGACGCGCTCGCGCATGGCCTTGAGCCGCGCTGCCAGGTCGGTCTCGGTCACCTCGTCCTGGCCGCGCGCCTGCAGCAGCTCGTTGACGATGTTCAGGGCGGCCATGACGGCGATGCGGTCGAGGCCGATCACCTTGCCGCTATCACGGATCTCCCGCATCTTGCGGTTGAGGTACTCCGCGGAATCGAGCAGCGCCGGCCGCTCTTCTGCGGGGCAGGTGACGTGGTATTCCTTCTCCAGGATCTTCACGCTGACCTGGCTCGGCTCGCTCATGCCCCGCCCTCCATCGCCTTCAGCCGGCCTATCATGGCCTCGACGCGCGCGCGCACCCGCTCGTTCTTCTGCGTCAGGGTCGCCCGCTCCGCGGACAGGGTGTCCTGTCGCTGGCGCAGCGCCCGGTTCTCTTCCTTCAGCTGGGCAACGACGCCGACCAGTTCGTCGAGGCGCTTTTCGAGCCGCTTGAACTCGCGTTCGAGGCCCGGTTTGCTGGATTCGTCCATGAGATCGCTATGCTGCCACGACGCGGCGATTGCTGCTACCGTTCGCGTCGTGAACCACGAGGAATTGCAGGCCGCCCTGGCACGTGCGGACCTGAGCGCGGACGCGTCCGAGGCCCATGGCCGCCTGTGCGGGGCGCTGTGCACGCGCGCGAGCTACGGCGCCCGGGAGTGGCTCGGCGAGCTCGCGGCCGACCAGGGAGTCGCCGTGTCGCAACCGGATCCGGCGCTGCTGCGGCTGCCCCGGCAGGTGCTCGAGGCGCTGCATTCGTCCGACCTCGAGTTCGAGCCCCTGCTGCCGGCCGACGATGCCCCGCTCGCCGAGCGGGTTGCGGCGCTCGCCGCCTGGTGCGACGGCTACCTGTACGGCGCCGCGGCCGGCGCTCCGAAACCGGAGCTGCTCCGGGACGGCGACGTCGGCGAGTACCTGCGCGATCTCGCGGATATCGCGCGCGCGGAACTCGAGCCGGGTCGCGACGCCGACGCCGGCGAGGGCGACTATTTCGAGCTGGTCGAGTTTGTGCGCGCAGGCGCGCAGCTTGCCTTCGACGAGCTGGCGGAGGCGAGGTCTCATGCGGCGTGACGAGTTCGCGAGGCGGCGCCGGCTGCTGATGCGCCACATGGGCAAGGACGCGATCGCGATCCTGCCCGCGGCGCCGGTGCGCCTGCGCAACAACGACGTCGAGTACCACTACCGCCCGGACAGCGACTTCTACTACCTGACGGCCTTCCACGAGCCCGAGGCGGTCACCGTCCTGATTCCCGGCCGGCCCCAGGGCGAATTCCTGCTGTTCGTGCGCGACCGTGATCCCGCGCGCGAGATCTGGGACGGCGCGCGCGCGGGCCCGAACGGCGCGGTGCGCCGTTTCGGAGCCGACGACGCCTTTCCGGTCGGCGACATCGACGAGATCCTGCCGGGCCTGCTCGAGCGGCGCTCGCGCGTCTTCTACACCATGGGCGCGCATCCCGAGTTCGACAAGCGTGTGATCGGCTGGGTCAACCAGCTGCGCTCGCAGGACCGGCACGGCCTGCGCACGCCGCACGAGTTCGTGGCGCTCGACCACCCGCTGCACGAGATGCGCCTGTCCAAGAGCCGCGCCGAGCTCGTGTCGATGCGCCGTTCCGCGGCCATTGCCTGCGCGGCGCACCGGCGGGCGCTGCGCGCCGCGGCGCCCGGCGCGATGGAATACCAGGTGATGGCCGAGATCCTGCACGAGTTCCATCGCCGCCGCGCGGACATCTCGTATCACCCGATCGTCGGCAGCGGGCCCAACTCCTGCGTGCTGCATTACCGCGAGAACAGCCGGCAGATGCAGGACGGCGAGTTGCTGCTGATCGACGCCGGCTGCGAGTACGACTACTACGCCTCGGACGTCACGCGCACTCTGCCGGTCGGCGGGCGCTACAGCCGGCGGCAGCGGGCCGTCTACGAAGTCGTGCTGGAGGCGCAGCGGGCGGCGATCGCGAAGGTGCGCGCGGGCGCGCACTGGAACGAGCCGCACGAGGCGGCCGTGCAGGCGATCACCCGCGGGCTGGTGCGGATCGGCCTGTTGCGGGGCCGTGTGCCGACGCTTGTCAGGCAAGGCGCCTACCGCCGGTTCTTCATGCACCGCGTGGGCCACTGGATCGGCATGGACGTGCACGACGTCGGCGAGTACAAGGTCGGCGACCAGTGGCGCCTGCTGGAGCCCGGCATGGTCACGACGATCGAGCCCGGGATCTACATCCCGCACGGCAGCAAGGACGCGCGCCGCGAGTGGTGGGGCATCGGCGTGCGGATCGAGGACGACGTGCTCGTCACCGGCGGCAAGCCCGAAGTCCTGACCGCCGCGATGCCGAGCGACCCGGACGAGATCGAGCGGCTGATGGCAGCCGCGTGAGCGCCAGTCCGAAGCGCTATGACGTCGCCATTGCCGGGGGCGGCATGGTCGGGCTGTCGCTGGCCGCCGCCCTTGCCGAGCTGCCGCTCGAGGTGGTCGTGATCGAACCGGTTGCGCCGGACGCCGACGAGCAGCCGAGCTTCGATGCGCGCACCACCGCCTTGTCGAGCGGCAGCCGCCGCGTGCTCGAGGGGATCGGCGCCTGGCCCGCGCTCGCCGGCCGGACCACGCCGATCCGGCGCATCCACGTCTCCGAGCGCGGCCGCTTCGGCACGACCATCCTCGACGCCGGGGAGCAGGGACTCGCCGCGCTCGGCTACACGATCGAGAATCGCCTGCTCGGCCGGGCGCTGCGCGAGCGGGTCGGCAAATTCGCCCGCGTGCGCCTGATGCCGGCGCGCGTCGCCGCACTCGAGACCGGCGCGGACGCGGTGCGGGTGGCGACGGACACGGGCGGGACGGTCGAGGCCCGGCTGGCGGTCGCCGCCGATGGCGCGCAGTCGGCCGCGCGCGGCGCGCTCGGCATCGGTGCGAGCATCGCCGACTACGGCCAGCAGGCCGTCATCGCGCACGTGGATACGACGCGCTTCCACGGCTACACGGCCTACGAGCGTTTCACCGCCGCCGGGCCGATCGCGGTCCTGCCGATCGCCGAGGGCCGCTCGGCGGTCGTCTGGACGCTCGCGAGCGAGGAGGCGCGGCGCGTGCTCGCGCTCGACGACGCCGCGTTCCTCGCGGGGCTGCAGCAGGCCTTCGGGCTGCGGCTCGGCCGCTTTACGCGCGTCGGGCGCCGCCAGGCCTATCCGCTCGCGCTGACCACCGCGGATCGAATCGTGGCGCCGCGCGCCGCGATCCTCGGCAACGCGGCCCAGTCGCTGCATCCCGTGGCGGGGCAGGGTTTCAATCTCGCGCTGCGGGACGTCGCGATGCTTGCGGAGTTGCTGGCCGAGGGCGGCGACCCGGGCGCGCCGGAGCTGCTGGCGCGCTACGAGGATTCGCGCGCGCCGGACCGCGAGGCGGTCGTGCGCTTCACGGATTCGCTGGTCCGCGGCTTCGGCCTGCCGCTCGGCCCGCTCGCCCGCGTGCGCGGCCAGGGACTCCTGTTGTTCGACCTGCTGCGCCCGGTCAAGCGCGAGTTCGCGCGTCGAACCATGGGACTCGCGGGGCAGCAGCCGCGGCTGGTGCGCGGCGTCCCGCTCCCGGGCGGGCGCGCGTGAAGCGCGACTTCGACGTGGTCGTGGTCGGCGGCGCGATGGCCGGCGCCGGGACGGCCGCGCTGCTCGCCGCGACGCCGGCGACGCAGGGTCTCAGGATCGCGCTGGTCGAGCCGCGGCCCGCGACGCCGCCTGCCGCCGATGCACCGCTAGACCTGCGCGTCTCCGCGCTGTCGCGCGCCTCGCAGCAGCTGCTCGAGCGTACCGGCGCCTGGACCGCGGTCGCCGCGCGCGCGGCGCCGTACCAGCGCATGGAGGTCTGGGAGGAGCGGCAGGACCCGGCCGGGCCGGACGCGCTGGTATTCGACGCCGCGGAACTCGGCGAGCCGGACCTCGGCCACATCGGCGAGAACCTGACGATCCAGGCGGCACTCACCGAGCGCGCCGAGGCGCTGGGCGTCGTGCTGCTGCGCGCCGATCTGGCGACGCTGGAGGCGACGCGCGACGCGGTGCGGCTCGGACTCGGCGACGGCCGCGAGTTCCGCGCCGGCCTCGTGGTCGGCGCGGACGGCGCCGAGTCCGCCGTGCGCCGGCAGGCGGGCATCGACACGCGCGGCCGGGACTACGGGCAGCGCGCGCTCGTCGCGCACCTCGCTTCGGAGCGGCCACACGGGGACACCGCCCGCCAGCGTTTCCTAGACACCGGGCCGCTCGCGCTGCTGCCGCTCGCGGACGGTCGTTGCTCGCTTGTCTGGTCGACGCTCCCTGAACTGGCGCAGGAATTGACGCAATGTCCGGAGGACGAGTTCTCCGTCAGGGTGACGGCCGCTTCGGGCGGCGTGCTGGGGCGGCTCGTGCCGACCACGGCGCGCGCGTCGTTTCCGCTGCGCCTGATGCACGCACGCCGCTATGCCGCCGAGCGCGTCGCGCTCGTGGGCGACGCCGCGCACACCGTGCACCCGCTCGCGGGCCAGGGCATCAACCTCGCTCTCCTCGACGCGGCCGCGCTCGTCGACGTGCTCGGGGAGGCGCTGGCCGCGGGCGACGACCCGGGCGAGCTTGCGGTGCTGCGCCGCTACGAGCGCTGGCGCAAGGCCGAGGCGCTGCCGGCGATCGCGCTGCTGGACGGCATCCAGCGGCTCTATCTCGGCGGCAACCCGCTGCAGTCCCGCCTGCGCCGGGGGGCGCTCGGTCTTGCGCAGTCCTCGGGGACGTTCAAGCGCGCGCTGATGCGGCGTGCGCTCGGCGTCGCAGGCGAGGTGCCTGCGTCGGTCCGGCGCGCGCCGTCATGAGCGCAGGTCCGTGTCCTTCGTTTCCCGCAGGCCGATGAGGCCGACCAGGCCGCTCATCGCGGCGACGACAATCGGGTACCACAACCCGTAATAGATGTTTCCGGTCAGCACGACGAGTGCAGCGGCGAGGAACGGCAGGAAGCCGCCGAACCAGCCGTTGCCGATGTGGTACGGCAGGCTCATCGAGGAATAGCGGATCCGCGTCGGGAACAATTCGACCAGGTACGCGGCGATCGGCCCGTAGACCATCGTCACGTACAGCATCAGGATCACGAGCAGTAGCAGCGTGACCGGCAGGTTCATGCGTGCCGGGTCGGGCGCGCCCGGGTGGCCCGCGGCGTCGAGCGCCGCGCGGTAAGCCGCCTCGTCGAAGCCTGCGAGTTGCTGGCCGGCGATGGTCGTGACCAGTGTTTCGCCCGGCTCGGGCGCGATCCGATCGTAGTTCACGCCGGCCTTGGTCAGGAAGTCGCGCGCCTGGTCGCAGGGCGTCGCCGGCTTGGCGAAAATCCGGAAGCGGCAGTCGGCGCCCGCGACCGTCACGGCCGCGCGCGCCTGGAACTCCGCGAGCGCCGGGTTCACCGACTGCGTCAGACCCTTGAAGATCGGGATGAATGTGAGTGCCGCGAGCAGGCAGCCCGCGACCATGATGCGCTTGCGGCCGATGCGGTCGCTGAGCCGGCCGAAGTACACGAAGAACGGCGTGCCGATCACGAGCGCCGCGGCGATCAGCAGGTAAGCGGTCTGGAAGTCGAGCTTCAGCGTGTTCTGCAGGAAGAAGAGGGCGTAGAACTGCCCCGTGTACCAGACGACGCCCTGGCCGGCGGTCGCGCCGAGCAACGCGAGCAGCACGATGCGGACATTCCGCCACTGGCCAAAGCTCTCGCGCAGCGGCGCTTTCGACAGCCCGCCCTCGGCCTTGATTTCCGCGAACACCGGCGATTCCTGGAGCCGCAGGCGGATGTAGACCGAGACCGCGAGCAGCGCGACCGAGATCAGGAATGGCACGCGCCAGCCCCAGGCCTTGAATGCGTCCTCGCCGAAGCCAAGACGGCACGCAAGAATGACCGCGAGCGACAGGAAGAAGCCGAGCGTCGCCGTGGTCTGGATCCAGCTCGTGTAGTAGCCGCGCTTGCCGGGTGGCGCATGCTCGGCGACGTAGGTCGCGGCCCCGCCGTACTCGCCGCCGAGTGCGAGGCCCTGCGCGAGACGCAGGCTGACGAGCAGGATCGGCGCCCAGATGCCGATCTGCGCGTAGGTCGGCAGCACGCCGACCAGCGCGGTCGCGAGGCCCATGACGACGATCGTGACCAGGAAGGTGTACTTGCGCCCGACCCGGTCGCCGATGCGCCCGAACAGCAGCGCGCCGAGTGGGCGCACCGCGAAACCGGCGCCGAAGGTCGCGAGGCTCGCGAGAAAGGCGGCGGTCTCATTGCCCGGCGGAAAGAACAGCGCCGAGAAGAACACGGCGAGCGTGCCGTACAGGTAGAAGTCGTACCACTCGAAGACCGTGCCGAGCGAGGAAGCGAAGATGACGCGGCGATGCGCCGCGTCGATGCCTGTGGCGCGGGCCGGCGCCTTAGCCAAGCAGCGCGTCCGCCTTCGCCGCGCAGATGAAGTCGTTGTCGGACAGCCCGCCGATGGCGTGGGTCGAGTAACGGATGCGGCAGTAGTTGTAGCCGATCTCGAGGTCAGGGTGATGGTCCTCGGCGTTGGCGACGTGGGCGAGCGCGTTGACGAAGCTCATGGTGCGCCAGAAGTCCGGGAACTTCAGCGCGCGGCGGATCGCCTTGCCGTCCTCGACCAGCTGCCAATCCGCATGCAGCAGCTTCATCATGGCGCCCGCCTGCGCGGCGTCGAGCGGCCGCACGCCGCCCTCGCAGGGCACGCACTTCCTTTCCTTCAGCGCTTCCATCAGGCCTCCCGGCGCGCAAACCGGCGCGCGACGTAGCGTTCGACCAGTTCCTGGAACTCCTCGGCGATGCGCTCGCCCTTGAGCGTCACCGTCTTCTCGCCGTCCTCGTAGACCGGGGCCACCGGCCGCTCGCCGGTGCCCGGCAGGCTGATGCCGATGTTCGCATGCTTGCTCTCGCCGGGCCCGTTCACGACGCAGCCCATGACCGCGACCGTCATCGTCTCGGCGCCCACGTAGTCGCGCCGCCAGACCGGCATGCGCGCGCGCACGTGCTCCTGGATGCGCTGCGCGAGTTCCTGGAAAAAGCTGCTGGTGGTGCGACCGCAGCCCGGACAGGCGACGACCCGCGGCAGGAAGGCGCGCAGGCCCAGGCTCTGCAGGATCTCCTGCGCGACGCGCACCTCCTGGCGCCGGTCGCCGCCTGGCTCGGGCGTCAACGAGACGCGGATCGTGTCGCCGATACCCTCCTGCAGCAGGATCGCGAGCGCCGCGGTCGAGGAGACGATGCCCTTGGCGCCCATGCCGGCCTCGGTCAGGCCGAGGTGCAGCGGGTAATCGCAGCGCGCCGCGAGCGCGCGGTAGATCGCGACTAGGTCCTGCACGCCGCTGACCTTGGCGCTGACCACGATCGCGTCATGGGGCAGCCCCAGCTCCTCCGCGCGCGCGGCGGAGGCGAGCGCCGAGACGACCGTCGCTTCGCGCAAGACCTCGAGCGCGTCGAGCGGCGCGGCAAGGCGCGAGTTCTCGTCCATCATCCGGGTCAGCAGGTCCTGGTCGAGGCTGCCCCAGTTGACGCCGATGCGCACCGGCTTGCGGTGCCGGCAGGCCGTCTCGATCATCGCCGCGAACTGCGGATCGCGCTTGCTGCCGCGGCCGACGTTGCCGGGGTTGATGCGGTACTTGGCGAGGGCGTCCGCGCAGGCCGGGTGCGCCGCGAGCAGCTTGTGGCCGTTGAAGTGGAAGTCGCCGACGATCGGCACGTCGCAGCCGGACGCGGACAGGCGGTCGCGGATGTGCGGCACCGCCGCTGCCGCTTCATCGGTGTTCACGGTCACGCGCACCAGTTCCGAGCCCGCCTCGGCGAGTTCGCGCACCTGGTGGGCGGTGGCCGCGACATCCGCAGTGTCGGTATTGGTCATCGATTGCACGACGACCGGGGCGCCGCCGCCGACCGTGACGGCGCCGATGCGGATTGCGACCGAGGCCCTCCTGAACATGCGCGCGACTATACCCTGTGCCTGCCCACGCTTTCCGCTAGAATCCCCGGGCCGCGACATGGGACGACGCACACCACTCCACGACCTGCACCTCGCCGCCGGCGCACGGATGGTCGATTTCGGCGGCTGGGACATGCCGGTCGCCTACGGATCCCAGATCGAGGAGCACCACGCCGTGCGGCGCGACGCCGGGATGTTCGACGTTTCGCACATGTGCACGCTCGACCTGCGCGGTGCGGGTGTGCGCCCGCTGCTCCTGCGCCTGCTCGCGAACGACGTGGGCCGGCTTACCGCGCCCGGCAAGGCGCTCTATACCTGCATGCTGCGCCCGGAAGGCGGCGTGATCGACGACCTGATCGCCTGCTTCCTCGACGAGAAGTGGTTCCGGCTGGTCGTCAATGCGGGCACCGCCGACAAGGACATCGCCTGGGTCAAGGAGCACGCGAGGCAGCTCGGCGTCGCGGTCGTCCCGCGCCGCGACCTCGCCATGGTCGCGGTGCAGGGGCCGTTTGCGCGCGCCAAGGCGATTCCGCTGCTGCCGGAGTCCGCCCGGGCGGCGGCCGGCCGGCTCGGCGTCTTTTTCGGCGCCGCCTTCGACGACTGGTTCGTCTCGCGCACCGGGTATACCGGCGAGGACGGCTTCGAGGTCGCACTGCCCACCGAGTCCGCGGGCGAATTCTGGAATGCTCTCGCGGCCGCCGGCGTCGCGCGTTGCGGTCTCGGCGCGCGCGACACGCTCCGGCTCGAGGCGGGCATGAACCTGTACGGCAGCGACATGGACGAGACCGTGACGCCGCTCGAGTCGGGCCTCGCGTGGACCGTGTCGTTCGCGGGCAATCGCGACTTCATCGGCCGGCAGGCCCTCGAGCGCCAGCGCGCCGGCGGGCCGGCGCGCAAGCTCACCGGTCTCGTGCTCGCGGACCGCGGCGTGCTGCGCTCGCACCAGAAGGTGTTCACCGCGGCGGGCGAGGGCGAAGTCACGAGCGGCAGCTTCTCGCCGACGCTCGAGCGCTCGATCGGCTTCGCGCGCGTGCCGGCCGCGGCCGAGGGCGCAGTCGAGGTCGACATCCGCGGCAAGCGCAGCCCGGCGCGTCTCGTCAGGTCGCTCTTCGTGCGCCGCGGCAAGCCCGTGATCGAATCCTGAGTCCCCGGAGGCCTGCATGAGCGAGATTCCCGCCGACCTGCGCTACACGAAGAGCCACGAATGGATGCGCACGCTGCCGGACGGCACGATCGAGATCGGCATCACCGACCATGCGCAGCAGTCGCTCGGCGATCTGGTGTTCGTGGAAGTGCCCGAGTCCGGTCGCAAGCTCGCCGCCGGCGATACCTGCGCCGTCGTCGAGTCGGTGAAGGCGGCATCCGACGTGTACAGCCCGCTCGCCGGCGAAGTGGCGGCCGGAAACCCGGCGCTCGCGACCCAGCCGGAGCTGATCAACAAGGACCCCTACGGCTCGGGCTGGATCCTGCGCCTGAAACCCTTGGCCGGGGCCTCGGCAGGGGGCCTCGATGCGGCCGCCTATGCGGCCGTCGCGGCGTCGGGGGGCTGAGTGCCCTACATCCCGCATACCCCGGACGACGTGCGCGCGATGCTCGAGCGCATCGGGGCGCGCTCGCTCGACGACCTGTTCGACGAGATCCCGCCGGCGCTTCTCGTGCCGTCGCTGCCAGGCGTGCCGGACGCGCTGTCGGAGATGGATGTCTCCCGCCTCGCGGCGGAGCGGGCCGCCGCCGATGGCCGGCCGCTCAATTTCATCGGCGCCGGCGCCTACGAGCACCACATCCCGGCGCCGGTCTGGGCGCTCGTGACCCGCGGCGAGATCTACAGCGCCTACACGCCGTACCAGGCCGAGGCGAGCCAGGGCACGCTGCAGATCATGTACGAGTACCAGTCCATGATCGCAGGGCTGACCGCACTCGACGTGTCGAATGCCTCGCTCTACGACGGCGCCTCGGCGCTCGCGGAAGCCTGCCTGATGGCGGTGCGCGCGCACCGGCGCTCGAAGAGTGCGCGTATCCTGCTGCCCGAGACGGTCAATCCCGCCTGGCGGCGCGTGGTGCGCGCGATCACGGGGGGCCAGGGCCTCCAGCTCGACACGCTCGCCTGTGACCCGGCCAGCGGCCGCATCGACCCGGCGTCGCTCGCGGCCCATGCGGGCGAGGACGTCACGGCGCTGGTCGTCCCGCAGCCGAACTACTTCGGCCAGCTCGAGGACGCCGACGCGCTGACGCGCTGGGCGCGGGCGAACGGCGCGCTGGTGATCGCCGCCGTCAACCCGACGTCGCTCGCGGTGCTGAAGCCGCCCGGTGAGTGGGGCGACGGCGGCGCGGACATCGCCTGCGGCGATGCGCAGCCGTTCGGCGTGCCGCTCTCCTCGGGCGGCCCGTATGTCGGCTTCATGGCCTGCCGCATGGAGCACGTCCGCCAGTTGCCCGGCCGCATCGCCGGGCGCACGGTGGATCTCGACGGCCGGCCCGGATACACCCTCACCCTGCAGGCGCGCGAGCAGCACATCCGCCGCGCGAAAGCGACCTCGAACATCTGCACCAACCAGGGCCTGCTGATGAGCGCGGCCACGATCTACCTCGCGCTGGTCGGCCCGGCCGGCCTCGAGCGCGTCGCGCGGGCCTGTATCGCGCGCACGTCCGAGCTCGTGGCAGCTCTGACCCGGCTGCCCGGGGTGCGTGCCGCGTTCGCCGGGCCGCGTTTCCACGAGGCGGTCTTGAAACTCGACCGGCCGGTGGCGCCGGTGCTCGCCGCCCTTGCCGGCGAAGGCATCATCGGCGGCCACGACCTCGCGCGCGATTACCCGCAGCTCGGCGACGCGCTGCTCGTCTGCGCGACGGAGATGCGCACGCGCGCGGACGTGGAAACCTACGCGAAGGCGCTCGGCCGGCTGCTCGGCCGCGCGGCGGCCGCATGAGCGGTTCCCTGCGCAAGCCTGAACCGCTCATATTCGAGCTCTCGCGCCCGGGCCGCGGCGCGACGGCACAGCATCCGGCGGCGGAGCCGGGCGGCGAGGTTCCCGCGGGATACCGGCGCCGCGGCTTGCCGCCGCTGCCCGAGGTCTCTGAGCTGCAGGCCGTGCGCCACTACACGCGGCTCTCGCAGCTCAACTTCGGCATCGACACGCACTTCTACCCGCTCGGCTCCTGCACGATGAAGTACAACCCGCGGGCCTGCAACGCGCTCGCGATGCTGCCGGGCTTCCTCGGCCGCCACCCGCTCGCGGACGCGGCGACCGGCCAGGGCGTGCTCGGCTGCCTGTTTGAGCTCCAGGAGATGCTGAAAGACGTCACGGGCATGGCCGGTGTCTCGCTCACGCCGATGGCCGGCGCCCAGGGCGAGTTCGCAGGCGTTGCGATGATCCGCGCCTATCACCGCGCGCGCGGCGACCTCACGCGCACCGAGATCATCGTCCCGGACGCCGCGCACGGGACCAATCCGGCGACGGCGACGATGTGCGGCATGAAGGTGCGCGAGATTCCGACGCGGCCGGACGGCGACGTGGACCTCGCCGCGCTCGATGCGGCTCTGTCGCCGGCCACCGCCGGCATCATGCTGACCAACCCGAGCACGCTCGGCGTGTTCGAGCGGCGGATCGTCGAGATCGCGCGCAAGGTGCACGACGCGGGCGGCCTGCTGTACTACGACGGCGCGAACCTGAACGCGATCCTCGGCAAGGCGCGCCCCGGCGACATGGGCTTCGACGTCATCCACATGAACCTGCACAAGACGTTCTCGACGCCGCACGGTGGCGGCGGGCCGGGCTCGGGCGCGGTCGGCGTCGGCCAGTGGCTGCTGCCGCACCTGCCCGTGCCGGTCGTGGGGCGCGAGGGCGAGCGCTACCGCTGGCTCGACGAGCGCGACCTGCCGGACACGATCGGGCGCCTGTCGGGCTTCATGGGCAACACCGGCGTGCTGCTGCGCGCCTGGGTCTACATGCGGATCCTGGGCGCGGCCGGCATGCGCCGCGTCGCCGAGTACTCCACGCTCAATGCCAACTACCTGCTCGCGCGGCTGGTCGAGGCGGGCTTCGAGGCGGCCTGCCCGGGCCGGCGCGCCAGCCACGAGTTCATCGTGACGCTGAGGCGCGAGGCGAGGCAGCTCGGCGTGACCGCGATGGATTTCGCCAAGCGGCTGCTCGATCACGGATACCATGCGCCGACGACCTACTTCCCGTTGCTGGTACCGGAGTGCCTGCTGATCGAGCCGACGGAAACCGAGACGCGCGAGGAGCTCGACGGATTCGTCGAGGCGCTGATCGCCATTCGCCGCGAGGCCGCGACCGACGCGGCCGCCGTCAAGGCGGCGCCGCACACGATGCCGGTGCGCAGGCTCGACGACGTGCGCGCGGCGCGCCAGCTCGACGTCGCCTGGAAGCCGGAAGTCGCGTGAAGGCGCGCGCGTTGATGCTGCTGTTCGTCAACTGGATCCTGGTGCTCGCATGGCGGCATTGATCTGCGGTTCGCTGGCCTACGACACGGTGATGGTCTATCCGGGCCTGTTCCGGGACCATATCCTGCCGGACAAGATCCACCTGCTGAACCTGTCATTCGTGGTGCCGACGCTGCGGCGCAATTTCGGAGGCTGCGCGGGCAACATCGCCTACAACCTGCGCCTGCTGGATTGTCCGGGGCACGCGATGGGCACGGTGGGACATGACTTCGGGCCGTACCGCGAGTGGATGCTGCAGAACGGCATGTCGCTGCGCCACGTGCGCGAGCTCCCGGAGGAGTACACCGCCCAGGCCTACATCACGACCGATCTCGACGCCAACCAGCTGACGGCGTTCCACCCTGGCGCGATGACGCACTCGGGCCGGCTGCGGGTGCCAGCAGACGGCGGTATCACGCTCGGTGTCTGCGCGCCGGACGGGCGCGACGGCATGATCGCGCACGCCGCACAGTTCGCGGCGGCGCGGATCCCCTTCATCTTCGACCCGGGCCAGGCGATGACGCTGTTCGGCGGCGACGAGCTCAACACGTTCATCGAGCAGGCGGACTGGGTCACCGTCAACGATTACGAGGCGACGCTGCTCGAGGAACGCACGGGCCTCGTCACCGGGGAACTTGCGGCGCGGGTCGCGGCCTATGTGGTGACGCGCGGCGCGGAAGGATCGACGGTGCACGCCGGCGACCGCCGCATCGACATACCTGCGGTGCGCGCCGCCGCGGTGGTCGATCCGACCGGCTGCGGCGACGCGTACCGCGCCGGGCTGGTCTACGGCCTCATGCGCGGCATCGACTGGGAGACAACGGGACGGATCGCTTCGCTGATGGGCGCGCTCAAGATCGCGACGGTCGGCACGCAGAATCACCGCTTCACGATGAACGAGTTCGGGGACCGCTTTCATGAGACATTCGGCTACCGGCTGGACTGAGGACTTCATCAGGCGGCCCGCATTCGCAATCGTCCTGGTCATGCTTGCCGCGGGGCCCGCGCGGGCCGAGGACGCGCCGCAGGCCCAGCCACAGCCGCCGCCCGTACCCGAGATCGACCAGACACCCCTGCAGCCGCGACTGCCGGTGCCGCCGGTTCCGCAGCCAATCGAATTCGAGGAGTCGACGCGCTGGAGCAAGACGCTGGAGCGGATCTCGACCGGTGTGGTCGCCATCCAGATCGACGCCGCCCGCGCCTTCGACACGGAGTGGAACACTTCCTCGCAGGCCACCGGCTTCATCGTGGATGCCGAGCGCGGACTGATCCTGACCAATCGTCACGTCGTGACGCCGGGCCCGGTGCGGGCGTCCGCGACCTTCCTGAACCGCGAGGAAGTCGCGCTCGAGCCGGTGTTCCGCGACCCGGTGCACGACTTCGGGTTCTACCGTTACGACCCGTCGAAGCTGCGCTTCATCCAGCCGGCCAGGATGCCGCTCTACCCGCAGGGCGCACAGGTCGGCGTGGAGATCCGTGTGGTCGGCAATGACGCCGGCGAACAGCTCTCGATCCTCGCCGGCACGCTCGCGCGCCTGGACCGCCAGGCGCCCGAGTACGGCATCGGACGCTACAACGACTTCAATACTTTCTACCTCCAGGCCGCATCCGGAACCTCCGGCGGTTCCTCGGGCTCGCCGGTGATCGACATCCAGGGCCGCGTGCTGGCGCTGAACGCCGGCGGCTCGACCGGCGCGCAATCGAGCTTTTACCTGCCGCTCACGCGGGTCGTCCGCGCGCTGAAACTGGTCCAGGAGGGCAAGCCGGTGCCGCGCGGCACGCTGCAGACCGTGTTCCGCTACACGCCCTATGACGAGTTGCGCCGCCTCGGCCTGCCGCCCGCGGTCGAGCAGGAGGCGCGCAAGGCGGCGCCCGGCCGCACCGGCATGCTGGTCGTCACCGAGGTCCAGCCCGGAGCGTCCGCCGAGCGGCAGCTCGAGGTCGGCGACGTGCTGGTCGCGGTCGACGGACGGACGATGGCCGACTTCGACACACTCGACGCACTGCTCGACGAAAGCGTCGGGCGCCAGATCGAGCTGACCGTGGTGCGCGGCGGCGGCACGCGCCGGGTCATGCTACCGGTGCAGGACCTGCACGCGATCACGCCCGCGGACTACCTCGAGATCGGCGACGGCGTGCTGCACACGCTCTCCTGGCAGATGGCGCGGCACATGAACGTGCCGATCTCGGGCGTGCACGTCGCCAATCCCGGCTACATGCTCGGTGTCGCCGGCATCCCGCGCGGCGCAGTGCTGACCGAGCTTGACGGCAAGCCGTTGCGTAACCTCGCAGACGCGCTCGCCATCTTCTCGGCGATAGGCCAAGGCCAGCGCGCGATGGTGCGTTACTTCACGATGAATGACACGCGCACGCTGCAGCTGACCTCGATCCGCGTGGACCGGGCCTGGTTTCCCGCGCGTCACTGCGTGCGCGACGACGCGATCGGCCTCTGGCCCTGCACGCCGATCGCGGCCGGCCCGGATGCGCCGCCGCAGCAGGCCGGCACGACGCGCTTCGACCGCACGGGCGACAAGCTGGTGGATGCGCTTGCGCCGTCCCTGGTGCTGGTCGAATTCAACATGCCGTACTCGATCTCCGGCGTGACCGAACGGAACTACCACGGTACGGGGGCCGTGCTGGACGCGGCGCACGGGCTCGTGGCGGTGGACCGCAACACGGTCCCGGTCGCGCTCGGCGACGTGCGGCTGACCTTCGCGGGTACGCTCCAGGTGGATGCGGCCGTGGAGTACGTGCACCCGCTGCACAATCTCGCGGTGCTGCGCTACGACCCGCGCCAGATCGGCGATACGCCCGTGGCGGCGGTGCGCTTCGCCGAGCGCGTACCGGCGACCGGTGAGACGGTGTATGTCGTCGGCATCCAGCCCGACAACCGCGTCGCGTCCCAGCAGGCGACGCTGTCCTCGATCGGGCCGGTGGGGTTCCCGCCGTCGCGCACGCTGCAATTCCGCGACGCCAACCTCGAAGTCCTGCGCCTGGTCAACGGCCCGTCGGAGTTCGACGGCGTGGTCACCGACAAGCGCGGCGACGTGCTGGCGCTCTGGTCGAGCTTCGCCTACGAAGAGGACCGCGAGCTGGTGCAGCAGAACCTGGGCGTGCCGGCCTCCATGGTCCGGGACATGCTGGAGTACGCTCGCGGCGAACGCACGCTGTACTCAGCGGAGGCCGAATTCGGTCTGCTGTCGCTGGCCGAGGCGCGCCAGCTCGGACTCGACGAGGCCTGGATCGAGCGCATCACCGCGCACAGCTCGCGCCGCCGCCACGTGTTGACGATCGACCGCCTGGTCGCAGGCTCGCCCGCCGAGCGGCTGCTGGAGACGGGTGACCTCCTGCTCGCCATCGACGGCAAGGTGGTCAACAGCTTTGCCGATGTGAGCGCCGTGGTGCGCGCGCCCGAGGTTGCGTTCACGATCTGGCGCGACGGCGCGGAGCGCACGGTCGCGCTGCCGACGGTTGCGCTGGATGGCCGCGACGTGGACCGCGTGCTGGTGTGGGCCGGCGCGACGCTGCAGTCGCCGCATCGCGCGATGGCCGTGCAGCGCAACATCGAGCCGACCGGCGTGTTCGTCGCTTTCTTCATGTACGGCTCGCCGGCCGCGCGCTACAAGCTGTGGGCCGGTCGGCGCATCACCGAAGTGGACGGGATCCCGGTCGCAGACCTCGACGCCTTCATCCGCGCGGTTTCCGGACGGCCCGACAGCACCTCGGTCCGGCTCAAGACCGTGACCTGGAACGGCTCGGTGGGCATCATGACGCTGCGCCTCGACCAGCATTACTGGCCCGCCTACGAGTTGCGGCGCACCGGGACCGGCTGGAAGCGAATCCCCATCGACTGAAATGCTGCCCGACGCCCGCCGGATCGAGGAGGCCGTCGCCCTGCTGAATGCGGGCGAGCTGGTCGCCTTCCCGACCGAAACCGTCTACGGTCTCGGCGCCGACGCCGAGAACGCGTTTGCGGTCGCGCGCATCTTCGCGGCCAAGGGCCGCCCGGCCAGCCACCCGCTGATCGTGCACTTCAGCAACTTCGCGGCCGCGCGCGCCTGGGCCGCCAGGGTGCCGCCGGCCGCCGAGCGCCTGGCCGAGGCATTCTGGCCGGGACCGCTGACGCTCGTGCTGCCGAAGGCCGCGGCCGTGCCGGCCGCGGTGACGGGCGGACAGGACAGCGTGGCGCTGCGCGCGCCGGCGCACCCGGTCGCGCGTGCCTTGCTCGCGGCCTTCGGTCGCGGCATTGCGGCGCCCTCGGCGAACCGCTATGGCCGCATCAGCCCGACGTGCGCGGCCGACGTGCGCGAGGAGCTCGGCGACCGCGTCGCGCTGGTGCTCGACGGCGGTGACTGTGAAGTCGGGCTCGAGTCCACGATCGTCGCCTGCCTCGGCGGGCGCGTCACGCTGCTGCGGCCCGGCGCGATTTCGCGCTCGCAGCTCGAAGACGTCGTCGGCCAGGTCGACGACCCGGATACGGGCGCACCGCGCGCGCCGGGGCGGGCCCGCTCGCATTACGCGCCCGGCACGCCGCTCGCGCTGGTGGACGCGAATGGACTCGCACGCGCGGTCGATGCGGCGCTGGCGCGCGGCGAGCGCGTGGCCGTGCTGGCGCGCGCCGCCGGTTTCGTCGAGTCGGATCGCGTGACCTGGCGACGGATGCCCGAGGCGCCCGCGGCCTACGCGCGCGCACTGTACGCGGCGCTGCGCGCGCTCGATGCGGCCGGGGCGGACCGCATCCTGGCCGAGACCGTGCCGCCGGGCGAGGCCTGGGCGGCGATCGCGGACCGGCTCGCGCGCGCCTCGGCGCCGGGCGCGGCGGAGGACGGCCTCAGCGGACCGTGACGTTCTCCGACAGTAGTGCGTTGATGTCCTCGAGCCCCTTGCGGTCCAGGGTCCCGGCCGCCTGCTGCAGGCGCAGCACATTGAGCAGATAGTCGTAGCGGCTGCGCGCGAAATCCGTCTGCGACTGGAACAGGCGCTGGCGGGCCTGCAGCACGTCGACTGAGGTGCGCGTGCCGACCTCGTAGCCGGCTTCCGTTGCCTCGAGCGCCGTCTTCGCCGACTCCACGGCCTGCTGCAACGACTTCACGCGCGCGACCTCGGAGTTCACGCCGAGGTAGGCGTCGCGCGTCGAGCGCTCGGTTTCGCGCGCCGTGCGCTCGAGCCGCTCGCGGGCCGCGATGTTGCGGTACTCCGCCTGGCGCACGCGCGAGGAAGTCTGGCCGCCGGAGAAAATCGGGACCGTGACTTGGAGGCCGTAAACCGTGTCGTATCCGCGGTCGGACGTCTCGCCCGCGGTCGTGCCCTTGAGCGTGCCGGTGGTTTCGTTGAAGCCGCGGTTCACGACGAAGTCCACCGACGGGACATGCCCGCCGCGTTCCACGTTGACATTGGCCCGCGTGATGTCCGCGGCGAGCTGGCTGGAGATGAGCCGCGCATTCTGGTCCATCGCGAGCTTGACCCAGTCGTCCGGGCTCTCCGGATCCGGGCTCTTGAGCGGCATGTCATCGCCCGGCCGCTCTAGCACATCCCAGGTATCGCCGGTCAGCTCGCGCAGGATCTCGCCGGACGTCGCCAGGTTGCGCTTGGCCTGAATCAGCGCGGCGGTGGCGGAGTCGAAGGCGGCCTTCGCATCTTGCACGTCGGTGACAGCGATGAGGCCGACCTCGAAGCGCTTCTCGGACTGTTCGAGCTGCCGGCCAATGGCGTCGTACGCCGCCTGCCCGGCCTCGAGCGTGTCGCGCGCCGCGAGCACGTTGAAATAGGCCGCTGCGGTGCGCACCACGAGGTCCTGCTGCGCGACCAGGTAATCGGCTTCGGCCTGGGCGCGCTCGGAGTCCGCGCGCCTGAGCGCCGCCCAGCTTTCCCAGCTGAAGACGCTCTGGCGCAGCGAGAGATTCCAGGCCTCGCGGTCGCCGTCGAAGTTGCGCACGTCGGGCGTCAGCGGCACGCCCGGCGCCACGAACGTGCCGGTGCTGTTCGAGTCGATCGTGTCGTACCAGGTGCCGTCGGCCCTGACCTGCGGGAGCAGGGCGGCGATCGCCTGCGGCCGCGACTCGCGGGTCGCGAGGCGGTTGGCGTCGGCCTCGCGGATCAAGGGATCGTTCGTGAGCGCGCGCTCATAGACGTCCTTGAGATCGGCGGCCGAGACGGCGCCGCTCGCGAGGCTCGCGACGGCGAGGATGGTTTGGACCATGCATCGGGTGTTCATGCGCAGGCATTCCTTCGCTAAGATCGGAGGGGAGAGAGTTACTGTACTACTAGTGTATATCACCAGCTAACCTATGCTCAAGTGGACTCGATACTGCCACCGGGGCGGCCAATTCCGGGACCCATTTGAGCCGGAACGGCCGAAAAAGGGGTCGAATGACCCCTCGGCGTGACCCGATCAGAAGCTGAATCGGGAAGGCGCCTTCTTGAGAATGAGCGGCTCGATGCAGGTCTCGAACAGGGCTTCGGTCAGCCACGAGTCTTCGCCCGTCCGGGTCACGCGGCAGGCCTCCATGACGGGTCCGCTGCCGATCGCGACGAACATGCGCCCGCCGATCACGAGCGCCCGCTCGAGCTCGCGGCTTGCGGCGGGCAGCGAGCCCGTGACGGCGACGATCTCGTAGGCAGCGTCGTACTCGCGCGCCAGGGCGTCGCCGGTTTCGACCGACACGCGTGCGCTGCCGAGGTCGACGAGCGCGCGTGCAGCGCCGGCGGCGAGATCGGCGTGGATCTCGATGCTGTCCACCGATCCGGTCAGGTGCGCGAGGCAGGCGGCGAAATAGCCGCTGCCCGTGCCGATCTCGAGCACCCGCTCGCCGCGAACCGGCGCGAGTGCCTGCAGGGTCCGTCCCTCGAGCGCCGGCGGCAGCATCCACTGCCCGTGGCCGATCGGAATCGGCGCGTCGGCGAATGCGACCGCGCGGTAGGCTTCGGGCACGAAGCGTTCGCGCGGCACGGCCGCCAGCGTCGCCAGCACGCGCGGATCCAGCACCGCCGAGGCGCGCAGCTGCTGGTCGATCATCTGCCGCCGGGCGGCTTCCGTTCGGGCGTCCATCGCCATTATGGTGAATCGCTGCGGGTCATGGTTCAAGCGTGGGATATGCTGCCCAAGGCCGCGCAATGTAAACGAAATTGGCGGTCCCGCGGGCCGCGGATGCGAGGGGGATGACAGGCCAGATGACGGTCCCGACGATCGCCGCCATTGCGCTGGCGGTGCTGGCTGCAGTGCTCGCGTGGGTCGCCTGGCGGCAGCACCGGGCACTGGCGCGCCTGCCGGACGGGCTGCCGCAGCCGCCGGCCGGCCCGGCCGAAAGCGATGCCATGCAGGCGATGCTGGCGGCGCTGCGCGAGCCGGCGCTGCTGCACGGCGAGCACATCGAGGCCGTCAATTCCGCCTTTGCAACCCTCACCGGCATCCCGGCCGACCGGTTGGCGGGGCGCACGCTCGCGGAGGTCGTGTCGGCGGAGTACGCGGAGCTCGCGGCCGGCGCCCTCGCGCGCGCGCGCGGGCGAACCCGGCCCGGTACTCGCCGAAATCGAGGTTGCCGACCCGCACGGCCAGGTCTCGCGGCTCGAGATCAGCGGCTCCGCGATCGACGCCGCTGGCCGGCGCCTGGTGCTGGTCACCGCCGCAGAGATGCTGCCGCGCCGGGAGGGCGAGGGCACGTCGGCGCCGCCGGCGCGCGCGCAGTTCGCGCTCGATTCGTTCGGCGAGGGAATCGTCACCACCGATGCGCACGGGGTCATCGACTACCTCAACGCCTCCGCGGAGGCGATCACGGGCATGCGGCGCGAGGACGCGGTCGGCCAGGGCTTCGGCGCGATGCTCGGCTTCGTCGACGAGCACGACCGGCGCGCGCTCGCGGATCCGGTGCAGCAGTGCCTCGTGACCGGCAACCGCGTGAACCTCGGCCGGCGGTCGCTGCTGATCTCGCGCGCGACGGGCGTCGAGCTCGGCGTCGAGGCGACCGCCTCGCCGATCCGCGGGCCGGACGGCGACCTCGCCGGCGTCGCGGTGATGCTGCACGATATGAGCGAGTTGCGCGGCCTCACGCAGCAAATGTCCTACCAGGCGAGCCACGACGCGCTCACCGGCCTGGTCAACCGGCGCGAATTCGAGCGCCGGCTCGGCGAGGCGCTCGAGGTCGCGCGCTCGGGCCGGCAGGCTCACGTGATGTGCTACCTCGATCTCGACCGGTTCAAGGCCGTCAACGACACGAGCGGCCATCTCGCGGGCGACAACATGCTGCGCGAGGTCGCGGCGCTGGTGCGCGAGGGCGTGCGCGACTCGGATACCGTAGCGCGGCTCGGCGGCGACGAGTTCGGCGTGCTGCTGGTCGGCTGCCCGCTCGACAAGGCGCGCCAGATCGCCGACGACATCGCGCGCGCGATCGCCGAGTACCGCTTCGTCTGGAAAGACCGCATCTTCAGCGTCGGCGTCAGCATCGGCATCGTCGAGCTGACCGCCGAGAGCAATTCGCTGGAGGAAGTCTTGAGCGCCGCGGACTCCGCCTGCTACGTCGCCAAGAAGCAGCCTGACAACCGCGTTTACGTCTACTCCTCGCACGACGAGGCCGTGGCCCGCAGCCGCGGCGAGATCCACTGGCTGCAGCGGCTGCAGTCGGCGCTGCGCGACGGCTTCTTCGAGCTGTACGTGCAGCCGATCGAGCCCGCGCGCCCGGGCGCGCCGAGCGGCCCCGCGCTCGAGGTGTTCGTGCGCCTGCATGACGAGGGCCAGCCGGTCGCGCTGGCGGAATTCTTCCCCGCGGCGGAACGCTATCGCCTGATGTCCATGATCGATCGCTGGGTCCTGGGCTCGGCGCTCGCCGCGCTCTCGGCCGGCGCGATCCGGCTGCCGCCGGGGCGGAGCCTGTCCATCAACATCTCGGGCCAGACGCTCGCCGACCCTTCGTTTCTCGAGTTCGTGGTGGACGAGCTCGACCGCACCGGCGTTCAGCCCGCGCAGATCTGCTTCGAGGTCGCCGAGACCGCGGTGATCGGCAACATGGACCATGCGCGGCGCTTCGTGGACGTGCTGCACGGCATGGGCTGCCGCTTCGCGCTCGACGACTTCGGCACCGATCTCGGCGGGTTCGCTAACCTCAAGACGCTGCCGATGGACTACCTCAAGATCGACGGCTCGTTCATGCGCGACCTCGGGCGCGACACGGTGAGCCAGGCGATGGTGAGCGCGGTGGTCGGCATGGCGCGCACGCTGAATTTCCGGCTGGTTGCCGAGCAGGTCGAGGACGTGGCCGCGCTCGAGGCCGCGCGCGCGATGGCCATCGACTTCGTCCAGGGCCACGCGATCGGCCGCCCGAAGCCGCTCGCGCCGGCTGCCTGACGCAGGCCGTGCTCAGCGGCTGATCGCGGGCGGGTCGACGAAGCGGCGGATCCCGAACGCCTCGTAGAGTTCCGCCGGCGCGTAGCCGCCGCCGTCCTTCAGGACGTAGCTCACGTTGCGGATGTCGGAGATGTTCCGGGTCGGGTCGCCGTCCACCAGGATCAGGTCGGCGCGCTTGCCGCGCTCGATCGTGCCTCGGTCGGCGAGCACGCCGGCGTAGCGCGCGCCGTTCTCGGTGGCGATGCGCACCGCCTCGCCGGGCGGCACGCCGGCCGCCACGTAGAGCTCGAGCTCGCGATGCAGCATGAAGCCCGCGATGTGATCGGTGCCTGCCACCAGCGGCACGCCCGCCGCGTACAGGCGCCCGAAGAGCTGCATCATGCGCTGCCAGGAGGCGCGGTAGGTCTCGAGCTTGCCGCCGCTCACGTCGGTCGAGTTGCCGCGCAGGCTGCGCTGGGTCGCGAATGGCAGGTGATCAACGACCATGGCCAGTGACGGATTCATGTCGCCGGGCTTCTGCGTATAGGAAGCCTCGAAGGTCGCCATGGTCGCGTCGATCACCGTCTGGCGCTCGGCCAGCAGCTGGATGAAATCCTTCACCTGCGGCGAGTCGAGGTCGAGGTCCTTGGCCCTGTCGCCGACCAGGTTGAAGCGCAGGATCGTGCGCGAGTCCGTGTCCTGGTCGGAGACGAAGTTGAGCACCATCTGGTTGATGTGCTGCAGCTCGTCGTAGCCCTCGCGCACCACGCGCTCGGAGCGCGAGAACGCGGGGACGTGGCCGCTGACGCGCAGGCCGCGCGCGTGGGCGTAGGCGGCGATCGGCCCGGCCCATTCGGGCTTGATCGAGTTGTACAGCTTCACCTGCCGGTAGCCGCGCTCTGCGTACCAGTCGACCGCCTGCTCCGCCTCGGCGACGCTTGCGACCACGAACCCGCCGCGGGAAGCGAACGGACTCTCGCCTTCGATGTAGCCCGCCGGCTCGATGTGCGGGCCCACGGCGCGTCCCGCGGCGATATCGGCCCGGAGGCGCGCGAGGTCGTCGTTGTAGTTGCCCAGGTCGCGCGAGGTCGTGACGCCGCCCGCGATCTGCAGGGCCGCATTCCAGGCGTCCTCGTGCGAATGCATATCGAACAGGCCCGGCAGCAGCGCGCGGCCCGCGCCGTCGATCACGGTCGCGGGGTCCCTGGCCGGCGAGCTGGCCGGATAGATCGCCGCGATGCGCCCCTCGTTGACGTAGACGTCGGCGGGCTCGCCAAGGCTCCTGGCCCGAGTGTCGAATATGCGCACGTTGCGGATCAGGATCGGCTGCGGGAGCGCCTGGGTCGCCGACTTCGCAATGCCGGCCAGCCAGCCGGATTCGGCGTCCCGCTGCAGGCGTTCCAGCTCATCGCCCGCGTCGGCAAAGCCCGCGCGCATCACGCGGCTGCCGCCGATGTTGATGCTGGCGAAAAGCGGCATGTCGCCCGCGGTCTCTAGCCACACGTAATCCGGCTGCAGACCGGTGCCGAAAATCGCGTACAGCGCGACCTCGCGTTCGCTGCCCGCAGGACCGACCCGCGCGCTCGCCAGGCGTTCGCTGCGCAGCTCGCTGCCCGGCAGGGCCGCGAGCCTGCCGCCCGCCTTCTGCGTGGCGCGCACGATTACGGCATTGGTCTCCGGGCTGCCCTGGGAGGGGAGGTAGATCGCGGGGCCGGTGAGCGCCTGCTGCCCGCGCTCCGAGGGTGACTGCCAGCTCGCGCGCCGGCCCGAGATCGTGAAGCGCTCGTCGAGGACCGCACCGAAGGTCGTCCGGCCGGTCTGCCGGTAGCGCCCGAAGGTCCCGTCCTGCAGCAGCGTGAAGTCTTCCTCGATATCCGGCCCGCGGCCGTTGTCGCGGTAGGAGAAGCTGACGCGCACACGGCCGCCGTCTCCGAGCACGACCGTCTGCGCGCCGGACTTCTTGCCGACGTACAGGACGTCGTAGTCGAGCGTCGTGTCCCCCTGCGCGGCAGACACGGTTAGCGCGGCGGTGCAGGCGAGGGCGGCGGCGGCGAGTCGCTTCATTGCAGGGTCTCCTGCCCGGTGAGCTGCCAGTGGATCATGGACATCGGGATCATACCGGCTCCGTTCACCTCGTCGAAGAACCGGTACAGCGAGAAATCCGGCCCGAGCTGGTGGGCGCGGATGCGGATCAGCTCGTCGAGCAGGTGCTTGCCGGTCACGTAGCTGGTGCCGTAGCCGGGCTGGCGCAGGTAGAGTTGCTGCTCAAAGCCGAGCAGGTCAAGGTGCGGGCTCATCCAGCCGCGCGGCGTCCACTCGACTTGGAAGGCCTTGGCTTTCGCGATGTCGAACTGGTTGTCATGCGCGAGCAGCGACGCTAGGCCACGGGCGGCGCGCTGTGCGAGCATGATCCAGACCACCTCGCGTGCACGCGGCTGGTCGTCGAACAGCCCGGCGTTCAGCATCAGCTCCTCCATCGCGGTCGCCATGCCCTCGGCACGGCTGTCCCAGATGTTGTAGAGCAGCGCTTCGCGCCGGATCGGACTCGGGTGCAGCTCGTCGCGCATGCGCGCGAGGTCCCACCAGTGGTAGAAGTGGGTGTACAGCACGAGCGGCTCGTAGTGCGTCGCGATCGCGAAGAAATTGCGCGTCTCGATCGGCACGTAGCTGCCGAGCTGCGCCCGCAGCGCCGGGTCCATGCTGTCGCGCATCGGGTAGAGCTTGCGTTCGCGCAGGAAGTCGAGGAAGCGCGTCACCGCCTCGTTGGCGCGGCGGTCGTACTCCTCGGGCGTCTGGATGACCGGCATCTCCGACAGGCCGCGGTTGCGCTCCTCTTCCGCCTTCAAGGAGGCGTGGGTTCTCGCGAGCTCGCGGCGCAGCAGTTCGACTTCCTGCTCCCAGGTCATCGGCACGAGGTGGACGTTCTGCAGCGCCCAGCTGTAGTTCTCGCGGCTGATGCCGGACGGGCCGTTCTTCCTCGGCGCTTCGGCGTCCAGCCATTCGACGAACTGCACGGTCGATTCGCGGGCCGCGGCGATTGCCCGCTTGAGCGCCCGGCCGCTGCCCTCGATGCGTTTCGCGAGCCCGTCCAGCGAATCGATCTGCTTCCTGATCGTGCCCGCGCCGGTGACCCAGAGGTCGCGCGCGTTGCCGGTCAGGTTCAGGCGCGCCTGCGCGTTGAGCGGCGGGATGATGGCGAGCGCGGCGGCGAGCTTCGCCTCGTCCGCCCGCGAGAGCGGGAACGAATACATCCAGACGTCGATGATCGCGTGGTGCTCGGGGCCCTCGTGCGCCGGTGTGTCGCTCTGCTCGTCCCAGATCGTCTGGTAGAAGGCCGGGTCGCGCTCCCAGGGCTTCAATACGCGCACGTAGAAGTCGAAACCGTTCATCTCGGCCGCGACCAGTCGGTGGTCCACGCGTGCCGCGACCGGCCACCCTGTCGTGTCGATGGCGGCGAGTCGCGCCTGCCAGGCGGGAAGTTCCGCGTGCCGGCGCGCGAAGGTCGCAGCCGTGTAATCCGGCGCGCCGTCGCGCAGCGGCGGCCGCTCGAAGGCGCGCCATTCGGCGAACAGATTCACGAGGGTGTCGTAACCGGAGGGTGCGGGCGCCTCGGCGGCCTCCGCGGGCCCCGCGAGCACGAGTGCCACCAGCGCCGGCGCCAACCGGCCCAGAGCGTGGAGAATTGTCATGCGGACTCCTTCTGCGGCGATTCTAGGGCCCGGTTGAATTTTCCGGCAAATGGGAGTATCCCGAAGCCCTTCGTAAATCCGGGGGGAGGCAGCATGAATCGCAACCTGTGGGTGGCGGTGGTCGCCATCGTCGTCGTGGCCGCCGGTCTCTATCTCTACAGGCGCACCGCGGAGCCGCCCCTGCCCGAGCTCGCGCCCGTCGGCACCAACCTGATCGAGGGCCTCGGCGACTACAGCATGCCCGTGACGGCGAAGAACGCCGACGTGCAGCGCTGGTTCGACTAGGGGCTCGCGATGACCTACGGCTTCAATCACGACGCAGCGGAGCGCTCCTACCTCAAGGCCGCGGAGCTCGACCCGGACTGCGCGATGTGCTGGTGGGGCGCCGCGCTCGTGCTCGGCCCGCACGTGAACGCCGGCATGGAACCGGCGAATAACCCGAAAGCCTGGGACCGGCTGCAGCGGGCCCAGCGCGCGGCCTCCGACGCGACGGACAAGGAAAAGGCCTTCATCCAGGCGCTGGCGGCCCGCTACGCCGAGAACCCGCCGGAGAACCGGCGACCGCTCGACGAGGCCTACGTCGCGGCCATGCGCGAGCTCGTCGCCCAATACCCGGAAGACCTCGACGCACAGTCGCTGTTCGCCGAGTCCATGATGAACCTGCAGCCCTGGGACTACTGGGACGCGTCCGGGCAGCCGAACGGTCACACGGCCGAGGTCGTCTCCACGCTCGAGTCCGTGATCGCACGCGACCCCGAGCATGCCGGGGCGCTGCACCTCTACGTGCACGCGGTCGAGGCCTCGCCGGATCCTTCCAAGGGCGTCGCGGCGGCGGACACGTTGCGCGAGCTGCTGCCCGGTTCCGGCCACCTGGTGCACATGCCGGCGCACATCTACGCGCGCGTCGGCCGCTGGCACGACGCCGTCGTGGCGAACCAGAAGGCGATCGTCGCCGACGACAGCTATCTCGCCATCTGCAAGCCGGGCCCGGGGGTCTACCCGCTCGGCTACGTGCCGCACAACCACCATTTCCTCTGGTTCGCGGCGACGATGGAGGGCGCGGGAGAAATCGCGCGCGCCGCCGCGGCGCATACCGGCGAGCGGACCAGCGACCCGCAGCTCATGCGCACGCCGGGTTTCGAGGCGATGCAGAACTTCTCGCTGACGCTGCTGTTCGCCGCGGTCCGCTTCGGCCGCTGGGACAACGTCGTGGCGATGCCGAAGCCGGCCGACGACCTGCCGTACATGCAGGCGATGTGGAACTACGGCCAGGCGATAGCGGCCGTGGGCCAGGGGCGTCTCGACGACGCGAAGCAGTTCCACGCCGCACTCGAGCCGGCGGCCAAGGACCCGGTGATCGAGAAGATGCTGGCTTGGGACCGCTACTCGCTGATCGGCGGCGTGCAGGTCGCGGAGCGCTTCGTCGCCGCGGAGATCGCGCGCGCGGAAAAGCGCTACGACGACGCGATCGCGGCCCTGAACACCGCGATGACCGTCGAGGACACGCTGCCCTACGACGAGCCGCCCGGCTGGAACTGGCCGGCGCGCCAGGCCCTCGGCAACGTGCTGCTCGACGCGGGCAAGGCCGCTGACGCCGAGCAGGTATTTCGCGACGAGCTGAAGCGCAATCCCGAGAACGGGTGGTCACTGCACGGTCTCGCCCGCGCCTTGAAGAAGCAGGGAAAGACGCAGGAATCGAAGGAAGTCGCCGAGCGCTTTGCGAAGGCCTGGGCGAACGCCGACGTGGATCTCGGGAAGATCTAGCGGCGCGGAAGTCCCGCCAGATCGGCGGCGAGCGCTTCGGGCTGATGCGGCGCCTGGAAGTAGCCGGCGAGCCGCGCCTCGGGATCGATCAGCACGAGCGCCGTCGAGTGGTCCACGGTGTACTCGCCGCCGGCGTCCGGGTTCACGACCTGGGCGAGGCCGAGCCCGCTCGTGAATGCCTCCAGCGCCGGGCGCGGGCCGGTCGCCCCGACGAGCGCGGGGTCGAAATGCGCGAGGTAGCGCCGGACCACCTCGGGCGTGTCGCGCTCCGGGTCCACGCTGACGAACAGGAAGCGCAGGTCGTCGCGGGCGAGGCGGCGGCGCAGCTCCGCCATCATGGCGACCGTGAGCGGGCAGATGTCTGGGCAGTTCGTGAACCCGGTGAACAGCAGCGTCCACTCGCCGCGGAGGTCCTCGCGCGTGAACGGCTGCCCGTTCCCGTCGACCAGCGCGAAATCCGCGATCGCGCGCGGCTCCGGCAGCGCGGTTCCGGACTGCAGCGCGGGCGGCACGGGGCCGCGCTCGCGCAGCGCAATGCCGACGCCGACCGCCACCGCTGCCAGGACCGCGACCGCGACCGGCGCGTGACGCATACGGCTGCCCCGGCTCAGGCCCGCGAGCCGCCGTTCCAGGCGAGCAGGTTCAGGAACTCGCGCCGCGTCTTCGGTCCGCGCGTGCGGAAGTGCGGCTCGGGCCGCTCGCGGTAGGCGAAGCGCTCGCCGGCGACCGCGTCGTGTCGCGCGCGCAGCTTCATCTCCTCCGCGGAGATTCCGTAGGGGCGCATCGCGTTCAGCCCGAATATCTTCGCGCGCAAGGCCGGCGTGATCTCCGGGTAGCCGTGTTTCTCGCGGAGTTCCGGCGCGATCTGGAAGGCGCGAAACGCCTGGATCTGGTCCTGCGGCGAGCCGTACCAGATCGAGTCCGTGCCCCAGAGCACGTTGTCCGGGCCGCAGTGCTTCAGGAGCTTGCCGAGCGCGTGCGCAGCCTGCGTGGGATCGCGCATCAGGAAGCGCCAGGTGCTGCCGAGCTCGGCGTAGACGTTCGAGCCTCGCCCGACGCCGCTCTCCTCGAGCGAGCGGATCAGCGTGTCGATCCCGTCGCCGCCGGCATTCAGCCCGTAGGCCTTCTCCTCGACCTCGGTCACGAAGCCCGAGTGGTAGACGAGGAAGCTGACGTCCGGGAAGCGCTTCGCGATCGGGCCGATGTCGCGGCACTGGCTGTGCTGGTACGACTCGGCTCCGAACGGCAGTCCCTTGTGCACGCAGATGACCTTCACGCCAAGCCGGCGCGCCTCCTCGACGAAACGGATGCCGACGTCGTCGTCAAGGAAGAAACCCTGGCCGTCCGGACCCCACTGCGTATAGGTTTTCCAGGCGCAGACGCCGAACTGTTCCTTGAGGCGCGGCATGTCCTCGACGTCGCCCGGCTGGTTGGGATTGACGCGGCCGTGGATCATCAGCCGGTGATTGCCCTCGAGCCGATCGACGATGCGCCGCACGGCGTCCGCCGACTCGATCTCGAGCGGCGAGGCCTCGCGGCGCGACGGCACGAACGACAGCACCATCATGTCGGTGTCGCTGTCGAGGAACACGTCCTTCACGAACTCCTCGGACGACAGGCAGGCGAGATGGCCACGCGGCGTCTTGCCGTCGGCGAGCGCGCAGCCGGCCTTGGGCGCCCACGAGAATGCGGACTCCGGCGCGACCTTCAGCCAGGCCTCGGTCGGGTCGACGTAGTGGCCCTGCACGTCGAAGATGAATTCGCCGGTCTCGAGCGTCGCCGCAGCCGCGGCCGGCTCGGTCGCGGCGACGGCCGGCAGGTCGAAGAACCCACCGGTCCGGCCCGCGGCCGCGTTCGCCGCATTGAAGGCGAGCAGGGTGCTTGCCGCGCCGCAGCTGCCGAGCAGGAAGTCGCGCCGGCCCATCGCGAGCCGCCGCGCATGGAATCCCGCCGCCTCCTGCGCCAGCGCGTTCGCGTGGCGATTCGCGCGCGACAGCGGCACCGGCAGGAACTCGCCATTGCTGGTCGAGTCGAGCTTGATGGGGAGCCGCTGGTCCTCGGAGTCGATGCGATGGCGCGGCATTCGCGTCAGAGCCCGGCCGGGTCGCCGTGCACCGGTTTGCCCTCGAACAGCGTCAGCAGCACCTTCGTATCCGAGATCTGCGTGGCCGGGATCTCGAACAGGTTGCGGTCGAGCACCGCGAGGTTCGCCAGCTTGCCCACCTCGAGCGAACCGGTGTTCTTCTCGTCGTGATTCGTGTAGGCCGCGTTGATGGTGAAGGCCGCGAGCGACTCGTGCAGGCCGATGCGCTCCTCAGGCATCCACGGCTTCGTGGCGTCGTTGAGCGCGTCCATGCGCGTGATCGCGGTCTCCATCTCCTCGAACGGGTTGGCGGTCGAGACCGACCAGTCGCTGCCGAAGGCGACCACCGCGCCGCTCCGCTGCATGCTGCCGATCGGGTACATGTAGGCGGCGGTTTCCTTGCTGATGAAGGGCAGCGTCAGGTCGTTGATGTATTCGTCCGCGTAGGCCCACAGCGGCTGGAAGTTGGCGACCACGCCGAGCTGGCGGAAGCGCGGCTGGTCGGCCGGGTGGATCAGCTGGATGTGGGAGATGTGGTGGCGATGGTCGAGATCGCCGTTCGCGCCGCGCGCCGCGGCGACCGCGTCCAGCGCCTGGCGCACCGCGCCGTCGCCGATCGCGTGGAAGTGCACCTGGAAGCCGTCCGCGTCGAGCTGCGTGACAACCTGCTTGAGCAGCTCTGGCTCGACCATCGGGATGCCGCGCACGTCCTTCTTGCCCTTCAGCTTGTACGGTTCGAGCACGACGGCGGTGTAATTCTCCATCACGCCGTCCTGCATGATCTTGACGGTGCCCGCATCCACGCGGCCTTTCGTGTAGCCGCTGCGCAGCCGCTTGATGTCCTCGACCTGCTCCAGTCCCTCGTCGCGATCCCACCAGATCGAGGCGACGACATGCAGCGAGAGCTCGCCGGCGTCGTCGAGGCGCCGGTAGGTCTTGAGGTCCGCCTCGTCGGCCGAGGCGACCTGGATGCCGGTGATGCCGTAGCCGTTCAGCATCTTGACCGCATACCGCAGGCCGTCATCGCGCACCTGGTCTGTGTCGGACGGCGCCTTGCTGGAGACGAGGCTGCTCGCGCCCTCTTGCAGGCTGCCCGACGGCTCGCCGGTCTTCGGGTCGCGGTCGATGCGGCCGTCCTCCGGGTCCGGCGTTTCCTTGATGATGCCGGCGACTTCGAGCGCCTTGCTGTTGACCCAGGTCGTGTGCCCGTCGCGGCTCCAGAGGATGACCGGGCGATCGGGCACGATCGCGTCGATCAACTCCTTGCGCGCCAGCGCGCCGGGGCCGAAGGACGCCATCGACCAGCCGCCGCCCTTGATCCAGGGCTCGTTCGGGTTTTCTTCGGCGTATTTCTTGATGATGGCGAGGTATTCATCGACCGTGTTCGCCGCGTTCAGGTCGCAGCCGTTCGCCTCGATTCCGCCCGAGATCGGGTGGATATGCACGTCCTGCATGCCGGGCAGGACCATGCGGCCCTTGAGGTCGATGACCTGGGTCTGCGGACCGATGTAATCTTTCGCGCCGGCGTCATTGCCGACGTAGACGATGCGGCCGTCGTCGATCGCGACCGTCTCCGCCCAGCTCCGGGCGCCGTCCACCGTGTAGATCGCGCCGTTCCTGAGCGCGAGGTCGGCCACCGCGGATTTCTTGTCGTCCCCCGCGTCCTTGCCTTCGCGCGCGCAGCCGGCGAGCGCCGTAGCGGCCAGGACAATTGCGATCGTGTGCTTGGTCATTGGTGATCCCTAGGTATGGTTTCTTTCCAGGTCTTTTCGCGCACCGGCCTGCCATTCTCGGTCAGCCGCCGGTAGTAACTGTAGTAGAAATTCTCGCGGTCGCTGCGGAAATCGAGCTCGGCCTCCCAGAGCAGCTTGCGGCCCGGGAGGTCCACCTCCATGCGGTGCGTGCCGTTCATGCGCGCCTCGGCCGGGTTGTCGTCGTCCACCTCGTAGCGGATGGTCTCGAGGCTGCGCTCCTCGCCCCAGGGGTAGCGCGTGCCGGAGCCATTGGTCAGCTTTGCGACCACCGTTCCGGTCTGCGGATTGCGGTCCACCGAGGAAACCTCGCCATAGCCCGACACCGTGCCGCTCTCGATCGACTCGACGCCCGCGAATTCCGGGTCGTCGTTCGCGGGCGGCAGGAAATCCGGTACCGGCCGCTGTTCGAACGGCACCACGGGAATCGTCAGTCGGGAGGGGCTGAGCCTGAGCTCCGTCATCATCGCCTCGGGCGTCGGCCAGAGCATGGGCCACTGCGCATTGTTGACCGCGAGCCGGATGCGGTGGCCCTTGGGGAAGACCCAGGAGGTGAAGTGCATCTCGATGTCGAGCTCGAAGGGCTTGCCGGGCTCGAGGTCTTTCGGCGCGCGCGCCGACTCGCGGTGCGTGCCGTTCATCGCCGCGCCCGCGACCTGCGTGACCGTGCCGTCGGGCGCGACATCCGAGAGCCGCGCGATCCAGTTCGCGCGCTTTGCGTCGGTAGACACCGTCAGGAGCGCGTGCGGGAAGCCGAGGATCTCGAGGTCCTGCTCGAGCGGCCCGCTGTCGTAGACCAGGCTGAAGGCGTCCGTGCCGCGCTGGTCGTGCGCGACGTCGCCCCACCACATGACCGGCCCGCCGGCCTCGAAGCCGATCGACGGCAGGTAGCGCAGGCGATGTGTGGTCGCGGCAGGTTGAGCGTCTGCGAGCGTGTGGTTGTCCTGCGGGTACAGCACCTGGTCGCGGATGCGCGCGACCGGCCAGCCGTCCTCGTACCGCCAGCGGCCCGGCGCGTCGTCGAGCCTCGGGCCTGGCGGGTGCCAGTCGCGCACGAACACCGCGAAGCGCGGCTCGTCCATGATTCCGGTGTCCTCGCCTTTCAGCCAGTGGTCGAACCAGCGCACGGCCTCGTGCCGCCACTCCATGCCGGGGCCGGGGTAGGGCTGGTGCGGCCAGGTGTGGTGCCAGGCGCCGATCATCGCCTTCACGGGCGCGCCCTTCACGTGCTCGAGCATGCGCGCGACGCTGTCGCGGTAGCCGTCGTACCAGCCGCCGATGTGAAAGGTCGGGATGCGGATGGTGTCGTACCGGTCGCGCAGCGACGCGCGGTCCCAGTACGGGCCGTCGCGCTGCTGGCGCTTGTGCGAGAGCGTCCACGGCTCCGTGTCGAAACGGTTCCTGAAGTTGTCGTCGTTGACGACGTAGTCCGGCGCGCCGGGCCGCGCGTTGTCGAGGTCCTGGCTCATCTCCCAGGAATCGAGGTGCATGATCCCGTCCATGTAATGGACATCGTCCTGGTAGAGGTCCTCGGTGGCGTCGACGGCGATGATCGCCTTGAGCGCGGGCACGTCGCGCGCCGCCATCTGGATGGAATTGAAGCCGCCCCAGGAGATGCCGAACATGCCGACGTTGCCGTTCGACCAGTCCTGCTTCGCCAGCCAGCCGATGACGACGTCGCCGTCCGCATGTTCGACGTCGGAGTACTCGTAGGGAATCAGCAGGCCCTCGCTGTTGCCGGTGCCGCGGATGTCGACTGCGGCAACCACGTAACCACGTTGCACGAAATAGGAATAGAGCGGCCAGTTGCGGCTGCGCGCCTCGTGCTTGCGGTAGGGCAGGTACTCGAGCAGGACCGGGAAGCGTTCGCCTGCTTTCCCGCCGGTCGGCCGGTAGACATCGGCCGAGAGGCGCACGCCGTCCGGCATCGGGATCCAGGCGGTCTGGATTTCCATGCCATATGTGGCCGGCTTTTCCACGGCCGCGCCGGCGTCAACGGCCGGTAATAGCGATAAAATCATTAAAAACAGAGTCTTATATGACATTGAATAGCCATTCACTAAACTAAACAGCCGTTGAGTGCGTGGGGCCAAGCGGGATAGAATGTACGGCATTCCGCACCGGAGTTTCCATGGCCGCAAATCTCAAGCCTGGCAGCGTTGTCCGTCCCACCGGTTCGAAGCTCGAGTTGATCCAGGCGACGGTCGCCGCCATATCGCAGCACGGTCTCGCGGCGCTGACCTCCGCGAAGATCGCCGGCGCAGCGGGACATACGGCGGCTTCGATCAATTTCCATTTCGGCAGCAAGGAGGCGCTGCTGCTCGCGACGCTGCGCGAGGTTTCGGAGGAATTCTCGGACGCGATGGCGCGGGTGATGGAGGAGGCGGGCGGGGATGAGCTGCGCGCGCTCCTCGGCATCGTCGATGCGAGCCTGGGCCGGGGGTTGTCCGGTTCGGACAAGATCGCCGTCTGGTATTCGTTCCTCGCCGAGAGCAAGGCGCGAGGCGACTATCAGCGCATCTGCGGAGAGCGCGACACGGCGTGGAACCGGATGGTGATAGGCCTCTGCAGGCAGCTCATCGCCGCGCGCGGCAAGGACTCCCCCTGGCCGGACGCCGAGGCCGTCGCCCAGGGCCTGATGGGCCTGATCGACCAGCAGTGGCAGGGGATTCTTTTCGAAGGCGACGCATTCGATCGTGAAGCCGCGCGCCGCCAGTGCCGGGCCTACCTGTGCAGCGTTTTTCCGTGGTTTGCCCCGCGGATCGAGGCGACCGCAGCCGTGCGGCCGCGGCTTGCGGAACCCGCGGCCCTGGCCGACCCGGCAATCAAGCTGACATTGCCCGGCTGGATCTATCACAACGAGGAATTCCACGATCTTGAGAAGGAGCGGATCTTTCTGTCGTCCTGGCAGATCGTCGGCCACCAGAGCGAAGTGCCGGAGACCGGCGACTACCTGACATTCGAGTTCTTCGGCCGCCGCGGCTTCATCGTGCGCGACAGGGACGGCGCGATCCGCGCTTTCCACAATGTCTGCGCACATCGCGCGCACGCCGTCGTCTCGGGCGAGCGGGGCCGCTGCGCGAAACACCTGACCTGCATGTACCACGGCTGGACCTATCACCTCGACGGCCGCAACCGCAGCGTCAGCGCTTCCGAGACCTTCCCGAAGTTCGACCGGGCTCAGTACGGACTGAAGCCGATCGAGCTCGAGAACTTCATGGGTTTCCTGTTCGTGCGCTTCCGCGGCGGCGAGCCCTCGGTCGCCGAGCGCATGGCGCCGCACGTTGATGAGCTTTCGCATTACCGGCTCGACCGGATGGTGCCGCTCGGCAAGACCTGGACCCAAGAGCTGCCGATCGACTGGAAGAACGTGATCGAGAACTACGTCGAGGACTACCACTTCCCGATGGGCCACCCCGGGCTCTCGGCGCTGACGGAGGCGGAGTACGACCGCGAGAGTTTCCCGGGCGGGACAATGCGGCTCTCGCACCGCCTGCGGGAGCAGCCGCTGAAGAGCTGGAGCGCGGAGCGCTACGCGAAGTTCCTGCCGGTCGTGGAGCACCTGCCGGCGGAGCTGCGCCGGCGCTGGAGCTACTTCGGCCTGTACCCGAATGTCTTCTTCGACATCTACCCGGAGTGGATGGACTTCTTCCACGTGCTGCCGCTCGGCGCGGGCCGGACGCTCCTGCGCGGGCGCTCGTTCGGATTCCCGGACGAGCGCCGCGAGATGAAGGCCGCGCGCTACCTCTGCACCCGCCTCAACCGTCGCGTGCAGGCGGAGGACGAGCAGCTGACCGAGTCTGTGCAGCGCGGCCTCGCCTCGGGCGGTTACACGCAGGGCATCCTGTCGTCGAAGGAAATCGTGCTCGCCGGATTCCAGGACTGGGTCCGCGAGCGGTTGCCGGTGGCGGGGCAGGTCGAGGCGCCCGAGAAGGGGATGGTGGCGGAGCGAAATGCGGCGCTGGTGGCTGAAATCGGCCGCTAGTCCTGCGCACGGCGCGCGTACGAGCGGACCTCGCCCAAGTCGAACTCGAACCGGTCGCGCGCACCGTTGTACTGACCCACCGGTTTCTGCACAGGTCAGGCCGCTAAAGCATACGCCATAGCGGGGGTTTTCATGCCGAGGGCCTGGTGGGGCCGACGGTGGTTGTAGAAGCGGATCCACTCTCCAATGACACG
>VGUH01000008.1 GCA_016874295.1 Gammaproteobacteria bacterium | reverse complement strand
CCCTTGGTGACCCACAGGGGTATCCCGTAGAGCCGCTAGAATTCGTGAGGTCACACGTTTTACGCGATGTTTTCGGTGAGGCTCGGTGATCCAGAAGCCCGAGGCATTTTTAGTCATGCCTGTTTGCACCATCTCCTCGGTGGTTAGACAGCGTCGGGCGGTGGGCGAGCCACAGACCCGATGGCGGTCAAACGCATGAACGCTGTTGAAGTACTCGCCACAGCCGCGACAGAGGCAGCGACTCCCGGTCAGGCGCGGTGCGGTCATGACCGAACATCGCTTGTTCGCGGCAGCGGCACCGCCCGACCAGAGGCCCGGATACGGGCGCGTACCCATTCGGTAATCTCGGCCTCGATCCACGCAGAGGCACGGTCACCGAGTTTCAGCGGGCGCGGAAACTGACCACGGGAGGCGAGGAGGTAGATATGGGAACGACGCAGCCCGGTACGGGCCTCAACGTCACGCAGTCGCAGTAAGGTGTCATTCATGTCGGACGCTCCTTCGTTGAAGAACGTCCGCAGACTATGTTGGGCAGAAATAGGCTAGGTTTTCCCCCCCAACAGTTTTTCTTTCCGCCCTAACCTTGCGTCGACCATTCGGAACCGCCCACGTAAGTCCTCCGCAATCCCCCGCTTTACGCTTGTAGCCACCTTGCCCGTCACCGGCGATTTTTTAGCCTCTAACTCATCTTTCCACGGCGATATACGCTCAATCAGCATGATGGCAATTTGCCTATCGGATACGTTGGATTTTCTTCGTTCGGCGTTCCACTCCGCCCACAGTTGGACGTCATCAACGGTCAACTTCTCCGGCGGCCTACCTTTTTCTCCGACACTGGCGAACTGATCGAAGGCTAGTTGATACGCAAGTTCGAACAGCCATACCAGACTCGACCCGAATCTCTCCCGCTCAAGGCCCATGTCGGCGGCGACCCCTTGAAGAAACTCGAGTCGCTCTTGTTCGTGACGCTGGCTGAATGTCCGCAGTGAGTCTGGGCCTTTCAATGCAGCCGCAAGACGTTTCGCGGTTTCCTTCTTCGGAGCCTTTCGCTTGCCGACGGTCATCACGCACTCCGCTGCGGTGCGCGACCGTCAAACGGGACAACCTTCGGCTCACGGAGCGCATCGAGGTAATCGGCCCATTCCTGCATCATCCTGCGCCGGTCCGGCAGGTGTTCCGCAAAGTTGTAGCGGGCACGCACTGAGTTTCGGTCGCCGTGGGCCAACTGCCGCTCGATCCATTCACTTCTGTAGCCGCGTTCATGCAGGATCGTAGACGCCATGTGCCGGAAGCCGTGCCCGGTCATTTGCTCTTTGGTGTAGCCCATTCCGCGCAGTGCAGCGTTGACGGTGTTTTCACTCATCGGGCGAGCCTTGCTGCGGATGCTCGGGAACAGGTAGCCGGTCGGCCCGGTGATCGCGTGCAACTCGCGCAGGACCGCGACCGCCTGTCGAGACAGCGGGACAATGTGCTGCTCACCCATCTTCATGCGTTCGGCGGGGATGCGCCATTGCGGCTCGGGGTGCTGCGGCTTCTTGCCTTTCGGCGGGTCCGCGAGGTCAAAGTCGAATTCTTCCCACCGTGCCCCGCGCAACTCGCCAGGGCGGACAAACACCAACGGGGCGAGGCGCAGCGCGCAGCGGGTTACGTCGAATCCCTCGTAACCGCGCAAGGCCCGCATCAGCTCCCCAACCATCTTGGGCTCGGTAATGCTGGCGAAGTGATTGTCGGGCGACAATGCCAGCGCACCCTTTAGCGCAGTCGTTGGATCGAAGTCCGCCCGATGAGTTGCCATCGCATACCGGAATATCTGCCCGAGATATTGGTTGACCCGGTGCGCCGTCTCCACGAACCCGTCAGCCTCCAACGGTCGCAGCGCCGCCAATAGGTCTGGCCCTTTCAAGTCGCGGATTGGCTTACTGCCGATCTTGGGGAAGACGTATTGCTCCAACCGGCGCAGCACCTTGCCCGAGTAACTGTCGGCCCATCCCTCGGCTTGCTTCGCGTACCACTCGCGGGCGATTAGCTCGAAGCTGCCCGCTGCTCGGTCGGCCCGTGCATCCTTTGCTGCCTTACGGGCCGCGCCGGGGTCTATCCCCTCGCGCAACTGGCGCTTGATCGTGTCCAGTTGGTCGCGGGCTTCCTTCGCCCCAACGTGCCCAGGCTGACCCGGACGGTACACGCCCACGGAGAGAGACTTCTCTTTGCCCGCGTAACGGTATTTGACGCGCCACCACCGCGAGCCGTCGGGGTTCACAAGTAGGTACAGCCCCCCTCCGTCAAAGAGCTTGTAGGGCTTCTCCGTCGGCTTGGCGGCCCGAATCTCGGCATCCGTGAGGGGCATGGCGGGGGTAGCCTTTTGATGATTTCCGTCTCTACCCCCTAAGTTACCCCCACCTACCCCCGGCTTGCAATGGACGTCATTGGCGCTCGTCGGCATCCGCTACCGGGTGACAGTCGAGCCGAAGGCGCAAAAAATCCCGCATTTACGCGGGATATCGCCTACTCTCAGGCTTGCTCTGGAAGGTAACGGACGTGGCTGGAAAGAGCGCCCGAAAGTGAATGTGGTGGGCCCGCTGGGATTCGAACCCAGGACCAAGGGATTCGCGTGGCCCCGCCGTTTCCGGCGGGCGCGGACTATCTCTTCACCCGCGGCCGGCGCAGCCGGCCAGGGTGCGGGACGCTCGTGCCTGTCATCAAGGGCATGCAACAGCCCTCAGGTAGTCTCTGCACCTTCCGGCGGTGCACCGCCGGCTCGGCTCAGGATTGCCATCAGCCGCTCGCGCGCTGGAAGGTTTCCCTGAATTCGTCCCGTCCACCCGGCGCCTTTCGGCGCTGGGGCACCTTTTCCAGATGAGTCCCCTGCTCTAACCACTGAGCTACAGGCCCGGCGCGAGTCTAGCAAGCGGGCCGCGCCGGGGCATTCATTCGCGCAGGTACCCCCAGGCGTGCAGGCGGTCGCTGTCCTCCTCGATCCAGCGGTCGCCGATGTCCTCGCGGTAGTACATGTTCGGGATCATCACGTTCTTCACGCGGTTGTAGGCCTGCTTCTGCGCGTGGCGCATGGAGGGCCCGGTGCCGCAGACGATCAGCACGACGCCGGACGTACCGGTCACCAGCCATTCCCCGTTCACCAGCTTGACGTCCTCGAGGTGGATTCCCTCGCGCGACTTGGTCTTGAACAGGATCACCGCGTCCTTGCTGCTGGTCTCGAAGCGCTTGGGGTCGGTGTACGGGAATGGCGGCACCACGAGGCGCACGCCGACCTGGTAGCCGCTGCGCGCGCGCACGCGGCTGAGCGTCCCGCTGGCGAGCCCGTGCAGCAGCTCGCCCATCGGCGTCAGCAGGCCCTCCTGCTGGATGCTGATCGTCGGGTACCCGAACCGCGCGGTGAATTCGAGCGGGTAGACGCCATTCACGTTGACGATGCAGTTGACGTCGATGTAGCCGGCGTAACCCTCGCGCGCGAGCGCGGGCTCCATCTTGCGCAGCGTCTGGTTGAAGATCTTGTTCGGCTCGCTCCAGAACATTGCCGTGCCCATCTCGCCGGTGGGCGGGCCGATGTCGCCGGGAAACAGCTTCTTGTGCTCGAAGTTGACGCAGATCGGGTACACGAACTCGCGGCCATTGAAGAATGCGCCGGTCGCGACCTCGACGCCGAGAATGCGCCGCTGCAGCTGGAAGCTCCGCACCTGGTTCGCCCAGGCGCGCTTGTAGTCCTCGAGCACTTCGACGACGTCGCGCCCGTCCTCCTCCTCGCCGACGAACAGCAGGCCCTTCATGTTCTGCGCCTCGCCGCTCGGCTTGATCACGTAGCGGTTGGGGTTCGCCTTCACGAATGCGATCGCGTCGTCGAAGGAGGTGAAATCCTGCTGCGGGATGATGTTGACGCCCGCGGCCTTCAGCTCCGCCTGGCCGAAACCGCGGTCGTCCTCGAGGCGATCCGTATACGGCGTGCCGCCGACGACCTTCTTGCCGTTCTTCCGGAGTTCGTCGGCGAGCGTGCCGTGCCCGAGCACGTCGTCAAACACGATGACGTCCGCCCAGTCGACCTCGGCGCGCCAGTCCGCGGTCTGCGGCACGAAGCCCGCGGTGATTTCGCGCTCCTCGGCGTGTTCGATGTAGTACTTCGCCTCGTGGCCTTCCTTGGTGACCTGCCAGGCGATGTCGCCGATCAGGCCGTCGTAGGACACGAACAGGAACTTGGATGGCACCGCACACCTCCACGAAGCGCGCCCGGTCTGCAGCGCAACGTTACACGGACCGCGGCCGACTTAGGAATGGTTCTCATTGCTGGCAACCGGCGCGCGGAGTTGCGACAATACGATCCACGGTGGCACCGTAATTCACGAGGACATCCCGATGACCGACGAAAAGCTCTCCCGCCGACAGTTGCTGCAGACCGCGATCGCAGGCCTGGCCGCCGTGCCGGCCGCCGGCCTCCTGGCCCACCCCGCCGAGGTCGCGATGCTGTCCGAAACCGATGCGACCGCGAAGTCGCTCGGCTACGTCGCCGACGCCAAGAGCGTGGATGCGAAGGCCAACCCGAACTACAAGCCGGGCCAGACCTGCGCCAACTGCATGCAGTACACCGGCAAGGCGGGCGCGGCGGCCGGACCCTGCAACATCTTCCCGGGCAAGGACGTCGCTGCCGCCGGCTGGTGCAAGGTCTGGGTGCTGAAGCCGGGCGCAAAAGTCGGCTGATTGACCTGAAGGGGCGCGTCCCCTTCACCGTCGCCTTATGATCCGAGCCTTGGGGCCGAAGCCCCTGGGCCGGATCATGCACGACCCCCGATTCCGCGACCGACAGCACGCCCGCCCCGCGCCGGCCGCGCCTTATGAGGGCGAGCGGCTGCAGAAGGTGCTCGCCGACGCGGGCGTCGCTTCGCGCCGCGACGTGGAGTTCGCAATCCGGGCGGGGCGCATCCGCGTCAACGGCCGGCGGGTGCTCGAACTGCCCTGCCTGCTCGATCCGGCGCGCGACCTGATCGAGCTCGACGGCGAAGTGCTCGACCTCGGCGTGGGCGGCGCGCGCCGCGACCGCGCGCGGCTCTACCTCATGCTCAACAAGCCCAAGGGCGTCATCTCGACCGCACGCGATCCGGGCGGGCGGGCGAACGTCGTGGACCTCGTGCGCTCGGCCGTGCCGCCGGGCGACCGCGTGTATCCGGTCGGCCGCCTCGACGCCGACTCGACCGGCCTCGTGCTGCTCACGAACGACGGTGAGCTGGCGCATCGGCTCGCGCATCCAGGCTCGGGGATCCCCAAGGAGTACCGCGTCGCCGTGCAGGGCGCGCTCACCGATGCCGCGCTCGCGCAGCTCGCGAAGGGCGTGTTCCTGGCCGACCCCGGGTCGGCGCAAGGCGGCGCGAAGCGCGCGCGCATGCAGGCGGTGCGCGTGCTGAAGCGGATGAGGGATCGCCGCCGCGGCGACCTGTCGCTCGTTTCCGTGACCCTCACCGAGGGTCAGAACCGCGAGATCCGGCGGCTGTTCGCGCGGGTCGGCATCAAGGTCAGGAGCCTCGAGCGGGTCGCGCTCGGCTCGCTGCGTCTCGGCCGCCTGCCGCCGGGCCGGTATCGCGCGCTCGGCAACGAGGAAGTGCTGCAGCTGCGGCGCTCCGTGCGGCTCGGGTGAGCGCGTGACCACGCACGACCGGCGCATCGCAGGCTGGCTGCTCGCCGTCATCGGCTTCCTGATCGTTTTCAGTTCGCTCTACCCGTTCAGCTTCTCGCTCACCGGCGCCGAAGCGCTTGGCCGCTTCGGCGGTCTGCCGCGCGCGGGCACGACGCGCAGCGATGTCGCCGCAAACGTGCTGCTCTACGTGCCGCTCGGCGCCTGCCTCGCCTGGCTGCTCGTGCCGCGCCTCGGGGGCGCGCTCGCGGTCGCCGCCGCGACGCTTGCCGGCGCCTTGCTCTCGTTCTCGATCGAGACGGCGCAGCTGTTCGAAACCCGGCGCGTCGCGAGCCTCGCGGACTTCGCCTGCAACACCGCGGGCGCCTTCGCCGGCGGCTGCCTTGCGCTCGCGATTGCGCGCACGCGGCGGAACCTGCACACCTCCCGGTTCGCCGGTCTCCTGCGCCACCCGGTCGCCGCCGCCCTGTTGTTCTCGTGGGCGGGTTACCGCCTCGCGCCGTTCGCGCCGGGGCTCGATCCCGCGGAATGGTCGGCCAGCTTCGCCCCGCTCGTCGCCGGCACCGGCTTTGCGACGTCGGCGTTTCTCGCGCACGCGATCGCCTGGCTGGCGCTGCTACTCGTCGCCGGCCGGCTCGCGCCCGGGCGCGCGACCTCGCTCGCGGCGGGTGCGATGGCGATCGTGCTCGCAGGGCGCATCCTGTTCACGGGCCTTGCGCTCGAGGGCGAGGAACTCGCGGGCATGGCCGCCGCGCTGTTGCTGGCCCGGCCGCTCGCGCGCCTTGGAAGCGCGCGCGCGGCGAGCTTCGTCGCCGGGGCGCTGCTGCTGCTCATCGCCTGGACCGGGCTCGCGCCCTTCGACTTCCAGCTCGCGCCGGACCGCTTCGCGCTCCTGCCCTTCGGCGAATCGCTCACCCAGTACCGCGCCGCGAATCTCGCCGACGTGTTCCTGCGCTGCTTCACGAACGGCGCGCTGGTCTGGCTGCTGGTACAGGCCGGCCGTTCCGTGCTCGCAGCGACCGGCATCGGCGCCGGCGCGGTGTTCGCCATCGAACTGCTGCAGACCTGGCTCCCCGGCCAGACCGCCGAGATCACCGACCCGCTGCTCGCCGTGTGCGCCGGTGGGCTCATCGCGATCTTCGAGCGGCAGGGCAGCGTTGGCTGAGCCGGCGCGTTGCGGGGCGGGAACACGGTCGGCGGCGAATAGTCTATCTTCGCGGCAATGAATTCCGTGCTCGCAGCCCTGTTGATCACCGCAGGCTCCACCCAGGGGCAGGCCGACGTCGAGCCGCCGCCGGCAGCGGTCGCGCCTGCCATCCCCGAGGCCACGGTACCGCAGGTCCCGGCGAAGCCCGGCGCTCCGCAGGAACGGCTGAAGATCCTCGGCCAGGACATCCGGCTCGAGGCCTACCAGCAGTTCCGGGCGCTGTACGAAACCGGCCAGTACTGGCAGGCGCTCCCCTACGCCAAGCGGGTGGTCGAACTCTCGGAGCATGGCGAAGACCCCGACTACGAGCTGCCGGTCGCCTACAACAACCTCGGCGCCACGCAGTTTCAGATCGGCGACTACGCGGGGGCAACCGACAGTTACCAGAAGTCCCTGGACCTGCTCGAGACCACGCAGGGCATTTCGTCGCGCCGGCTGGTCGTGCCGCTCGCGGGCCTCGGCACCGTATATGCCGCCCAGGACCAGCACGCGATCGCCGCCGGGCTCTACGAGCGCGCGCTCGCCGTAAGCCGCCGCGCCGACGGCCTGTTCAACCTGCAGCAGGTTCCGCTGCTGCGCCAGGCCGCAGATAGCCGCTCTGCCATCAGCGATTTCGCCGGTGCCGAGCGCGCGCACCAGTACGCACTCAAGATCGCCGAGCAGAACTACGGCTATGGCGACACCCGGACCATCCCGGCGTTGCTCGAACTGGGCGGGTTCTACGAGAACCTGCACGAGTACATCGCGGCGCGGCTCATGTATCTGCGCGCGCGCGACGCCGCGCTCGCCGCGAATCCCGGTTTCAGCCCGGACGCGGTCACCGCTCTCACCGGCATCTCGCGCTGCCACCGGCTGCAGTATTCGCTGAACCCCGACACGAGCGAAAGCGCGCAGCCCCAGCGCGATGAGTTCACGGGAGACTTTGCCGGCAGGGTCTTTCCAGAAGCCCGCGCGCCGTCACCATCAGCCGATCGCACCGGCCTCAAGGCGGCGCAGCACGCCCTCGAGCTGGTGCGGTCGACGCCTGACCCCCCGGTAGAGCTGGTGACGCAGGCATTGCTCGAACTCGGCGACTGGTTCCAAGTGCTGGCGAAGCCCGGTCAATCGATGCCGTACTACGTGGAGGTCGCAGCGTTGCTCGACGGGAGGTCGGCCACCGACCCCCTCCTCGCCCACCCGCTGCGCGAGCCGCGCATGGTGTTCTACCGGCCCCCGGCCGGGGCGCCACGCAAGATCAACGCACCGGCCGGTTCGTTCGTGGTCCGCAAGACGGTGTTCAGCTTCCTGGTGACGGAGGCCGGCCTGCCGCAGGACATCGCCGTCGTGTCGAGCGACATGAACGAATCCCAGCTCATGCTGTCGCGGCGCGCAATCGCGCGGGCGATCTACAGCCCGCGGTTCGCCGAGGGAAAGGCAGTCGCGACCGCAGGCGTGACCTTCACCAGCGAGTGGTTCGACACCGCGGAGGAGGCGACACCCGCGGATGATGCCGAGTCGACGGCGAAGCAGCCCCCTGCCGCCGAGACCGCAGTCGAGCCGGCCTCAGACCCCGGAACCTGACGGCGGCGGCTCCTCGGGTGCCGGGTCGGCGGGTGGTTCCTCGGGAGCCGGGTTTGCGGGCGGCTCTACGGGCGCCTTCTCCGGCTGCGGCGGCGACGCCGGCAGCGGGCTCCCGGCGCCGCGCAACAGCAGCCGCACCGACTCCTGGTCGGTGAGCTCGACCGCGATCTTGGCGCCCGCATCGCGCATCGCGCGCTGCGTCGCGGCGGCGAGCGGCTCCTTGTTCCCGAGCGCGTGCGACTTCTCGCGCCCGTAGCCGGTGAACGCGAACGAGTCCACGCGCGCGCCGCCGCCGTCGTAGACCGTGAGCTGGTAACGGATCGTGACGATGAAGGCCTCGCCCGCGACGTCCTTCGGCGTCAGGAAGGAGTACTCCTCGAAGCGCGGCTCGAGCACGAAGGCGAGCGGCGGCGCGACCGCGGCGATCTTCGCCGGGTCGTCCACCTGCACCAGGTCGCGGAACATGGCCCCGAGCAGCCAGTTAAGGTTGGTCACGTGCGCCGGCCCGAGGCTGACCGAGTAATTCATGTTGGCGCGCGGTTCCCGGTGCACGTACTCGCGGAATTCCTTCGAGTAGTGGATGCCGACCCGCACCGGCAGCTGCTCGAGCAGCGGCGGCGGCAGCGCCGCGCGCGTCTCGAGCTCGGTCGTCGAGCAGGCCGCGAGGGCGATGAGGCCAAGAACGGCGGCTGCCGCCGGCAATACGCTTCCGGTCACGACTTCCTCCGCCGCAATGCCGCCGTCTGGCCTTCCGGCAGGCCGACGAAGACCCCGCCATTGCGCGCGCACAGTATCCGCATCAGTGTGGCATAGCGCATGCTGGTGTGCTGCGGGTACTGGCCGGGGATCGGGAAACCGAGCGAGTGGATACGCACCAGCCGCTCGCCGGTGCCCGCCGCGCGGTTGATGCGATCGACGGTGTCGACGACCTCCTGGATCGACGGGCCGGTGAATTCATCGCCGAACACGTAGATGCTGATCGGGCGGTCCTTGGCCCAGAATGTGCGCACCGCGGCGATGATGCCCTCCGAAGGGCTCGAGTTCGAGAACGCCTGCCAGCCACGGAAGCGATCGAGAATCGCCTTACGGCGCGCCGGCGAGTCCGGGATCCACTTGCCCCGGTACTCCGTGAACATGTACCCGCCCTCGTCGTCCATGACCTGGATGCCCTTGAGTTTCGGGTAGATATTCAGCACCTCGGCCAGCTTCTCCTCGGCGTAGCGCCAGTTCTGCGACTGCATCGAGCCCGAGGTGTCGACGATGAAGATCACGTACTCGCTGTCGATCGGCACGCCCGCGACCGGCTGCTCGTACACCCTGCGCCAACCGCTCTTCTCGAGCTCGCGGGACTCGTCGATCAGCGAGCGCTGCGCGGTGGTCAGCGTCTCGGTCAGCTTCCTGAGCGCATCTTCCTCCTCGGTGCTCGCCTTGTGACGGCCCTCGACGGCCGACAGGTCGCCGCGCAGGCGCGCGAGGCGCATCTGCTCCGACTTCAGCTCCTCGATGCGCTCCCGGAGCTCCCGCTCGAGCACCACCGAGAGGCCGCGGATGTCGAACAGCTCCTTCTCCATCTTCACGATCTGCTGGTCGAGGTCGATCTTGCTCTGTTCGAGCTGGATCGGCTCGCCGAACTCGTTCAGCACCAGCAGCAGGATGATCGCGCCGAAGCCGCAGCAGATGCAGTCGAGGAACGACATGCTGAAGGTCTCGGTGTCGCGCCGGGTGCGCCGCTTCATGGCCAGTCCCGAGCCGGGCTGAGGAATCCGCCGTTCGTCGAGCGCGCCAGGCGCCAGAAGTAGATCGGCGCCGAAGGATCGCCTTCCATCGGCAACAACACGACGTTGAAGGGCGGCGGCGAGGGCGGCAGCGATTTCACGGCATCCTGCATCAGGTCCTCGCGCTGCTCGGCCGTCACGAGCGTGCGCACCAGCGGCGGCTTCTCGCCCTGCGTCGGCAGGCCGTCGGTGATCAGGATCACGTTGTCCGGCGCCGGGTCGAGCTCGCGAATGACGGCGAACGCGTTCTGCAGGCTCGACCCGCCCGTGGGCGCCGTGCGACGCAGCGCTTGGATCGCGGTCTCGATCTGGCCGGCATCCTTCGCGTTGAGCCAGCGGCCGGCCGTCCCCTCGACCACCGGTCGCGGCGCCGTGTCGAAGGCATAGACCTGGAATTGCGTGGCCTCCGGCAGGCGCGCGGCGATCCACTCCACGGAATTGACCGCCTGCCGCCATTTCTGCGACTGGATGCGCCGCTCGGGCGGCATGTTGCGCAGGCGGATGATGTTCACGAGCGTCTCATCGAGCATGCTGGCCGAGGCATCCACCAGCACCAGCACGCGCTTGCCGTCGACCCGGAGGGTCACGAGCTGCTCGCGATCGAGCGGCGCGGGAACGGATTCCGGGGGCGCCGTCTCGCGCAGCCGGCGCGTGCCCTCCTCGAGCTGCATCAGGTCCGCCTTGAGCCGCTCGAGGCTCTCGCGGCGGGCCAGCGTGTCGTGCTCGTAACGTGACAGCTCCTCTTCGGTGACGCGCAGCTTCTCCAGCATCTCGCGCGACAGGCCGGCCGCACGGATCTTGCGGTCCTCGGTCGAGTCGAGCGCGTTCCGGAGTTCCGCGAGATGCTTGTAGCCGTCCAGGACTTCCTGCTCGAGGCGGCGCGACTCCGCCGTAAGATCGGAGGTTTCCTTGATCCGGAACAGCCCGGCCTGCGCGCTGATGATCGTGTAGAAAAGAACCACCGCGCCGAAGCCGCAGGAAATCACGTCCAGGAAGGACATGCTGAAGGTGGTCGTCTGGCGCCGCGCCATGGCCGCTCTGGCTCAGTCCGCGGCGACCAGCTCGAACACGACGCCGGGGCTGCCGACCCGCAGCCGGTCGCCGGCACCGACTTCCGCCTCGCCGGCGACTCGCCCGCCATTGAGGAAGGTGCCAAAACGGCTGTGGTCGCGCACCAGCGTGCGGCCGCGATCGCGCAGCAGCGTGCAATGCGAGCGGGATATGCCCTCGGCCGCGCCGCCGAGCGCGATGCGCCGGCCGGCACCCTCGCCGAAGCCGATCACCAGCGGACGCTCGTCGATCGCATGGGCGCGGCCGCCGACCACCACGTGGGTCGCGGGGGTACCGACGGCGCGCCGCATCGCGGGCGCGGCGGCGTGCACCCGCGCGAGCGCGGTCACGAGCGTGGGCGGTTCGGCGGGGCCGATCTCCGCGGCGCGCGCAGCCGCCGCCTCCGCGGCGGCGGTTTCCGCCAGGACGGTGACCTCAAGACCGGGCAGCGCGCCGAGCCGCTCCGCAAGCGCGGGCAGGAGCGCCGCGCGCGCGGACAGTGCGAGCGTCGCGGGCCCACCGCCGCGCAGGCCGGTGCGCACGAGCTCGGCGAGCTGGGCGTACCAGGCCTCGGCGGCGAGCGTGAACTGCTCGCGCCGGACGGTGGCCACGAAGCTGCTGCCGCCGCTCTCGACCGCGACGTCGAGCGATTCGCGTCCCGCCAGCGTGGCCAGCCAGCCCGGCAGGCGATCGTAGAGCTGCTGCTCGGTGCTCGCCTGGTGCAGCGGGTCGAAACGCGTGCGCCGCACCATGGCCTCGCTCACCAGCTGGGCCCAGGCGCCGAACATCACCTTGAGCCCCGCGCGCGGCGCGATTTCGACGCGCCGCCGGCGCAGCACCGTCTCGCCGTCGAGTACCGTGAGCACCGCCTGGTGCAGCTGCACGTCCAGGTGCAGCACCTCGGTGCGCGCCGCGAGCCCGGCCGTAGCGGCGACCGCGGCGTCCACGACCCCGGCTACCGGCATCCCGACATGGCGCGCAATGCCGAGCAGCAGTCCCGCCTGGTGCAGGCGCATCGACCCCGGCAGCGCCAGCACCGCTTCATCGCCGGGGGTCGCGACCGCGCGCCAGACGGAGGCGAGGTGAGCATGCGCGAGGTCGGCGTGGGAAACGGCCTGTCCGGCCGCGCCCGCGAACGAATCCGTCGCCAGATCGGACCAGAAGCGGTCCGCGGCGAGCACGGGTTGCAGCCGCTGCTGCGCCGCGGCCGCCTCCCCGACCTTGAGGTCCGCCGGCGCGACGATCGCGACGCCCGGGCTCGCCGCGACGCGCGCACCCGCGCGCACGGCGACCAGTGCGGCATCCACGATCTCCAGGCCGACGGCCGCCATCATCGCACCTGCAGGTTGCGCAGCAGCCGGTTGTCGAGGTAGGTCTCGGCGTCCAGCACCAGCCGCTCCTGGGCGAGTTGCAGCTGGTGCAGCAGGAACATCAGCACCAGCGACAGGAGCAGCGCGACCAGCGTCGAGTTGAATGCCACGCCGAGGCCCTCGGTGACGCCCGAGATATCGCCGGTCACCGCCTTGTGCGCCTCGGACAGCGCGTTGCCGATGCCGCGCACCGTGCCGATGAAGCCGATCGCCGGGATCGCCCAGGCGATGTAGCGAATCATCGACAGTTCGGAGTCTAGGCGCTCCGCTTCCGCGGCGCACACCGCGTGACCCGCATCGCTGACGTCCTGGACGTTGCGTGTCGCGCCGAAGCGCGCGAGGGCCGCTTTCGAGGCGCGCACGACCAGCGACTGCTGCTGCTCCGCGGGCATCGACTCGAGCTGGCGCACGTACTCGCGCGTGTCCTCGGGCAGGATGCGCATGCCTTCCGGGACGCGCACCGGGTCACTCTCGAGCATGTCCTGCTCACGGCCCGTCGTGCGGTTCTTGAAGGCGATCATCGCGAGCGCCCAGATCATGAGGATCACGCAGCTCTCCTGCTCCCAGTCCTTCATGATCACGAACAACGAGCGCTCCGGGACGAAATTCGGGTCGTTGCGCATCGATTCGGCCTGCACCGCAAGCACGGCCTGCGCGTTGGGGCGTACCCATGCCGTCCAGATGCCGTGGACCAGGATCGTCGCTGCGACCAGCGATCCCAAGCTGTAGAGGAATTCCTTCGGGTAGCGGGTTTTCATTCTGTCCCTCAGATGTCGATCGGAAACGAGACCGGAAAGTCCGCGCGCACTTTCTCGGTCGGGTTGAATCGCTGCGGCGGCGGACCCGACGGCACCGTGCCAGCCGGCAACGGCGGCAGGGCCTCGTCGTCCTCCGCTGCGGGCGGGGCCGGGTCGGCCGGCGCCGATTTCTCCTGTGCCGGCGGAGCGGGCTCCTGGCTGGCGGGCGGCTGTTCCTCCGGCGGCGGCGCCGACACGGGCGGCTCGATGGCCGCCGTGCCGAGCGCGGCACCCGCCAGGACGAGCGCGACCAGGGCTCTTGCGACGCTCATTCCGCGTACCTCGCGATGCGGAATCCGAGATCCGGGCGCGCCGCGCTCGCGGAATCGCGCACGGCGAGACGCAGCTCCGGCACCTTGCCGGTCAGCCAGCCGGCGCCGCGCACCACATAGCTGTCGCCGGCCTTCGGACCGACGGGATCCGTGGCCTGGTAGTCCGGCCCGACGACGTAGATCGAGTAGCGGTCGGAAGTCCACTCGAGCACGTTGCCGCCCATGTCGTGCAGACCGAGCGGGTTCGCGACGAAACTGCCGACCGGCGCGGCGGTTCGGTAACCGTCGTCGTAGCCGGTGATCGTGACCGGCGTGAGGTAGATCGCCGTCGCATCGCCCCAGTTCCCGGATTTCGCCGGCACGGGCAGGTCGTTGCCCCAGGGAAACCTGCGCGCGGCCCGGGTGCCGTCGAAGCGCGCCGCGAACTCCCATTCCGCCTCGGTCGGCAGGCGATAGCCGGTCGTCACCGGGTCCGCGAGCTCGTAGCGGTCGCCGTTTCGCACGTAGGCGGGCGACAGATTCTCGCGCTGCGAGAGCCAGTTGCAGAATGCCGCGGCCTCCTGCCAGGAGACGCGCACTGCCGGCTGGCGCTCGAGGTCCAGCGACTCGTCCTTGAAGATGCCTGACTGGTGGTCCGCCTTGAACTCGCGGAATTCCCGGTTCGTCACCTGGTAGCGGGCGATGTAGAACGGGCGCCGGAGCTCGACCTGGCGCTCGGCTTCGTTCGAGCGGCGGCCCGGCTCGCGCCGCGGGCTGCCCATCGTGAAACGCCCGCCGGTCACCAGCACGAGCGGCTGGCCGAGCGACGTCGTGCGCGTCGCGGGCATGCCCGCGAGCCGCGCTTCGCCCGCGGTCTTCAGCGCGAACTCGACGACCTGGGTTTGGCCTTCGCGCGGCGTGATCGTGGTCCGGAACGGTTCGAGACCGGCCTTCCTCACCTCGATCACGTGCGGGGCCGTCGACAGCGACAGCGTCTGGTTGGCCGGCCCGCGCGACGCGCCGTCCACGTACAGGATTGCATCCGCGGGCTCGCCGGTGACACGGATTTCGCCGAGCACGGCCCTGAGATCCACGGAAATCCGGCGTTCAGCACGGCTCTCGACCGCAATCGACTGCGTCGCCGGCGCGTGACCCGCGAGCGTCAGCAAGATTTCCTGCGGCACGCCCGGCGGCACGCCGACCGTCAGCGGCGTGCGCCCGCGGTAGCGTCCGCCGATGCTGACGTCGGCGCCGGCGGGCCGGCTCGCGATCGCGAGGCGCCCGTCCGGCATGCCGAGCTCGACCGGCCCGATGGCGAGCGGCTGGCCGGCCACGACCGTGATCGGACTCTCGAAGCGACGGAAGTCCGGGTGGAGCAGCGCGAGCGTGTAGCGGCCCGCATCGAGCTCGGTCTCGAGCGGCGTCGTGCCGAGCTCGCGATCGTCCGCCCACACGGTCGCGCCCGCCGGCACCGAATTCACGGTCACGCGCGCAAAGGCGGGTTGCAGCGCAAGCCTGAGCTCCTGGCGCTCGCCGCCTCCCGTCACCTCGAAGCGCAGGCGCTCCTCGACATAGTGCGGTGCGCTGATCGCGAGTTCGCGCGTGCCGGCAGGCAACTCGATTTCTCCCGGCAGCTTGCCCGCCGGCGCGCCGTCCACCGTGAGCGTTGCCGCAACGCCTCCGGTGTCGAAGGCCACGTGACCCGGCAGGCGCTCGAGCGCGACCACAAAGCGCTGGCCGGACTCGCGGCCGACCACAGCGCCGCGGCGTGCAGGCGCGTAGCCGTCTGCCTCGACCGCCAGCTCGTAGCGGCCGGGCGGCACGAGATAACGGCCCGCAAGTCCCAGATCCAACACCGTGCCCACGAAATTGACCTTGTCTAGGTCGGCTTCAGTGCTGGTCGTGACCACGACCGGAGTCGCCCAGAACATGAACCCGAGAACGAGCGCCAGCAGGGCCGCCGCGCCGTACGCGGCGGGCCGCTGCCAGTCGCGCGTGGCGGCCGCCGCCCGTGTTGGCTTCACCCCGCGCGGCTCGTAGGCCACCACCGCGATGGCAATGCGGTCACCCTCCGCGTCCGCCGTGCCGCCGGCCACGCCGTCCGACCGCGGCGGCTGCGTCTGGTTGCCGATGCCGCCGTGGCGCACCACGATGACCGAGCGGTCGTCGCGAAACTCGAGCGCGATGGCGACACCGTCCAGCGCGTTCGCGCGCGCGCCCGGTTCCGGAGTGACCGTGAGCCGGCCGTCAGCGACCGCGACCCGTGCACGCACCTCCCCGGCGCCGCAGCCGGGCACGACGATCGCCGCGCCCGGACCGCCGACGGACAAGGGCATTTCTTCCGGCCGGATCGGCCGCTCGCCGAGCGGATCTGCGAGCCAGAGTTGCGTCAAATCGGTTCCTCGCATCGCACGGTCAGCGCGGCAGGCGCCGCACCGGGGGGCAGCACGACCTCGCGCCGCACGTCACGATAACCGTTGCGCGTGCCGACCACGGTGTATCGGCCCGGCAGCAACTCCACGTCGCGGGTCGAAAACGTACCGTACTGCCCGACCCGGTAAATCACCACCTGGGTCTGGCCGTCGGACTCGAGCCGGAGCCGCACGGGCGACTCCGCGGCCTTGGCGAGCCGCTCGAGCTCGCGCGCCGCGGCGGCGAGCCGCGCCCGGGGGTTGCCGGTGGTCGCCGCGGCCGCCAGCAGATTCCTGGCCTCGGCCCGGGCGGCAGGCTCCCAGAGCCGTTCCGGCTTTGCGTTCAGGGCATCGATTGCGCGCTGCAGTTCCGCGCGCGGCGTCGCGCGCGCGAGCCCGTCGCGCGCCGATTCGAGCGTCGGCTCGAGACCTGCCGCCTCGCGCCAGGCCGCGAGCGCCTCGTCCCAGCGCTCGTCCGCCTCGGCCGTGCGGGCGCGCGACTCAAGGAGCTGGAGGGCGCTCGTGCGCTCGCCGCGCTCGATCGCCGCCAGCGCGTCCGCGGCCTCTTTCGAGCCAGGCCGAAGCGCCAGCGCCTGGCCGAAGGCCGTGCGCGCCGATTCGGAGCGACCGGCGGCCGCGTCCGCAAAGCCACGCGACATCGCAACCGAGAACGCATCCGCATTGCGGCGCGCGGTGAGCCGATCGAGGCCCGCCTGCGCGCCCGGCACCGCCGCATCGGTCGCGAGCGCCTTGCGGTATGCGGCCTCCGCCGCGTCCGCTCGCCCAGCCTGCTCATCGCGCTGCGCACCGTCCACCAGCGCGAGTGCCGCCTCGAGCCGGTCCGCGCGCGCGAGGCCAGCGACGGCCGGCGGGTGGTTCGCCTGGATGGCGAGCGCGAAGCGGAAGGACTCGCGCGCGACGTCTGTCTTCCCGGCCGAGAGCGCTGCCTGTCCGCGCTTCATGGCGGCTTCGAGCGCCGCGGGCACCGACTTCTCGAGTGCCGCGAGCTGTGCCGCAGCCGCGTCCCAGCCGGCGGCAGCCGCGGCATGGTCGCCGACCGCGTAGCGCTGCGCGGCGTCGGCGCCCGCATCGCGAGCTTCGGCGAACATCGCCGTGGCCCAGCGCGCCGCGCTGCGGCCTTCGAGCGCCTTGAATGCGGCCTCGAACCGGGCGCGGGCGGCGTCGGCCGCCTCGCGTACGCTGATCTCGGATGCCAGGCGCTCGGCCTGCGAGCGGCGCGAAGCGCTCGCCTCTTCCGCCTCGCGGCGGGCGCCGGCGACGATCGCGGACTCCTCGCCCGCGAACCGGGGCTGCAGCCATGCGAAGGCAGCCACCGCGACGAGCACGGCAGCGGCGAACGCGAGCGGGAGGGCGTAGCCGCGGCGCGGCGCAGGCCGGCCGCCGGCCGGCAACGCGACCGCAAGCGGCTCGACGGTCTCGTTGTCCCCCTGCAGCCCGGCCAGCACGCGGCGCACCTCGCGCGCGCTCGCGGGACGCTGTTCGGCCGACTTCGCGAGCAGCCGAAGCGTGAGCTCGCGCACCGCGACCGGCACCTCGCCGCGCGGCAGGAGCGGCGGCACCGGCTCGTGCAGCACGCGATCGCGGGTGATCTCGGGGTAGTAAGGCGGGTGGCCCGCGATCAGTTCGTAGAGCAGCGCGCCGAGGGCGTAGAGGTCGTCGGCTGGTGTCGCCGGCTCGCCGCGCAGCTGCTGCGGGCTCGCGTTGTACGGGGAGCCACCGTCCCGCGCCGCCCCCGCAAGCGCGGCCAGGCCGAAGTCGCCGAGCTTTGCGCGCCCGGCGCCGTCCAGGAAGACATTCGCGCACTTGAGGTCGCGGTGCACGAGCCCGGCGGCGTGCACCGCCTCGAGCGCGGCGGCGATGCCGTCCGCGGCGCGCGCCCAGCTCGCGAAGGAGCGGCCGCGCAGCTGGCCGAGATCGCCGCCTTCCAGGTACTCCATGACCAGGAATACGCGGCCCTCGTGGCGTTCGATGCCGTGCACCCTGACGACGTGCTCGCCCGGCAAAGCCTGCGCGCGCGCGACTTCGCTCTCCAGGCGCGCGATGCGGGGCGCGTCAGCGGCGAAAGACTCCGGGAAGAACTTGAGTGCGACGCGCTCGCCGCGCGGGCGGTCGACGGCCAGCCAGACCTCGGCGCTGCCGCCGCGGCCGATCCGTCGCACCAGCACGAACCGGGCGCCGAGTTCGAGCCCGGGTGTCAGCTCCATCATGGGGGATCAACCCACGCCGCTCGATTGCGCGGCGGGCTTCTGCGTGTCGGCGGCGGGCGCGACCGGCGCGGCGGGCACCAGGCCGGTCTCTTCCTTGTACAGCTCGTGCAGCAGGCGGCGCCATTCCGCGTACTGCTCCTCGGCCGTGCCGGTCAGGCGCAGCGTGCGTCCCTCGACGTCGACTACAAGCGGCGCCGCCTCGACCTGGAATGAACCCGAGATTTCCTTGACGGATTCGGTGTGGATCTTCGCTTCCTCGCGCTTCTTGTAGCCGCTGATCACGCCGGCGACGCCACCGGCGACGCCGCCGTAGCGTGCCGCGTCCGCGATCCGGGCGCAGTCCCGGTTCGAACAGCTGTCGGGGATGAAGACCGCCGCGGCGATGGCGGCGGCGCCGAGGATCATGCGGTTGCGTGCCTGGTCCTTCAGCTTCTCCTCGGCGGTGATCTCGTCGTAGGTGTACTTGCGCCAGCTCGTGTAAGGTTCCTCGAGCCGCTCGCTGAACGCCGCGTAGTTCTCGCTGACCGTGTCGATCATCCCGTAGTCGCGCTCGCGGATCTGGTCGACGCGCTTGACCAGGACATCATCCTCGGCGGGCAGGCGCAGGACCTTGTACTCGCCGGTTTTCCTGTTCCGCGCCAGGTATTGCGAGAATGCCACCGGTGCAAAGTCGGCGGCGAAGCGCATCTCGCTCACGCGGCGCACATTCTCAAGGTCGGCGCCGGTCTTGAGGTTGCGCGCCGCGAGCAGGTCGTCCGCGACCGCCACGTAGACGTTCTCGAAAGGATCGCGGCCGGCGGTGTAATTGTCGCGGTAGACGCGCGTGTCGGCGCGGCCCTCGTACTCCTTTTCGTCGATCCAGACCTTGCCGGTCGCGTCGCGGGCCGTGATCTCGAGCTTCAGGTAGGCGCCGTTCGACTCGACGATTCTGCCGTCCACGGTCAGATCGAAGGAATCGACCGTCGCCGGCACCACGCGCGCCGTGGCCCAGTGGCCGGTGCCCTCGAGCGTGTCGCGCAACTGCATCGCGATGTAGCGCGCCTCCGCGCGGCGGATGTCGGGCCAGATGCGCTCCTTGTCCTGGAGTTCCGGGTCGTCCTCGAGCTGCTCCGGGACGCCCGGGTCCAGGATGTGCACGCCGACGTCGAGCAGCTGTGCCTCGGGAATCTCGGCGGTCGCCTGCGTGGCCTGCAGCACCGGCACCGGCCGCGTTTCTTTCACGCAGCCGGCGGCCGCGAGCAGGCCCGCGAGCAGAAGTCCCAATGCAGTATTCCGGGTCATCGGCATGCGAGGCTGGCCTCAGCGTCCCTTCTTGTAGCGACGGTATTCCTCCCAGAGCGCTGCGCGCAATTCCGGGTCCGTCTCCTTCATCGCCGCCTCGCGGATCTGCCGCGCGACGATGTCGTCATCGCTGCCATCGGGGATATCGGCCGGGATCGACCCGGGGCCCTTGCCGCTCGTGGCCCCGCCGCCCACGCCGCCCTGGGTATCCGTGCTCGCCGAGCCGTCTTCATCCCCGTTTTTGCCGGCTCCGCCCGCAGTGCCGTCGCCGGCGGTGCCGCTGCCAACCGATTCGAGGCTGCCTTCGCGCTTCGCGTCGCCGCTGCCGCCGCCATCACCTTCGCCCCCGGTATCCTCGTTGCCGCCCGGGCCACTGCCCGCTCCCTGCGCATCGGCGCGCTCCTTGGCGATATCCGCCTGCGCGGTGCGCACGGTGGCGTCGAACGTGCCGAATGTCTCGTCGAGCCGGCGCCCGATTTCGGCGCTGCGGCCGCCCGAACCGCCGGCCGTTCCTCCAGGCCCCTGTCCTGAGGCGCCGCCACCGCTCGCGTCCGAACTTTCGGTGCCGCCGCCGCCCGGGTTGCCGACGGCACCGCCTGCGGTCGTACCCGCACCGGGGCTGCCACCACCGGACGCACCGGGCTCGCCCGGCAAACCGCCCGGCGCTCCACCACCCGGTACTCCGCCTGGCAGTCCGCCCGGCAGGCCTCCGGGAAGTCCGCCGACCTCTGGACTGACACAACCCTCAACGTTCAGGTCGTCATCATCTGCATCTGTATTGGGATCATCGGTACTGACACAGGGTCGACCGTCGGAGCCCTGGCTGCCGGCTGCGCCACCCTGCGCGCCCGCGTCAGGACCCTGGCCGGCGCTGCCACTGCTGCCGGACTCAGCCTGGGTGGCACCGCCCACGGCGCCACTGTCCTCGCCGGGGATCGGAATTGGTCCGCTCTGGCCGCCCGGGGTTTCAGTCGTCGACGGAAACTCCGAGCTGTCGCCGCCACCGCCTGAAGAATCGCCGCCCGGGATTCCGCCGCCGCCCGACGAGCCTCCGCCACCGGATGAGCCCCCGCCACCGGACGAGCCGCCCCCCGAGGAACCCCCACCGCCCGACGAACCGCCGCCCGACTGCTGGCCTCCACCCGACGATCCGCCCGAGCGCTGGGTCGACTGTTGCGTCATGCAGCCGAACAGCAGGCCGAGGGCCACGACGATCGCGATGGAGCGCACGATGTGAGTGAGTTTCATCTCAGTCTCCCGGCCGGGCGCCTCACGAGCAGGCGGTCGGTATTGATCCAGCCTGCCATCTTGGAGACCCCGGCCCCGGCATTGGTTCACCGGCCGCGTCCGATCCCGGCTCAGGTCCCCTTGGCGGGCGACGGGATGTCCTCACCTTTCAGGAAGGCCCCAAGCTGGCCGGCGAGCCGGTCGCAGGCCGTGCCCTGAACCCGCGCGATGAACGGCAGCGGCACCACCACGCCGACCAGGGCTGAGCTGCCCGTGACATTCGTCGAGACGGATCCCGCGGTGCGCCCGGTGTTGATGTCCCAGACCGTCGCCTCGTAGTCGGATTCCTTCTCCCACCAGCCGAAACCGATGCACCCGCCGCCAGCGGGGCCGATGGCGCAGGTAATCGAGCCGCCGCTGTCGGTCTGGCGGGTCGCGCCGTCGATCCAGACGATGTAGCGCACGCCGCTCTCGGCGATGCGCGCGGCCACGACGTCCTTCGCGAGCAGCTTGCTCACGCCCTCCGGGCGCTGCGGCGCGGTCGAGGGCTCGAGCCAGGGAAACATCGAGTCCACGAAGTCGTCGTTCGGCCGCACCTGGATGCCGGCCGTGCGCATCATCTTGTTGCCGACGCAGTCCATGAACTCGTCTTCGGCGGTGATACCCTCGACATGCGGTTTCGCGAGCAGCACGACCGACTCATGCGCGGCGATCTGCGTGGTGAGCTGGCGGTCCTCGTCGAGCTGGGCCGTCATGCAGCCCGCGAGCAGCAGCGTCGCGGTGCCGCTACCGGCATGACACACTGACTGGACTAGCCTGCGCACCATGAAATTCCTCGTCTCAATGCGCTCCCCGCGTATCCCGAGTATACGCCCGGGTCACCACAGTTCCATCTGCCCCGGCGTGCGGCTTGGCGGCCGGAAAAGCGCCGTGGAGAGCGGTTCGGCCCTGCCGCTGACGAGCCCATGTTTCCTGCAGGCGGCGTCGAAGCGCCGGCGCAGCAACTCGGCCCAGGGGCCCTGGCCGCGCATGCGGTGCCCGAAGCGCGGGTCGTTGTCGCGCCCGCCGCGCAGTTCGCGGATCCGATTGCGCACCTTCTGCGCGCGGTCCGGGAAATGCAGGTCGAGCCACTCATGGAAGAGATCCCTCACCTCGCCCGGCAGCCGCAACAGGACATGACCCGCCGCCGTCGCGCCTGCTGCCGCCGAGGCTTCCAGCACCGCCTCGAGCTCGTGGTCGTTGATCGCGGGCACGACCGGGGCGTACATCACGCCGACCGGGATGCCAGCCTCGGCGAGTTTGCCGATCGCCGCCAGCCGGGCCCGGGGCGAGGCGGCGCGGGGCTCCATGCGGCGCTTCAGTTCGTCGTCGAGCGTCGTCACACTGACAAACACTTTCACGAGTCGTTCCGCGGCGAGCCGTGCAAGCACGTCGAGGTCGCGGACCACCAGCGCGCCCTTGGTCACGATCGTGACCGGGTGATGGCTCTCGGCGAGCACTTCCAGGATCGAGCGGGTCACGCCGAGCTTGCGCTCGAGCGGCTGGTACGGGTCGGTGTTGGCGCCGAGGTTGATCGGGCTGCAGATATAGGAGCGGCGGTTCAGTTCCTCGCGCAGGTGGGCCGCCGCGTCCTTCTTGTAGAAGAGCCGCGTCTCGAAGTCGAGGCCGGCGGAAAATCCCATGTACTGGTGGCTCGGGCGGGCGTAGCAGTTGTGGCTGATAACCCCATTGGCGATGAAATCGCCGGTGCCGGTCGTGATGTCAAAAAGCTCCTGTGACTTGCCGAGCGGCTCGATCTCGACGATATCGAGACTCGCGCCCGATTTGACGGCCAAGCCGGAGAAATCACGTTTCCGATCAATGCCCGGATGAAACGCTCGCATGAACCTTAGATTTTCTCTGAGGCCTCCGCGAACACGAACATGGTGAACCGGCTTTGGTGAGCCGATTCGTCTTGTTTCGATCACGGATTCGAAGTGGTTGATGTGAAGACTTTCCCGTAGCACTTCGATGATCCGGGCGTCTGTATTTGATATGCGAATGCAAGCGTCACCGAAGGAACCCTCCGCATCAAACATTCCACCCACGTAGCCACGTGCCCAATTTCCTTCGGGGCGGCCTGGCCACTCGATCAGCTTGCGAATAGCGGCCACTGAAGATCTTGCGCCAGTTCTGATTGCTTCGATGCGACGACGCACTGAAGTTTCCGATTGGAAAAAGAACCGATGGACTCCTATGCCAAATTCAGCCAAATATTTCGTCGCTCGATCGAAAGCAGCAATATCAGCCATTGCCAAGCGAAAACCGTGACCTTCACCGACAACTCGCCCTGATCGCCTGGTCGGGTAGACACCTATGTGACCGTCGCCCCGTATCAATCCGCATAGATAGCCGCGCCGGTAGTCGCTCGTATGCTCGGCAACCACAGGAGCGCGTAGAGCCCCCATACCCATCAGAGTGTTATTCACCGTCAGATGAGGCCGCTGGCCGTGAAAACTCGCGGGCGCAACAAACTTCCAGCCGCGCTCGGTGAGGAAACGATGATCGCCGCTCGCAGTAAGTTCAGTTCCATCTTTCAGCCGAACACGCCATGCGACCTTGTTCGTTTTCCAGTGAGCCAACACTCTCGTTCGAACATATCGGCGGTAAAAGCCAATTTTTCGGGTGCCGTAGATTTCATCGCCTATCACAACATCGGCGAGGGGTTTCTCACTCCCGTCAGCCATGAGAATTGGAGTCTCGCCAGAGGCGCAGTAAGTGCAGCCATGCTCGCAGCCGCGATACGGGTTGACCGACAAGTCAAAGGGAATGTCCGGCGAGTTATTTCGCGTGATGACGCTCGCCGGCGGCTCGGCCTGCACGATCGTCTCGAGCGGCGGCAGCGGCTCGTCGGCGACGCCCCAGCCGTCGTCCACGCGCTCGAGGGTGAGCGATTCGAAGCGGCAGGTTCGGTTGGAGACGGCTCCCCTGCTCTTGTCCAGTATCAACGGCATACTGTATGGATATACAGATATGCCCTGCCAAGGTCAAGCCGCTATTTCGGCCGCGGGAATTCGTCGATCCGGCGCAGCGCCGGGAACCACTTCGTCCAGATTACGGCGATCGCGATGCTCGCGAGGCCGCCGACCACGACCGCGGGCTTCAATCCCCACCAGGCGGCCGTCAACCCCGACTCGAATTCGCCGAGCTCGTTCGAGGCGCCGATGAACACCGCGTTCACCGCGCTCACGCGGCCGCGGATGCCGTCGGGCGTCTCGAGCTGCACCAGCATGTGGCGGATATAGACGCTCACCATGTCCGAGGCGCCGATGACGATGAGCGCCGCGAGCGAGACGAAGAACTCGTGCGACAGCCCGAACACCACGGTCGCGGCGCCGAACAGCGCGACGCCGCCGAACATCTTCGCGCCCACGTGGCGCGTGATCGGGCGCCAGGCGAGGAACATCGCAACGATGGCGGCACCGATGCCAGGCGCGGCGCGCAGCCAGCCGAAACCGTCCGGGCCGACGTGCAGGATGTCACTCGCGTAGGCGGGCAGGAGTGCGACCGCCCCGCCGAACAGCACGGCGAACAGGTCGAGCGACACCGCGCCCAGGATCACCTTCCTGCGCCACACGAAGCGCAGCCCCACGAGCAGCGTACGCCAGCCGTCTGGCTGCTCGGGTCGCTCGGGCTTTTCGGTCCTGACACCGACCACGAGCAGGAAGGCCGCGGCGAGCAGTCCCGCAACCGACGCATAGACGATGTCCGGGCCCGCGAGGTAGACGAGGCCGCCGATCGCCGGCCCGACGATCGTGGAGACCTGCCAGGTGCTCGAGTTCACGGCCACGGCGCGCGAGAACAGCGACGGCGGAACCAGGTTCGGCATGATCGCCTGCCCCGCCGGCATCGAGAACGCGCGCGCGACGCCGAACACGACCATCACCGCAAACACCGGCCAGGCGACCTCGAGGCCTGACAGCGTGAAGGCAAGCAGGGCGAGCGCGCAGAAGAACTCGAGCGCGATGCACAGCGCGAGGATCGCGGCGCGGTTGTGCCGGTCGGCGACGTGCCCGGCCGGCAGGACCAGGAGCACGAACGGCAGGAACTGCGAGAGGCCGATGAGGCCGAGGTCGAGCGGCTTGCCGGTGATCGCGTAAACCTGCCAGCCGACGGCGACGGTCTGCATCTGCACCGCGACCAAGGCGAGCAGCCGCGCCGACAGGAAGCGTGTGAAACCCGGGTACTGGAGCAGCCGGCCGAGCGGCGCGCCTGTGCTATCCAGGACTGACATGCGGCGGCGATCAGCGCCCGACGAGCAATCGCAGCATGCGCCGGAGCGGTTCAGCCGCGCCCCACAGGAGCTGGTCACCGACCGTGAACGCAGTGATGTAGTCGTCTCCCATGGCGAGGTGGCGCACGCGGCCGACGGCGACATCGAGCTTGCCGGTCACCGCGGCGGGCGTGAGCTCCGAAAGCGACGCCTCGCGTTCGTTGGGCACCAGGCGCACCCACTCGTGCGCGCCCGCGATGATGCGCTCGACCTCGGCGAGCTGCATCGGGCGCTTCAGCTTGATGGTGACAGCCTGGCTGTGGCAGCGCATCGCGCCGATGCGCACGCAGAGGCCATCGATGGGAACCGGCGCCGCCGACAACCCGAGGATCTTGTTGCCCTCCGCGCCCGCCTTGAGCTCCTCGCGGCTGTAACCGTTGCCGAGGTCGCGGTCGATCCAGGGCAGCAGGCTCCCCGCCAGCGGAAAACCCAGTCGTTCGGCCGGCATGTCGTTCCGCAGCGCGGCGCTCGCACGGCGGTCGATGTCGAGGATCGCGCTCGCGGGATCGTCGAGCAGGCCGCCCGCGGCGTCGCGCAGATGGCCCATCTGCACGAGCAGCTCGCGCATCTCGCGCGCGCCTGCGCCCGACGCCGCCTGGTAGGTCATCGTCGTCATCCACTCGACCAGGCCGGCGCGGAACAGCCCGCCAAAGGCCATCAGCATCAGGCTCACGGTGCAGTTGCCGCCGATCCAGTCGCGGCGGCCCGCAGCGAGCGCGGCGTCGATCACGGGCCGATTGACCGGGTCGAGGATGATCACCGACTCGTGCTTCATCCGCAGCGCCGAGGCCGCGTCGATCCAGTGGCCGCCCCAGCCCCGCGCGCGCAGCTGCGGATGAACGGCCTCGGTGTAGTCGCCGCCCTGGCAGGACACGAGGATGTCGCAGCGCGCGAGCGCGTCCAGGTCGTTCGCATCGCCGACGCGCGCCGCGCCCTGGCCGACGTCAGGAGCCGCCCCGCCCGCCTGCGTGGTCGAAAAGAACCGCGGCTCGACGACTGCACCATCGCCTTCGGCACGCATGCGCTCGACCAGCACGGAACCCACCATTCCCCGCCATCCGATCAGACCCGCCGTCGCTCGTGTTGCCATGGGCTCGCTTGTGCGGTGCAAGGTGCGCACTATAGCCTGCCGCCGAGCGGAGCTTGAAATAGGCGAAGCCACAACGCAGTAGCGCACGTGTCGCGCTGCCATCCGTCCGGCACGCGCGGCACGAACCTGCGCCTGGGCAGCGCTAGCGGCTGGGCGTGAGGCCGGGCGGGACGAGCGAGAGGAATTCGTCGCTCGCGATGACCGATTTCGCGGCGGCGATGTCGGGGGCGAACAATCGGTCGTGATCGTAGAACCCGACCCGCCTGCGCAGCAGGGCGTGCGCCGCCTCGAGCGCCGGGCTTGAAGTCAGCGGGCGGCGGAAGTCGATGCCCTGCGCCGCCGCGAGCAGCTCGATCGCGAGCACGCCGCGCGTGTTCTCCGCCATCGGCGCGAGCCGGCGCGCCGCGAAAGTCGCCATGCTGACGTGGTCCTCCTGGTTGGCGGAGGTCGGCAGGCTGTCGACCGAGGCCGGGTGCGCGAGCGACTTGTTTTCCGAAGCCAGCGCCGCCGCCGTCACCTGCGCGATCATGAAGCCCGAGTTGAGCCCGCCTTGGCGCACCAGGAAGGCCGGCAGCTGGCTCAGCGAATCGTCGATCAGCATGGCGATGCGCCGCTCGCCGAGCGCGCCGATCTCGGCGATCGCGAGCGCAAGGTTGTCGGCGGCGAAGGCGACCGGCTCGGCGTGGAAGTTGCCGCCCGACAGGACGTCGCCTTCCTTGCCGAACACCAGCGGGTTGTCGGAGACGCCGTTCGCCTCGAGCATCAGCGTGCGCGCGACGTCCTGGACCTGCTGCAGGCAGGCGCCGGCCACCTGCGGCTGGCAGCGCAGCGAGTACGGGTCCTGCACGCGGTCACAGTGCTCGTGGCTGCGTCCGATGTCGCTCTCGCCGAGCACGGCGCGGAACGCGGCGGCGACCGCGATCTGCGCCGGCTGGCCGCGGGCATTGTGGATGCGCGCATCGAAGGGCGTGCGGCTGCCGAGTGCCGCGTCCACCGACATCGCGCCCGTCAGTATCGAAGCGGCGAGCAGGTCCTCGGCGGCGAACAGCGCCTCGAGTGCGAGCGCGGTCGAGACCTGCGTGCCGTTCAGGAGCGCGAGCCCCTCCTTCGGCCCGAGCTCGAGCGGCGCGATGCCGGCGGCCCCAAGCGCTGCCGCACAGTCCTGCTCCTTGCCCTGCACCCGCACCCGCACCCGACCCTCGCCGATCAGGGCGAGCGACAGGTGCGCAAGCGGCGCGAGGTCGCCGGAGGCGCCGACCGAGCCCTGCCCGGGCACGAGCGGATGAATGCCGGCGTTCACGAGCGCCAGCAGGCGCTCGATCACGACCGCGCGCACGCCGGAAAAGCCGCGCGCGAGGCTCGCGGCTTTCAGCACCAAGACCAGCCGCACGATCGAGTCCGCGAGCGGCGCGCCGACGCCCGCCGCGTGCGAGCGCATGAGATACAGCTGCAGCTTTGCGAGCTCGTCGTCCGAGATCCGCGTCTTCGCGAGCTTGCCGAAGCCGGTGTTGATCCCGTAGAGCGACTCGCCCGCGGCGAGGCGCTTGGCGACCGCGGCGAGCGCCGCCTCGACCGGTCCGCGCCAGCCCTCGGCGAGCGCGATGGCATCGCCGCCCCGCGCGATGCGGCGCAGTTCCGCGAGCGAAACCGAGCCCGGCTTCAGCGTGAGCGTCGCCATCAGCGCACCGACGGCAGGTCGAGGCCCTGCTCACGCGCGCAGGCGATGGCGAGCTCGTAGCCCGCATCCGCGTGGCGCATGACGCCCGTGCCCGGGTCGTTGCGCAGCACGCGCGCGAGGCGCGCGGCCGCGGCGGCCGTGCCGTCGCAGACGATCACGACACCGGCGTGCTGCGAGAAGCCCATGCCGACGCCGCCGCCGTGGTGGATCGAGACCCAGGTCGCGCCGCCGGCCGTGTTGAGCAGCGCATTCAGGAATGCCCAGTCGGAAACCGCGTCCGAGCCATCCTTCATCGCCTCGGTCTCGCGGTTCGGGCTCGCGACCGAGCCGGAATCGAGGTGATCGCGGCCGATCACGATCGGCGCCGCGAGCTCGCCCTTCGCCACCATTTCGTTGAACGCGAGGCCGAGCCGCGCGCGATCCTTCAGGCCGACCCAGCAGATGCGCGCTGGCAGGCCCTGGAACTTGATGCGTTCGCGCGCCATGTCGAGCCAGCGGTGCAGGTGCGCATCGCCGGGGATCAGCTCCTTCACCTTCGCGTCGGTCCTGTAGATGTCCTCAGGGTCGCCGGAGAGCGCCACCCAGCGGAACGGCCCGATACCTTCGCAGAACAGCGGACGGATGTACGCCGGCACGAAGCCCGGGAAATCGAAGGCGTTCGCGAGCCCCTCTTCCTTGGCCACCTGGCGAATGTTGTTGCCGTAGTCGAAGGTGACGGCGCCCAGCTCTTTCAGGTCCAGCATCGCCTGCACGTGGACTTTCATCGAGGCGCGCGCCTCGCGCTCGACGCGCGCGGGATCCTTCTGCCGCGCCTCGGCCGCCTGCGCCAGGGTCCAGCCGCGCGGCAGGTAGCCGTTGCGCGGGTCGTGCGCGGAGGTCTGGTCGGTCACGGCATCCGGCACGACCTTGCGCCGCGTGAGCTCGGGGAACACGTCGGCCGCGTTGCCGAGCAGGCCGACCGAAACCGCCTTCTTCGCGCGCTTGGCCTCTTCGACCATCGCGAGCGCGGCGTCGAGCGTGATCGCCTTGCGGTCCACGTAGCCGGTGCGCAGGCGAAAGTCGATGCGCGACTCGTCGCACTCGACCGCGAGCATCGAGAAGCCCGCCATGGTCGCCGCCAGTGGCTGCGCGCCGCCCATGCCGCCGAGGCCGGCGGTCAGGATCCAGCGGCCGCGGGCATCGCCGCCGAAGTGCGTGCGTGCGCAGGCGCCGAAGGTCTCGTAGGTGCCCTGCACGATGCCTTGCGAGCCGATGTAGATCCACGAGCCCGCCGTCATCTGGCCGAACATCATGAGGCCCTTGCGGTCCAGCTCGTGGAAGTGCTCCCAGGTGGCCCAGTGCGGCACGAGATTCGAGTTCGCAATCAGCACGCGCGGCACGTCGGGATGCGTCCTGAACACGCCGACCGGCTTGCCCGACTGCACCAGCAGCGACTCGTCGTCCTTGAGGCGCCGCAGCACCGAGAGGATCGTGTCGAATGCCTCCCAGTTGCGCGCGGCCTTGCCGATGCCACCGTAGACGACCAGCTTGTCGGGGTGTTCGGCAACCTCGGGATCGAGGTTGTTCTGGATCATCCGGTACGGCGCTTCGGTCAACCAGCTTCCGCAATTCAGGGACTTGCCGCGCGGCGCGCGCACGACGCGCGGGCCGGAGGACTTCAGGGCGGGAGCGGCATTCATGATTCGCGAGGATAACGCGGATCGGGCATGATATGCGCCGCCGGACGGCTCCCCCATGAACCAATCGCGTTCCCTTCCCGCGGCCACGCTGGGCGCGCTCGGCGTCGTGTACGGCGACATCGGCACGAGCCCGCTTTATGCGCTGCGCGAGGCGACCGCCGTCGCCGGCGGTGCGGGCGACGTCAACGCCATGCTCGGCGTGCTGTCGCTGATCTTCTGGAGCCTGCTCGTCATCATCACGCTGAAGTACATCGTGGTGGTCCTGCGCATGGACAACGAGGGCGAGGGCGGCGTGCTCTCGCTAGTCGCCCTGGTCGGGAGCCGGCTCCCCGGCAACGGACGCGCGGGCAAGCGCCTGATCCTGCTCGCGGTGCTCGGCACGGCGTTCTTCTACTGTGACGCGCTCATCACGCCCGCGATCTCGGTGCTCGGCGCCGTGGAAGGACTCGCGATCGTCGATCCGGACATGCAGCGCCTCGTGGTGCCGGTCACGCTCGGCATCCTGCTGGCGCTGTTCGCGATGCAGCGCCGCGGCACCGAGCGCATCGGCCGGCTGTTCGGCCCGATCATGGTGATCTGGTTCGTGTCGATCGGCCTGCTGGGCCTGCGCGAAATCATCCACACGCCAGCGATCCTGATGGCGCTCGACCCGGAGTACGCGCTCGCCGTGCTGCTCGGCCATCCGGGGGTCGCGCTCGTGATCCTGGGCGCGGTGTTCCTCGTGCTGACCGGCGGCGAGGCGCTGTACATCGACATGGGCCACTTCGGCCGCAAGCCGGTGCGTATCGCCTGGTTCTTGGTCGTGTGGCCGGGGCTGCTGCTCAACTACTTCGGCCAGGGCGCACTGCTCCTGCGCTCGCCGACGGCCACGGTCAACCCGTTCTTCGAGCTCGTCTCGCCCGATGCCTTGCCATACCTGATCGCCATCGCGACCGCGGCGGCGATCATCGCCTCGCAGGCGACGATCTCCGGCGCCTTCTCCGTCACCCGCCAGTGCGTACAGCTCGACCTGCTGCCGCGCGTGAAGGTCCTGCAGACCTCGGCCGACGTCCATGGCCAGATCTACGTGCCGGCGACCAACGCGTTCATGTTCGTCGCGACCTCGGCCTTCGTCCTGATCTTCCAGGGCTCGAGCGCCCTGTCCGGCGCCTACGGCGCGGCAGTGAACGGCACCATGGTGATCACGACCCTGCTCGGCGCGATCGCCGCGCGCGCCGCCTGGAAGTGGCCGCTCTGGCGCGTGATCGCCGTGTTCGGCCTGTTCGGCGTCGTGGACCTCGCATTCGTGCTCGGCAACGCGACCAAGATCCCGAGTGGCGGCTGGATCCCGCTGGTGCTGGCCGCCGGCATGTTCGCCGTATTCGTCACCTGGCACGACGGCCGCGCACTGCTGCGCGCCGAGCTCAATCGCCGAGCCGTGCCGCTCGCCGAACTGCCCCGGCTCCTCGCGCAGGCGACCCGCGTGCCGGGCACGGCGGTGTTCCTCGTGAGCCACCAGGGCTTCGTGCCGACCGCGATGCTGCGCAATCTCGAGCACAACCGCGTCTGCCACGAGAAGATCGTGATCCTGAATCTCGACATCCAGCGCACGCCGCGCCAGGACGTCGTATCGCGCAGCTACCCCGAGGAGATCTTCCCGGGCGTGCACCTCGTGCACGCGCGCTTCGGCTTCATGGAGACGCCCGACGTCGCGGTCGCACTCGCGGGCGCGAAACGCAAGGGCCTGCGCATCGACGACGACTGCACCTTCTTCCTCGGCTGGCACCTGGTACGCGCGCGGGCGCGCCACGGCATCGCCGGCCTCAAGCTGCGGCTGTTCGCCTGGATGCAGCGCAGGAGCGCACAGGCGGCGGAGTTCTTCCGCATGCCAAGCAGGCGCGTGGTCGTGCTCGCGACGGCGGTCGAGATCTAGGGAGCGGCTGCCGGCGCCGATCGTCGGCCCTCGCTCAGGCGAAGTGCCTGCGCTCCACGGCGTCGTAATGGTCGATGACCTGACGCACGTACTGGCGCTTGCTGAGGTAATCGCCCGGCCAGAAGCTGCGCTTGAAGCCGTAGATGATGATCGACTTGAGATCGTGGCGGTCGAAGCCCAGTTGCTCGACGGCCAGCATCAGCTCGTTGGTCACCGTCGTGTTGCTCATCAGGCGGTTATCGGTGCAGAGCGTGGTCGAGATGCGCGCAGCGCGCAGCTTGCGGAAGGTGTGCTGCTGCAGGCTCGTCATCTCCGGGTTGGTCTGCAGGTTGCTGGTCAGGCAGATCTCGAGCGTGATGCGCCGGTCGGCCACGTAGTTCCCGAGCTTCTCGACATAGCGCTCGCGGTCCTCGATCTCCGGGTCCCGGATCTGGTCCGCTTCGAGGAGATAGGTGCCGTGGCCGATGCGGTCCGTGTGCAGGTCCGTGATCGCCTGGAAGATCGACTCCGGCCCGTAGGCCTCGCCCGCGTGCACCGTGCGCTTCAGGAAGTGCTTGTGCGCGAGCTCGAAGGCGGCCTTGTGCGCGCTCGCCGGGTAGCCCGCCTCCTCACCCGCGAGGTCGAAGCCGACCACCTGCAGGCCGAGCGTGTCGCGCGCGAGGACCGCGGCGCGCGCGGCGTCGAGCGAAGCCATGGCGTACACGTCCTTCGGGCGCGTGAACGGATGCGCGGCGAGCAGCGTGTCGTAGTGGCAGCTGGAGCCTGCGCCGAACATCCTGAGCGCACAGCAGATGATCCCGTACTCGAAGTGCGGCTCGCGACCCTCGGCGATCTCCGGCCGGCGGTTGAAGGCGTCGCGCGCGCGGCGCAGGCCGCGGTCCACCGCCGCCAGAACCTGGATCGCATCGAGTCCTGGGCGCACGTGCAGCTGCGGCGCGAAGCGCACTTCGAGATAGCGCACGCCCTCCGCCTGGTTGTCCTCGGCGAGCTCCGCGGCGATTCGCTCGAGAGCCTCCGCGGTCTGCATCACGCCGACCGTGTAGCGAAAACCCTTCAGGTAGTCGCCGAGGCTGGTGTAGCGCTCCTTGTAGACGGTCTCGCGCAGGCCGGCTTCCGTGTAGCTCGGCAGCTCGAGCCGCGACTCGCGCGCGAGCTCGATCAAGGTCGGAATGCGCAGCGATCCGTCGAGGTGCACGTGCAGGTCCGACTTGGGCAGATCCGCCACGAAGGCGCGGGTGATTCTCGAGTCCGGCACGGGATCCCCGGGCAGCCGAATGGGACGCAGAGCATAACGCGGCGGCCGCGGCTTCCGGTAAGCTCTCGGCGTGGCTACCCCCCTCGATACTTCGACCTGGACCCGAGTCATCCGCAACGCCATGCTCGCGACCTGCGCCGAAGGCCGGCCTTTCGGCCTGATCCCGAAGGGCGCGGTGGCGCTCGCAGGCAACCGCATCGCCTGGGTCGGTTCCAAGCGTGACGTACCTGCGGCGCTGCCCAAGAACTGCGTCGTGACCGAAGCGAACTACGCGCTCGTGACGCCCGGGCTCATCGACTGCCACACGCACCTCGTGTGGGCCGGCTCGCGCTTCAAGGAGTTCCAGCAGCGCCTGCAGGGCGCGAGCTACGAGGATATCGCCAGGGCGGGCGGCGGCATCGCGAGCACCGTCGCGGCGACCCGCGCGGCGAGCGAGGCGGATCTCTTGACGGCGGCACTCGCGCGCGCCGCGAAATACATCGCCGAGGGCGTCACGACGATCGAGATCAAGTCCGGCTACGGGCTCGACAAGGACAACGAGCTCAAGATCCTCCGCGTCGCGCGTGCGCTCGGCAAACGGCTCGGCATCCACGTGCGCACCACCCTGCTCGCCGCGCACGCCGTGCCGCCCGAGTTCAAGGACCGCCCCGACGAGTACATTAATAAGGTGTGCGAGGAGATCCTGCCGACGGCTCACGCCGAAGGGCTGGCCGACGCGGTCGACGCCTATTGCGACACCGTCGGCTTCACCGCCGCGCAGGTCGAGCGCGTGTTCGTGAAGGCGAAGGAACTCGGCCTCGCGGTCAAGCTGCACGCCGAGCAGTTCTCCAACCAGCAGGGCGCCGCGCTCGCCGCGAAGTACAAGGCGCTCTCCGCCGACCACCTCGAGCAACTCGACCAGGACGGTGTCGCCGCGATGGCAGCCGCCCGCACCGTCGCCGTGCTGCTGCCCGGTGCCTACACCTACCTGCGCGAGACCAAGCTGCCGCCGATCGAGCTGCTGCGCGTCAACCGCGTGCCGATCGCGGTTGCGAGCGACCTGAATCCCGGCACCTCGCCGCTCGCCTCGCTGCAGCTTTCCATGCACCTGGCCTGCACCGCCTTCGGCCTCACCACCGAGGAGGCGCTGCTCGGCGTGACGCGAAATGCCGCACGCGCACTCGGGCTGCGCAAGCTTCTCGGCTCGATCGAGCCCGGCAAGATCGCCGACATCGTGATCTGGAACGCCGAGCATCCCGCCGAGCTCGCGGCGCAGTTCGGGCTCATCCGCCCGGCCGCGGTGCTGCGCGCCGGCGTCGCGTGATCACGCTCGACGACCTCAAGCGCCGCGGCACCGGGTTCCTGCCCGGTTACATGGGAGTCGCCATAACCGGACTAGCGGACCGCGAGATCCGGGCTGAGCTCGCCATCCAGCGCCACCACATCGCGCCCAACGGCTACCTGCACGCAGGCACGGTCGTCACGCTAGCCGATACCGCCTGCGGCTATGGCTGCGTCGCGCACCTGCCCGAGGGCGCGACCGGGTTCACGACCATCGAGCTGAAATCCAACTTTGTCGGCACCGCGCGCGAGGGCACGATCGACTGCGTCGCGCGCGCCCAGCACCTCGGGCGCACGACCCAGCTCTGGGACGCGGTCATCTCGCACAAGGACACCGGCAGGACGATCGCGCTGTTTCGCTGCACGCAGCTCGTCATCCGTCCGCCGGAACCCGGCGCGTGAAGGAAACGCTGGTCGCCGCGCGCTGGCAAGACCTCGCGACGCGCCTCGGCATCGTCAAGCCCCTGGTCGCCTTCCGCTGGCTCGAGTCGCGCTACCAGGAGCGGGCGCGCAGGTACCACACGCCGCACCATATCAACGAATGCATTGGCATCCTCGACCGCGCCAAACATGGCGACGCCGCAAACCCGCTCGTCGAATTCGCGCTCTGGTTCCACGACGCGATCTACAGCACGCTCTCGAACAAGAACGAGGAGCGGAGCGCCGAGGCTGCGACCTGAGTACTCGAGAAATCGGGCCGACCAGCATCCGACCGGGCGCTGGTGCGTGAGCTGATCCTCGCCACCTGCCACGACGCAAGACCGGAGTCCCCGCCGGCGCAGCTGCTCTGCGACGTGGACCTGGCCGTCCTGGGCGCCGACGCCGACCGCTATGCCGAATTCGAGCTGCAGGTCCGGGCCGAGCACTGGTGGATGCCCACCGCGCTCTATCGCAAGCATCGCGCCGAAATCCTGACGTCATATGCCCGGCGGCCGTCGATCTTCGCGACCCACGAGTTCCGCGAGCGCTTCGAGCACCAGGCGCGCAACAACATCGTCTGGGGCCTCGAGCAGTTGTCGATCGGCAGCGCGACGTTTCGCTGGACCGCGCGCTTCTGATCCCGCGGCGCCGCGCCTCGCTACCCGGCTGAATCGCGGGGGCGATCCAGCGGACTGCGCACGCAGCGCCCTCCCCGGTTCAGCACGTGCGTGTAGATCATCGTCGTCTTCACATCCGAGTGGCCGAGTAGTTCCTGCACCGTGCGGATGTCGTAACCGTTTTCAAGCAAGTGGGTCGCAAAGCAGTGGCGGAAGGTATGCGTGCTGGCAGGCTTCTCGATGCCGGCGTGGAGTTCCCCCGCTTTCGTGGACGGGTAGTTTCCTAAATTCTCACTGCCTGTCCTGCCAGTAATCTCCTCTCAAAGTTGTTCGGTGACAAGCGTCCGATCGAGGAGTGACGTCGATGCGGGTTGTACCAGCCCTCGATCCACTCGAACAGGGCCATTCTGGCCTCGGCTTTCGACTTGAACCGCCGATGCTTGAGCAGTTCCTTCTCGAGCGAGGCGAACACGCTCTCGGCCATGGCGTTGTCGTAGGCATCGCCTACCGTGCCCATCGACGGCATGACGTTCATCTCCCGGCAGCGTTTGCCGAACGCGCAGCTCGTATATTGGCAACCGTGGTCGGAGTGGTGAATGACGTTCTCCGGTCGCCGCTGGGCCAGCGCCATGTTCAGGGCATCGAGCATCAGCTGGGTACGCAGGTGATCCTCGATCGCCCAGCCGACGATCTTGTGCGACCAGACATCCAGCACGATGGCGAGGTAGATCATCCCCGCCCAGGTCGGCACGTAGGTGGCGTCAGCCACCCACAGCTGATCCGGTCCGTCTGCCTTGAACTGGCGCTGTACCAGATCCTCGTTCGCCGGGGCAGCGATATCCGGCGTCGTGGTCACCACGTAGTTCGGCGCGACGATGCTCTTGAGGCCGTTTTCCCGCATCAAGCGCGCCACGCGCTTCTGGCCGACGTGGATATCGTGATCGTCCTTTAGCTCGGCATGGATGTTCGGCGAGCCGTAGCGGCCCTTGGAACGCCCATAGATCACATGGATCCGGGCACTCAGGGCGATATCGGCTCGGCGCCGGGCCGACAGCGGCCGATCCCGCCACGCATAGAACCCACTGGCAGATACTTGAAGCAATCGGCACATGACCCGTACCGGCTGGGTGGCCTGGTTCGCCTTCACGAATCCGAAGAGCGCTGCGGTGTCGCGGGCTTCTCGTTCGCAAACCAGGCCGCGGCCTTTGACAGGATGTCCCGTTCCTGCAGCAGCTTCCGGTTCTCACGTCGCAGCCGGGTGAGCTCCTCGCGCTCCGCCGTCGTCAGGCCGCCATCCCCGCGACCTCGGTCCCGATCAGCCTGCTTGACCCAAATCCGGATCGACCAGCTCGTTGTACGAGCGTCCGCCCCGATGCAGCTCGACCATCTGCCGGCGAAACTCCGGCGTGTACCGCTTGACCTTCCGACCCATTGCTTGACCCTCCTTTTGTGAACATGATGCGTCCACAAAAGCGGGTCAACTCCAGGAGTGGTTCGCGAAATAGCACCGCCTGCGCCGCAACCCGCTGCGAAATGAAGTCTCACGCGCCCGGCATGAGCCGACAGGGTCGCCGCAAGTTATTATGACAATAATGGCGGCTTGAACAGGGACTGCCATGAACAAGTCCGATACCAGAGTGCCCACCGGTGCGGTCATGACGATGACGTTCCTGCGCGCGATTCTCGGCGCAACCGACAGGCCAGTACCGCAGGGCTTCGCGTCGATCGCGGGCGCGGTGCCCGACTCCATGTTCTTTCGTTTCAACGCAGCGAGCTGAAAATGAACCGCGTCGTGTCCGCAATCTTCGTTGCCGCCGCAATCACCTGCCCGGCGGTCGGAACCGCACAGGACCGGCTGCAAGTCGAGTTCCTGAACTCCGGCAAGGTCACGCCGACGACGCTTCCGTTCTCCGAGGCGGTGCGCGTCGGCGACACCTTGTTTCTCTCCGGACAGATCGGCGTCAGGCCGGGCCTGGAGGAACTGGTCCCGGGCGGCATCGAGGCTGAAGCGCGGCAGACACTCGAGAATATCCGCACGACACTCGAGACGCACAGGTACACCCTGCGCGACGTGGTGAAATGCACCGTGATGCTCGCGGACATCGCCGAGTGGGCCCGGTTCAACGCTGTCTACCGAACCTTCTTTTCACCGCCCTACCCGGCGCGCAGTGCGTTCGGTGCCACGGGCCTTGCGCTAGGCGCACGTGTCGAAGTCGAGTGCATCGCCGTGCGCCGCCAGGCGTAATAGTGACGCCATGACGGTCGAGCGCCTGCCGCTCCCGGTCAACGAGTCCGACCTCGAAGCACTCGCGGAGCTGCTCGTCGACGCGGTGGAATCGGGCGCCGCGGTGAGCTTCGTCACGCTCACCCGCGATCAGGCGCACGACTGGTGGCGCGCGCTGCTGTCGGATCCGGACTCGCGCGCCATCGTGCTGGTCGCGCGCGATGCCGTGGGCATCGCCGGATCGGTGCAGCTGCACCCGGCGCGGGCGCCCAACCAGCCGCATCACGCGGACGTCGCCAAGCTGCTCGTCCACCGCCGCGCCCGCCGGCGCGGGCTCGGCGCCGCGCTGATGGCTGCGGTCGAGCGCGAGGCGGTTGCCGCCGGTTTTCACCTGCTGGTGCTGGACTCGAAGCGCGGCGAAGCCGGCGAGCGCCTGTACCGGCAGCTCGGCTGGAACGTCGTCGGCACCATTCCGCGCTACGCGCTCGACACCGACGGCCGATCGCTGCACGACACGGTCGTCTTCTACAAGGAGCTGCCGGCGCGTGACGACAGATGAACAGGCGCTGTGGGACGAGGCGATGGCGCAGCTCGGCTTCCACGCGCGGCCCGGGCACGACTGGCTCGACACGCTGAACCGGCTGTGGCGCAAGAACCGCTTCGTCATGTCCATGGACGGCATGCTGAAGCTCGATGCGCCCCCGCCGGTGCTGACGTGGGACATACTGTCCGTGAGCCACGACCGCTGGCCGCTGGAGCGGCTCGCGCCGCTCGTGCACCCGGATGCGCATGACCGGGCGCGACCGAAGGACGACGCGAGGCCGATCCTGGTGCTCGAATGGCGGGGCCGCAGCTTCCTGATCGACGGCATCAACCGCATCAATCGCCGGGTCCGCGGACGGCAGCCGGGCCTGCACGACGTCATCGTGATCCACGCGCGGTTCTGAGATAATTTTCCGCCCCTGCAACGGGGATCATCATGACGTGCAAGCTGCAGATCATCGAGAGGCTGCGCCGATGACCACAGCGAACTTCCCGATCAAGGGCGGCTGCGACTGCCGCATGGTGCGTTACCGTATGGAGACTGCGCCACTGTTCGTGCACTGCTGCCACTGCCGCTGGTGCCAGCGCGAAACCGGCGCCTCGTTCGCCCTGAACGCGATGATCGAGACCGACCGGATCACGCTGCTCGCCGGTAGCCCGGAGGCGGTCGACACGCCCTCGGCAAGCGGCAGGGGCCAGAAGATCCTGCGCTGCCCGTCCTGCCGCATCGCGCTCTGGAGTCACTATTCGGGCGCCGGCGCCGCGGTGGCGTTCGTGCGCGTCGGCACGCTTGATGACCCGGACGCGCTCCCGCCGGACATCCATATCTTCATCTCCACGAAGCAGCCTTGGGTGATCCTGCCGCCCGGGACGCCGGCCGTGTCCGAGTTCTACGACCGCAAGCAGCACTGGCCCGCGGAGAGCCTCGCCCGTCGCGAGGTGCTACTCTCCCGCAAAAGGACCTGACATGAACGAACCGATCTCGCGCAGCCTCGTCGTCCACGGCGCCAGCATCCTGCTCGGCTTCATCGCGCTCGGCTGGCTGCTCGGCAACTACGCGGTCCGGGTCAAGAAATTCGACCGGACGGTGGTCGTCAAGGGGCTGTCGGAGCGCGAGGTGCCGGCCGACGTCGCCGTCTGGCCGCTCACGTTCCAGGAGGCGAGCAACGACCTCGGCGCGCTGTTCGGCTCGCTGCAGAAGAAGAACTCGCTGATTACCGAGTTCCTCGCCGGCCACGGGATCGAAAAGGACGCCATCACGGTCGGCGCGCCCGCAGTCACGGACCGCTTCGCGCAGTCCTACGGCGACACGAACAACATCGCCTACCGGTACACGGCGACTTCCACGGTCACGGTATTCACGAACGACGTCGAGGCGGTACGCAAGGCGATGCGCGACGTCATCTCGCTCGGCCGGAAAGGCGTCGCGCTCTCCGGCGAGGGCTACCAGGGCCAGATGCAGTTCGAATTCACGGGCCTGTCGAAACTGAAGCCCGAGATGGTCGAGGAAGCGACCAAGAACGCACGCGCGGTCGCCGAGAAATTCGCCGAGGATTCCGGCAGCCGCCTCGGCCGCATCCGCTCCGCGCAGCAGGGCCAGTTCTCGATCGAGAACCGCGACAGCACCACGCCGCACATCAAGAAGGTGCGCGTGGTCTCGACCGTCGAGTACCACCTCGCGGACTGAGCCGGTCATGGCGACGATCGGGCGCTCCCATGAGTTCCGCCTGCGCGAGCGTCTCGAGCTCGTCGCTCACCACTTCAGCGAATGGCTGAAGCCGCGCGCTTGAGGAGGGCCCCCGCCCCGCGCGCGCTCACGCGCGCTTCTCTCGCCGCGGGCGTGCACGCCCTGGCCCGACGCGACCCGGACTTCGCCACGCTGTACCAGCGAAACGGCCTGCCGCCCATGTGGGCGCGTCGTCCCGGGTTCGCGACGCTGGTGCATATCGTGCTCGAGCAGCAGGTCTCGATCGCCGCCGCGCGCACCCTCTTTCGCCGCGTGTCCGCGGCGCTCGGCGGCATGACGCCCGAACTCGTGATCGAGCGCGGCGTGCCAGGCCTGCGCAGGCTCGGCATCACGCGGCAGAAGGCCTCGTACTGCCATACGCTTGCAGCATCCGTGCTGAACGGCAGCCTCTCGCTCCCGGGTGTCGCGCGCGCCGAGGATGCCGCGGGCCGCGCGGCGCTGCTCGAACTGCGCGGCATCGGGCCGTGGAGCACCGATGTCTATTACCTGATGGCGCTGCGCCGCCCCGACATCTGGCCGGTCGGCGATCTCGCGCTCGCGATCGCGCTGCAGGAAGTCAAGCGCCTGCGGCGGTGGCCGGACGCCGAACGGCAGCTCGCGATCAGCGCCGCCTGGGCGCCGTGGCGCTCGGTTGCGGCAAGGCTCCTGTGGCATCACTATCTCAGAACGCGCAGAACCCGCGCCGACTGATGGAGGCACCTATGCAACGCAGGGCAACGGCCGTCTGGGAAGGCGGGCTCAAGGATGGCAAGGGGCGGCTCACGACCGGGAGCCACGCGCTGGCTGACACGCCGTATTCCTTCCATACGCGCTTCGAGAGCGAGCCCGGCACCAATCCCGAGGAACTGATCGGCGCGGCGCACGCAGGTTGCTTCTCGATGGCGCTATCGCTGCAGCTCGGCGAGGCGGGTATCCGGCCCGAGCGCATCGAGACGCGGGCGACGATCACCTTCGAGAAGCTCGATACCGGCTTCACGATCACGCGTTCGCATCTCGACGTTTCGGTGCGCGCGCCCGGCGCCGATCGCGCGCAGTTCGAGCGGGCCGCACAGAACGCCAAGGCCGGCTGCCCGATCAGCAAGGTGCTCAAGGCGGAGATCTCGATGGACGCGAGGCTGGAAACCTGATGCCGGAGCTGACGCCCTTTCACCTCGCAATCCCGGTGCACGACCTCGTCGCGGCGCGCGCCTTCTATGGCGGGCTGCTCGGCTGCCTGGAGGGCCGCAGCGCGGAGAATTGGGTGGACTTCGACTTCTTCGGCCACCAGCTTGTCTGTCACGCGGTCGCCGGCGGTGAGCACGAGCAGCCGGCGCACAATCCCGTGGACGGCCACGACGTGCCGGTGCCGCATTTCGGCATGGTGCTCGAGATGCGCGACTGGGAAGCGCTGGCCGCACAGCTGAAGGCCGCGGGCGTCGCCTTCGTGTTCGAGCCGACGGTGCGCTTCAAGGGCCGGCCGGGCGAGCAGGCGACCATGTTCCTGACCGACCCGAGCGGCAACGCGCTCGAATTCAAGGCGTTTCGCGACATCGAAGCTCAGCTGTTCGCAAGACAATAACCGGGAGAATCGCATGCGCGTCGTTCGTTCGATGATCACCGCCGTGGCCTGCCTGGTCGCGGCCGCGGCAGCCCAGGCGGCCGGCAAGCCGAGCGATGCCGAGATCGCGGCGCTCGTCGCCCGCCACGCGAGCGCGCGCATCGCGCAGCGCCAGGACATGCACCAGAACCCCGAGCTCTCGAACCGGGAAACACGCACTGGCGCGCTGGTCGCGGCGCACCTCGAATCGCTCGGCATCGAGGTGCAGGCCGGCGTCGCGCACACGGGCGTGGTCGGCATCCTGCGCGGCGGCAGGCCGGGCCCGACGATCGCCGTACGCGCCGACATGGACGGGCTGCCGGTCACCGAGCAGACGGACTATCCTTTCAAGTCGACGGTGCGCAGCACCTACCTCGACAAGGACGTCGGCGTGATGCACGCCTGCGGCCACGACGTGCACACAGCGGCGCTGCTCGGCACGGCCTCGATGCTCGCGGAAATCCGCGACCGGCTGCCCGGCACGGTCATGTTCATCTTCCAGCCCGCCGAGGAAGGCGTGCCGGCCGGCGAGCGCGGCGGCGCGAGGATGATGGTCGAAGACGGCATCTTCGAGATGATGAAGCCCGACGCCGTGATCGCTTTCCACACGAATGGCGCACCGCCGGACGACGCCGGCGACAACGAGCGGCTCGGCATCGTCGCCTATTCGCCGGGCCCCGCGTTCGCGGCGGCCACGCGCTGGGAAGCCACCGTCAAGGGCCGCCAGGCGCACGGCTCGACACCGCACCTCGGCGTCGACCCGATCGTCGCCGCCTCCGGGATCGTGATGGCCCTGCAGACAATCCGCTCGCGCGTGCTGCCGCCGCTCTCCGACAATGTCATCACGGTCGCCATCTTCCGAAGCGGCGAGCGCCACAACATCATCCCGGAGAGCGCGACGCTCGCCGGCACGATCCGCACCTTCGACGACGAGACGCTCGCGACCATCGAGGCGCGCATTCGGGAGATCTTCGACGGCCACACGAAGGCCGCGCATGCGACCTACGAGCTCGACTTCCACACCGGTCACCCCATGACGGTCAACGACGCCGAGCTGACCGCCCGCCTCGTGCCGACGCTCGAGCGTCTGCTCGGCAGGGACCGGGTCCGGCTGGCGCCGCCGATCACGGGCTCCGAGGACTTCTCGTATTTCTCGCAGCTCGTGCCGGGCTTCTACTTCCGGCTCGGCGTGGTGCCGGAAGGCAAGGTCTCGGGCGGCCACCACACGTCGACATTCTACGCTGCGGACGAGTCGGTGCCGATCGCGATGCGGCTCATGACCTCGCTGGTGGTGGACTTCCTGAGCGCCGGCAAGCCCTGATGAGCCGCCTGGTCGAGTGCGTCCCGAACTTCTCGGAGGGGCGCGACCGGTCCGTGATCGACGCGATCGCGCGCGCGATCTCCGGCACGAGCGGCGTGCGGCTGCTCGACGTGGATCCGGGCGCGGACACGAACCGCACCGTGTACACCTTCGTCGGCGAGCCCGAAGCGGTCGCCGAGGCAGCATACCGCGCCGCGGTGGCCGGCGCCGGGCTGATCGACATGGCGAAGCACGCCGGCGCGCACCCGCGCATGGGCGCGCTCGATGTCTGTCCCATCGTGCCGGTTGCGGGCGTGACCATGGACGAATGCGTCGCGGTCGCGCGCACGCTCGGCCGGCGCATCGCCGAGTCGCTGGCGCTGCCGGTCTATTTCTACGAGTTCGCGGCGACCCGTCCCGGGCGCCGGAACCTCGCCGACATTCGCGCGGGCGAGTACGAGGGGCTCGCGAAGAAGCTGGCCGATCCCGCGTGGGCGCCGGACGCCGGCCCGGCGAAATTCAACGCGCGGCTCGGCGCGACGGTGGTCGGCGCGCGCGAGTTCCTGATCGCGTACAACGTGAACCTCAACACGCGCCTCGCGACGCTCGCGAACGAGGTTGCGCTCAACATCCGCGAAGCGGGACGGCTCAAGCGCGACGCGCAGGGCGAGGTCGTGAAGGACGCCGCGGGCCAGGACCTGCGCGTGCCGGGCCGGCTCAAGGCGGTCAAGGCGATCGGCTGGACCATCGAGCAGTACCGCCAGGCGCAGGTGTCGGTGAACCTGCTCTCCTACCGGACGACCCCGCTGCACGTCGTGTATGAAACGACGCGCGAGGAAGCGGCCAGGCTCGGGCTGGTCGTGACCGGTTCCGAACTCGTCGGGCTCACGCCCCTCGAACCGCTGCTCGAGGCGGGGCGTTACTACCTGCACAAGCAGGGCCGGTCGACCGGGCTGCCCGAGCGGGAGCTGGTGGAAGTCGCCATCCAGTCGCTGGGGCTCGCCCAGCTGTCGCCCTTCGACCCGGACAAGCGGGTCATCGAGTACGCTGTGCGCATGCCAGGCCCCCTCGTCTCCATGACGGTCGAGCGCTTCGTGGACGAGGTCTCCAGCAGCTCGCCGGCCCCGGGCGGCGGCTCGGTCGCGGCGCTTGCCGGCAGCCTCGGCGCGGCGCTTGCGGCGATGGTCGCGAATCTCACGATCGGGAAGAAGGGCTATGAGTCAGCCTGGGCGTCCTCGTCCGCGCTCGCGGAGCGCGCGCAGGCGCTGAAGGCCGCGCTGCTCGCGGCCGTAGACGATGACACGAAAGCCTTCGACGACGTGCTGGCGGCGATGCGCCTGCCGAAGACGAGCGACGAGGAGAAGCGCGCGCGATCGGACGCGATCGCCGCCGCCTACGAGAAGGCGACTTCGGTCCCGCTCGCGACGGCGCGGCTGTGCCTCACCGCGATCGAGCTTGCCGAGGAGGCGGCGCTCACCGGCAACCGGAACTCGGCGTCGGACGCCGGCGTCGGCGCCCTGCTCGCCAGGGCGGGGCTCGAGGCGGCGATCCTGAACGTGCGGATCAACCTGCCGTCGGTGCGCGAGGGCGCGTTCAAGGCGGCGACGGTCGCCGAGATTGCCGACTTGCAGTCGAAATCCGCCGGGCCTCTCGCAAGAACACTCGCCTCGGTCGAAGCCAGCTTCAAGTCCTGAACGGAATCACGTCAAGGGCGGCGGGTCCTTGGGCTTGCCGCGGACGCGGTTGACGACGTCGCTGGCAGTGGCGCGGAGCCTGCGCAGCCAGTGGCGCGCCCAGGCGAATTCGAGGCCGAGCACACCGAGGCCGAGCGGGATGACGACGATGGCGGGTCCCGGCAGCACCACCATGGCGACGCCGAGCAGCACGATGCTGCCGCCGATCACGGCGACCACGATGCGCCGCGCCCAGGGATAGGTAATCGTGCGGCGCAGGAGGCCGCGCAGTCGCCATCTCATGGCAAGGTAGTCCCGACAAACGCCTCGATGAGCCGCGCAATGGCGCGCGGCGCTTCATGATGAAGCATATGGCCGGCGCCGGCCACCTGCTCCACGGCGAGGCCGGGGACGATCGCCTTGAAGGATTCCACCCCGCCTTCCGGTCCCAGCCGCGGCAACAGCTCCGAGTCGGCGCCGACGACCAGCAACACGCGCGCCGTGATGGCGCGCCAGCAGGCTTCCATCTCCTCGCGGCGATACAGATACGGATTCGTGCGCCGGTGCGCCGGATCGGCCAGCAGGCGCACGCCGCCACCCGCGACCGTCTCGCTCCAGCACGCGGCGACGAACTCGGTCTGCGCCGTCGGCAGCCGCGGGTTGCGCTTCGCGATGCGTGCGGCGAGTTCGGCGATACTCGTGTACTCGCCAGCAGCCATCGGCCCGCGCAACCCGTCGAGCCACTGGGCGAGCCGCGCCGGCGCCTGGTCCGGATGCGTCCGCAGCAGGCCAATCCCCTCGAGGTTCACGAGCGAGCGCACCCGCGCCGGCCGCACGCCCGCATAGATCATGGCGATGTTTGCACCCATGCTGTGGCCGACAATGCGTGCCGGGCCGCGCGGGCAGAACGCGTCGAGCATCACCTCGAGGTCGGCGTAGTAGTCCGGGAACCAGTAACCACCGGGACTGCGCGCGCTGGCACCGAAACCACGCCAGTCGATCGCGAGCAGCGGCAGTTCCGGGTCGATCGCATCCGCGACGAACTGGAAGCTCGCCGCGCAATCGGCGAAACCATGCAGCAGCAGCACCGGATCCTCGGAATCCGGCCCCCAGCGGATGAAATGGTGCTCGAGGCCGCGGATCGGGATCGTCCCGTGGCGCCCGGGGCGAAGGGGCCGGTAACTCATGCGCTCAGGCCTGTGCCAGCCGCTGCACCAGCACCTTGTCGATGCGCCGGCCGTCCAGGTCCACGACCTCGAAGCGCAGGCTGCGCCAGCGGAAACTCTCGCCGGTGGCCGGTAGGTGGCCAAGCTGGGCGAGCACGAACCCGGCGAGCGTCGTGTAGTCGTCGCCCGAGCGCATCCCGCCTGCGCCGAGCAGCCATTCCACATCGTCGATCGACATGCTGCCGTCCACGAGCCAGGAGGAATCGTCGCGCGCGACCGCCTCCGCCCCCTCCTCGCTCGCCGCCTCTGGCAACTCACCCGCGATCGCGGTGAGGATGTCGGCGGGCGTGACCACGCCCTCGATCGATCCATGCTCGTCCACGATCACGGCAAAATGCATCTTCGACTCGCGGAACAGGTCGAGCAGCCGCAGGATACGGGTCGACTCGTGCACGACCAGCGGCGCGCGCACGCGCGCGGCCAGCTCCCCCGACTGCGGGTCGCCGAGCCACTCCGCAAGCTCACCGGTCATCACGATACCCACCAGCTCGTCGAGCTGGCCGCGGCACACCGGGTAGCGCGAGTGCCCGCTGGTGCGCACGATGTTCCACACGGTCTTGCGATCGTCTGCAGCGTCCAGCCACACGACGTCGCCGCGCGGCGCCATGATGCTGCGCACCGTGCGGTCGGGCAGGCGCAGGACGCCCTCGATCATCTGGTGCTCGGCGGCGTGGAAGATGCCGGTATGCGTGCCCTCGGCGATCATCGAGCGGATCTCCTCCTCGCTGACCGCGCGCGCCGTGTTCTTCGGCAACCCGAGCAGCCGCACGAACAGCTCGGTCGCGTTGCGCAGCACCCAGACGAGCGGCGCGCTCAGGAACGCGACCAGCTCCATCGGGCGCGCGAGCGCCGAGGCGATGCCCTCGGGATTCGAGAGTGCCCAGCGCTTCGGCACCAGCTCACCGATCACCACCGACAGGAAGGTCACGCCCACCACGACGATCGCGTAGGCGGCCGTATCGAGGTGCCCGGCTACCGGTTCAAGCAGCGAAAAGCCCGCCAGCCAGCCCGCCAGAGGCGCCGCGAAGCGCGCGCCGCTGTACACGCCCGAGAGCACGCCGATCAGCGTGATGCCGATCTGCACGGTGGACAGGAAGCGCGTGGGATGATCGATCAGGCGCAGCGCCGCGCGCGCGCCGCCGCTGCCACGGTTCGCGAGCTCCTTGAGCCGTGTCGGGCGCGAGGAAAATGTCGCGAGCTCGGCCATGGCGAACAGGCCGTTGACACACACCAGCAGGAGGAGAAGTAGGAGGTCGCCGATCATCTTGCGCCGGGGCAGCCGGCCGCCTCGATTCTACCAGCCAGGGGCGCGGGCGAGCGCTGCAAGCGGTTGCGGCCGGCCGGGCGGCACCGCAAGATGCCGGCAACGGCCGGTATCTCCGCTTGCAGACACGCGACGCTTCCCGCCGGCTGATCGTGGGCTCCGCGATCATCGGCTCGATCGGCACCTTCAGCCTGCACGTGCTGCTGCCGGCATTGCCCGCCATCGCCTCGGCGATGCGGGTCGCGCCGCACGCTGCGCAGCTGTTCATCAGCCTTTCGATCCTCGCGATCGCGCTCGGCAACCTCACGGTCGCGCCGCTCTCGGACCGTTACGGGCGGAGGGCGATCGTGCTGCTCGCGCTCGCGCTGTTCGTGCTCGGCAGCGCGGCCGGCACCGTCGCCGACTCGCTCGGCACGCTGGTCGCCGCGCGCGTGGTGCAGGCATTCGGCAGCGGCGCGGCGATGTCCGTCATGCGCGCGACCCTCCTCGACCACTTCGGGCCGGCACGCGCCGCGGGCGCACTCGCGGCGACCGCGACCGCGATCCTGCTCGCTCCGATGGTCGCGCCCTCGCTCGGCGGCTTCGTGCTGGAGTGGCTCGACTGGCGCGCGGTGTTCGCACTCTCGGGGCTGCTCGGCTTCGCGGTATTCCTGTTCGCCTCGCGGAACCTGCGCGACGCGCGGCGTGCCGACCGGGCCGCGGGACCTTCGCTGCGCTACTGGTCGAGCTTCAGGAGACTGCTCGCCTCGCGCGAGTACGTCGCGTTCCTGGTGTTCAGCGCCTGCCTGATGAGCATGATCTATACGTTCGTGACCGGCGCGCCCTATGTCGCGATCGACGTGCTGGGCGTCTCGCCCTCGCGCTTCGGCCTGCTGCTGTTCTTCCCGGCGGTCGCATCTTTCTGCGGCTTCCTGCTCGCGGCGCGCGTGACCGGCCGCTTTGGCGGCCAGCGCATGATGCGCGCCGGAGCGATGATCGCATGCGCCGGTGCACTCTCGATGACCTCGCTCGCCCTGCTGCACGTGTGGCACCCCCTCGCGCTCTTCATGCCCGGCATGGCAATCGGCTTTGCGAACGCGATCGCCGCGCCCTCTGCGACCATCGGCGCAATCTCGCGCGACCCGGCGATCGCCGGCGCGGCCTCGGGCCTGCTCGGATTCCTGCAACTGACGACGGCGGCCGTTTCGACGCAGGTGGTCGCGGCCTTCGCGGCCCATTCGCCGGTGTCGCTCGCAGCCGTGCTGCTGGTGTTGTGCCTGACAGCCCTCGTCGCGCTCAGGCCGATCGGAAGGATCCAGCTCGACCGGCCGCTGCCCGGTCAGGCGGAGCCGGCGGCGTCGGAACCGACGCGGTAGCGGAAACGGACCGTGCCGAAGGTGACAAGGTCGCCGTCGTCGAGGCGCGCATAGCGCACCTGGATGCCGTTCACGAAGATGCCGTTCCGGCTGTTCGCGTCCACGACCATCGCTTCGCCGTTCCGTACCGTCAGCATCGCGTGCAGGCGGCTGACCGTCGGGTCGACGATGCGCAGGTCGTTGTCGCGGGTGCGGCCGATGTTGACGCGGCGGCTGCTGATCTCGTGCACGCAGCCGACCACGTCGAGGCCGATCAGGTAGCGGCGCAGCCGCAGGGCGGCCGCGACCGGCGGCGTGACCGGCAGCTCGGGAACCGGCAGCTCCTGGGTGAATTCCGCCTCCGCGCCTGCGTCCACCGGGCGCACCTCGCTCGGCACCGCATCCGTCACGGCGGCTTTGATGGGGCGCGCTTCGCGCAACTCCGCCGCGAGTCCTTCACGCTCCAGCGTGCGGGTCGCGAGCCGCGCCTGCAACTCGTCGATCCGGCGCTCGCGCTCGGCCAGCAGCTGGTTGCGCTCCGCCAGGGCGCGCTCCAGCTCATCCACGCGTCTCTGCCAGCGAGCGCGCTCGGCGGCGAGCGCGGTGGTCTGGTGGCCACGCCGCTCCCCGCCGGGCAGCAGCTGCGCGAGGCCGGCCTGGGTGTCGGTGAAAACCTGCATGTCGTCGCCGACGTCCATCCCGGCGATGCCAGGCTCGTCCGGCAAGGTGCCGACCAGGATCGGCGCATCGTCGAGGTCGCCGGCGGGCGTCACGAGCTCCCAGTCGTGCATATCGGGCAGCTGATTGGCGCCCGTGAGCTCGATGTGCTCGACGAGCTGCGTAATGTCCTCCGCGACGATGCTGTCGTCCGGGAGGCTATCCCCGTCCCCCTTCTCCATGAGCGCCATTATTGGGCGTGGGACGTGTCGGCGCTACCCGGTGTTTTCCGTGGGTGTTATATATCAATGAGTTAGCAGCACAGTTCTACGAGTCATGCAGCCGATTCGTGAACTGCTTCACACGGAAAGGGCAGGCGCACTGGACCGGGCGGCGCGCGCCCGAACCGCCCGCATCCCATTGCGCACGCCGGACGCCACGCGCCGGTACGATGCGCGCCATGCGACCGGTATGGATGCTCGCCGCCACCCAGGCGCTGTGCATGTCAGGCAGCTTCCTGTTCTTCCTGCTCGGCGGCATCATCGGCTCGCATTTCGCCCCGTCACCTGCGCTCTCGACGTTGCCGGTGTCGGTCATGATCGCCGGCCTCGCGGCCAGCGTCGTGCCGGCCGGCGCCCTGATCCATCGTTTCGGGCGGCGTGCGGTGTTCGCCGGCAGCGCCCTGCAGGCGGCCGCGGGCTGCGTGCTGGCCGGCTGGGCGATCACCCAGCCTGATTTCTGGCTGTTCTGCGCGGCCGCCTTCCTGCTCGGTGCCAACAACGCGGTCGTCATGCAGTACCGATTTGCCGCGACCGAATACGTCGCTGCAGGAAGGGCCAGCCGCGCAATCTCGGTGGTGATGTGCGGCGCGCTGGTGGCGGCCTGGCTCGGCCCGGAGTTCGCCGTGCGAACGTCTCACCTGGTGCCGGCAGCCGAATACGCGGGGTCGTTCTACGCCTGCAGCGCGCTTTACGTCGTGGCGGCGGTACTGCTCGCGCAGCTCCCGGACTCGATGCCCGCCAGCCACGTCGATCCGACGCCGCCGCGCCCCCTCGCGGAAATTGCGGCCCAGCCCGCGTACCGCGTCGCGGTGCTCGGCGCCCTCGCCTCCTACGCCGTCATGAGCTTCATCATGACCGCCACGCCGATCAGCATGCACGTGGTGGATGGTCATGACGCGGTCGCGACCGCGCGCGTGATCCAGGTGCACCTGCTCGGGATGTACGTACCCTCGCTGGCGAGCGGCTGGATCATCGCGAAATTCGGCGACCGGCCGATCATCGTCGTGGGGACGCTGCTGATGGCAGCCTGCGTCGCGATCGCGACGCTCACGGGGCACGCGGCGCTGCACTACGGCTGGGCGCTCGGCGTGCTTGGACTCGGCTGGAACCTGCTGTTCATTGCCGCGACCACGATGCTGACCCGGACTTACCGGGCCCGGGAGCGGATCCAGGCGCAGACCTTGAACGACTTCCTGGTGTTCGGGGCCCAGGCGACGGCGTCGCTGCTCGCCGGGCTTGCGGTCACGACCCTGGGCTGGGAGCGGTTGAACCTGGTGACGCTCCCCCTGCTCGCGGCCGTGCTGATCGCGGTCGGGGCGCTCGGCCGCCGGCAGGCGGCCGCGCCGGCCTAGGTTTCAGACGCGGTCGAGATAGGCGCGGATCCGGGCGACAACAGCGTCGGCCGGTTCGTCCCGCGTGCAGTTCGGGTTTGCCGACAACTGGAGCATCGGCTGGGCCGGCGCGGCGGCCGGCTGCTGGGGACCCGCGACGATCACGCGCCGGACCTGGTTCGGGCGCGTGCTGGCGAGTTCGAAGGCCACGAGCGCCCCGCGGCCGCAGCCGACCAGGTCGAAGCGCTTCAGGCGCAGCTGCTCGATGAGGTCCGCCACTGCGAGTGCCAGCCCGGCCGCGGACAGGCGAGCCTTTGGAGCGTCGGAGCCGCCGCTGCCGGGCAGGTCGGGTGCATAGACCGAGCGGTCAGTGCCAAGCAGTTGCGCGCAGCCGCTGAAATCCGTGCCGCTGCCCTCGTCGGCGTGCAGGAACACGACCGGCAACGCCTCGTCGAAGCCGCCACTCGCCGGGTAGGCGGTCGTGAGATGCAGCTGCCCGTAGCGGCAGTCGATGTACATCCGCCGCAGCCGCACGATCGCTTCCGCCGCCCGTTTCTTCCTCGCTGCCATGCCTGCCCCGTGCGCTGACCTGCCGTTATCATGGTGCATGAAGGAGCCTGCAATGCCCAAGTACCTGCGCACATTCCTGGCGGCCGCAAGCGTCGCGTTCGCCTCCGGCGTGCCCGCGGCCGAGTCTCCGGACGATGCGGCGACTTATGACCGGATCCTGTCGCTTGAAGGGGACTGGACCGGACATATGGAAGACCCGCTGTCCGGCCCGCCGGTCACTGTGCGCTATGAAAGCGTGAGCGGCGGCAAGGCGGTGATCGAGCACCAGGCCCCGAGCGGGAGTCTGCCGGTCGTGACGGTGTATTTCCTGGCCGGTGGCAAGCTGCGCGCTACCCAGTACTCGCCGGCCGGCAACCAGCCCGCGTACAAGCGGGGCGGCAGAACGACGGCGGAGCTGCTCGAACTCGCTTTCGACGGCGGTACGGGATTCGACGCCGAGCACGATGGGCACGTGCACAAGGGCGAAATCAGATTCGTGTCTCCGGACCGGATCGAACAGCGCTGGTTCCACTACGTCGGCCCGAAGGAACAGGGCGTGACGCACTGGTTCCTCGAGCGCAAGGCTGCCGAGGTCGAGCCCGAGCCCGCACCGGCGCCCAAGCCTCCGGAGCCCGAGGCGGCGGCGCAACCGGAGGATACGAAGCGGTAGCGCGCTGGTGAAGGGCGCGCGCCCCTTCAATACTCGTCGTACTTACGGGCGTCGCCGCGCACGCGGTCGGCGGGGTACTTCGCGGCGTTGGCGGCGAGTTTGCGCTCGGCGGCCTCGAGCAGATCGATATCGAGGCGGTCGGAGAGCCGCACGAGGAACCACAGCACGTCGGCAAGCTCCTCGGCGACGCGGCGGTGGCGATCGTCGTCCAGGGCCGCGCTCTCCTCCTCCGTGAGCCACTGGAACAGCTCCACCACCTCTGAAGCCTCGACCGAGAGCGCCATCGCGAGGTTCTTCGGGCTGTGGAAGCGATCCCAGTCCCGCTCGGCGACGAATTCGCGCACCCGTGCCGCAAGTTCCGGTAAGTCCCGCATCCGGACACTGTCCGCCAAAGCCATTTGCAGCGCAACGTGCAAAATCCGCGCCGAACCCGGTTTGCATCGCCCTTCCCGCGACCGGCAGAATGCCGCGCAACTTGATCTAGCCGCCCCGCGGCGCTGGGAGTTGCCTCATCATGAGCACGTTGACCCGGATGCCCGACCCACGCTAGGAGGCGATGATGGCGCTTTCACGACGCACGTTGATCAAGGCCGGCGCTGGCACGGTGCTCGCGCTCGCAGGAGGCAGGCTGATGGCGCAGGCGGGCCAGGAGCGCACACTGCTGGTACTCGGCGGCACCGGCTTCATCGGTCCGCACGTCACCAAGGTCGCGCTCGCGCATGGCTGGAAGGTGACGCACTTCAACCGCGGCCAGCGCGACCCGGACGGAGTCGAGGATGTCGAGACGCTGCACGGCGACCGCAAGGGCCAGCTCGATTCGCTGAAGGGCCGCCGCTGGGATGCGGTCATCGACAACACCGGCTACATCCCGAAATACTGCAAGATGTCGGCCGATCTGCTCGCGCCGAACACCGGTTACTGCCTCTACATCTCGAGCACCTCGGCCTACGCCAGCTTCGAAAAGCCGAACGACATCGGCTCGCCGACGGGCGTGCTGGAGAACAAGGACCAGGAAGAGATCACCAACGAGACCTACGGGCCGATGAAGGCAGTGTGCGAGCAGTACGTGCGCGACGCCTACGCCCGGCGCTGCTCGATCGTGCGCCCGGGCTACATCGTCGGCCCGCTCGACCCGACCGACCGCTTCACCTACTGGCCGGTGCGCTTTGCGCGCGGCGGCGAGATGGCGGTGCCGGGCGCCGCTGCCGACCCGATCCAGATCGTGGACGTGCGCGATCTCGCCGATTTCATGATGAGGCTCGTCGAGCGCCAGGTGGACGGTTACTTCAACGCCGTCACGCCGCCCGGCGCGATCACGATGGGCTCGCTGATGGACACGAGCCGAACCGTGACGGGCGCCGACACCAGGCTCACCTGGATCGATGAAAAGTTCATCGCGGAGCAGGCGGCCGACGTGAACCTCGCGCCGTGGAGCGCGATGCACGGTCCCGAGGCAGGCGCTTCGCTGACCGGCATCCAGGCCTCCGTCGAACAGGGGCTCAAGGCACGGCCGCTCGAGACGACGGTACGCGACACGCTTGCCTGGCACGCGACGCGGCCGGCCGAGCGCCAGGCGGCGTTCCGCTCGGGCTTCACGCCAGAGCAGGAAGCGGCAATTCTGGGGGATTGGCACGCCCGCAAGGCATAGTGCGAGCGCGCATCCGGGCCGGGCGGGTCCCCGAGCGAGTGACTGGAGTTCCGGCGGAACGAGCGAGGGTCCCCGCCCGGCCCGGATGCGCGCTCGCGCTGTTGCGTCGCGGGAGCGTAAGATCCCCGGAATCGCTGCTTCGGGAGGTCGGCCATGCGGACGGTGCGGCAGTTGCTCGAGGGGAAAAAGCCGGGCGTCGTGACGATCGATGCGGGCGAACTGGTGCGCACGGCGATCCAGCTCATGGCCGACCACTACATCGGCGCCCTGCCGGTACTCGAGGGCGGCAGGCTCGCGGGCATCGTCTCGGAGCGCGACTACGCGCGCAAGGTCGTGCTCATGGGCCACAAGTCCACGGAGACGACGGTTGGCACCATCATGAGCGCACCGGTGATCCACGTCGGCCTCGCGCAGACCATCAATGAGTGCATGCAGCTGATGACGGAGAAGCGCATCCGTCACCTTCCGGTGGTGGAAGACGAAAAGCTCATCGGCGTAATCTCCATCGGCGACTGCGTCAAAGCCGTCATCGACGAGCAGAAGCACGAGATCGAGGACCTCAGACGCTACATCACGGGCTGAAGAAGTCACCGCTTCGCGCCAGCCAGCAAAGCCGGCGGCCGTCGTCGATTTCTACCAGGTGCCGGTGTTGGGCATGGAGGCCCAGGGCTCGCGGGGCGGGAGCGCGGCGTCCTTCTGCAGAAGTTCGACGGAGATGTTGTCGGGCGAGCGGATGAATGCCATGCGGCCGTCGCGCGGCGGCCGGTTGATGGTGACGCCGGCGGCGGCGAGCTTCTCGCACAGCGCGTACACGTCGTCGACCTCGTAGGCGAGATGGCCGAAGGCGCGGCCGATCCCGTACTGCTCGGGATCCCAGTTGTACGTGAGCTCGATCTGCGCCGCGTCGTCGCCCGGCGCCGCGAGGAACACGAGCGTGAAGCGTGCCTTGTCGTTGTCTACGCGCCGCAATTCGCGAAGGCCCAACAGGTCGCGGTAGAAGTGCAGCGACTTCTCCAGGTCCGCGACACGCACCATCGTGTGCAGGTACTTCATGGCGGCCACGCTAGCACGGCGCCGCCGTCAGACGAAGCCGAGCGCAAGCCCGGCGACGAGCCCCCCGGCGACCACCCAGAGCATGTCGAGGCGCGACCACTGCAGCGCGGCGAACGCGGCCGCAGCGATCGCGATCGCTCCCCAGTCGGGCGACTCGAGTCCGGTGGGAAACAGGACGCTGCGCCCGAACGCGAGCGCAAGACTCGCGATGACGCCGACCACGGCCGCGGTGATGCCCGCGAACGCCGCGGCGAGGCGGTGGTTCTCCGCGAGGCGGAGCACGTAGGGCGCGGCAAGGAGGATCACCACGAATGCGGGCAGGAAAGTCGCCCAGGAAGTCAGCACTGCGGCGACCGTCGCCGCGGCGCCATCGCCCCCGCTCGCATGCCAGCCCGCCATGAAGCCGATGAACTGCAGCACCATGATGAGGGGCCCCGGCGTCGTCTCGGCGAGCGCGAGGCCCGCGATCGCGTCGGCCTGCGTGATCCAGCCGTAAGCCTCGACCGCCTGCTGGTTGACCCAGGCGAGGATCGCGTAGGCGCCGCCGAAGGTGACGAGCGCCGCGCTGGTGAAGAACCGGTACAGGGTCGTGAACAGCGACTGCGGGCCGGCGAGCGCGACAATCGCGAGCGCCGGCGCCACCCACAGCACGACCCCGGCTGCAAGCGTGCGGCAGGGAAAGCCGGCCGCCGCCGGCGACTCGGCGCGCCCGCCGGCGTCGCCCCCGGCGAGCAGGCCCGCGAGCGCCGCCCCCGCGAGCACGAAGGGGAATGGCGCAAGCCGGCCCGCGATCAGCACGAACGCGACGATCGCGAGCAGCCAATGCAGCGGGTGCTTGAGCGCGCGGCCCGCGATGCGAACCAGCGCCTGCACGATCAGCGCGATGACGGTCGCCTTGAGCCCGGCGAGCCCCGCCGCCACCAGCGGCAGGTCGCCGTGCAGCGCGTAGACGAACGAGAGCGCGAGCAGAATCACCATCGAGGGCAGGATGAAGCACAGGCCCGCGAACAGGCCGCCCGCCGGACCGTGCAGGCGCCAGCCGAGCCAGATCGCGAGCTGCAGCGCCTCGGGCCCGGGCAGCAGCATGCAGACGTTGAGCGCCTGCATGAATGCGCGCTCGTCGACCCAGTGGCGCAGTTCAACGACCTCGCGGTGCATGATCGCGATCTGCCCGGCGGGCCCGCCGAAGGAGATGAAGCCGAGCTTGAGCCAGAAGCGGAAAGCTTCGCGGCGCGCGGGTTGCATCAGGGCGCCGTGATCGGCGAGTACCAGGGCAGTTTCTTGAATTCCGCGATCCAGGCGCTGATCCCCGGGTAGTCGGAGAGTCGATAGCCCGCCTCGTCGGCCACGTGTGTGTAGGCGAAGAGCGCGATGTCGGCGAGCGATGCGTCCTCGCCGACCAGCCAGGTGCGGCCGGCGAGACCCTTCTCCAGCACCGCGAGGGCCTCGGCGCCTCGCTGGAAGCGGTCCGTGTAGCGAATACCAAGCTCTTCTTCGCTCTGATTCATGTAATGAAGCATGAAGCGAACGGTCGCGACCCCCGGCTCGAGCTGGTACTGCTCGAAGCAGAGCCACTGCCAGACGAGCGCGCGCTGGTACTTGTCGGCGGGCATCAGCGCCGTGCCTTCCGCGAGGTAATTGATGATCGCGTGGCTCTCCGCGATCGGCCCGCGGCCCGGCACGACGAGCACCGGGATCTTGCCGTTCGGGTTGATGGCAAGGAACTCGGGCGTGCGCGACTCGCCGGCGACGATGTCCTTGTGCACGTACTCATACGGGATGCCGAGCGCCTTCATCGTCAGGCGGCACTTGTAGCCGTTGCCCGAGGACAGGAAGTCGTAGAGGACGTAGCCCATGGATCAGGCCCTCGCGAGGAGGCGGCGCGCCTCGGCAGCGGCGCGCACGCCGGACAGGTACGCGCCGTGCAGCGTGCCGTACGCGTTCTGCTGCGTGTGCTCGCCGGCGAAGACGATGCGCCCGCCGACGGGGCGCGTGAGAACCGAGCGCGCGCCGAAGCGGCCGGGCAAGCAGTACGAGTAGGCACCGCGTGAGTAAGGGTCCGACGCCCAGGCGGTCGCCCGGCCCTCGGCGAAATGCTTGCGCACGTCGCCGCCCAGCATCGCCGCCAGCTCCTCGAGCGCATGCTCGATTGCCGCGGCCTCGCCGCGCGCCTCGAGTTCGCGCGCGAGGCGCCCCGGCGCGAACGCGATGCACACGTTGCTGCCGCCGTGCCGGGTCAGGTAGCTGAGCCCGCGGCCGTCGGCGTGTTTCATGCGCAGGAATTCGGTCGCCTCGGACGGGAAGACATTGCGCTTGAAGCGCAGCGCGATCTTCTCGAGGATGCCGAGCGGCAGGTCGTGGTGCGCCTGCAGCACCTCGGCCGGCAGGTGCGGCGAGAAGATGACCGAGCCCTCGGCGATCGCCGCGGACGGCAGCGCGACGACCGCGACGCGCGCGCTCACGAGCCCGGCCGCGGTCTCGGCCGCGACGCCATTGCCGCCCCAGCGGATACGGGTCACGGGGGTGCCAAGCTTCACCTCGATGCCCTTCGCGTAGTGTGCGAGCAACGTGCCGTAGCCGCGCGGGATCACGCAGTCCCCGCCGTCCTCGACGAACTGATGCGAGTCGAGCACGGAATAGTTCGCCGGCTCGATGCCCTCCCAGCCCGTAAGTTCCGCCATCACCATCGGATACCAGGGGTCCGCGAGCGTCTGCTGCGTCAGCGCCGCCTCGGCGGCAATGTCGAGGCCGCGGCTGCCGGCGCGCTCGAGCTCGCGCTGCACGCGCTCCGCGACGGCACGGTGCCCGGCGGTTTCGGTTCCGCCCAGGCGCTTCGATCGGTCGTAGAACTCGCGCGCAAACCGGTCGGGCTGAACCTCGAACCCGTTCCGGCGCGCGTAGTCCATCCACGGATTGATATTCGAGGCATGCAGCCAGAAGCAGCCGCGGTCCCAGGGCACGCCGAGGCTCGAGTCGGTAAAGGCACGGCCGCCGATGCGGTCGCGTGCCTCGAGCACAAGCGCGGCGATGCCCATCGATGCCAGTTCTTTCGCGGCAACGAGGCCCGCGCCGCCGGCGCCGATGACGAGGACCTCGGGCGCTGCAGCAGCGGCGACGGCGCGCGTGCCGACGCCGGCGAGCGCTGCGCCTGCTCCCAGGCCCTGTAGCAGTTGGCGGCGATTCAACACAGGATGGCACTCCGCCAGGTGCGAAGCTTGGCACGATAACTCATCCCGGCATGAGCCGGGCTCGTGGACGGGAGGAGCAAGTGCCCGAGTTCCGGAGTCGCGGGCAGCGCTGGCGCGACGTGACGGCGCCAGACGGACTCCGCCTTGCGGCCGTTGAAGCAGATGCGCCGGATTCCCGGATGCGCGGCCAGGAAGGCGGCGAAGTCGTTGACGCGGATGCTGTCCTCGCGGATCGCAGAGTCGAGGCTTCCGGACCGGACGCAGCTTGCGACGACATCCCAGAGCGCGATGCGGCAGCGCTTGAGCGCCGCCGTGCGGCGCGCGTACGGGGCGTCGGGCGCAACGCCGGCGATCTCGCCGGCGATCCGCCAGAACTGGTTGTGACGGAAGGCGTAATACTCATTTGCGGCCAGCGAGGCCTCGCTCGGCATGCTGCCGAGGATCAGCACCCGTGCGTGGCGGTCGGCGATGGGCGGGAAGCCGCTGAGGCGTTTCATCATGGTGCCGTTTTCATGGTGCCGGGTCGCACATATCGTACTTATTGGCAACAAGGCCAATAAGTACGATATGTGCGACCCGGCACCATGAAAACGGCACCATGAAAAAAGGCCCGCCGGAGCGGGCCTTTCGTGAGCTGACGCTCGATCGCTTACCAGCGACCGCCGCCGCCACCGCCGGAGCGGAAGCCGCCGCCACCCGGACGGAAGCCGCCGCCGCCCGGACGCGGGCCGCGCGGACGATCCTGCGCCTCGTTGACGCGCAGCTGACGGCCACCCATCGTGAATCCGTTCAGCGCCTCGATGGCCTTGGCGGCCTCGGCCTGCGGCATCTCGACGAAGCCGAACCCGCGTGGACGACCCGTCTCACGGTCCGCCGGCAGGGCCACGCTCTCGACCGCGCCGTGCTGCGCAAACAGGTCGCGCACCTGGGCCTCGGTCGCCGAAAAAGGCAGGTTTCCAACATAGATCTTCATGACTCAAGTCTCTCGCTTATTTCAGATACAGAACGGCCGCGAGCGGCCCTCATGCGAGGGTCGACGACAGCCATTCACAACGGCAGGAAACACGGTCGGGATCGTCTAGGCGGGCAAATGAGCTCGGCAGGGCGAATCTTCGATCAGCGGGTCCTGTCACCTTGGCCGTGCCCGGGGGCTACGGTCGGCGCGGAGAATAGCATGACCCTCGGGGGCGTTCCATTTGCGTAGTTCACGGAAAGGGCTGGAAATGCGGGGATTCAGAGGGTCCGGACGGGTCAGGCCCCTTTGGCGATAAGTACTTACAGCGTCACGGGTTGCGGGGCCAGAGCGGACTGACCCCGGGGGACAGACCCCTAGTCGAGGCGCTTGCGGAAGCGCGCCATGGCGAAAGTCAGCATGAGAATCAGGATCACCGAGAGCTTGCCCAGCTCGAACCGCATGTCGGCGAGCGAGGCGCCGCGCAGCACGATGCCGCGAATGATCTCGTTGAAATGGGTGAGCGGCAACACCTGGGCGATCCACTGGGCGGCCTTCGGCATCCCCTCGAACGGGAACATGAACCCGGACATCAGGATCGAGGGCAGCACCATCACCAGCGACATCTGGATCGCCTGGAACTGCGTCTGTGCGACGGTCGAGATCAGGAGGCCCATCGACAGCGAGGCCGCGATGAAGAGCAGCGCCCCAAGGTACAGCTCGATGAGACTCCCCTGGATCGCCACGCCGAACAGCCAGTAGCCGAGCGCGAGGATCAGCGTCGTCTGGATCAGGCCGATACCGACGTAAGGCAGCAGCTTCCCGGCCATCAGTTCCGCGGTCGAAACCGGCGTCGTGATCAGCAGTTCGAGGTTCCCGCGCTCGCGTTCGCGCACGATCGCGGTCGAGGTGAAGACCATCATCGTCATGGTCAGGATGACCCCGCACAACGCCGGCACGATCTGCACCGCAGTGCGCCGCTCCGGGTTGTACGCGACCATGATCTCGACCGGCCGCGCCGCGGCAGGCCGGCCCGGGCGCCTGAGGAACGGCAACGAGGCGAGCCCGGCGGCGACGTTCTCGAGCACGGGCTGGCTGCCGTCGACGAGGATCTGCAGGGCCGCGCGATCGCCCTGCGCGATGCGCCGCTCGACGTCCGCCGGGATCACGATCGCGATGTTGGCGTCGCCCTGGCGCATCAGCTCGTGCAGTTCGGCGTCCGTGCGCGCCTGGCGGATCCCGCCGAGCACCTGCGTCACACCGAGGTCGCCGACCAGGCGTCGCGACAGCGAGCTGCGCGCCTGGTCGAGCACCACGGTCTGGACTCCGCGCACGTCGAAGTTGATCGCGTAGCCGTACAGCAGGAGTTGGATCGCCGGAATACCGACGATCAGGCCGATCGTGATGCGGTCGCGCGCGAGCTGGCGCACCTCTTTGGCCGCGACCGCGGCGAGGCGCTCGAGCCACTTCACGCCGCGCGCTCCGGCCGCGCGGCCTCGCCACGCAACCGCGTCGCGGCGACGAATACGTCCTCGAGCGACGCACCCACCAGCTCCACCCTCGCGCCCGGATTGCCGTCAGCGAGTGCGGCACGAATCAGCCGTGCCGGCTCGGCCGTGCCGTGCGGCAGCAGCACCCGCAGCCGGTTGCCGAGCTGGGCGATGCTGCGCACGGCGCCCACGCCGGCGAGCGAACGGCGCGCGGCGGCAAAGTCGATTTCGCCGATTTCCACCACCACGGCGTCGATGTCGCGCGCGAGGTCCTTCGGCTCGCCCTCCGCCGCGACGCGCCCGGCGTCCAGGATCGCGAGCCGGTGGCAGCGCTCCGCCTCGTCCATGTAGTGCGTGGACACGAGGATCGTCGTCCCGCGGCCGACGAGCTCGAACAGGCTCTCCCAGAAATCGCGCCGGCTCTGCGGGTCGACCGCATTGGTCGGCTCGTCGAGCAGCAGCAGCTCCGGGTCGTGCAGGGTTGCCGCGCCGAGCGCGAGACGCTGGCGTTGGCCGCCGGACAGCGTGCCGGCGCGCTGCGCCGCGATGCCCTCGAGGTCATAGCGGCGCATGCGGTCGGCGATGCGCTCGCGGATCGCGGCGCGGCCGAGCCCGTAGACTCGGCACATGAACTCGAGGTTCTCGCGGACCGTGAGGTCCTCCCACAGCGAGAAGCGCTGGGTCATGTAGCCGAGCTTGCGGCGCACGACCTCGGACTCCTTCGGCGCCGGGTGCCCGAGCACGGTTACCGTGCCGCGCGTCGGCACGAGCAGGCCGCAAAGCATGCGGATGGTGGTTGACTTGCCGGAGCCGTTCGGGCCGAGGAAGCCGTAGATCTGCGCGCGCGGCACGTCGAGATCGATCCCCGCGACGGCCCATTTCGCGCCGAAGCGCCGCGCCAGGTCGCGCGCCGTGATCGCGACGCTCACGGGCCGGCCTTGCCCGCCTCGAGGGTCACTTCGACCGGTATGCCGGTCGGCAGCGTCACGGCCTCGGGTTCGGTCAGCACGACCTCGGCGAGGTATGCGAGCCGGCCGCGCTCGCGCTCGTTCAGGGCGTAGTACGGCGTGAATGCGGCCTCGGACGAAACGTAGCGGATCTCGGCCCGCCAGGCGCGGTCGGAGCCGTCGAAGCGCACGGTCGCCGCCGTCCCGGCACCGACGGCTGCGCGGCGCGACTCGGGTATGAACACGCGTGCGTGCGGCGCGCCGCCCGCCAGCATCACCAGCACCGGTGCGCCTTTCGGTGGGCGCTCGCCGAGCTTGTACGGGAGCGCGTCCACGACGCCGTCGCGCGGCGCGCGCACGGCATGGCGCTCGAGCGAGAGCTCCAGCCCCGTGACCCGCGCGCGTGCAGCAGCGAGCGCGGCGGCGGACTGCTCGATCACCTCGGCGCGCGTACCGTGTACCAGCTCCTCGAGCCGGTCGCGGGCGGCGCGCTCGTCGGCAGCCGCGCCGTCGCGCAGCGCACGCTGCCGATCGAGCGTACTCGCCGGCAGGAGCTGTTGCGCGACCAGTCTGTCGATGCGGTCGAATTCCTTCGACTCGGTCGCGGCGCGCGCCGCGGCGCCCACGACGTTCGCGCGCGCCTGGTTCACCTGCTCCCGGCGCGTGCCGGCGACGTTTTCCGCGTGGCGGCGCTCCGCCTGGGTTGCGTTCGCGCGCGCCTGCTCGAGTCGGGCCGCGGCGGCGGACGGGTCGAGGCGCAGCAGAAGCTGCCCGGACTGCACGGGCTCGCCCTCGCGGACGGCGATCTCGAGGATCGTCTCCTGCGCCTCGGCCACCAGCTCGAGGCGATCGCGCTCGAGCGTGCCGAGCAGCGCGTCATTGCCGTCGCCGCAGGCGGCGAGCGCGAGGAGCAAGGCCGCGGCCAGCGCCCGCGCGACTGAGCTCATCAGAGGACTCCTGCACCGTCCGGGCCGCTCGCCCGCCGGGGTGCTGTTCACAGATAATACCAAGGATACGATTCCCCTTCCTGACGGCCCTCGCGGCCTGCCCGGCTACCACGCAGCTGGCGGCCGCAGACGGAGACGAACCGATGATCTCGATCGCTATCCACGGCGGCGACGGCGGCGTGATCGTCGTGGACGCGCAGGGCGCGCTGTCGCTCGAGTTCAACACCGAGGGGATGTTCAGGGCGGCGCGCGACTCCGGCGGCCGGCGCGAGACGGCGATCTACTGACCCTCGCCCGGCTCCTGCCTGGACGTGCCGATGCGGTGGAAGTAGCCGGTCTGCATGTGCTCGTATTCCCGCTCGAGTGCGACCGCGCGGTTGCGGCCGCCGTCCTTGGCCGCGTACAACGCCTGATCCGCGAGCTGCACGAGCCCGGACCAGCTGCGCCGCACCGCAGGCTGCACGCAGGCGATGCCGATGCTGATCGTCAGCACCGGGGCGGCGGCCGAATCCTGGTGCACGATGCCGAGCCGGCGCACCGCCTCGAGAATCTCGCCGGCGATGCGCTCGGCGTCGCCGCGCTTCGCGTCGAACAGGATCACCGCGAACTCCTCGCCCCCATAGCGCGCGGCAAGATCCAGCGGGCGCCGCGCAAAGCGCGACAGCACCTCGGCCACCGCCTTCAGCGCCTCGTCGCCTGCCTGGTGGCCGTAACGGTCGTTGAAGGCCTTGAAGTGGTCGATGTCCGCGAGCAGCAGCGCGAGGGGGCGACGCTCGCGGACCGCCTGCGCCCAGGTGCGCTGCAGGCGATCGTCGAAGCGCCGCCGGTTGTGGATGCCCGTGAGCCCGTCCTGCATCGCGGTCTCGGCGAGCCGCTGCCCTTCCAGCCAGGCCGTGCGGCGCGCGTGCTCGAGATTCCAGGCGCCCGCGACGCAGATGACGTTCGTGATCGCGAGTGCAAGCAGGAAGTGGGCCAGGTCCGTCGTCGGCATGCCCTTCACCGCCGCGATCGCCGCGAACGCCGCAACTCCGAGCGCATTGACGGCGATCGCGGAGCGGAATGGGAGACCGAGGACGAAATAAACCGCCACCATCGCCAGCAGCACTCGCGGGAAGACGCGTGGTTCGCCGCCCGTGAACGCCGCGATGCTGACCCAGGACATCGCGGCGAGGGCAGCCGTCATGGCGATGGCGATATAGCGCGGGTACCAGGTGTCGGCGCGGCGCGTGAAGGTGACCGCAAAGCCCGCCAGCAGCAGCGGCAGCATGACGCCGACGCGCGCGAGGTCCGGCACGATTCCCCCGATCGCCGGCATCACGACACGGTCGACCTCGATCACCGCGAGGCCGATGGCGGCCAGCAGCGCGAGGTTGATGCGCAGGTAGCGCAGACGCTCCCGGAACTGGTCCCGCCGCCAGGCGGCTTCCAGCTGGCCCTCGAATCTCAGTCCATGAAATCCACGTTGCAGCTGTTCCGTCAGCGAGAGGGTGTCCGCTTCGCTCACCTGGACAGGTTCCGCGTCAGACCAGAGATCCCTGAGTATATCGCGTCACGAATTCGCCGAATGGCAGGGTATCGCGCGTCTCGACCGCACGCTGTTCCTCGAGCGAGGCCGCGGCCTCGTCCCTGAATTCCGCGAGCCGCGCGCCATTCGGTGGATACAGTTCGCGGAAGTAGTCGCGGTGCATTTCCGACATCCACATCGCGAGCTCGGAGAACGACATGCCCTGGCGCTTCATGTCCTCGAGCAGGCGCGCCGAAGGCAGCTCCGACGGGTCGACCAGCTTCTGCCGCTGGAAGGCGAGCGCCGCCGAGTACGGTCTCGAGGCCTCGCCGGCGTCGAGCAGCTCGCAGATACCCTGCATCTGGTCGAGGATTTCCGCTGCCCAGTCAGTGAGCGCAAGCGTCCCCTGTTCGGTCCAGAGCGCGAGACCGCGCTCACGGCCGCGGCTCGCGACGGTCGCATGGTTCGCCTCGTACTGCGCGGACAGCTCCGCCGATAGCGGCGGGCTGTCGCGCAGCAGGCAGAGTGCTGCGAAAGCCTCGAGGAACAGGAGCTTGCGCTGACTGACGCCGACCGGATCGTAGGCGCCGATATCGAGCGAACGCATCTCGACGTACTGGACGCCTACGCGCTGCAGCGCCCTGGTCGGCCGCTCGCCGGAGAAAGCGACGCGTTTCGGACGGATGAAGCTGTAGTACTCGTTTTCGATCTGCAGCAGGTTTGCGTTGAGCTGCCGCCACTCGCCGTCGACCTCAACGCCGATCGCCCGGTATTCCGGGTGCGGCGTCGAGATGAGGCGCGTCAGGTCGCGCACGTATTCCTCGAGCGAGTTGACCGAGACATGCGCCCCGGCCTGGCTCTTGTTGCGGTAGCCGAGGTCACTCATGCGCAACGAGGTCGCGTACGGGGCATACACGGTGCCGCGGCCCAGGGACTGCAGGGCCGCCGGCACCTCGCGTCCCTGGAAGAACGAGCGGCACACGGCAGGCGAGACGCCGAACAGGTACAGGATCATCCAGCCGTAGCGCCGGTAGTTCCTGAGCAGCGCGAAATACCCGTCGTCCACCAGCGCCTGGCCGCACAGCCTGGACCCGTCCACCGCCTCGAGCACCGGCCAGAGGCCGGCGGGGAACGAGTAGTTGAAGTGCACGCCGGAGATCGCCTGCATCATCCTGCCATAGCGGTGACTGAGGCCGACCCGGTAAACGTGCTTCATGCGCCCGATGTTCGAGCTGCCGTAGCGGGCGATCGGGATCTCGGCGTCGCCACCCACCACGCAGGGCATGCTGGTCGCCCAGAGCAGCTCGTCCCCGAGCTCGCGGTAGACGAACTGGTGCACATCGCAGAGGTACTGCTGCAGCTCCCAGCTGCTCGGAAAGGGGGGCGTCACCAGTTCGATCAGGGCTTCCGAATAGTCGGTCGTGATGTGCGGGTGGGTCAGAGCCGAGCCGAGTGCCGGGGGATGCGGCGTCTGGGCAATGTGGCCGTCCGGCCGGACGCGGAGGGACTCCCGTTCCACGCCCTTCAGGCCGCCGGTTAGCACGGCCCGCTCGCGGGCATTCACGAGCCCTGACAGGCGTCGTTCGAAGGCACGATCGAGTCTGGTTCTGGCCATGGGCCGGCCATTCTGCGGCCCCCGGCAAACGAAGGGAAATTATGGTCGATCCTGCCTTGGACCCTTGTAGGGACGGGCGTACATTTCTTGCGGCTTCAGCCGTCGTTCACCTGCCACCGGGCAAGTTGGCGCCATGCGCAAATCAATTCAGGGGATCTGCCTGCTCGCCGTCCTCGCCGTCGCGGGTCCCGCCGCGGCCGACTCCATGCGTTGCGGAAGCAAACTGATGACCGACGGGGACCCGGCGAACAAGGTACTCGCCTACTGCGGGGAGCCGGCGGCGATCGAGCGCCGGGAGATTCTGCGGCCCTGGGGTTACCACAGTGGCGTGACAATCCATAGCACCTATGAGGTCTCGGTCGAGCTCTGGACCTACAACTTCGGCCCCAACAAGCTCATGTACCGGTTGCGGTTCGAGGACGGGCTGCTGGTAGACGTCGAGACGCTCACGCACGGCTATCACGACGCCGGCGCGGGGATCTGAACCCACGCGGCGTCGTGCCGCGGCAACAAGTCGATCGCAAAAACGTCGGAAGACTGCGACACCCGTCGTTGGTTTCTCAGCTGCATCGCGTTTAACTTCTATGCATGGGAAGGAACTTCGCCGTGGACTGGCTGCCGCATTACCGCGAAGTGCTCGTGGCGAATGCGGTGCAGGCCATCCGCGACAGCCTCCCGGCCGTCGAAGCGTTCGCCGTTGAACGCCGCACCTGGCTCGGCCGGCCATCCGAGCGGGGCGCCTGGCATTCGGTCGCGATCTCCGCCGGCGCTGCCGCCGGCTCGACCGGCACGCGCTGACCCGTCCTGGCGGCGGCCAACGGCTGCGCCACCGTCCCGGTCCCGAACTTCAGGCGCCCGACGCCATTCGCCGACGCGTGACCTGCCGGTAACGCAACACCAGGAACGCCGCACAGGTCACGAGCCCCGCGATGAGGCCGGCCCAGATGCCCGAGGGGCCGTAGGCCTGCCGGATCCCGAACCACCAGGCCGCCGGGAAGCCGATCAGCCAGTAGGCCGTGAAGTTGAGGCCCATCGGTACATGCGCGTCCTTGAAACCGCGCAATGCCCCGGCCGCGCCCACCTGCAGCCCGTCCGGCATCTGGAAGGCGGCGACGAACAGCAATAGCCACACCGCCAGCTCCCGTACGGCCTGGTCCGAGGTGTAGGCCGCCGCGATCGGCCCCCGGGCGAGCAGGATCACGAGCGAGGACAGCGCCATCACGAGTCCGCACATCGCGATGCCGCTCCAGCCGGCGTTGCGGCCCGCGCGCACGTTTCCGGACCCGACCTGGTGGCCGACGTGGATGGTGGTCGCGGAATGCAGCGACAGTGGGATCATGAACATGAGCGAGGCATAGCTGATCGCGACCTGGTGCGCGGCGACGACTTCCGTGCCGAGCGTGCTCATCAGCAGGGCCGCGACGGCGAACAGCGCGCCTTCCGAGACCACCGAGCCCGCGATCGGCAGGCCAAGTCCCAGGATATCGCCGATCGCACGACGGTCCGGCCGGTCGAAGCGCTCGAACAGCCGGAAGCGCCGGTAGCGCGGATGGCGACGCTGGTACACGTGCATCGTCGCCAGCATTGCCCAGCTCGCGAGCGCGGTCGCGATACCGCAGCCGCGGGCGCCCTGCGAGGGCATGCCGAAGGCGCCGAGCGTGAAGATCCAGTTGCCGAGGATGTTGGTGGCGAGCCCGACCGCGGCGGTGTACATCACCGGCCGGGTCCAGCCGATACCCTCGCTGGTGTAGCGGTGCGCGAGGAAGACCAGCATCGCCGGCATGCCGAAGCACATTGCGAAGACGTAGCCCGCCGCGTGCGGGATCGCGCGCGCGTCCGTGCCGAACCAGCCGAGCAGCGGCTTGACGCAGGCGAGCGCGGCGACCAGCGGCACCGCGAGCAGCAGCGCGAGCCAGACCCCCTGGCGGAAGCGGCGGCCCACTTCCTCGTCGCGGCCGCCCCCGTAGGCATGGGCCACGATCGGCGAGATCGACATCAGGACGCCGAGCCCGAACAGCCAGAACATCTGGTAATAGCTGCCGCCGACCGCGACGCCGGCGAGCGGCCCGGGGCCCAGGCGGCCGGCAACCATCGTATTGACCAGCATCATGCCGGCCAGCACGAAGTTATTGACCAGCAGCGGTCCTGCGAAACGCAGGATCGACCGCGAATCGCGCGGAAAGTCGTGGCGGAAGCTGCCGGATTCGCTCATGGCTCGCGGGACTCGGGGATGCTCTTCACAGCTAGCGTGGGCGGGCCGTGGCGAGCCCTCGGGGATGCTGGCATTCTAGCCAAAGCAGGCCGGCCTGCTTCGATCGGAGAGCTCCCATGCTGGTCGGAACTTCACCCCGCCGGGTCGCAGTCGTTGGCGGCTCCCGTATTCCATTCGCGCGCGCGCACGGGGCGTATGCAAGCGTCGGCAACCAGGAGATGCTCACCGCCTCGTTCAAGGCGGTGGTGGGCAAGTTCGCACTGAAGGGTGTGCGACTGGGCGACGTCGTGGCCGGCGCAGTGATGAAGCATTCGAGCCAGTGGAACCTCGCGCGCGAGTCGCTGCTCGACTCCGGTCTGTCGCCGGAAACGCCGGGCCTCGACGTGCAGCGCGCCTGCGGCACGAGCCTGGAGGCGGCGCTCATCGTCGCGAACAAGATCGCTCTCGGCCAGATCGACGCGGGGCTGGCCGGCGGCGTCGACACGGTCAGCGACCCGCCGGTCGTGTTCGGCAGGGCCTTCCAGCAGGTCCTGTTGCGCGCCCATCGCGCGCGCAGCTTCGGCGAGCGCGCGGCAGCCTTCATGAACCTGCGGCCAGGCAACCTGAAGCCGGTCCTCCCCGGGACCGGCGAACCGCGCACCGGGCTGTCCATGGGCCAGCACGCGGAACAGATGGCGCGCACCTGGCAGATCACGCGCGAGGAGCAGGACGCCTTCGCGCTCACGAGCCACCAGCGCGCCAGCCGCGCCTGGGCCGAGGGCTTCATGGCCGACCTGGTCGTGCCCTACCTCGGCCTGCAGGCGGACAACAACGTGCGCGCGGACACGAGCCTGGAGAAACTCGCGAAGCTCCGGCCGTCGTTCGCGAGCGACGGGACGCTGACCGCGGGCAACTCGACGCCGATGACCGACGGCTCCGCCGCCGTGCTGCTCGCGAGCGAGGACTGGGCGCGCGCGCGCGGCCTGCCGGTGCAGGCGTTCCTGACCTACGGCAAGGCTGCGGCCGTGGAATTCGTCCGCAGTGAAGGGCTGCTGATGGCACCCGCGTACGCGGTACCACGCATGCTCGCCGATGCCCGGCTCACGCTGCAGGACTTCGACTTCTACGAAATCCACGAGGCATTCGCGGCGCAGGTGCTGTGCACGCTGAAGGCCTGGGAGTCGGAGAAGTTCTGCCGCGAGCGGCTCGGGCTCGACAAGCCGCTGGGCGCCATCGACCGCGCGAAGCTCAACGTCAAGGGCGGCAGCGTCGCGGTCGGCCACCCGTTCGCGGCGACCGGCGCACGCATCGTCGCCACGCTCGGGAAGCTGCTCGAGGAGCGCAGCTCCGGCCGCGGCCTGATCTCCGTCTGCACCGCGGGCGGCATGGGCGTCACCGCGATCATGGAGAGGTAAAATACGCCCATGAAACGGTATATCGGGCACCCGCGGGTCGAGGGCACGGCGTCGCGCCAGGCGCACGCGGATCTGCCGCCCGGAACCTACGAGCGGGAGATGAGCAAGGAGGGCTTCTTCGGCCCCGCGGCCTTCTTCCATCACCGGCATCCGCCGACCGGCTGGTCGGCCTTCGAGGGCCCGCTCGCACCACATGCGTTCGATTTCACGCAGCTCGACGCGGTCGCGGCACACCCATGGTCGGCACCGGACCTGCTGCACAACGCAAGCACGCGGATCCGCTTCTGGCGCACCTCGGGAAGGATGGATGCGCTCGCGCGCAACGCCGACGGCGACGAACTGCTGTTCGTGCACGCCGGGAGCGGCGACCTGTACTGCGATTTCGGCCGGCTCGCATTTGCGCCCGGCGACTACATCGTGCTGCCGCGCGGCACGATGTGGCGCCTCGAGTGCGCCGGGCCCGCGGCGATCCTCATGATCGAGGCGACCAATGCCACCTACATGCTGCCGGACAAGGGGTTGCTGGGCGGGCACGCGATATTCGACCCGGCCATGTTCGACACCCCGCGCGTGGACGACGCCTTCCTCGCACAGCAGGACGAGAAGCCCTGGCGCGTCGCGGTGAAGCGCCGCGGCGCGGTCTCGACTGTCACCTACCCCTACAACCCGCTGGACGCGATCGGCTGGCACGGCGACCTCGCCGCCTGCCGCATCAACGTGCGCGACATCCGCCCGCTGATGAGCCACCGTTACCACCTGCCGCCATCGGCGCACACCACCTTCGTCGGCAGCCGCTTCGTGGTCTGCACCTTCGTGCCGCGGCCATTCGAGACCGACCCGGGCGCGATCAAGATTCCGTTCTTCCACAACAACGACGACTACGACGAGGTCATCTTCTATCACGCCGGCGATTTCTTCAGCCGCGACAACATCCGGCCCGGCATGGTCACCCTGCACCCGAGCGGATTCACGCACGGGCCGCACCCGAAGGCGCTGACGCGCATGCTGGTGCAGTCGAAGCCCGCGACCGACGAGTACGCGGTGATGGTGGACACGCGCGATGCGCTGGAGATCGGCGAAGCCGCGCGGCGCGTCGAGTGGGCCGGCTACGTCGACAGCTGGAAGGATCCGGCGAAGTGAAGCTCGGATCGCTGCCCGGCGGCCGCGACGGCAGGCTCGCGGTCGTGAGCCGCGACCTCACGCGCGCGATTTCGGCGCAGGGAATCGCGGCGACGCTGCAGGCCGCGCTCGACGACTGGGCCCACAGGAAGCCCGCGCTGGAGTCACTCGCGCACGAGCTCGAGACCGGCCGCGCGACGGGCATTCCCTTCGACCCGGCCCAGGCGCTCGCGCCGCTGCCGCGCGCCTACCACTGGGTGGATGGCAGCGCCTACGTCAACCACGTCGAGCTGGTGCGCAAGGCGCGCGGCGCGACCATGCCGGACTCGTTCTGGACCGACCCGCTGGTGTACCAGGGCGGCTCGGACGACTTCCTGCCACCGCAGGCGGACGCGCCATTCGCGAGCGAGGACTGGGGCATCGATTTCGAGGGCGAGGTCGCGGTCGTCACCGACGACGTGCCGATGCGCATCGGCCCCGCCGCAGCGCGCGGGCGCATCCAGCTCGTGATGCTGGTGAACGACTGGTCGCTCCGGAACCTGATCCCCGGCGAGCTCGCCAAGGGATTCGGTTTCTACCAGTCGAAACCCGCGACGGCATTCTCGCCGGTCGCGGTAACGCCTGATGAGCTCGGGGAGGCGTGGCGAGACGCGCGCGTGCACTTGCCGCTCGTCGTGCACCTCAATGGCAAGCCGTTCGGGCAACCGGACGCCGGCACCGACATGACCTTCGATTTCGGCCAGCTCATCGCCCATGCCGCGAAGACGCGGCGGCTCGGTGCGGGCAGCATCGTCGGCTCCGGCACGGTATCGAACCGTGACCGCTCGACGGGCTCGACCTGCCTCGCGGAGCGGCGCATGCTTGAGACTTTGGACCAGGGCAAACCGATGACGCCATTTCTATCCTTCGGCGATCGCGTGCGGATCGAGATGTTCGACGCCGCCGGGCGCTCCATTTTCGGCGCGATCGACCAGCGCGTCGCGAGGGTGGCCTGATGCGCGCCCAGGACGATCGCCGGCTCGCTGGCGCGTCAGCGTTGCAGCTCGACGATCCGTCGCTGCTGAGACAGCAGTGCTACGTGAACGGCGTCTGGCGCGACGCGCAAGGCGGCGCGACGCTGCCGGTTCACAATCCCGCGACTGGCGGCCAGCTCGGCACCGTGCCCGCCTTCGGCGCAACGGAAACGGAAACAGCGGTCGCCGCCGCACACGCGGCCTTCCCGGCCTGGGCGGCGAAGACCGCCAAGGAGCGCGCGGTGCTGCTGCGCCGCTGGTACGACCTGATCCTGCAGAACGCCGCGGACCTCGCGAAGCTCATGACCGCCGAGCAGGGCAAGCCGCTCGCCGAGTCGAAGGGCGAAATCGCCTATGCGGCGTCATTCGTCGAGTGGTTCGCCGAAGAGGCGAAGCGCGTCTACGGCGACGTGATTCCCGGCCACCAGCCCGACAAGCGCATCCTCGTGCTGCGCCAGCCGGTCGGGGTCGTCGCCGCGATCACGCCGTGGAACTTCCCGGCGGCGATGATCACGCGCAAGGTCGCGCCGGCGCTCGCGGCCGGCTGCACGGTGGTGTGCAAGCCGGCGACGCAGACGCCCTACTCCGCGCTCGCCCTCGCCGAGCTCGCGCACCGCGCGGGCATCCCCGCGGGCGCGCTCAACATCCTGACCGGCCCGGCGCGCGAGGTCGGCGGCGTGCTGACCGGCGATGCGCGCGTGCGCAAGCTGTCCTTCACCGGTTCGACCGAGATCGGCAAGCTGCTCATGGCGCAGTGTTCACGGACGATGAAGAAGGTCTCGCTCGAGCTCGGCGGCAACGCGCCGTTCATCGTGTTCGACGACGCCGATCTCGACGCGGCGGTCGCGGGCGCGATCGCCAGCAAGTACCGCAACACAGGCCAGACCTGCGTGTGCGCGAACCGGCTGCTGGTGCAGAAAGGCGTGTACGAGGCGTTCACCGCGAAGCTGGTCGCCGCGGTCTCGAAGCTGCGCGTCGGCGATGGACTCGCCGGCGAGACCGAGCAGGGCCCACTGATCGACGCTGCGGCCCTCAAGAAGGTCGAGGAGCACATTGCCGACGCCACCGCCAAGGGCGCGAAGGTCGCCTCCGGCGGCAGGCGCCACGCGCTCGGCGGCACGTTCTTCGAGCCGACCGTGCTCACCGGCGTGACGCCCGCGATGATGGTCGCGCGCGAAGAGACGTTCGGCCCGGTCGCGCCCTTGTTCAGTTTCAGTACGGAACAGGAGGCGATCGCCATGGCCAACGACACGGAATTCGGCCTCGCCGCGTACCTGTACACGCGCGACCTCGCGCGCTCCTGGCGCGTGTCGGAGGCGCTCGAGTACGGCATCGTCGGGCTCAATACCGGCATCATTTCGACCGAGGTCGCGCCGTTCGGCGGCATGAAGGAGTCCGGTACCGGGCGCGAAGGCTCGAAGTACGGCCTGCTCGAGTACACCGAGACCAAGTACGTCTGCGTCGGCGGGGTGAGCTGACCGCCGCTCGACGGCAGTCATGGCCGCGCCATGCAATGCATGACGCGGATCACACTTGCGCATTCCCGCCCACCTGTCGCGGGGAACTGGCTCCTATCATCGCGGCCTGAATCTCCGCGCCCCGCGGTGCAAACCCTCCCCCATACAAAAACCGTCATCATGAAGCTTGCAAGAGCAGCGATCGGCGGCCTGGTGCTTGCGGCCGCTCCGCTTGCAGCCATGGCCGATGGCATGAGCTATTCCTACGTCGAAGCCGACTACGTCGACATCGACATCGACGACGCCCCGAGCGGCGACGGCTTCGGCCTGCGCGGCTCGGTCGGCTTCCTCGACAATCTGTTCGTGTTCGTCGACTACACCGATGCCTCGGTCAGTATCGTCGACATCGAGACCATCGCCGTGGGCGTCGGCGGGCACTATCCGCTCGGCAGCAACTTCGATGCCGTCGGCCGCATCGGCTACGCCGAGGCAGATCTCTCCGCCAGCGGCTTCGGCAGCGTGGGTGACGATGGCTACCTGCTCAGCCTCGGCCTGCGCGGCCAGGTGGCACAGCAGTTCGAGCTGGAAGGCAATGTGATCTACACCGATTTCAGCGACGGCGGCGACGAGACCGCGTTCGAGGTGGTCGGCCGCTGGAACTTCACCGACATGTTCTCGGCCGGCCTCGCGTACCGGGTCGGAGACGACGTCAACACGTTCTACGCCGGCGTCCGGCTAAGCTGGTAAGCGCCTGCGTACCGCGCACCGGGGGCTTCGGGTATCGTGCCGTCATGCCCGCCCCGACCGGCGTCCTCGTCGTCAACCTCGGCACGCCGGACGCGCCGACGCCCGAGGCGGTGCGGCGTTTCCTCGCTGAATTTCTCTCGGACCCGCGCGTGGTGGACCTGCCGCGGCTCCCCTGGCAATTCATACTGCGCACCGTCGTCCTGCCGTTCCGCCCGAAGCGCAGCGCGCACGCCTACCAGCAGATCTGGACACCCGCGGGCTCGCCGCTCCTGACCGGCACCGAGGCGCTCACGCGCGCGCTCGAACGCCGCCTCGCGGCGCTCGTGCCCGCGCCGCTGCTGGTCGCGATGGGCATGACCTACGGGAATCCCTCGATCGGCCAGGCGATCGATCGGCTGCTGGCCGCGGGTGTCGCGCGGCTCGTCGTGCTGCCGCTCTATCCGCAGTACTCGACGACGACCACCGCCGCCGCCCTGGACCGCGTGGATGCCGCGCTCGCGCGCCGGCCGCGGCCCCCGGAGCGCCTGGTGATCGAGGATTACCACGACGACCCCGGGCACGTCGCGGCGCTCGCGGCGAGTATCCAGGCCGCGCGCGGACCGTTCGACCATCTGCTGTTCTCGTTTCACGGCATCCCCGCGCGCTACGCGGCAGCCGGCGATCCCTACGGCGGGCGCTGCCGGGCGACGGCGCGTCTCGTCGCCGAGCGCCTCGGGCTCCCCGACGCGCGCTGGTCGGTCGCCTTCCAGTCGCGCATCGGACGCGCGCGCTGGCTCGAGCCGTACACCGAGGACCGCCTGCGCGAACTCGCGGCTACGGACGGCGGCCGGCTCGCGGTCGTCTGCCCGGGATTCGCGGTGGATTGCCTGGAGACCCTCGAGGAGATCGCGATCCGGGGCAGCACGACCTACCTCACCACCGGGGGCGCGGACTTCGAATACATCGCGGCGCTCAACGACGATGCGGCGCAGGTGGACAGCCTCGCGCGGCTTGCCGCCGCGCGCCTCGGCGCGGGAGCGGCCGGATGATCGGGCGCTTCCACGAAGTCAGCGTGCACACGCCGGACCTGCTCGCCTCGCTCGAGTTCTATGAGCGGCTCGGCTTCACGCAGGTGACCGCGGGCGAGGCCTTTCCCTACCCTTACGCCGCCGTCGCCGACGGCCGACTGGCGATCGGGCTGCACGGGCGCGAGCTTGCCCAGTCGCCGCTGCTCGCCTTCGTCCTGCCCGGGTTGCTCGGGCGGCTCGAGTCGTTCGAGCGCCGCGGCATCGAAATGCTGGACCGCCGTCTCGGCAGCGATGTGTTCAACGAAGCGAGCCTCGAGGCCGGCGGGCAACTCCTGCGCCTGCTCGAGGCGCGTACGCATTCGCCGGCTTCGCTCGGCCCGGGCGAATTTCACCACCAGCAATGACATCGTGGGCGGCAACTCGGGCAGCCCGATGCTGAACGCGGCGGGCGAAATCGTCGGGCTTGCCTTCGACGGGAACATTCACTCGATCTCGGGCAGTTACTGGTTCGACGAGCGCAACAACCGCTCGATCGGCGTGCACCCGGCGTTCATCCGCACGGCGCTCGAGAAGGTCTACGGCGCGAAGGAGCTGCTCGCGGAGATCGACGCGCGCTGACGGCCGACATGCCGGCGCGCGCCGGCAGGCTGTCGCGTCGGCGGGCGGTTCAGTTGAGCCAGTGCCGGATGACCGCGAACGCCTCCTCGTGGCGCATGCCGGCGTAGAAGACCAGCAGGACGAGCCCGCCGACATAGACCGCGGACAGCAGCGTCACGAAATAGCCGATGAGTATCACCACGCCGTCCCGCTCCGCCATTCCGAAGCACAGCAGGATGATCGCGAGCGCAGGCAGCGAGTTCACGAACGGCACCAGCGGAATCGGCGCCATCAGCAGCAGCACGGCGACGATGACCAGCGCGCCGTTCACGAAGTTGATCACGGGCCCGCCCGTGAGCGCCAGCAAGCGCGGGCGCATGAGGTGCTCGAAGCGCTCCGCCCAGCCGCGCACGCGCGCGAGCACGCCGCGCACCGTCGCTGCCGGCAGGCTGTGGCCGAGCAGCCGCTGCGGCAGCCAGGGCACGCGGCTCAGCATGACGGCGAAGCCGATCAGGAGCATCGGCAGACCCAGCACCGTGCTCATGCCAGTCACGGTCACCGGCAGCAGGAACGGCGCCGCGAGCACGCCGCAGAACACCAGGAGCCCCTGCTCGCCCAGCATCGCGAGCAGCGTCCGCAACGTGACGGCAGGGTCCTGTACCGCGGTCTCGGCCGAGGCAAGCGCCGCCGATATCCGGACCTCCGGATTGCGGAACCGGATGCCGGTCACGAGCCGCGCCTGGCTTCGACGATGAGCTCCACCTCGAAATCGTCGCGCACCCGGAGCGCCCCGAGCGCGACCGTGTAGGGATCAAGGCCGAGATCGGCGTGAGTGAGCTGCAGGTCCGCGCGGGCCACGAGGCGTCCGTCCGCGACCGTCAGGGTGAAGGGGACGGCGAGCACATGCTCCGCGCCGGCGAGCGACACGCGCACCTGCGCTTCGAAGTCGGCGGGCCCGCCGGAAATGGACTCCGCCGTCAGCAGTATCTCGCTCTGGCGCGCCGCGTCGAGCACGCGCTCGCCCAGCAGGTTGCGACGCGTCGCGTCGCGGTCCCGGTCCGGCAGCGGCGCGGCGAAATCGCCGCCCGCGCGGGCGCGCTCGCCGGTGTCGTCCACGACCAGCGAGTCGAGCGGCAATCGGAGCGCGAAGCGCGAGGCCGTGAGCGGCTCGCCGAGGCGGATCTCGCCCGCGAGCGCATGCGACGTGATCAGGTGATTGTGGCCGAGCTGCTGCATCGGCCCGTCGCGGTACACGCGCACCGCGAGGCGCGAGTCCGTCACCCGCCAGGCCTCCCCGTCCGCTGCGGGCGCGGTCGCGTGGGCAGGCGGCGCGGCCGGCGCCGGTCCGCGGGGCGGCGCCGCGCAGCCGGCAACGGCGAGCGGCAGCAGGATCCACAGGAACTTGCCCATCGGCGTATTCTCCAAGACCTGATGCCGGCGCGAAACACTTCCTTGCGTTATGGGCCGGTGGCGCAGTTCCTGCACTGGATCATCGTGCTGCTGCTGGTCATCCAGGTCACGCTCGGCACGATCGCCGACGCGCTGCCGCTCGGTCTCGAGCGGCTGGTGATGATGTCCCGGCACAAGTCCCTCGGCATCACGATACTCGCGATCGCGCTCCTGCGCCTCGGCTGGCGCTGGTTCGACGCCCCGCCGCCGCCGCCGATGCCGCGCTGGCAACTGCTGGCCGCGCGCTGCAACCACTGGGCGCTGTATGCGCTCCTGTTCGCGCTGCCCCTGTCCGGCTGGCTCACGTCGTCGGCGGCCAACCGCCCGGTCAGCTGGTGGGGGCTCGTGCAGCTGCCGGATTTCGTCGCGCCGGACGCCGCGCTCAAGGAGGTCTTCGAGGAGACGCACGAGTTGCTGGTTAATGTCCTGTACGCGCTGGTCGCGCTGCACGTGGCGGCAGCCCTGAAGCACCAGTTCTTCGACCGCGACGGCCTGCTGCTGCGCATGCTGCCGGGGACGCGCGAGTGATCCTGCGCGCCTTCCTCGTCGCTCTCTTCCTGTCGCCCACCGCGCTCGCGGGCACCCTGCAGGCGGACCAGTCCGCCGGCCGCCTCGAATTCTCGGCGATCCAGGCGGGCGCGAAGTTCACCGGCGCGTTCACGCGCTTTCGCGTCGCGCTCGATTTCGACCCGGCGCATCCCGGCCAGGGACGGCTCGACGTGACCGTGGACGTCACCTCGATCGACACCCAGGATCCCGAGCGCGACGAGGTCCTGCGCAGCGCCGACTTCTTCTGGGTCGAGAAGCACCCGCAAGCCGTGTTCCGTGCCGCCGGCTTCGAGCGCGCGGGCGCGCGCTGGCGTGCCGCGGGCGAGCTCACGATCCGCGGCGTCACGCAGGCCGTGCCGGTCACCTTCACGCTTGCGCCGGCGGCCAGCGACGGCCCCGCCGTCATGCAAGGCGGCACGACCCTCAGCCGCCTCGCGTTCGGCCTCGGCCAGCGTGACTGGGCCTCCACCGGGTGGGTCGGCGACGCGGTGGACGTCCGCTTCGAACTCGAGCTGCGGCCGACCGGCTAACGCAAGTCCGCGGGCGCGAGCTTCTACAGGAACGTCACGTAGTCGGCGAGCGGCTTGCGCGCGATGTCGGGCACGCGCGCATCGGCGGCCGGATAGCCGGTCACCAGCAGCAGGAATGGCCGCTCGAGATCCTTCGGCCGGCCGAGGATCTCATTCAGGAACTTCATCGGGCTCGGCGTGTGCGTGAGCGCGACCAGGCCCGCGTGATGGAGCGCGGCGACCAAGAGTCCAGTCGCGAGTCCGACCGATTCGTCGGTGTAGTAGTGCTTGCGCTTGCCGCCGTCCGGCAGCCGCTCGAAGCGCCTGATGAAGACCGCGATCAGCCAGGGCGCGATCTCGAGGAAAGGCTTGTCCGCATCGGTGCCGAGCGGCGCGAGCGCCTCCAGCCACTCGGGCGGCGCGCGGTGCGCGTAGAACTCGCGCTCCTCGGCCTCGGCTGCCGCGCGGATGCGCGACTTCACCGCCGGTTCCGAGACGGCGATGAAGTGCCAGGGCTGCTGGTTGGCGCCCGACGGCGCGGTGCCCGCGGCGCGCAGGCAGTCTTCGATCAACGCGCGCGGCACGGGGCGCGCGTCGAAGTCGCGGACCGTGCGGCGGCGTCCCATCTCGCGTGCGAAATCGCGCGCACGCGCGGCCATTTCCCCGGCGGGGTACTCGCGATAGCCGGACAAGGGAACGAATCTCGGTGCCATGACTGAAGCCCGGATGGTTGAATCACCGCCATCATAGGGGCATGGAAGACGGGCTGCCCGGCCCTCCTGACAGGAGCCGGCACGATCCAACAGCACATTCCGGGAGAACGACCATGAAGAGACTTCTTGCCGCGGCCGTGATGGCATGGCCCCTGACTGCGACCGCCGATCACCTCGACGTCATCGAGGTGAAGCTGAATGCCGACTGCAGCGTCGACACCTACCTGCAGATCGCGAGGGACTTCAACAGCGAATGGGCCTCTGCGTACGACTACCGGTCAGAAGTGCTGCTCCCGATCCAGAGTCACAACCTCGAGTGCCTCTACTGGGTCGGCCGCAGCAAGACCACCGAGGGCTTCGGCAACGCCTGGGATGCCTGGGTCAGGGATCTCAAGAATCCGGATTCCGTCGCTGCCAAGCTCTGGGCGCGGTTCGGCAAATGCGGAATCAACGTCTCGCGCCGCGGGTACGACGCCTACTGACGCATCAAGCGGGGACGCTCCCCGATTTTCGCAGCGTCCCTCAGCGAGCCGCGAGGCGCTCCGCCTGGCGCCGCAGCGCGGCGCCGAAGCGATGGCGATCGTAGAACTCGCCGAGCGCGGCGAGGTCGGGCTTGCGCCGGCGCAGCGAGTCGAGGTCGAACTCGAGCGGCATGTCGCAGGCGATTGCCGTGAGCCGGCGCGCGAAGTACGCGGCTTCGCGGTGCTGCGCCAACTTGTCGGCAAGCTTCGCCGCACCGCGCACCGGCAGCGCGCCCACGCGGTCGAGGCCCGCATAGATTTCCTCGAGCGAGCCGAACGCCGTGAGCAGCGCCGCCGCCGTCTTCGGCCCGACGCCCGGCACGCCGGGGATGTTGTCGACCGTGTCGCCCGTAAGCGCGAGGTAGTCGGCCATGCGCTCCGGGCGCACGCCGAACTGGCCCTCGATGTCGGCGTAGCCGAAGCGACGCTCGCCCGCGAAATCCCAGTAGTCGTCGCCGTCGCGGATCAGCTGTGCGAGGTCCTTGTCGCGCGTCACCACCACCGTGCGATGGCCAGCGGCGCGCAGCCGCGTCGCGAGGGTGCCGATGATGTCGTCGGCCTCGTGCGTCGGGCTGCCGAACTCCGCGAGGCCGAGCAGGCGGCAGAGCTCGCGGCACAGGCCGAACTGGCGCTTCAGCTCTGGCGGCGCCGGCTCGCGGTTCTGCTTGTACGCCGGGTAGATCTGGTTGCGGAACGAGGTCGCGAGTGACTCGTCGAAGGCGACCGCGACGTGCTCGGGCCGCGCTTCCTCGAGCAGGTCGCCGAGGAAGCGGCCGAAGCCGTACAGCGCGTTGACCGGCTGGCCGTCGCCGTCGGTCATCTCGAGGCCGACCGAGTAGTAGGCGCGGAAGACGAAGTAGCTGGCGTCGACGAGGTGGACCGCGGGTCCGCCCGCGCGGCTCACTGCCTGAAGCGCTGGATGCGCGCGTGCAGCGGGCTCGAGCGCGGGAAGTGCGCGAGCAGGTATTCCATCTGGTCGGCGAGCACGCGCCGGCCCTTCAGGTAGATGTACTCGGCGTAGGTCGGCGTGAATGGCACCGCGAGCAGCTGCATGCCCGCCTGCTCCGGCGTGCGCGAAGCCTTGTGGTTGTTGCAGCGCCGGCAGGCGGCGACCACGTTGTTCCACACGTCGCGGCCACCCTGGCAGAACGGCCGCACGTGGTCGCGCGACAGCGCGTTCGACGGGAAGCGCCCGCCGCAGTACATGCACAGGTTCGCATCGCGGCGGAACAGCGTCTCGTTGTTGAGCGGCGGCACGTAGTCGCCGCGCAGGCTGCCCGGATTCCCGGAGCTGCCCTGCGTCGCCATCATCGAGTTGACCTCGATCACGGTCTGCATGCCGCTCTTCGCATTGACGCCGCCGTGCAGCGCGTACAGCCGGCTGCCGAAGGCGTACGCGACTTGGCCGAGGCAGTGCAGGCGCACCGCTTCCTTGTAGTCGATCCACTCGAGCGGCATGCCCGAGGCATCGGTGCGCAGCACCTGCTGCGACAGCGCGACCGGCGCACCGCCCGCCCTTGCACCCGTCCCGACCTTGCCGTTGCCTGCGACCACGTCGTGATTCCGGACCCCGAAAGCTCCAAACAATAAGCCACGATTGTGATATTTTTCAACGCGCCGCCGCCCGGCCGGCAATGATCAGGGGAAGATTCCGGATGCCAGTCACGATCGGCGTGCTGAAAGAGACCGTGCGGGGCGAGAACCGCGTCGCAATCGTGCCCGAGGTGGCGGCCCGCCTGGCCGCGTCGGGCGCCCGGGTCCTCCTCGAGCGCGGCGCGGGCGAGGCCGCCCGGTTCCCCGACGCCCAGTACCAGGACGCCTCTTTCGCCGATGGTGCCGACGCCGTGCTGGCGGCCGCGGACCTGCTGTTCACCGTGCAACCGCCGGACGCCGGCCTGGTCGCGAAGCTGAAGCCCGGCGCAGCGGTCGCCGGATTCCTCGCGCCGCACAACCAGTCCGCGCTGGTGCGCGCGCTGAAGGAGCGCCGGCTCACCAGCTTCGCGATGGAGCTCGTGCCGCGCATTTCGCGCGCGCAGTCCATGGACGCCCTCTCCTCGCAGGCCGCCGTCGCCGGCTACAAGGCCGTGCTGATCGGCTCGGCGGCGCTCGACAAGTTCTTCCCGATGCTGACCACCGCCGCGGGCACGATCCGCCCGGCGACCGTGCTCGTGATCGGCGCCGGCGTCGCCGGCCTGCAGGCGATCGCGACCGCGAGGCGGCTCGGCGCCGTGGTCGAGGCCTACGACGTGCGCAGCGCCACGCGCGAGCAGGTGCGCTCCCTCGGCGCGAAGTTCGTCGAGACCGGCGTCACCGCGGAGGGCGCGGGCGGCTACGCGCGCGAGCTGACCGCCGAGGAGAAGGCGAAGCAGCAGGAAGTGCTGGACGCGCGCATCGCTGCCGCCGACTGCGTGATCTCGACCGCCGGCGTGCCGGGGCGCCCCGCGCCGCGCATCATCTCCCGCGCCGCCGTCGAGCGCATGAAACCGGGCGCCGTGATCGTCGACCTGCTCGCCGAGGGCGGCGGCAACTGCGAGCTGACGCGCCTGGGCGAGACCGTGGAGCATGGGGGCGTGCGCGTGATCGGCCCGGTGAACCTGCCGGCCACCGTCGCCTGCCACGCGAGCGACATGTACGCGCGCAACCTGCTCAATTTCATCAAGCCGGCGCTCAAGGACGGGGCGCTCGCAATCGACTGGAACGACGAAGTGTTCGCGGCGGCCTGCGTCACCCACGACGGGGCGATCCGCCATGAACCGACCCGCAAACTGGTGGAGAGCGCATAAATGGAAGGCGTAATCGCCCTGTACATCGTCATGCTGGCCGCATTCACCGGCTACGAGATCATCGCCCGCGTGCCGGTGATCCTGCACACGCCGCTGATGTCCGGCAGCAACTTCGTGCACGGCATCGTGCTGGTCGGCGCCATGGTCGCGCTCGGCCGCGCCGACACGGTGCCCGAGCAGGTCATCGGCTTCGTCGGCGTCGTGCTCGGGGCGGGCAATGCGGTCGGCGGCTACGTCGTGACCGAGCGCATGCTGCAGATGTTCAAGGCGAGCGGCCAGAAGAAGAAGGAATCCGCCTGATGTCGGGACTCCTGCCGGAGAACGTCGCGACACTCGCGATCGACTTCTCCTACCTGCTCGTCGCCTTCCTGTTCATCATGGGCCTGAAGGCCATGAGCTCGCCGGTCACGGCGCGCCGCGGCATCGTCGTCGCCGGCTTCGGCATGCTGATCGGCACGCTGATGAGCTTCCTCTACCCGGGCATGGGCAATTTCCCGCTCATGCTCGCGGCCATCGCCATCGGCGGCGGCCTCGCCTGGTGGAGCGGCCGCATCGTCGCCATGACCGACATGCCGCAGATGATCGCGCTGTACAACGGCATGGGCGGCGGCGCCGCGGCGGCGATTGCGGCGGTCGAGCTCCTGCGCATGGCGGCGGCGGATCCCGCGGCGGGTGCGCACCACGGCCCGGTGGTGACGACGCTGGCTGCAGCGGGCGCCTTCATCGGCTCGGTCAGTTTCTCGGGCTCACTGATCGCCTTCGGCAAGCTTCAGGGCCTCATCAAGCGCAGCCTCCGCTTCAAGGGCCAGCAGACCGCCAACCTGCTGATCACCGCTGCGACAGTCGCGCTCGGCGCCGCGATCGTGGTCTCCGGCCACCCGTCGATGCAGATGGTGGTCGGCTTCTTTGCGCTCGCGCTGCTGCTCGGCGTGACCATGACGCTCCCGATCGGCGGCGCGGACATGCCGGTCGTGATCTCGCTCTACAACGCTTTCACGGGCCTCGCGGTCGCGTTCGAGGGCTTCGTGCTCGAGAACGCGGCGATGATCATCGCGGGCATCGTGGTCGGGTCCGCGGGCACGCTGCTCACGCAGCTGATGGCGAAGGCGATGAACCGCTCGCTCGCGAATGTGCTGTTCTCGAACTTCGGCGAGGGTGCGGCCGCCGCGACCGAGGGCGTCAGCGGCTCGCTGAAGCCGATCGAGCCCTCGGACGCCGGCGTCATGATGGCGTTCGCGCAGAAGGTGATCGTGATTCCCGGCTACGGCATGGCGGTCGCCCAGGCGCAGCACAAGGTCTGGGAGCTGTGCCAGCTCCTGATCGACCGCGGCGTGATGGTGCGCTTCGCGATCCACCCGGTCGCCGGCCGCATGCCGGGCCACATGAACGTGCTGCTCGCCGAGGCCGGTGTGCCCTACGACCTGATCGCCGACCTCGACGAGATCAACGCGGAGTTCGACACGGCCGACGTCGCGCTGGTGATCGGCGCCAACGACGTGGTGAACCCGGTCGCCCGCACCGACAAGTCGAGCCCGATCTACGGCATGCCGATCCTGAACGCCGACAAGGCGAAGAACGTGCTGGTGATCAAGCGCGGCCAGGGGGCGGGGTTCTCGGGGATCGAGAACCACCTGTTCTATCTCGACAACACGCGGATGGTGTACGGCGACGCGCAGAAGGTCGCGGCGGAGCTGATTCACGCGGTGAAGGCCGCAGGCTAGATGGTCAGGGGCCGCGCGCCATCGCTGGGCGGGGTTCCCTCGTTCGCTCCGCCGGAACTCTAGTCGCTCACTCAGGACCCCGCCCGCGCTCGGCGCGCGGCCCGAAACATCATCCGGCGGTCTTTCACGGCGTGACCTGCTCCGCGACGATCTGGCGCGCGGGCGGTCAGACCTGGAGGTCGTGGCGCAGGCGGCGGGCGCTCGCGACGAAGGCGAGCGCGGCGAGCACGTAGAGCGAGGTAATCAGCAGCATCGAGAACTGCGTGCTGGAGGCATTGGCTTCCAGGCAGAACCCGTATTGCACGGCGGTGATCGGCTGCGGCAGTTCCGCGAGCAGTGCCGGCAGTTCCGCACCGAGCGGCGGCGTCGATGCGAGGCGTGACGCGTCAGTGACCTGCTGCTGGGCGGCGTCGCACATCGAGCGGGTCAGACCTTCGGCGACGACCGACTGCGACTGCGCGCGGGCGAAGCTCGCGTCGCTGACGATGCCGGCGAAGAGCGGCCCGAGCCCGTAGCCGACCAGGTTGACGATGAACAGGAGCACGGCGGTCGCGGTGGCGCGCACGCGCATCGAGACGACGCCCTGCGTGATGGTGAACTGTGCGCCGATGTAGCCGTACTTCACGAAGTAGGCGAGCGACAGACTGACGGCACACACCCAGAGGCTCGAGGCGGTGAACGCCAGGAAATAGAAGGGAATCGCCGCCAGCAACCCGGCGGCGGCGAGCCAGGCGACGGCGCCCGGGGTGCGCTCGCCGAGCGCCGACGCGGTTTGCCCCATCAGCCAAGTCCCGAGTGCGCCCGCCGCCGCGGCGGGCGCGCTGAATTGCAGCGCGGCTTCGCCCGCCGTCAGGTCGAAGCTGCGCTGCAGGTAGAGCGCCTGGAAGCTGACGATGGCGTAGCCGCAGAACGCGGCGATCGTCGCGCCGGCCGTCATCCACCAGTAGGCCGGGCGTGAAAGCAGCTCGTTCCAGCCGTCGCGCAGCGAGACCTCCGCGGGCCGCGGCATGTGCGGCGGGTCGGTGTAGCCGCGCGGCGGCTCCCGCGTGGTCAGCACCAGCACGACCGCCACCGCGACGCCCGGCAGGCCGAGGATCAGGAAGGCCGCGCGCCATCCGAACCAGTCCGCGACCGGCCCGCCGACGAGGTTCGCAAGCAGCGTCCCGAGCGTGACGCCCATCGCGTAGTAGCCGATCGCGGCGGGCCGGCGACGCGGCGGGAAGTAATCGGCGATCAGCGAGTTCGCCGGTGGCGTCCCGCCGGCCTCGCCGAGCCCCACGCCGATGCGGCAAACGAGCAGCACCCAGAACCCGCTGATCACGAAGCCGCCGACGGCAATGTCTGCGGCGAGCCCGGAGGCCACGGTCATGAGCGACCAGAACGCGAGGCAGACGGCCATGATCCAGACGCGGTTCCGGGTCTCGGCCAGGCGCGCGATCGGGATTCCCGCCGTGGTGTACAGCAGCGCGAACCCGAAGCCGGTGAGCAGGCCCCAGGCGGTGTCGGAGATCTCGATCTCGGCCTTCAGCGGCCGCGCGACGACTGCGAGCAGCCCGCGGTCCACGAAATTGAGCACGTAGACCAGCAGGAGCATGTTGAGCACGTAGGCGCGGTAGCCGGGGGTGCCAAAACCTGCCGCCGGCGGCGTGGTTGACGCGTCGCGGTCGACGAACTTCACTTCAGGAAGCCGCATCGCCGGCCGTGAGCAGCAGGTCCTCGAAGAAGGCGCTGTAGGGCCGGTCTGGGTGCCGGATCTGGATCTCGAGCATCCAGAGCCCGGGCGATGGCGTGAATTCCGCGCACGCCAGCAGCCCGTCGTGGAAAACCGCGTGCGGATATACGCCGAGGCGGTGCCCTGCCATCTCGGGATCAAGCCGCCAGCCCAGGGAATCCGCTTGCGCGGCGGCGAAGCGGTATATCTCCACGCCGGTCGCACGGCATTCCTGCCAGTGCCGGCAGGTGCGAGCGAAGATTTCCCGCACGTCACGCGCCATGCGCAGCTGCTCCGGGTCGCTGCCCACGGTGAAGGTCTCAGCGTAGTCGCACTCGTGGTTGCGCCAAAGCGGCCCGACGTCGACAAACCAGAGGTCGTCCATCGCGAGCACGACGCCCGGCTCGGATGGCTCCGCGTATCTCTTCAGTGTGTTGCGCCCGAAGCGCACGTCGGGGGCCACCCACTCCTGCTCGAATCCGTGCGCGCGCAGCGCGCGCCTCGCGAACTCGAGTCCGTCCTCCTCGGACATCCCAGGAACTACCTGGCTTGCGATGTCGCGTACTGCGACAATCGTCCGCCGCCGCGCGTCCAGAAGCACCGCGTGCTCATGCCCCCCGCCGACCCGCTCGGCGAGCGCGCGAGCCGCGCTCACGCCTCGTCGGCGTCCGGCATCACGAGCCAGAGCAGCAGGTAGACGATGATGCCGGGAAAGGCCGCGCTCAGGATCGAGGCGATCACGTACGCGATGCGCACGCGGTCTGGCTTCCAGCCGAACCAGGCCGCGATGCCGCCGCACACGCCGGCGATGACGCGATCGCGGGAGCGCTTGAGCGGTGCGTGCGGCATGGCGCGATCATCCTCCCATGGCCGCGCCGCGGACGCGAGTCCTCAGCACGGCGGGCAGGTGCGCTTGTCGAATGCGCCGGGCTGCGGACCCGGAGCCCGGCGCCGCTCGATGGCGCGCAGCTGTTCGTCGGGCGTCATTTCCATCCAGCGATCGCTGACGTAGCTGCGATCATCCACCTGCAACTGCTGGTGGCGAAAGAACGCCGCGCGCATCGCCTGCTGCTGTTCCGGGGTGAGCTGCCGGAAGCGGGCCCATGCCTTGCGCACCTGCTTGCGCTGGCCGGCCGTCAGCGTGCGCCAGGTGTGCCAGCGCTCATTGGCCTGCGCGCGGCCGATGCCGTCGAGCGCGAGCCAGCGCTGCGCGCCGTCGGCCAGCGCCTGCTGCCGGTCAGGCGGCAGCGTGGCCCAGGATTCCGGCTGCCCGGCGAGCAGTGCCTGCGTCGGTGCATCGAGCGCGTCCCAGGCGACAGCCCCCCGGTCCGCGCCGCTGACCGGCACCATCCCGGCGGCGCTTGCCTCCAAGTCCTTCGCAGCTCGCTCGGCCTCGCGTGTCGTCGTGTATTGCAGAAAAAGCGGCTCTTCCCCGGACAGTTCGCCCAGGAACTCGAGGAGCCCTGCATCCGGGGGCGCAGTCGGCGGCGTTTCACCGAGGACCGGCGCGCCAATCAGCCAGTCGGCGAGGATCATCGCCGGCCGCGGGCACGCGTGGGTGCTGTTCATCCGCTCAATCCTCGAGCGAGCTGCCGGAACATTCTCCGCCCGCTTCCCACGTCGCGCACGTCCAGCGTGTATAAGGTGGCACACCGCCGGCGTTGCACGGGGCGGGCGTATCTATTCAACGCTTTGATTGGAAAGGTCTTTTTGAGCAACCCGGCGGACATCCTGCAAGTCGTCTTCGACACGCCGCTGCGGCAGTCCTTCGACTACCTCGCGCCGGCAGGCCGGCCGCCACCCCGGCCGGGCGAACGCGTGCGCGTGCCGTTCGGCCGGCAGACGGCCATCGGCCTCGTGATCGCGCATGCGACGTCGAGCGCACTGCCGCGTGCGCGGCTGAAGCCCGCCCTCGAGGCGATCGACACGACGCCGATCTGGGACAAGACGACATTCGGCCTGCTGCACTGGGCGGCCGACTACTACCACCACCCGCTCGGCGACGTGCTCTTCGGCGCGATGCCGAAGCTGCTCCGCCAGGGCAAGGCGGCGGTGAGCGAGGAAGCCGTGTGGCGGCTTTCGCAGGCCGGCCGCGCGGCGCTTGCCGGCGGCGCGCGGATCGGCCCGCGCCAGAGAGCCCTGCTCGAACTCGCCGGCGACGAAGGCGCGAGCGCCGCGGCGATTTCCGCGGCCGGTCACACGCCGGCGCTGCGTGCGCTTGCTGCGCGCGGCTGGCTCGAATCCTTCAGCCGACCCGAGGCGCCGCCGCCCGCGGGCGAGGGCCGCGCGGGGCCGGTGCCGACCGCCGACCAGTCCGCGGCGATTGGTCGCGTCGGCGCCTCACACGGGGAATTCGCCGCCTTCCTGCTGCACGGCGTCACCGGTAGCGGCAAGACCGAGGTGTACCTGCGCATCATCGAGCGGGTCATCGAGGCGGGCCGCGGCGCTCTGGTGCTGGTCCCGGAGATCGCGCTGACACCGCAGCTTGTCGCCCGCTTTCGCACGCGCCTCGCCGCGCCGGTCGTCGCGCTGCACTCCTCGCTCGCCGACGGCGCGCGTCTCGAGGCCTGGCGCGCGGCAGCCTCCGCGCGGGCGCCGGTCGTCATCGGCACGCGCTCGGCGGTGTTCACGCCGATGCCGGCGCTCGGGCTCGTGGTCGTGGACGAGGAGCACGACGCCTCGTACAAGCAGCAGGAGGGGTTTCGCTACTCGGGCCGTGACCTTGCGGTCGCGCGCGCGCAGCGCGCCGGCTGCCCAGCGGTGCTCGGTTCCGCGACGCCGTCGTTGGAATCGCTCGCGAACGCCGCGGCCGGCCGCTACGCGAAGCTGTCGCTGCCCGAGCGCACGGGGCGCGCGGGCAAGCCGCGGGTCACGGTCGTCGACCTGCGCGTCAACCCCGCGCGCGACGGGCTGTCGCCGCCGGCGCTGGCGGCGATCGAGCGGCACCTTGGCGACCGCGGACAGGTGCTGGTATTCCTGAACCGTCGCGGCTACGCCCCGACGATGTTCTGCACCGGGTGCGGCTGGATCGCGCCCTGCAAGTCCTGCGACGCGCGGCTCACGGTGCACCTCTCGCGCGCGACCCTCGCCTGCCACCACTGTGGCGCCGAGGAGCGCATGCCCTTCGCCTGCCCGCAGTGCGGCAACGAGCTCGCGCCCGTCGGCGAGGGCACGGAGCGGGTCGAGACGACGCTGACGCAGCTGTTCCCGGCCGCGCCAATGGTGCGCATCGACCGTGACGTGATCCGCCGGCGCGGCGATCTCGAGGCGGCGCTCGCCGCGGTCGGCGACGGCCGCGCGCGCATCCTGCTCGGGACCCAGATGCTGACCAAGGGCCACGACTTCCCGGACGTCACGCTGGTCGTGGTGCTGGCCGCGGACCAGGGCCTGTTCGGGGCGGACTTCCGCGCCAGCGAGCGGCTCGCGCAGCAGATCGTGCAGGTCGCCGGGCGCGCCGGGCGCGGCGCCCGCGCCGGCGAGGTGCTGATCCAGACGGCGTATCCCGAGCACCCGCTGCTGCGCCGCCTCATCACCGAGGGCTACGAGGGCTTTGCGGTGCTTGCGCTCGAGGAGCGGCGTGCGGCCGGCTGGCCCCCGTATTCACACCTCGCGCTGCTGCGCGCCGACTCTCCCTCACGCGCGCAGGTCTTCGATTTCCTGCGCGCCGCGGAAGCCGCGGCGCCCGCTGGCGGCGGCCCGCGCCCCAGGATCCTGGGTCCCGCGGCCGCGGCGATGGCGCGGCGTGCCGGACGGCACCGCGCGCAGTTGCTCGTCGAGTCGCGCTCGCGCGGGGCGCTGCAGGCGTTCCTCGGCGAGTGGGTCGCCGCAATCGCGGCCGTGCGCGCGCCGCGTTCGCTGCGCTGGTCGCTCGACGTCGACCCTGCGGAAGTTGACTAGCAGGCGGCGATTCCAGAGACTGGCGCGCCTTGAAAAACCTCGTCGAGAACCTGGTCGCCGATGCGCTCGCCGTGCTGCCCGCGGGCACGCTCGGCGACGGCGCGCTGCCGGACCCGGGCGTGGAACGCACGCGTGACGCGCAGCATGGCGACTTCGCGACCGGCGTCGCGATGCGCCTCGCCAAGGCCGCGCGCGCCAACCCGCGCGCGCTCGCGGCCAGGATCGTCGCGGCGGTCCAGCCGAACCCGCTGGTCGCGAAGACCGAGATCGCCGGCCCCGGCTTCATCAATTTCTTCCTGACTCCCGCCGCCTGGCAATCGGAGATGGCGCGCGTGCTCGACGCGGGCGAGCGTTACGGCCGCGGCACCGCCGGCGCCGGCCGCAGCACCATCGTCGAGTTCGTGTCGGCGAACCCGACCGGGCCGCTGCACGTCGGCCACGGCCGGCATGCGGCCTTCGGCGCGACGGTTGCGAACCTGCTCGCGGCCGACGGCTGGCGCGTGCACCGCGAGTACTACGTGAACGACGCGGGCCGGCAGATGGACATCCTCGCCGCGAGCGTGTGGCTGCGCTACCTCGAGCTGTGCGGCGAAACGCTGCCGTTCCCGGCCAACGGCTATCGCGGCGATTACGTGCGTCCCGTGGCTGCGAACCTGCGCGCACGGTATGGCGATGCGCTCAGGCGCCCCGCGGCCGAGGTACTCGCGGGCTTGCCAGCGGACGAGGCTGCGGGCGGCGACAAGGACCAGTTCATCGACGCGGTCATCGCGCGCGCGCGCCAGCTGCTCGGCGACGGTTTCCCCATCGTGTTCGACGCCGGGCTCGCCGACATGCTCGCCGACATCCAGGGCGACCTCGCCGAGTTCGGCGTGACCTTCGACCGCTGGTACTCGGAACAGGCACTCGGCGACGGCCGGGACGGCGGGCCGATCGACCGCGCGCTGCGGCGGCTGCGCGCCAATGGCCACGTATTCGAGCAGGAGGGCGCGACCTGGTTCCGCGCCACGCTGTTCGGCGACGAGAAGGACCGCGTGGTGGTCCGCGCCAACGGCCAGAAGACCTACTTCGCCTCCGACATCGCCTATCACCTCGACAAGCGCGAGCGCGGCTTCGAGCTGCTGCTGACGATCCTCGGCGCCGACCACCACGGCTACGTGGCGCGCGTGCGCGCCGGCCTCGCGGCGATGGGCGAGCCGCCCGAGTCGCTCGAGGTGCCGATGGTGCAGTTCGTGACGCTCTGGAAGGGCGGCGAGAAGGTCGCGATGGGCAAGCGCGAGGCGCAGTTCGTGACGCTGCGCGACCTGCGCGCGGAGGTCGGCAACGATGCCGCGCGCTTCATCTACGTGATGCGCTCGCACGACCAGGCGCTCGACTTCGACCTCGAGCTCGCGCGCAAGCAGAGCAACGACAACCCGGTCTACTACGTGCAGTACGCGCATGCGCGCATCGCGAGCGTGCTGAAGCAGGCCGCGGAGCGCGGCCTGCCGTTCGACCGTGCGGCGGGGCTCGCGGGCCTCGCGATGCTCGCGGAACCGGCCGAGATCGCGCTGATGCGCGAAGTCTCGCGCTGGCCCGAGGTCGTGCACCAGGGTGCGGAGCAGCGCGCGCCGCACCTCGTGGTTCATTACCTGCGCGAGCTCGCGCAGGCGTTCCACGCCTGCTACGCGGCGTTGCCCTTCATCGTCGACGATGCGCACACCCGCAATGCCCGCCTCGCCCTGATCGCCGCGGCGCGCCAGGTGCTCGTGAATGCGCTCGGGATCCTGGGCGTCTCGGCGCCGGAGTCGATGTAGGCGCGCCGATGATCGCCAGGGACTACAAACGCAGCCGCGGGCAGCGCGAGGGGTTCTCCGGCTGGACCGGGCTCCTGATCGGGCTCGCCGTCGGCCTCGCGGTCGGGTTCGCGATGCACTGGTTCGACCCGCGCGAGTCGCTGCCGGCGGAGGCCGCCGGCAAGACGCCCGCGCAGGCGGAGCCCGCCTCGGCGCGCGAGTCCGCCACCGACCCGCAGCCGGACCAGTACGATTTCTACGACATGCTGCCCAACTTCGAGGTCGTCGTTCCGGAGAAGGAGGTCGTGGTGCCGCGCGACGTGCCGGAGTCCGCCACCAAAACCGGCGCCTACGTATTACAGGCCGGCTCGTACCGGAGATTCGAGGACGCCGACCGCGTGCGCGCGCAGCTCGCGCTGCAGAGCATCCAGTCGAACGTGCAGCGCGTCGCGATCGACAACGATACCTGGCACCGCGTGCGCATCGGGCCGATCAGCGATCCTGCCGAGCTGGAGCGCGTGCGCTCCCGCCTCAAGGAAGCCGAGGTCGACTTCCTAATGGTGCGCGTCGGGGATTGATTGGTGATTGGTGCCGGGTCGCACTTATCGTACTTATTGGCCAAAAAGCCAATAAGTACGATAAGTGCGACCCGGCACCGTCAGATCAGTTCTTGATGCTGATGCTGTTGGTGACGGCTTTCACGCCCTCGACTGCCTGCGCAACCCTGGTCGCCGCGGACTTCTGGGCCTCGTTCGCAACGTAGCCGGAAAGCTGCACGACGCCGCCTCGCGTCTCGACCTTGATGTCGCCCGCCTTGGTGTCCGCGCTTTCGATCAGCGCCGACTTCACCTTAGCCGAGATCGTCGAGTCATCGATCGCCCCGCCGGTCGTCTGCGCCGCCTGCTTGATCAGCAGGTTGTTCTCGACGCCCTTGACGCCCGAGACGCCCCTGGCGACCGTCTCCGCCGCCGCCTTCTCCTTCTCGTTGTCCACGAAGCCGTTCAGCTGCACGACCCCCTTGTAGACCTCGAGGTTGATCTCGTTGGCGTCCGCGGTCCTGTCCTCGGTCAGCGCGGCTCAGACCTTGGTGTGCAGGACCTTGTCGTCCGTGTACTCGCCGAAGGTCCGCTTCGTGTCGTCCGCGTACGCGCCCACAGCGCCCAGCAACCCCGCGGCAACGACGGCCGCCGTCAATACCCTGCTCGCTTTCATGACTGCCTCCACGGTTCAGTCCTCGGTGATCTGACGGAAGTCCACGCCCAGCGAACGCAGCTTGCGGTACAGGTGCGTGCGTTCCATGCCCACCCGTTTGGCCAGGAGTCCGACCTTGCCGTTGCACAGCATCAACTGCTGCAGCAGGTAGGCCCGCTCGAACTGCTCGCGCGCCGCGCGCAGCGGGAGCGCGAGCAGGTCCTGCTTGACCAGGGGCTCGTCCGGGGCCTGCTGGGCGACGAGATGCCGCTCGATCTCCTCCAGGCCAATTTCCTCGGGCCCGCCCATGATCAGCACGCGCTGGACGAGGTTCCTCAGCTCGCGCACGTTGCCCGGCCAGGGACAATTCCGCAGCCGGTTCTGGGCGGCGACCGAGAAGCGCCGGAACGGCATGCCCTCCTCGTCCACCAGTCGGTCAACATAAATCCGGAGCAGGTCCGGCACGTCCTCGGCGTACTCGCGCAGCGGCGGTATCCGGATCGAGACGACCTCGAGGTGCGCGAGCAGATCGCGGCGCAGCCCTCCGGCCGGCCCGTCGTGCCTGGGCGGCGCCGCGCTGACGAAGCGCGCGTTGAACGGCACCACCTCGCCCGTGCCTGGATGCTGCCAGCCGCGCTGCTCGAGGTCCGCGAGCAGCACGCGCTGCGCCTGCGCGGTGAGGTCGTCCAGTCCGCCCAGGAACAGCGTGCCGCCGCGCGCCTGCTTGTAATACCCGGGCTCGACCTTGCCGTCCGACACCTGGCCGCGCAGCCGCGCCGCGGCATTCGCGTCGTCGAGGCCCGCGCAGCTCACGGCCACGAATGGGCCGGCGGATCGGTTGCCGAGCGAGTGCAGGTAGCGCGCGAATGCCTCGCGCCCGGTGCCCGGCTCGCCGGACAGCAGCACCGGCGCGTCGCTGGCCGCGACCTGCTGCACCTGCTCGCGCAGCCGCTGCATCAGCCGGCTCTTGCCGACCGGGGCGACCAGCGGCGGGATCAACGCGCGCTGCGCCTTGTGCCGGCGCCTGCCGGCGTCCAGCGCCCGCTCGGTGGTGCGCAGGAGTTTCGCGATCGACAGCGGCTTTTCCACGAAGTCGAAAGCGCCGAGCCGCGTCGCCTCGATCGCGGTCTCGACCGTGCCGTGGCCGGATAGCATGACGACCGGGCAGCGCAGCGCCCGCTTGTCACCCCACTCGCGCAGCAGCGAGATCCCGTCCATGTCCGGCATCCAGATGTCGAGCAGCACCAGGTCCGGCTCCTCGCGGGCCGCAGCCTTCCGCGCCGAGGCGGCATCGGCCGCGACCTCGACCTCGTAGCCTTCCTCGGCCAGGATCTCGGAGAGCAGCCCCCGGATGTCCGCTTCGTCGTCGACGACGAGAATTCTCGGCGCAGTCATGCCTTCTCTCTCCTTCCCTCCGCCCGCCGCGCCTCGCGCGCAGTGGCCGGCAACAGGATGCGCACACGGGCACCGCCCTCCGGGGCATTGTCGACCTCTACCGTGCCGCCGTGCTCCTCGACGATGCGACGCACGATAGCGAGCCCGAGTCCGGTGCCCTTCGGCTTCGAGGTCACGTAAGGATCGAACGCCTGCTCGAGCAGTCCATCCTGGAAGCCGGGGCCGTTGTCGGTGACCGCCAGCGCCACCCGGTCCCCCAGGCGCCGGGTCTCGATCATGATGACAGGATTCTGATGACCGTCGAGTGCCTCTAGCGAATTCGTCAGCAAGTTGTTCAGCAGCTGCCGGATTCGCCCCGGGTCGGCCTCGAGCAGTGAGGCCTTGAGATCGAGCGACAGCCCGAACGCCACGCGCGGGTCTTGGGCGTGGTACAGGTCGGCCACCTGGCGGACCAGCGCGGACAGGTCGAGCTCGCTGATATGCATTTCAGGCGCCTTCGCGTACTCGGTGAAGGCCGCCACCATCTGCTTCATTGCCTCGACCTGCTGCACGATCGTGTGCGTCGAGCGCTCGAGCAACTCCGCCTCGGGAGCGCCCAGGCCGCGCATCAGCTTCCTGCGCATCCGCTCGGCGGAAAGCTGGATCGGCGTGAGCGGATTGCGGATTTCGTGCGCCAGCCGGCGTGCCACCTCGCCCCAGGCCGCCTGACGCTGCGCCTGCAGGAGCTGCGTAACCTCGTCGAACACGAGCACGAGCCCCTGGGCCCCGGCGTCGCCCGGCAGCGACGTGCAGGCGCACACCAGTTCGCGCCGGCCCGCGTCGGCGCGTAGCGTCACCTGTTCGCGCCATTCCGACTCGCCCGCCGCGAGGTGCCGCTGCAGCACCGCGTGCAGCTCCGCGAGCAGCGGATGCCCGGCTGCGATCTCCGCGAGCGGTCGACCGGCGGCACCCTTGAAGTCCACGCCGAGGATCACGCCGGCAGCCTGGTTCGCGACGCGCACCCGCAGGTCCGGTTCCAGCGAGAGCACGCCGCTCGTGAGCCGCGCGAGGATCACCGCGAGCGCCGCGCGCTCCGCCTCGACCGCGGCCTGGCTGCGCTCGGCCTCCTCGCGGGCGCGGGCGAGTTTCTTGGTCATGTCGTTGAACGAGGTGACGAGGAAGCCGATCTCGTCGTGCGAGGGCCGCAGCAGCCGCGTGTCGAAGTCGCCCTTGGCGACCGCGCGCGTGCCCGCGATCAGGTCCTGCACCGGCCGTACCAGCCGCTCGGAAAAGTACAGCGCGCCGTACACGGCCGCGAGCAGCGCCATGAGCAGCACCAGCGAGAGCGTCAGGACGAACGCGGCCTTGAGCGGCTCACGCAGGTACGATAGCTGACCGTACTGCTGGTAGGCCTGCTGCACCGTGCCGGCGAGGTCGGAGAGCCGCTGCGGCACCGGGTAAGTCGCAATCAGCACCAGCGGCGAATGCGTGCCCGCGACGGAAAGCACCTGGGTCGCGGCGCGCACCTGGTAGCCGCCGCCGGGCGCGGGCTGCAGGCTCACGTGCGGCCGCCCCTGGCGCAGTTGCAGCAGCAGGTCCGCGGGCAGCGCCGCGGGCAGCGCGTGCTGGATGCCGGCGCGGATGTAGGCGACGGTCTGGCCGCCGGCGCTCGCGACGATGAGTTCCTCGGCGTCCGAGTTCCGCAGCTCCTCGTCGAGCGCGAAGTAAAGACCGGCGCCGGACTCGGCTGCAAGGCGGTCGGCCATGCCGAGCGTGCGGTCGAGGTACTCGCGCATGCGCAGGTCGAGCGCCGCGCGCGACAGCCCGAGCGCGTCGGTGAGTCCCTGGCGCACCTCGGCGTGGAACCAGCCGTCGATACCGCGGGTCAGGAACAGCACCGAGAACGTGAACACCATCAGCAGCGGCGCGATCGCGAGCCCCCCGAACATCAGCAGCGTCCGGCCGCGCAGGCGTGAGCCGGGCACGTGCCGCCGCCAGTCACGGACGAAGTCGGCCAGCCGCCCGCCGATCAGCACGAGCAGCGCGACCATGCCCGCGACATTGATCAGCAGGATCGCGAGGTACAGCTCGCCGAAGCGCTGCGGACCCTCCGCCGTGAGCGCGAGCATGACGAGCGCAGTCACCCAGATGACGATCCCCGCGCCGGCGATAAATGGCAGCCAGCGCCGGATCACGGCCGCACCTGCCAGGCGTACCACTCGGTGGTGCGCGACCAGCTACGCCAGAAGAGCAGGACCCGCACCGCGGCGGGCAGCTCCCCGATCTCGACCGTTGCGCGCACGCGCATGTCGAAGCGCTGCCCCTCGGGCAGGGTCGCCGTGTCGGCGATCACGATGCCGCCGATGTGGTCCAGCGCCTCGAAAGCCTCCTCCCGGGTGGCGTGGCTGACGTGCGTGCCGGCCTTGACGTCGGTGACTACATAGCGCTCCGCGATCGCGTCATAGGCGAGCTGCCAGCGGCGGCCCAGCGAGACGACTTCGTCGGACGGCAGCAGGCGGCGTTCGACGCTCGCCTCGACCTCCAGGCGCAGCAACAGCGGCACGCCTTCCGCGAACGCCTGGCGCGCCGCCTCGGCGAGCGCGACGTCGAGACGCACGTCGAGCAGCCATTCGCCATTCACCAGCTGGACGTAGGCGTTGCGGATCTCGAAGCGCTCGGCTTCCTGCGCGGCGGCCACGGGCGCGGTCGCCGTGCCGAGCAGCGCGGCGAGAGTCAGCAGCCAGCTCGTTCCCCGCAACAAGTGCACGCTCAGGTCTTCTTCTCGAGGCAGGCGTAGTAGAAGCCGTCGGCATCGGCCGCGCCGCTTCGCAGCGCGCAACCGGGCCCCGCAGGCCGCCACGGCAGCGCCCCGGGCAGCAAAAGCCTAGCAGATTCGGTCACTTCGACCGCCGCGGGCTCCTCGGCCATGAATCCCCCGACGACGCCCGCATTCTCGGCCGCCAGCACCGAACAGCTCGCATATACGAGCCGGCCGCCGGGCGCGAGGAGCCCCCAGCAGGTGCGCAGCAACGCCGCCTGCTGCACCGCGAACCGGGCGACATCGTCGGCGCGGCGCAGGAGCTTGATGTCCGGATGGCGGCGGATCACGCCCGTGCCCGAGCAGGGCACGTCGAGCAGGATCCGCTCGAACGGGCGGCCATCCCACCACGTGGCGGGCTGCCCGGCATCGCCGACGACGACGTGCGCCGAGAGGCGAAGTCGAGCCAGATTCGACTCGATCCGCGTTGCGCGCGCCGCATCGATGTCGACCGCGACCAGTTCCGCGAGATCCGGCTCGAGCTCGGCGACGTGGCAGGCCTTGCCACCCGGCGCCGCACAGGCGTCCAGCACGCGCATGCCGGGCCCCGCCGCCAGAAAGAACGGTGCGAGCTGGGCAGCCGCGTCCTGCACGGATACCTCGCCATCCGCGAAGCCGGGCAGCGTATCGACCGCGACCGGCTCCGCGAGCCGGAGTGCCTGCGGCGCGAACGGACACGGCTCCGCCGCAAGGCCCGATGCTGCGAGCCGCGCCCGGTAGTCCTCGCGCGCGAGGCGCCGCGCGTTGACGCGCAGCCACATCGGCGGCTCCGCATTGCCGGCGGCCGCGATCGATTCCCAGTCGGCCGGCCAGTCGCGCGCGAACGCATCGAGCATCCACTCCGGGTGGGCGTGGCGCGCGGCGCGGCTCGCGTGCGCGGCCGCGACCACCGCCTGGCGCTCGCGCTGGAAGCGTCGCAGCACGGCATTGACGAGCCCCGCAGCGCGCGGGCGGCCGAGTGCGCGCATCGCCTCGACGGTTTCCGAGACCGCGGCATGCTCGGGCGTCGCGCCGTGCTGCAGCTGGAACAGCCCGACCAGCATCAGCGCGCGCACTTCAGGATCCTGCTTCGAGCCCGGCCGGTCCAGCAGGATCGAGAGGCAGGCCGCGAGCTCGAAGTGCCAACGCACGGTCCCGAATGACAGCGACTGCACGGCGGGGCGCGGCACGCCGCCTTGCGTCGCCGCGGCGACCGCGTCCTCGAGGCGGCGGCCGTGCACCGCAACCGCAGCCACGGCGCGCGCCGCCGCGGCGCGAATCGCGGCGCCGCCGGGGGTGCTCAAGCCAGGACCTTGCCGACGAGGCTCCGGGCGTTCGCGAGCTCTGCCGCCGCGACGACGCGACGGCCCGGCAGTTGTACACGCAGCAGCAGGAGCGCGCCGGCTCCGGTCATGACCGCGATCCCCGCGCCGTCCGCGGCGAGGATCGTGCCCGGAACAGGGCCAGGTGCCGCTGCGATCGGATCGGCCTCATGGATGCGCAATTGCGCGCCGTCCAGCGTGGTCTCCGCGATCGGCCGCGGATTGAACGCCCGCACCCGCCTCGCGAGTTCCTCGGCCGGCTCGCGCCAGTCGAGGCGCGCCTCGGCCTTGGTCAGTTTCGCCGCCCAGGTCGCCCGCGACTCGTCCTGGGGCTCGAACGTCGCGCGACCCGCGTCGAGCCCGTCCAGCGCCGCGACGATCGCCTCGCCACCCGCCCGGGCGAGCCGATGCTCGAGCTCGCCCGCGGTCTCGCGCGCGGCAATCGCCATCTCGCGGCGCAGCATCACGGGGCCGGTGTCGAGCCCCGCCTCCATGCGCATGATGCATACGCCCGTGCGCTGGTCGCCGGCGAGGATCGCGCGCGCGACCGGTGCCGCTCCGCGCCAGCGCGGCAGGAGCGATGCGTGCACGTTGAGGCAGCCGAACCGGGGCAGCGCAAGGATCGAGGGCGGCAGCAGGAGCCCGTAGGCGACCACCACGATCACGTCCGGCGCAAGCGCCGCGATCATCGATGCCGCAGCCGCGTCCTTGAGCGTCGCCGGCTGGTGAACCGGCAGGCGGAGCGCGAGCGCGCGCTGCTTGACCGGACTCGCGGCCAGCGCGCGGCCGCGGCCGCTCGGGCGGTCGGGCTGCGTGAATACCGCACGGATACGGTGCCGCGAGGCGGCGATCGCGTCGAGCGAGTCGAGAGCGAATGCCGGCGTGCCGGCGAAGATGACCGCCAGGCCGGATTCGGTGGGCATGGAGCCGGTCAGATCGCCGGCGCGCGCGAGGTCTCGCCCGCGCGGCCTTCCGCGCGCAGCCTGCGCTCCTTCTCGATCTTCTTGCGCACGCGCTGACGCTTGAGGTCGGACAGGTAGTCCACGAACAGCCTGCCGTTGAGATGGTCGACCTCGTGCTGCACACAGACCGCGAGCAGGCCCTCGAGGTCGGCCTCGAAGGTCTTGCCGTTGCGATCTAGCGCACGCACGTGGATCCGCTCGGCACGTTCGACCTCGTCGAAATAACCGGGTACCGAGAGACAGCCCTCCTGGCCGACGGCCTTGCCGTCCCGCGCGAGGATTTCCGGGTTGACGAAGACCCGGGGGTCAGTGTGACCCTCCGAAACGTCGGTCACCAGCAGCCGCCGGTGCACGTTGACCTGGGTCGCGGCGAGGCCGATGCCTTTCGCCGCATACATGGTTTCGAACATGTCGTCGATCAGCTCACGCAGCGCGGCGTCCACGGCCGTCACCGGGGCGGCCCGGGTGCGCAGCCGGGGGTCCGGATACTCCAGGATTGTGAGGCGCGTCATGGGCGCGGGTATCCGGGCGCGTGTAACTGGCCAGCGATTGCTGCTAAAGTTCGTCGAAGCATGGACTTACGTCGGAAACCGGAAGCCGTGAATTATACGATTCTACGGCTGCCGCGGCTGTAAGGGAGCACCTCGCATGGCTTCGTCCCCCACGTTCGGTAAGCACCATTCCCTGCGCGCGCTGACGGCCGCCGCCGCCTGCGCCCTCGCCCTCGCCATGGCCCTCCCGGCGGGCATCGCGACCGGGCAGGAGCAGGGTATCGACCGCGGCGTCATTCCGGTCGCGCCGGACGCCCCGGAGCGCTACGTCGTTCAGCCGGGCGACACCCTCTGGGACATCTCGCGCAAGTTCCTGACCGATCCCTGGTACTGGCCGGAGATCTGGCACATCAACCCCCAGGTCGCGAACCCGCACCTCATCTACCCGGGCGACGAGCTCGCGCTCACCTGGGTGGACGGAAGGCCCGTGGTCTCGCTCGCCCGTGCTGGCGAGGCTCGACTCTCGCCGCGGGTGCGCGAGCATCCGCTGTCCGAGGCGATCCACGCGATTCCGTACGATCGCATCGCGGCGTTCATGGGCAGGCCGAAGCTGCTCGCGGCCTAGCAGGTCGAACGTGCGCCGTACGTGGTCGCCGCGCGCGACGAGCGCCTGATCTCCTTGGTCGGCAACGACATCTATGTGCGCCGCCTTGGCAACGGCGCGCTCGGCAATCGCTACAACGTCTACCACGTGGGCGACGAGCTGCGCGATCCGGACGACGGCGACGTGGTCGGCTACCAGGGCCTGCATACGGGCGAAGCCAATCTCAACCGGGTCGGCGATCCGGCGACCCTGCGCGTCGTGGACTCCGCACGCGAGACGCTCGAAGACGACATCCTGCTCGACATCGAGCACGAGCCGAAGATGAATTTCATCCCGCGCGCGCCCGGCGTCCAGGTCGACGGCACGATCATGTCGGTCATCGACGAGCGCACGGTGGTCGCGGACTACGACGTCGTGATCATCAATCGCGGCTCGCGGCACGGCCTCGAGCCCGGCCACGTGCTCGAAGTCTGGGAGGCCGGCGAGGAAGTGCTCGACACGACCCCGAACCCGAAGAGTCGCCGCGTGCAGCTGCCCGACGAGCGCAACGGCGTCACGCTGATCTTCAAGGCCTACGACCACATAAGCTACGGGCTGATGTGGCGTTCCGACCGCGAGGTGAAGGTCGGCGACATGGTGCGCTCGCCCGCCGCCGGCTGACCCGTTCCCGGCCTGTTCACGAAGACGCCGGCCCCGCGCCGGCGTTCTCTTTGTTGCTGACTCACGAATCTGCGCGGTTTCGCAAGCACGGCACCGGATCCCGCGCGCGCCTGCTGTGACGCGGCGGAGTCGGTGCGATCGCGCCCGGCGGACTCACTAAATGTGTCGGAAGTGCCCGCAAATGACAGCAGCGGCGGGCGAATGGGCGACGCAGGATCGCGGGATGGCCGACACCGCGCGGCAAGGCGATCTGGTGCGCTGGCTGCAGCGCCTGTGCGGCCCGGGAGAACGGGACCCGGAAGGCATAGCCCGCGACCACGCCTGGCTCGACGGACCGAACCGATCGCTGCTCACCGAGCAGGACCCGCCCTACCCGCCACAGCTCGCCGCGGTCGCCGGCATGCCGCCCGCCCTGTTCGTCGAGGGCGATCCTGCCGCCCTGTCGCGCCCGCAGGTCGCGATCGTCGGCAGCCGCGCGGCGACGGCGGCGGGACGCTAAACCGCCTTCGACTTCGCCGCCCGGCTGGCGACCGCGGGCCTCACGATCACGAGCGGGCTCGCCGCCGGCATCGACGCCGCGGCGCATCGCGGGGCGCTCGCCGCGCGCGGCACAACAATCGCCGTCTGCGGCACCGGGCTCGACCGCGTCTATCCCGCCGGGCATCGCGAACTCGCTGCGCGCATCGCGGCGAACGGCGCGCTGGTCAGCGAGTTCCCGACCTGCACGCCGCCGCGCGCGGATAATTTTCCGCGCCGCAACCGGCTGATGTCCGGCCTCGCGCGCGGCGTGCTCGTCGTCGAGGCCGCCGCGCGCTCCGGCTCGCTGATCACCGCGCGGCTTGCCGGCGAGCAGGGGCGCGAGGTCATGGCGGTGCCGGGCTCCATACATAATCCGCTCGCGCGCGGCTGCCATCGCCTGATCAGCGACGGTGCGGCGCTTGTCGAATCGGTCGATGACGTGCTCGCCGCGCTCGGCATTTTCGGCCTCGCGAGCACGACGAATTGCACGCCGGATGCGCGCGATCGCGCGAACTCCTTCGACGGAGCGTTGGACAGCGACGCGGAAATGCTGTTGAATGCCCTCGGTTTCGAGCCGGCGGGACTCGACAGGCTGGTGCAGCGCACCGGGCTGGCCGCACATACCGTCATCTCGAAGCTGCAGTTGCTGGAGCTCGCGGGCCGGGTTGAAATCCTTCCCGGCGGCCGCTACGGCAGGACGACAGCGAGGCAGGCCCGATGAAGGACAGCGTGCTCGACATCCTGATCCGCCTGTTCGAGAATTTCCTGGATGCCGAGGACGACTCCATTTCCGACCGCGAGGCGCTCAAGGCAGAGCTTGAGCAGGAGGGCTATCCGGAGGCGGAGATCGAGCGCGCGCTGGTGTGGCTCGAGAGCCTCGCGTCGGATCCCGACCGCACGGTCGGCGAGGGCACGGCCCGGGCCATGCGCGTATTCAGCGGCTCCGAGCAGGTCCGGCTCGATACCGATGTGCGCGGCTACCTGCTGCACCTCGAGAATCTCGGCATCCTGTCGGCGGCGCAGCGCGAGGTGGTGATCGACCGCTTGCTCGCGCTCGAGGCGGACGACATCGACATCGAGCAGCTGAAGTGGGTCGTCCTGATGGTCCTGTTCAGCCAGCCGGGGCAGGAAAACGCCTACCAGCGGATGGAAGATCTGGTCTTCGACGAGCGCCGGGATGCCATGCACTGAGCGCCGCCGGCGCCGGTCGCCAGAGAGCCGCGGTCGGGCCCGCGGCTTTGGCGTTTCTGGGACATTGAATTGAATCCGGGCACATGAGCAGCAATCTCGTCATCGTCGAGTCGCCTGCCAAGGCGAAGACCATCAAGAAATACCTCGGGGCCGACTTCGAGGTGCTGGCCTCCTATGGCCACGTGCGCGACCTCGTCGAGAAGGAGGGCGCGGTCGATCCCGAGCGCGATTTCGAGATGAAGTACCAGCTCATCGACAAGAGCAAGCCCAAGGTCGACGCGATCGCACGCGCGATGAAGAAAGCCGACGCCCTCTACCTCGCGACCGACCCGGACCGCGAGGGCGAAGCGATCTCCTGGCACCTCTCGGAGATCCTGCGCGATCAGGGCGTGCTCGACGGCAAGAACCTGCGCCGCGTGCGTTTCTACGAGATCACCCGGAACGCCGTGCGCGAGGCCGTCGAGCAGGCCGAGCCCGGCGTCAACGAGAACCTGGTCAACGCCTACAAGGCCCGGCGCGTGCTCGACTACCTGGTCGGCTTCAATCTCTCGCCGCTCCTGTGGAAGAAGATCAAGCCGGGGCTCTCCGCCGGCCGCGTGCAGAGCGTCGCGCTCAGGCTGATCTGCGAGCGCGAGGCCGAGATCCAGAAGTTCCAGCGGCTCGAGTACTGGACCGTCGAATCCGAGGCAGCGAAGGAGTCGGCACGCTTCCCGGCGCGACTCATCGAGTTCGCCGGCGAGAAATTCGAGTCCGACGTCCAGAAGTCGCGCTTCACGGTCACGAACGAGGCCGACGCGCGGCGCGTCGAGCGCGCGCTGCAGGACCAGTCGAAGGGCTGGCTCACGGTCGAGAGCGTCGAGTGCCGCCCGAAACGCAGGAACCCGCCACCCCCGTTCACGACCTCGTCCGTGCAGCAGGAGGCGGCGCGCAAGCTCGGCTTCACCGCGCGGCGCACGATGCAGTCCGCACAGAAGCTCTACGAGGCGGGCTACATCACCTACATGCGCACCGACTCGGTTTCGCTGTCGGTTGAGGCGGTACGCGAGATACGCGCGACGATCGAGGCGCAATTCGGCAAGCAGGCGCTCTCCGACGGCGTCAACGAATACAAGACCCGGTCCAAGAACGCGCAGGAAGCGCACGAGGCGATCCGGCCGACCGTCGCCGCCGAAACGCCGCAGAAAGCCGAACGCGACATCCACGACGAGGACCAGCGCCGCCTGTACGCGCTCATCTGGAAGCGCGCCGTCGCCTGCCAGATGGCGCCGGCGGTGTTCGACACCGTGGCCGTCGATCTCCTCGCCGGCGACCCGAGGGAGGCGACTGGCGCGAACCGCCACGTGTTCCGCGCCACCGGCCAGACCCTGCTCGAGCCGGGCTTCCTCGCCGCCTACCACGAGGACCACGACGAGGACGAGACCGACGTCGAGAGCGAGGACGAGCAGCGCCTGCCGGCGCTCGAGCCCGGGGAACGCGTGGAGCTCGAGTCGATCCGGCCCGAGCAGCACTTCACGCAGCCGCCGCCCCGCTACACGGAGGCAAGCCTCGTCAAGTCGCTCGAGAGTCACGGCATCGGCCGCCCGTCCACCTACGCCTCGATCATCGAGACACTGCGCTACCGCCGCTACGTGGAGATGAGCGGGCGCGCCTTCGTGCCGACCGACATCGGCAAAATCGTCAGCAAGTTCCTGGTCAAGTACCTCGGCACCTACGTGGACTACGGGTTCACGGCGCTGATGGAGGACGCGCTCGACGAGATCAGCAACGGCGAAAAGGAGTGGCACCATGAACTCGGGCGGTTCTGGAAGCCGTTCCGCCAGCGCGTGGACCATATCGGCAAGACGGTCACGCGCGAGGAGGTCGCCGAGTCGCGCGAGATCGGCAAGGACCCGGTCAGCGGCAAGCCGATCAGCGTGCGCATGGGCCAGTATGGCCCGTTCGTGCAGCAGGGCACGCGCGACGACCCGGAGAAGCCGCGCTTCGCGAGCCTGCTGCCGGGCCAGCACATGGACGACGTCACGCTCGCGGACGCGCTGCGGCTGCTTTCCCTGCCGCGCGACCTCGGTCAAGCGCCCGATGGCACGCCGATCGGCGTCGGTCGTGGCCAGTACGGCCCGTACGTGAAGTACGGCGCGAAATACGCCTCGATCAAGGAGGACGACCCGTTCACGCTCGAGCTGCCGCGCGCGATCGAGATCGTCGAGGCGAAGATCCGCGCTGACCGCGAGCGCACGATCCGGGACTTCCCGGACGCGGGCATCCAGGTGCTGAAGGGCCGCTACGGGCCATACATAACGGACCGCAAGAAGAATACAAAGGCACCGAAGGACCGCGACCCGGCATCGCTCAGCCTCGAGGAGTGCCAGGCGCTGCTCGCCGCCGCGCCCGAGCGCAAGGGCCGCTTCGGTCGCTTTGGCCGACGCAAGGCCGCCGCCGCACCGGCCGGTGACGCGGCCGCGGCGCCCGAGACCACGAAGCCGAAAGCCGCGAAGCCGAAGGCGGCCGCGAGGAAGCCGACGAGGAAGAAAGCGGCCGCGCCGAAAGCCCCTGCGGGGGAAGCGCCCGCCGGAGAGTGAGTCATGACTGACCGCGTCGCCGTGCGCGCATGGCTCACGGAACTCCACGTGGGCCTCGTGGCCGCGCTCGAGCACGCCGACGGCCGCGCGCGCTTCACCTGCGACCGTTGGCAGCGCGCGGAGGGCGGCGGCGGCGAGTCGCACGTGATCCGCGACGGCGCCCTGCTCGAGCAGGGCGGCGTCAATTTCTCGGAGGTATCGGGCGCGGCCCTGCCCGCCTCTGCGACCGCGGCGCGCCCCGCCCTCGCGGGCGCACCATTCACGGCGATGGGGGTCTCGCTGGTACTGCACCCAAGGAACCCGCACGTGCCGGCGACGCACATGAACCTGCGGTTCTTCGTCGCCGAGCCGCGGGACGCCGAGCCCGCCTGGTGGTTCGGCGGCGGCTTCGACCTCACGCCCTGTTACCCGGTGCGTGAGGACGTCCTGCACTGGCACCGCACGGCCCGCGAGGCCTGCGCCGGAATGCCCGGCAGTTACCCGAAGTACAAGGCCTGGTGTGATCGCTACTTCTTCCTGCCGCACCGGAACGAAACGCGCGGCGTCGGCGGACTCTTCTTCGACGATTTGAATGCACCCTCGTTCGCGGATTGCTTCGCGTTCGTGCGCGCGGTCGGCGACGCCTTCCCGAAAGCCTGGCTGCCGATCGCGGAGCGGCGGCGGAGGAAGCCCTACGGGGAGCGCGAGCGTGGCTTCCAGTTGCTGCGGCGCGGCCGCTACGTCGAGTTCAACCTGGTCTATGACCGCGGCACGTTATTCGGCCTGCAGACCGGCGGGCGCACCGAGTCGATCCTGATGTCGCTGCCACCACTGGTGCGCTGGGAGTACGGCTACGCGCCCGAGCCCGGCTCGGCGGAAGCGGAACTCGCCGACTGGCTGCGCCCGCGCGACTGGCTCGGCGAGGCGTGAAATACCGGCACGCCTTCCACGCCGGCAATTTCGCCGACGTGATGAAGCACGCGGCCCTAGTCGCGGCGCTCGCGAGGCTCACGGAGAAGGATCGGCCGCTGTTCCTGCTCGACACGCACGCGGGACGCGGCCGCTACGAGCTCGCGGACGCGGGCGGCAAGGCCGAACGCGGCATCGTGCGCATCGCCGCGGCAGGGATCGAGGCGGCACACCCGGCGCTCGCGCGCTACCTCGCGATCGTCCGCGCGCTGAACGGCGGCGGGCCGCTGCGCGCGTACCCGGGTTCGCCGCTGATAGCGGCCTCATTCATGCGCCCGGGCGACCGCGCTGCGTTCTGCGAGTTGCAGGCTCCGGAGGCGGAGGCGCTGCGCCGGGAGTTTCGCGGCGATGAGCGCATCGGCGTCCACGTGCGGGACGGCTACGAGGCCCTGGGCGCCCTGCTGCCGCCCGCCGAGAAGCGCGGGCTCGCGCTCATCGACCCGCCTTACGAGGACACCGAGGCCGACTTCGCGCGCGTCGCGGAAGCAATCGTCGCCGCGGCAGCGCGCTGGGCGCAGGGTGTGCTGATGGCATGGTACCCGATCAAGCTGGGCGCGACCGCGGCGCGGCTGCACCGCAGGATCGTGGCTGCGGGTGCGAAGCGCGTGCTGGCCGCAGAGCTCTGCGTGCATCCGGACGACTCGCGCGCCGGCCTGAACGGCTCGGGGCTCGTGACGATCAATCCGCCCTGGAAGTTCGCCGAGGACCTGGAGAAGATCCTGCCGCTCCTGCACGGGGCGCTGGCGGGACCCGGCCAGGGCCGCTGCGCCGTCCTGCGGCTCGCCGCGGAGTAGGCTTCAGGCGTCCCAGTCGATTGCGTCGAACACCTGGCGCGCGACCGCTTCAAGGTCGCGGACGCCCTGGCCGACGACGGCGATCGACCCGCGCGGCGCCGGCAGGACGACGCCGGAATAGCCCTGCTCGTCGAAGCGCATCGGCCGCGCGATCGTGCGATGCGCAAGCACCAGGACCGTTACCGGGCCGCCCGGAGCCTGCACGACGAGATGCGGCACCACCCGGCCCTCGAAGACGCAGTGCGCCGCGAAGCTGACCGTCCCCGCGCCGGCGGCGAGGCGCATGCCCGCGGGAGCGAGCACGACGTCGATCGCCGCGGCCGGGAGCGGCGCGCCGGGAGCGGCCGCGTCCGGCTCGTGCAGCACATGGGCGACGACTTCGCGCGCGATCGCCGCGCGCGGGGCGGCGACCAGCACCACCAGCGCGAGCGCGATGCCCGCCACCAGGCTCGCCGCAATCGCCAGGAACCGGGATCGCATCGCGCCCGCCCGCACGGGCGCGGCAGCCTCACGCGGCGGCGGATTCACCTCGAGCGCGCGCCGGATCACATCGTCCATTGCGCGCAGTTCGTCCTGGTGGCGTGCGCAAGGCGCGCACGCCCGGCGATGCGCCTCGAGCTCCGCGTCCGCGGCGAAGGGCTCGGCGCCGATGCGGCGCCTGAATTCGAGACAGGTGATCACGCCTCCGCCTCCGGGGCGAGGCCGAGCTGCCGGCGCAGCCGGGCGCGGGCGCGAAACAGCCGTGTCAGCACCGCGCCCTGCTGCATGCCCATCATGTCGGCGATCTCCTGCGTCGAATAGCCCATCAGCACCTGCAGCACCAGCGGCTCGCGGTATTCCGCATCGAGCCGGAAGATCGCCTCGCGCATCTGCCCGATGCCCTCGTCCTCCGGGGTGGCGAGCACGGCGGACTCGGCCGCGACCAGCGCGTCTACGTCCGAGAGTTCGAGCCGCTTCCGCTCGAAGCTGCGCGCGAACTCGCGGCGCACGATGGTGAGCAGCCAGGCCTTCGCCTTGGCCCTCGTCGGTCAGCGAGTCGAACGACTTCCAGGCCCGCAACAGCGCCTCCTGGACCACGTCCTCGGCCAGCCCCCGGTCGCGGCCCAGCCACCATGCGAACCGCAGGAGGTCCGGGCGGAGATCCTCGCACAGGTCGCCGAAGCGCCGACGCCGGTCCGTTTCTCCGACCCCGCGGTTCATGTATAAAGACCGGCCATAGTCACAGGTTATTTCCGGCCCATTGCGGGGCCAATCTACCGCAGGATGAGCCGCGCCAGGAGCCTGATGGGTCGCAGTGCCACGGGACGGTATCCGGGTACACGCATGCGCCGCATGCGGCGCGACCCTTTTTCGCGGCGCCTCGCGCGCGAGACGACCCTCACCGCGGACGACCTGATCCAGCCGCTGTTCGTCATCGAGGGCAGCCGTCGGCGCGAGCCCGTCGCTTCGATGCCGGGCATCGAGCGCATGTCGATCGACCTGCTCGTTGCCGAGGCGCAGCGGCTCGGCATGCTCGGGATCCCGGCGATCGCGCTGTTCCCGGTGCCGGACCCCGGGGCGAAGAGCGCGGACGGCCGCGAGGCCTGGAACCCGGACGGGCTCGTGCAGCGCGCGGTGCGCGCATTCAAGAAGGATGTGCCGGGGCTCGGCGTGATCACCGACGTCGCGCTCGACCCCTACACGACGCACGGCCAGGACGGGCTGGTAGACGCCTCCGGTCACGTGCTGAACGACGCCACGGTCGAAGCGCTGGTGCGCCAGGCGCGCTCGCAGGCGGCGGCGGGCGCGGACGTCGTCGCGCCATCCGACATGATGGACGGGCGTATCGGCGCGATCCGCGCGGCGCTCGAGGAGGATGGCCGTCATGACACGCGCATCCTCGCCTACTCGGCCAAGTACGCCTCCGGTTTCTACGGGCCCTTCCGCGATGCCGTCGGCTCCGGCGCCGCGCTCGGCAGGTCCGACAAGGCGAGTTACCAGATGGATCCGGCGAACGGCGACGAGGCGATCCGCGAGGTGGCGCTCGACATCGAGGAGGGCGCCGACATGGTGATGATCAAGCCCGGGCTTCCCTACCTCGACATCGTCCGGCGCGTGAAGGACGAGTTTAGCGTGCCCACTTTCGTCTACCAGGTGAGCGGTGAGTACGCGATGCTCGCGGCGGCGGCGGCGAACGGCTGGACCGACGAGCGCAGGACCGTGCTCGAGAGTCTCGTGTGCATCAAGCGCGCCGGCGCCGACGGGATCCTGACCTACTATGCCGGGCGCGCCGCAGCCTGGCTGCACGAGGAGCCGAAACCTTGAACACCAGGCCAGGACCGGGGCGATTCGTGCTGTTCGGCCATCCCGTCAGCCACAGCTGGTCGCCGTTCATCCACGGCATGTTCGCGCGCCAGTTCGACCACGTCGTGGATTACAAGGTCCAGGACGTGGCGCCCGACCGCTTCCGGCACGCGGTGATCAACTTCTTCGTCGAGGGCGGCGGCGGCGCGAACGTGACCCTGCCGCACAAGCCGGCGGCGGCCGAGATCGTCAACGAGTTGTCGGCGCGCGCAGAGCGCGCCCGCGCGGTCAATACCATCGTGCGGTGCAGCGCCACCGAGCTCTTCGGCGAGAACACCGATGGCGTGGGACTCGTCACCGACCTCACCCGCAATCTCGGCGTCAAGATCGGCGGCTCGCGGCTGCTAATTCTCGGCGCCGGCGGCGCGACGCGCGGCGTGCTGGCGCCGCTGCTCGAGCATGAGCCCCGCGAACTGCGCATCGCGAACCGCACGCCGGAACGCGCGCAGCGTCTGGCGGAGGAATTCGCGGATCTCGGCGAGATCTCCGCCACCGGCTTCCACGCCGTGGAGAACCGGCCCTGGGATATCGTGATCAACGCGACGGCGGCCAGCCTCGCCGGCGAGGTGCCGGAGCTGCCGCCGCGCGCGGTCGGGGCCGGCACCGTGTGCTACGACATGGCTTACGGCCGCGGGGACACGGCCTTCATGCGCTGGGCGGCCGGGCGCGGCGTAGAGCGCGCGCACAAGGGCTGGGGCATGCTGGTCGAGCAGGCAGCCGAGTCATACCTGCTCTGGCACGGCGTGCGGCCGGAGACGAAGCCGGTGATGGGGGCGTTAGATCGACTCTAGGCGCATAAATAAATCAATAAGTTACGTTTAATTGAATTTTCGGGTGCTTGGTCACATATTGGGCAAAACTTGGGCACAATGATGTGTCTTTCCTGCTTGCCTTAGGACTACCTGATGGCCAACAGCGCATCTCTATTTAATACCGTTGGTCGTGACTATTTGGATTTCTGGCACGACACGGACTTCCAACCACGTTCGGTCGCACAGTTTCTGGATCTAAAGAACTCCGAGATCGCAAAAATTGCTGGTGTAGCAAAGAGTTCAGTTCGTTTTGATCATGAGATTCCACATGACGTTCGAGAGCGCCTTGAAGAGATTGGGAATATTTGCAATCTGGTCGCCCAGTACTTCGAAGGTGATGCCGCAAAGACAGCGCTTTGGTTTCGAACGCAGAATCCCGTTCTAGGGGAAATCTCACCCCGAGACATGATTCGATTCGGTCGTTACGACAAGCTGCGCCGATTCATCATCGGCGCACAGACTGATAGAGAGCTCGACAAGAAAAGCAAGCAGAGACTGGTTACAAATCGATCGCTAAATCGTACTGCGCCAGTGTACTGACCCACCGGTTTCTGCACAGGTCAGGCCGCTAAAGCATACGCCATAGCGGGGGTTTTCATGCCGAGGGCCTGGTGGGGCCGACGGTGGTTGTAGAAGCGGATCCACTCTCCAATGACACG
>VGUH01000007.1 GCA_016874295.1 Gammaproteobacteria bacterium | reverse complement strand
GATGTCCATAACCAGAGCCGACTTCCGACGCGCCGTCCAGCGCTTGATCTCTTCGTCCATCTCGATACTCATGTGCTATCTCCTTCGAGAACATAACACCTGAGCAGGAAATCAGTGGGTCAGTACACGGAAGCAGAGCAAACTTGCTCGCGGCACTCCGAGCAAAACCCAGCGCACCGTTAGATCTAGCTGGGTGGGTGAGAATTGTTGACTATCGCTACTGTCTGGATCCCTTGTCACCAGCCGGCAGCCTCCGTGGAATTGGCGGGCGCTTCAACATAGGAATCGATCTGAGCACCGCCACATTCAACACGTGGCCAGCACTCTACGTAGCTGAGAATCTTGAAACTGCATTCAGAGAGAAGTTTCATCTCCCTGCTGTTTCAATGATTCACGGGTTGACACCTGAGGAACTTGCTCTTCAATCCAGGGACGGTTACTTGGTCGCCTATCTTAACGGTCGGATTGAGAGCATCTTGGACCTAGGCGATACGAAAGCTCTCGAACCATTCTGCAATGTCATCAAAAGGTATGCGATTCCAAAAAAAGCGCGAGAAGTAGCGAAACAACTGGGCATGCAAGCACCGCTGCTGGTTCGCAGTCCAAGCTTGTTGCAGCGAACAGTCCTTACTCGAAAATGGCGCGCGATACCCACTCAATTCGACTTGCCAAGTGCCTCCCAGACTTTCGGTGGTCTCGTGCGTGACGCCGGGTACGAGGCAATCATCTTTAAATCGTCTCAAAATGCACAACGATGTGTCGCAATCTTCCCGGAAAATTTGACCGCTTCTGCCTCATACATTGAGTTGACTGGAAGTTACCCGGTACAAGTCAATCTACCTCGACTGGATCGCTCAACATGGCCGGAGTTCCAGCGAAACTTGCATTAGCGAACTATGTCGTGCCGCCACTAACCGAAACCGACCCGCGCGCAAAGTAGTCGTTCTTCAGATTGACGTAATGCGCCGCGGATTCCGCGAGGAAGACGATCTCGCTCGCCTCGAGCGCGCGGCGCTGCCGCGCGGGGCTGCCGGTCCAGAGCGTGCGCGGCGGCACCTGGGTGCCCGCAGTCACGAGCGCGCCTGCGCCGATGATCGACTCCTCGCCGATCACCGCGCCGTCCATCACGATCGCGCCCATGCCGACCAGCACGCGCCGACCGATCGTGCAGGCGTGCAGGATCACGACGTGGCCGATCGTGCACTCCTCGCCGATCATGAGCGGAATCCCCTCGTCGCCGGCGAGGCGTGAGCTCGCGACGTGCAGGACGCTCCCGTCCTGGATGCTGGTGCGCGCGCCGACCGCGATCCAGTTGACGTCGCCGCGCACCACCGCGCCGGGCCAGATCGAGGCATCCTCGCCGACCGTCACGCGGCCGATCACCGTGGCGGCCGGGTCGATCCATGCGCCGCGGCCGATCACGGGCGTCCACTCGCGGTAGGGGCGGATGCTCATCCCGGCAGTGTCACGAGCTCTTCGGCGCTGGTCGGATGAATCGCGACCGTGTCGTCGAAATCGCGCTTGGTTGCGCCGAGCCGGAGCGCGACCGCGAATCCCTGCAGCAACTCGTCCGCGCCCATGCCGATCGCGTGCAGGCCGACGATCCGTCGCGACGGACCCGTGGTCACGAGCTTCACCTCCGCGCGGCGCCGGCGTGCCGTGACACCATGATAGAGGGGCATGAAGTCGTGGCGGAACACCTCGACCGCGTCGCCGTATTCGGCGCGCGCTGCGGCCTCGCTGAGACCGACCGTTCCGATCGGCGGGTGACTGAAGACGACGGTCGGGATCAGCCGGTAGTCGAGGCGCGCGTCGGGTTCGCCGCCGAACAGGCGGTCCGCCAGGCGCCGGCCCGCCGCAATCGCGACCGGCGTCAGCTCGTTGCGCCCGGTCACGTCGCCAATCGCGTGAACGCCGGCGACATTCGTGTCCTGCCGCGGATCGGTCGCGATTTCCCCGTCCGGCCCGAGCGCGATGCCCGTCTCGGCGAGGCCGAACCCCGCGACGTCCGGCTTGCGTCCGATCGCCCACACGAGACAATCGAAGGGCCCGAGACTGCGGCCGTCTTCCAGCGACAGCATCAGCCCGCGGGGCCTGCGCTCGAGTGCCGCGGGGCGCGCCGCCGGGGCGATCTCGATGCCGTCCGCCTGCATCGCCGCGGCGAGCCGTGCTGCGAGCATCTCGTCAAAGCTCCGCAACATACGGTCGTGACGCATCACGACCGTGACGCGGCTGCCGAGCGCGGCGAAGACGCCCGAAAGCTCGGCCGCGATGTAGCCGCTGCCGACAATCGCGACCGTATTCGGCCGCGATTCGAGCGCAAAGAAGCCGTCTGAGGTGATGCCCGCTTCCGCCCCCGGCACCGCCGGCACCGCCGGACGCCCACCGGTCGCGATCACGACGTGACGCGCCGCGTGCGTCGTAGAGCCGATCTCGACGCAGCCAGGGCCCGCAAGCCGTGCGTGCGCGCGCAGCAGTGTCGCGCCGCTCCTCGCCAGATTATCGGCATAGATCCCGCGCAGCCGCTCGACGTAGGCGTCGCGCCGCGTCTTGAGCGCGGCCCAGTCGTGGCGCACGGACTCGAGCGCGAAGCCGTAATCCGCGGCGTCCACGAGCGCGTGCGCGACGTCTGCCGCGTGGTACATCAGCTTCTTCGGCACGCAGCCCGCGTTCACGCAGGTACCGCCGAGCGGACCCGGCTCGGCGATCGCGACGCGCGCGCCGTGGCGCGCCGCGCGCTGGGCACAGGCGAGCCCGCCGCTGCCGCCGCCGATCACGACCAGGTCCCAGGGCTCGGCCATGCCACTCCCGCGCGGGGTTGCCGCAAGGGCCGATGATATACTCGTTGCACACATGACCTGGCTGCTCCTGCTTGCGCTTGCAGCACTTGCCGCGGCCGTCGTGATGGCTGCCCGCCGCGGTCTGACTTCGCTCCAGGACGGTCGCGATCGCGCCCTGGCCGCGCTCGAAACGCAGCTCGCCAAGCGCCAGGAATTGATGATCCAGATCGTCGGCCTCTGTTCGCGACTGATGCACTACGAGCGCGAGACGCTCGAACGCGTCTCCAGCGCCGGCGGCGCCGTGCTCGTCGCGGCGCGGGGCGGCGACCTGCCGGCGCTCGCCGCCGCGGACCGGACGCACCGCGCGGCGAGCGAGGCGCTGTTCCGGCTTGCCGCGAACTACCCGCAGTTCGGCAGCAGCGCCGCATTCCGCGCATTGCGCGAGCGCGCCGCGACGCTGGACGCGCGCGTCGACGAGCGGCGCGAGCAGTACAACACCGCGGTCAGCATGCTGAATTTCCGCTGCCAGGCCTTCCCGCACAATCTGGTCGCGCGCTCGATGGGTGTGCAGCCCGCGCCATTCCTGTCCTGACGCCGTCATGCGCGTCGCGACCTGGAACGTCAATTCGCTGCGCGTGCGGATGGAGCACCTTGGCCGCTGGCTCGCGGCGAACGCGGTCGACGCGATCGCCCTGCAGGAGCTGAAGCTCGCCGACGAGCAGTTTCCGCGCGCAGAATTCGAAGCGCTGGGCCTCTCGGCCGCGTGCTTCGGCCAAAAGACCTACAACGGCGTCGCCATCGCCGCGCGACGCATGCCCGGGGCCGTCACGACCGGCATACCGGGCGATGCAGACCCGCAGCGGCGCGTGATCGCCGCGACACTCGGGCCAGTGCGCCTGGTGAATGTGTATGTGCCAAACGGGCAGGCGGTGGGCTCGGAGAAGTACGCGTACAAGCTCGCCTGGCTGGAGCGCCTGCGAACCTACCTTGCGGACCTGCTCGCCGCGCACGAGCACCTGCTCGTGGTCGGCGACTTCAACATCGCCCCGGAGGACCGCGACGTGCACGACCCGGCCGCGTGGGAGGGCTCGGTCCACGTGAGCGCGCCGGAACGCGAGGCGCTCGCGAAGATCTTGGCGCTCGGCTTCGAGGACTTGTTCCGGCGCTTCGACCAGCCGAAGAACGCGTGGAGCTGGTGGGACTACCGCATGAATGCGTTCCGGCGCGACCACGGCCTGCGCATCGACCTGATGCTCGCCTCGAAGGCGCTCGCCGCGCGTTGCACGGCCTGCACCATCGACCGCACGCCGCGCACCTGGGAACGCCCTTCCGACCACGCGCCGGTCACCGCCACATTTGGCATAGCCTGAATCTCAGGATGTGATGCCGCGCATGGTGGCGGCAATACAACGGGTGGCCACCCCGTCCCGGGGCGTAAAATCGACCCCGGAAACGCCGTACAAGAGGGCCAGCCGCCCCGTGCCAAGGCCTTGTCGCCGCAGCGATTTTGACGTGACCGACACCGTGCAGGTCAGCAGCCCTGCGGCGGTGCGTGACGCGGTCCTCGAGCTGTATGCGGACACCTGGCCGGGTGCCCCGCGCGAGACCCTCGCGGCGGCGCTGCGCGACTTCGAGCGGCTGTTCACCGGCCAGGCCCCGGGCTATCTCGGCGTCGATACGGTCTACCACGACCTGCAGCATTCCCAGGACGTCGTGCTCGCCATGGCGCGGCTGCTCGCCGGCTACGAGCGCAGTCACCCGGACGGGCCGAGGCTCGGTGCCGAGCGCGGGCTGGTCGCGCTCATCACGGCGCTGTTCCACGACTCCGGCTACATCCGCGAAGTCAACGAGGCGGCGATCACGAATGGCGCCGTGTTCACGCGCAACCACGTGACGCGCAGTGCCCGCTACCTCGCGAAGTACCTGCCGAACGCGGGGCTCGGCAGCTGGGTGCCGGTCGCGACGCGCATCGTGCACTTCACCGGCTACGAGGTGCCGCTCGACCTGCTGCGGGTCGCGGACCCGCGTGACCGGCTCGCGGGCCACCTGCTCGGCACGGCGGACATGCTCGCGCAGATGGCGGACCGCTGCTATCTCGAGAAATGCCGCGACCGGCTGTACGCGGAATTCGTGCTCGGGGACGTCGCGGTGCACGCCGGCCGCGACGGCGTGAAGGTGCTCTACGGTTCCGGGCTCGACTTGCTGCGCCAGACGCCGAAGTTCATCGCCTCCACGATCGAGAACCGGCTCGGCAACGCCTTCGGCCACGCATACCGCCACGTCGAGCCGCTGTTCGGCGGCGAGAACCCGTACATGAATGCGATCCGCCAGAACATCCAGTTCCTGGCGCAGCTCGTGCGCAGCAGCCGCTGGCCGATGCTGCGTCGCAACCCGCCGGTGTTCACCATCGACGAAAACGCGATGGATGGCGTGCGCACGCTGCTCGTACGCCACCTCAAGATCGTCTACGGCGCCCCGATGGGCGCGGCCTGAGCCGGGCCCAGCGCGAACGCATGCGCGGCGGCGCGTCCACGTCCAGCAGATAGCGCTCGCGAATCGACGGCAGCCGCGCAAGGATCGCCTGCTCCCCTGCGACGTCCGCGCCGCGGATGGCGTCGGCCAGCAACCTCGCGCTCATGCGCCCGAGCGCGGGCACCGCGACCGGCGCGTAGGAGATGTGCCAGGGTTCCGGCTGCACCCCACGGCCGCGGCGCGCGTAGGGCCGGTAGAAGCCGTAGCGCCGCAGGTTCTGCCCGAGCCAGACCGAGAGCGCGGCGAACGGGCCGCCGCGCCGGTACTCCTCCACCACGAGCTTCGGCTGGTATCCGCACGCCATGACGTGCCCGTCCACGACGTCGATGTCGCTGCCCCAGTGATGCCGGCTCGCGCCGGGCAGCGCGGACCACAGCAGGATCGCCTCGACACGCGCCGCATCATCGAGGGCCGCCATGTCGACGGGGCGGCCCGCACGGTCGAATGCGGGGCGTTGGCCCTGGAATTTGGTGTTCCAGATCGCGCGCTGGCGCGCGAAGTCCCGGAACGAGGACACGGGCACGAGCTCGAAGCCGGCGCGCGCCGCCGCCTCGCGCAGCGCGAGGAACGGCGCGGCGACCGCCGCGTGCAGCGTGCAGCGCGGCGATTCGAGCGCGATGAGGTGACCGCGGTCGCGGCCGGTGAGCTGCATGCCGTTCAAGCGCGCTATGATGGGCTCTTCCGCGGGGGGCCGCCAAGGGACCATGGTCGCGTTCATCAACCAGTACTGGCCGCTGCTGGGGCTGGGCCTCGTGCTCGCCATCGCGGCCGCGGTCGCCTAGCGCTTCCAGAAACGCCTTGCGGCAACGCTCGCCGATATCCTGAAGTCCGTGGAACGGCTTTCCCGGGGCGACTGGTCGACCCAGGTCGAGGTGCCACGCAGCTGGATCGGCCGCGCGCTCGGCGCGGCGCTCGACCGGCTCCAGATCAACCTCGCCAACCACGCCGCGACCGGCCGCGCGCTCGACATCATGCTGGACAGCATGAACGACGTCGTGTTCGTCACCTCGCCGGACGGCCTCATCAAGCGCGTAAATCTCGCCGCCACCCAGATGCTCGGCTGGTCGCAATTGCAGCTGCTCGGCCGCGAACTCGCCTACGTGATCTCGGACCAGGACCGCACCAGCTTCAACATCGAGCAGGCGACCAACGAGGTGCTCGAGCTGACGATGCGCACTCAGTTCGGCCAGACGATCCCGGTCTCGCTCTCGGGCTCGGTGATGTCCGCGGAGGATCCGCGCTTCCAGGGCTGCATCTTCGTGGCGCGCAACATCACCGAGCGCAAGCGCGCCGAGCGGCGCATCCGGTACCTCGCGCGCTACGACACGCTCACCAAGATGCCGAACCGCCTGCAGTTCCAGCACTCCCTGCAGCAGGCCATCGCGCGCAACCGCCGCGCCGGGCGCGAGCTTGCGCTGGTCTATCTCGACCTCGACCGCTTCAAGGAGGTCAACGACACCTTTGGCCACGCAGCCGGCGACCGCGCGCTGGAGATCCTCTCGGAGCGTCTGAACCGCAAGCTGCCGTAGGACACCATGCTCGGGCGCCTCGCCGGGGACGAGTTCGCGCTGTTCGTCGAGAATCTGCCCGCGACCACCGACAACCGCCCGGCGGTCGGCGCACTCGCGCGCGAGCTGCTGGACGAGCTCAGGCGGCCGTTCCAGCTCAACCAGCACGAGCTGTATGTGACCGGCAGCGTCGGCATCGCGCTCTGCCCGCGCGACGCCGACAACGTCGTGGACCTTATCCGCGACGCGGATGCGGCGATGTACTACTCGAAGCAGAACGGCGGCAACAGCCACAGCTTCTTCACGCCCGAGATGAGCGCCGCGGCCGTCGAGCGGCTGATGATGAAGGCGAAGCTGCGGCGCGCCGTCGAGCGCGACGAGCTCGTCATCCTCTACCAGCCGAAGGTCGATCTGCGTGAGGGACGCGTGGTCGGCGGCGAGGCGCTGGTGCGCTGGCGCCTGCCCGGCCACGGCGACATCGCGCCTGCCCAGTTCATCCCGCTCGCCGAGGAATCGAACCTGATCCAGGAGATCGGCGAGTGGGTGCTGAAGCGCGTGGTGCAGGATTACCGCAGCTGGCAGGAGCAGGTGCCGAAGCCGGGCCGCATCGCGATCAACCTGTCGCTCAAGCAGTTGCGCCAGGCGGAATTCCTGACACGCTATCGCTCGGTGTTCGACGACGCCGGCGTTTCGCCATCGAACTTCGAGCTCGAGATCACCGAAACCACCCTCATGACCGAGGCGGGCCGCACGATCCGCCTGCTCGACGAGTTGCGTGCGATGGGCCTGCACCTGACGATCGACGACTTCGGCACCGGCTATTCGTCGCTTTCCGCGCTGCAGCAGTTCCCGGTCGGCACACTCAAGATCGACCAGTCCTTCGTGCGTGACGCCACGACTTCACGTGAGGACGCGACACTGGTGCGCACCATCATCGAGATGGGCAAGAATCTCGACCTCGAGGTGGTGGCCGAGGGCATCGAGTCGCAGCAGCAGCTCGACTACCTGCGCAGCCGCGACTGCCACTACGGCCAGGGCCAGCTGTTCGGCGAGCCGATGTCGGCCGGGGACTTCCTCCAGCTCCTGCTGGCGCAGGCCCGCGGCGAATCCGGCTACGAGCGGATGTTCGCCTCCGCCTGACGGCAGAATCGAAGGGGACGCGCCCCTTCAGCGAGAGTGGTTCATACCGGGCGCCGCTATCGCTGGCAAGGCGCGTCGAATTCGGCGCCGGCGTGGCGCGCACGCAGGCCGGGCGGGGTTCCGTATGAGCGACTTGCGGTCGCCGCCAGGAGCGAGTACGCGACCCCGCCCGGCCCACGGTGCGTGGCAAATCGGCGACAGATGAAGGGGCGCGTCCGCTTCAATTCGGCTCCGCCGCGAGCGCCTCGAACACCTTGCCGGCCATCTCGCCCGCGGCCCGTGCGAAAGCGGTATCCAGCGCCGCCACTAATGTCGACTGCCGGTTTTCGGCCGCAGGCTCGCTCGCAGAAACCGTGAATGCGGAGAGCGCGCGCCGGTCCGAGGCGCGGCCGAGCGTGACGGCGAGCGAGACCTGCGCGACGGGCAGGTCGCCCACGGTGTAATCCGCCTCGAAGCGGCGCACCTCGACCACCAGCGCGTGGGTTGCGCGGAAGCGCCCGAGGTCGCCCTGAACCGAGCGCAGGCGGCCGGAATCCTGCAGGGCCTCGACCAGCGCTGCCGAGACGAGCACCGGCAACGTGTCCGCCCAGCGCGCACCCGCCAGGTAGTCGAGCCGCTGCCCGGGCCAGCGGCCCGCGATCCCGGCACCGTCGAGCCCGGGCGCGGTTCCGCCAACCACGACTTTCAGGTCGACGGGCACGGCCGGACCCGCCTCGAGGCGCGGCGCATCCACGCGGTAGATGAGCGGTGGCGGCACCGGTTCGCGCAGGCCGCCGAAACAGCCGGCTGCGAGCGCGGCGGCGGCCGCGATGATCGCGTTTCTCATGGCGGTATCTCCACGCCCGCCGGCGCCGGGCGGTATATCACGCGGGACGGATCCTGTTCGAGGCTGCGTGTCAGCGCATCGAAGCTGCGGACGGCAGAACGCGTCTCACGCAGCAGTTGCTCGAAGTCGGCGAGCCCCTCCTCCGCGAAGCGGTCCACGTTGCCCTCGTTTTCAGCCACCAGGCGGTCGAAGCGCGCCGCGGTCTGCGACAGCGTGTCGGCGACCTCGCGCAGCCGCGCCGCGGCGGCCTTGATGTCCTCGCCCCCGGTGCCGCTGAGCGCACCGAGGCCCTCCATGGTCGTCTGCATCTCGTTCGCCGCCGTCTTGAGGTCGTAAAACATGACGCGCGCGTCCTCGACCGCGGCCGGCAGTCCTGCACTCGCACGCTCGGCATGCCCGAGCGCGGCGGTGATCGCGCCGAGATTTTCGTCCGAGAGCAGCGCATTGACGCGATCGAGCGCCTCGCCCGCCCGCGCGATGACGTCGGGCAGGCTCGAAACCAGGACGTCGAACTGGGACTGCTCGGACGGGATCACCGGATACTTGAGGCTGTCGATCGGCGGCCGTGGCGCCTTGCCGGAACTGCGCGGCTGCAGGTTGATCGTCAGGAGGCCGGTCACGCCCTGCAGGGAAAGGACTGCCACGGTGCCCGCCTCGATCGGCGTGCCTTCCTCGATGTTGGCGACCACGCGCACCCGCTCGGCATGGCGCGGGTCGATACCGATGCGCATCACGCGCCCGACCGCGACGCCGAGGTAGCGGACCGTGCTGCCCTCGGAGAGCCCGGAGACGCTGCCGTCGAAGTAGATCTCGTAGCGCTGCGTGGCCTTGCCATCCGCAGCATCCGAGTACCACAGGACGAAGGCCGCGCCCATCAACAGGACGAGCAGCACGAAGGCGCCGACCGCCACGTAGTTGGCTTCCCTATCCATCGGACGTCGCCTCACCGCGGCTCGCGCGGCCGCGCTCGCCGTGAAAGTACTGGCGGATCCAGGGGTGCGCGCTGTCCACGATCTCCTCCAGGGTGCCGGTGATCATCCGCCCGTCGACGATCACCCCGACCCGGTTGCTCACCCGGAAGATGGTATCGAGATCGTGCGTGATCATCACTACCGTCAGCCCCAGCCCGCGCTGCAGCTCGAGCACCAGCTCGTCAAAGGCGGCTGCGGAGATCGGGTCCAGGCCCGAGGTCGGCTCGTCGAGGAACAGGATGACCGGGTCGAGAGCCAGCGCCCGCGCCAGGGCAACCCGCTTGGTCATGCCCCCGGACAGTTCGGCCGGGTACTTGGACGCGGCCTCGACTCCCAGCCCGACCATGCGGATGCGCAGCAGCGCCAGCTCCCGGGCCAGTTCCCGGGTCACCGCGAAGTGTTCGCGGATCGGCAGCTCGACATTCTGCGCGACCGTGAGGGAGGAGAACAGCGCGCCGCGCTGGAACATCACGCCGTAACGGCGCTTGACGGCGATCAGCGCCTGCGCGGACTGGCGCACGACTTCGCGCCCCTCGATGCGCACCGAGCCGGCCGAGGGCCTCTGCAGGCCGAGCATCGTGCGCAGCAGGACCGACTTGCCGCTGCCCGACCCGCCGACGATGCAGAAGACCTCGCCGGAGCGGATCGCGAGGTCGAGTCCGTCGTGCACGACCTGGCGGCCGAAGCGGTTGACGAGCCCCTGCACCTCGATGACCGGCGCCATCAGATGTCGAGCTCCATGAACAGCACGGCGAACAGCGCATCCGCCAGGATCACGAGAAAGATCGACTGCACCACGGCGACCGTGGTCAGGCGCCCGAGCTCGCGCGACGAGGTCCGCACCTGCATGCCGCGCAGCGTGCCGACGGTGGCGATCAGCACCGCAAAGACCGGTGCCTTGATGATGCCGACCCAGAACGTGAACTCGGAGATCGAGCCCTGCACGCGCTCCACGTACTGGTTGAACGGGATGTCGATCAGGTACCAGGACAGGAGCGCCCCGCCCGCGAGGCCCATCGCGTCCGCGACCACGGTGAGCGCCGGCAGCGCGAGCACGAGACCAAGGATGCGCGGCACGACCAGGACCTCGACGGGGTCCATGCCCATGGCGCGCAGCGCGTCGACCTCCTCGTTCAGCTTCATCGCGCCGATCTCGGCCGCGAAGGCGCTGCCGGAACGGCCCGCGACGATGATGGCGGTCAGGAGCACGCCGAGCTCGCGCAGCACCGAGACGGTGACTAGGTCGACGACGAAGATCTCGCCGCCGAATTTGCGCAGCTGCTGGGCGCCGATGTAGGCGACGATCACGGCGATCAGGAAGGCGATCAGCGCGACGATCGGCACGGCGGTCAGGCCGGTCTCGTAGACGTGGCGCACGACCGATGGCAGCCGCAGCCGCTTGAGGCTCGTCAGCGCCCGGCCGAAGCCGGCCGTGACGATGCCGACGAAGCCGAGGGCGTCCAGCGCGCCTTCCCGCGCCAGCACCGTCGCGCGCCCGACGCCGTGCAGCGTGCCGGTGATCAGGGACAGCGGCTCCTCGTCCGGCGGCGGCGGGCGGCTGCCGGTCATGGTCCGGTCGATGAAGTCGAGCGGTGCGGGCCTCCCCGGCGCCCAGGCGACGATCGCCCCGGACTCGCGCAGGCGCCGTTCGAGGTCGCGCAGCAGCCAGGCGCCCGTGATATCCAGCGCCTCGAGGCCGGATGCTTCGAGCATGAGCTCCCGGGCCGCGGGCAGCGGCGCGGCACGCAGGCGCGGCTCGAGCGCCGGCGCCTCCACGACCGTCCACCGGCCGCGCAGCACGATCCGCTGGCGGCCGCCCTCGTCCCTCAGCTCGAACGGCATTCGCACTCCCGGGGCGATGCAGCCGATGCTAGCAGGTGATAATGGCCGCGCGGGAGGCGCCCTTGAAATACAACATCCTGGAAGACGTCCTGCTGCTCCTCATGGCGACACTCATGGTCGTCGTGGGCCTCCGGCGCCTGCGCCTGCCCCTGATCCTCGCCTTCCTGCTGGTCGGCATGGTCGTCGGGCCGCACGCGCTCGGCTGGGTCGAGGCGACGGAGACGACCCATACGCTCGCCGAGTTCGGCGTCGTGTTCCTGCTGTTCACGCTCGGGCTCGAGTTCTCGCTGCCGCGGCTGATCGCGATGCGCGGCGAGGTGTTCACCGTAGGCGGGTTACAGGTGTCCGGCACCGCGGCGGCGGTGGCGGCGATCGCCTGGGCGCTCGACATCGCGCCGCCCGTTGCCATCCTGCTGGGCGGCGCGGTGGCCATGTCCTCGACCGCGATCGTCCTTCGCCAGCTCACCGAGCAGGACGAGCTCAACCGCACGCACGGCAGGCTCGCTTTCGGCGTGCTGCTGTTCCAGGACCTCGCGGTCGTGCCCTTCCTCGCCCTGGCCGGCGTGCTCGCGGCGCCGCAGGAGCAGTACACGCTGATCGAGATCGCGCTCGCGCTCGGCAAGGCCGCGGTTGCGCTCCTGATCGTGCTCGCGTCGGGGCGCTGGCTGCTGAAGCCGCTGTTCCACGAGATCGCTGCGAGCAACTCGCCGGAGCTGTTCACCTTCGCGGTGCTGTTCGTCGCGATCGGCGCCTCGTGGTCCACGCATGCCGCGGGCCTGTCATTCGCGCTCGGCGCTTTCCTCGCGGGCATGATGCTGGCGGAGACCGAGTACCGCTACCAGGTCGAGGCTGGCATACGTCCGTTCCGCGACACGTTGCTCGGGCTCTTCTTCGTGACCATCGGGATGCAGCTCGACCTTCCCGGGCTGCTCCGGCACCTGCCGGTCGTGCTCGCACTGCTCGCCGGTCTGCTGGTACTGAAGGCCGCGGTCGCGATGCTCGCGGCCCGCCTGTTTGCCGGCCAGTGGTTCAAGGCGTTGCGCGCCGGCGTCGTGCTGTCACCCGGCGGAGAGTTCGGATTTGCGCTGCTTGCGCTGCTGCTCAGCAACCTGCTGATCGGCGCCGCCGCGGTGCAGCCCCTGCTCGCGGCGATCACGCTCAGCATGTTGATCGCGCCGATCCTGATCCGCCACAACAAGCGCATCGCGCGCTTCATCCTGCGCCAGAGCGGACCTGCGGCGACCGGGCTTGGGCGCCTCGAGGCCGCGAACCAGGCGCTCGCGAAGCGCGAGCACGTGATCCTGTGCGGCTATGGCCGCGTCGGCCAGAACGTCGCGCGGGTGCTGGAGAGCGAGGGCTTCGAGTTCCTGGCGGTCGACCTCGACCCGGTGCGCGTGCGCGTGGCGCTCGCCGCTGGCGACGCAGTGATCTATGGGGACGCCGCGGACGAGGGTGTGCTCCGGTCCGCGGGCGTCCAGCGCGCGACCAGTGTGGTCGTGACCTTTTCCGACACCTCGCGCGCGCTCGCGACCGTCCGCGCCGTGCGTCGCCAGCGCACGGACGTGCCGGTCCTGGTGCGGGCGGCGGACGATACCCACCTCGAGGCGCTGATCTCCGCCGGCGCGACCGAGGTCGTGCCGGAGACGCTCGAGGCGGCACTGACGCTGGTCTCGAATGCGCTGCACATGCTCAAGGTGCCGCCGTCGCGGGTCATCCGTGCGGTCGGCGAGATCCGCGGCCAGCGTTACAAGACGTTGCGTTCGGTGATCCGCCGCGACCCCGCCGGGCGCGCCGACGAGTCGAGCGTGTTCCGCGAGGAGCTGCACACCGTCGTGTTGCCGCCGGGCGCCTGGTCCATCGGCCGCACGATCAGCGAGGTACGCGGGCGCGGCGCAGAGGTGTCATTCACGGCCGTGCGGCGCGACGGCATCGTCGGCCGCGATCCGGACCCGGAAATGACGCTGCGCGAGGGCGACATCGTGATCCTGTTCGGCACGCCGGAGGCCCAGGAGCACGCCGAGGCCGTCCTGCTCGCCGGCTAGCACTGCCCTGGAAGGGGAAGGGGAGCTCCCCGCTTGCTCAGCTGGTCTCGTCGCGGTAGCGGCGCACCCAGATCGCGCCGAGCAGCAACAACCCCGCCGCCAGCAGGCCGAACCACAGCTCCGGCGAGGCATAGAAATCGCGCAGGCTCCCGACCAGGTCCACGTTGCGCAGGCCCTCGAGCCCCTCCCCGTCTTCGAAGCCGGCTTCGGCGCGCGAGCTGAGGACGCCGTACAGACCGAACAGCCGGCTGCTGATGAAGTCGCCGACGAATGTCGAGCCGACGATCACGCGCTCCCCGATCCAGAGGCCGACCGCCGGCAATACGGCCCACAGGAAGGGGCCGCGCGGCGCCCAGGCCGAGGCCAGCATCAGGTAGCCGATGATCGGCGCGTACCAGAGCATCGCGGTCAGGCACCGCAGAAACGTGACGGTGAATCCTCCGAACAGCGCCTCGGGCCTCCACATCGCGGCGGCCGGCAGGCCCTCGATCGCGAACCGCGCCGAGCCGCCGGCCGCGACCACGAGCTGCGCGACCATCGACGCGCCGAGCGCAACCATCGGGATCACGACCGTCGCCACCGCGAACTTCGACAGCACCGTCTCGGCGTCGGAGAGCGGCAGCGACTTCCAGAACAGCACCGAACGGTCGCGACGATCGGCGTAGAGCGCATCCAGCGAGTAGAAGAAACCGACGATGCCCATGATCATCGACACGACCAGCGCGAGCCCGGCGTAGACAATCACGAGCAGCTTCACCTGCAGGTCATCCGGCACCACGCCGAGGCCCGCCTCGCCGCTCATGTCGGTGAACGGCCCGAGATGCACGTTGCCGGTCAGCATCAGCAGCACCAGGCAGCCGATCACGATCGCCGGGGCGACCCAAATGGCCTTGTGCTCCCAGATCTCGCGGCGGACCAGCCACAGGAAACGATTCATGCGCGTGCTCCCTGGATCACGGCAACAAACAGGTCGGCGACCGACGGCACCCCCACCTCGCCAAGCCGCTCGAGCGCAACGCGGTCGGCGCCGCGGAACAGCATGTGCGTGCGGCCGAGTCCCTGGCGCTCCGCGATCGGCTGGTGGCTGCGGGCGGCGGCGAGGTGCTCGGGCCGGACCGACACCTGGGCGTACTGCTCCTGCACCTGGTCCATCGCCGCGTCGAGCACAATGCGCCCGCGATCGATGAACAGAAGGTCCGTCAGGATGTGCTCGACCTCCTCGACCTGGTGTGTCGTGACGAGGATGGTGCGCTGTTCGTCGAAATACTCGTTGAGCAGCGTCTCGTAGAACTGCCTGCGCATCAGGATGTCGAGGCCGAGCGTCGGCTCGTCCAGGACCAGCAGCTTCGCGTCAATCGCCATCACCAGGGCGAGGTGCAGCTGCGTCACCATGCCCTTCGACAGTTCCCTGACGCGGCTGGTCCTGCGCACGTCGCTGCGCGCCAGGAACTGCTCGCAGATCTCGCGGCGAAAGCGCGGGTGCGCGGCCGCGACGAAATCGATCAACTGGCTGACGCGTATCCAGCGCGGCAGCACCGCCACGTCGGCGATGAAGCAGACGTCCTGCATGAGCCGGTGGCGCTGGAGGTGGGGGTTCAGACCGAGCACCGAGAGCCCGCCCTCGAAGCGGGTCAGGCCGAGCAGCGCCTTGAGCGCCGTGGTCTTGCCGGCACCGTTCGGGCCGATCAGGCCGACGATGCGCCCGGACTCGACGCGGAAGTTCACGTCGTCGAGCGCCCGCGTCGAACCGAAACTCTTGCCGAGTCCGCGCGCCACGATCAGCTCACCCACGCCCGTTCTCCTCGTCGTCGCCCGCATCGCGCGCGGCCGTCAGCGACGGCGCCGGCGCGGGGGGAATCCGGTCGAGCCGGTCCAGCAACTCTTTCGGCTCGAAGCCGAGGCGCTGGATCCGGCCCGCGATCTTTGGCCACTCTTCCTCCAGGAAGAGCTGGCGCTCGTTTTTCATCAGGGCGCGGCGCGCCCCCTCGGTCACGAACATGCCGCGCCCGCGGCGCTTCCCGACGAGATTTTCGTCGACCAGCTGCTGGTAAGCCTTCAGGACCGTCAGCGGGTTCAGCCGGTACTCGGCCGCGACGCTGCGCACCGACGGCAACGGGTCGCCGTCATTCAGGACGCCCTGCAGGATCATCGCCACGACGCGGTCGCGCAGCTGGCGATAGATCGGGAGGCTGTCGTTCCAGTTGGTATCCATGGGTTTGCAGAGTGAACTGGCCCGCTACCAGACTACCTTAGCAGAGCACCTGAGTCGCCCTTTTGGGCTCTTCAGAAGCCCGCCTTGATGGCCAGCTGCGACAGCCGGGCGGCCCGGTCTTCGCTGGCGACCATCTGCGTGACGCGCTTGGCCACCACCATGACTTCCGGCAGCTCCGCCGCCGCGAACTGCCGGGCGCCGTCGCGCCGTGCGACGACGACCACTTCCGACAACTGCGCGAGCAGCGTTACGCCGTCGAGCGCGGTCAGCTCGCCGACTTCGATCGTGCCCCTCGGGGCAGCAGCCAGGTAGGCCTGATCCATAACGAGGCCACCGAACGAGACGATTGCCATCGCTGCAACTGCACTGAAGGTCTTCCGGGTGTTCTGTGTAACCATCGTGAACGTGTCTCTCCTTCCTTTGCTTCGTTTCCGTTCCGGTTCCTTACCGGATTCCGATGTACTGATGTCCTCATCTGGTGTTGTAGTTCACTATAACACTGACTCATTTGCAAGCCCTTTCTGAGAAAATTTTTGACCTATTGAGCTTAGTGATAAAAATCAATCAGTTAGAAGTGGCACAGAGCTGTCGCGATGGCTTGTTTTGGGCGTGCCGGACGCCGTCAGAGGCCCAATTCGCGCAGGACTCCAACACCTTTCGCTCGCCCGCAACGTTCAAGAAAATGGCGCCCACCCCTTCCGGGTACAGTGGCCGCCGATGGGACTGGGCGACGCCGACGCACAATTGATGCTGCGTTACGCCGCGGGCGATGCACGCGCGTTCGACGAGCTCTACGCGAACCATCGCAACGGCCTCTGGCGCTTCATCGGGCGGTCGGTACGGGATGCGGCTGCGACGGACGACGTGTTCCAGGAGTGCTGGTCGCGGGTCATCGCCCACCGCGAGAACTACCGGCCGGAGGCCCGGTTCGCGACCTGGTTGTACCGCATCGCCCATAACTGCTGCATGGACCATTGGCGCACGGTCGCGCGACGTGGGGCGCGCGAGACGGCGGACGACGAGGCGGTCGCCGCCGCCGCGGATGACGCGGTGGCCGAGCCGCTGGCCGCAGCGCTCGCGGGCGAGCGCGGCGAGCGGCTCGCAGCGGCGCTCGAACGATTGCCGCAGGAGCAAAGCACCGCTTTCCTCTTGTACGTGGAGGGCGGGCTCAGCGTCGCCGAAATCGCCGAGAGCACCGGCGTGAACCCGGAGACCGCGAAGAGCCGGTTGCGCTACGCCGCGGCGAAACTCCGCCAGACGCTTGGCGAAACAGCATCGGACTGAAGGACATGGAAGGACGCGACGACGAAGCACCGTTTCCCCGCGAGCCGTGGCAACGGCTGCTCGGGGAATCCGGGAACCGCCCGCCGGAGACGACGGACGCGCGCATCCGCGCCGCCGCGCGCCGCGCGCTCACGCCGCGCAGCCGGCGCTGGTGGCTGCCCGCTTCTCTCGCGGCGAGCGTCGTGCTGGCGGTCTTGATCGTGCGCTCGGAATTTGACACGGTCCGCCGACCAGTGATGACCGAGTCCGCCATACCGGGCGATTCGGCGCCCGTGCACAAGGCCGCGGAACCCGAGCACTCCGTCCTCACCGACGCCGAAACCGGCGCGGACGTTGCGCCCCCGGTCCCGCGCGTTGGCGGGCCGGAGCACGAACTGCGGGCGGCAAGCGAGCTGGCGGAAGAAGTCGTAGCGGACACCGGGCTGCCCGCGTCGCCCTCCACGCAGCGGGAGCTGGCTGCGCCGCCGGCCGCGGCGGCACCGGCGCCTTCGGCGGCGGCCGCTGTCGCGAGCGCCGAATCGGCGGAGCCCGAGTCCCTCTCGCCCGAGACGTGGTACGCGCGAATCCGCAAGCTATTCGCCGAGGGCCGCCGCGCCGAAGCCGAGCGCGAGCTCGAGGCGCTGCGCAGGGCGTATCCCGCCTGGGCCGAAAAGAACGTGAAGGCGGACGAACTGCGCTGACACGGCCGTCCGTGTATCCGAATTCAGCCGCGAGATTCGCCTCGGCGCATCACCCCGCGTCACGCGCGCTCTTGAGGCGCACGAGGAGCCACAGGCCCGCGCCGATGACCGCGAACACCGAGCCGCTCGCGATCGTCGGCAGCCAGCCGGCGCGGTCGATCATGAGCCCGATGAGCGGCGCCAGCAGGCTCGGCAGGTTGCCGCCGAGGTTCAGCACGCCCGACGCGCTCATCGTGTCCTTCCCGGCCGCATAGGCGATCGCCACCCAGTAGGGCGTGTCGGTGAACATCACGAAGCCGAAGCAGAGCGACAGCATCGCGACCGCCACGTACGGGCTGGTCGCGAACGCGCCCGCCAGCATGAAAACCGCGACCAGCAGCAGGCCCGTCATGGCCGTGATTCGGCAGCCGGTGCGCGCCCCGAAGCGGCGGCACAGGTAATCGCAGACCACGCCGCCGACGACGGTCAGCACGGCCCCGGATATGAACGGGAGCGCGTACAGAATGCCGCCCTCGAGCATGGAAAAGCCGCGCGACTCGACCAGGTAGGTAAAGAGCCACTGCGAGAACATGAAAAACACGTAGTTCATGCAGAAGTAGCTCACCGCCAGCACCACTACGTCGCGCTCGAGCAGCGCCTTGAGCCAGGATCCGGGCGCGGCCGCTTCCACCTTCGCCCGGTCGCGGTCAATGAACGCGATCTCCTCGGGCGTGATCGCGGGGTGCTGCACGGGCAGGTCGCGCGCGTACCAGTACCACCAGATGCCGACGGCGACGCCGAACGGCGCCAGGATGTAGCAGGCCTCGCGCCAGCCGTAGTGGAAGATCAGCGCCGTCACGATCGGACCGAGCGCCGCCTGACCGAGCGAAAGCCCCGAACTGGTCACGGCAAGCGGAAGCGCCCAGTGGCCGGGCGGGAACCAGGCCTCGACGGTGCCGGCCGTCACCGGGAAGATCGGCGCCTGGGTCGCGCCGAGCAGCAGGCGTACCGACACGAGCGCCACCATTGCGCCCGCCGCGGACGCCGCCATCAATCCCGGCGCGAAGCCGGTGAGCCAGGTCAGTACGCCCCAGGTGACCGTCAGAAATCCGAGCGCGCGACGCGTGCCGTAGCGCTGCCCGAAGATGCCGCCCGGGACCTGCAGCAGCGTGTAGCTGAGGCTGAAGCTGCCGATGATCCAGCCGAGCTCGGCGGTGGTGAAACCGAATTCCGTGCGCAGCGTCGGAGCCGCCACCGATATGACGTTGCGCAGGGCGTAATTGACGAAACTCACCAGGAACAGCACCGCGAGCACGCGCCAGCGAATCGGGATGCCGCGCAGCATGATCAGCGGCTGCTCACGAGAACAGGCGGCGTCTCAGAGCGCGATCGCGCTTCAGGTCGGCGAGGATGCGCCGCGCCGCGTTGTGCCCGGGCGCGCCGGTCACGCCGCCGCCCGGGTGGGTGCCGGCGCCGCAGAGGTACAGCGCGGGGATCGGCGCCGCGTAGCGCGCGTAGCCCGGCACCGGCCGCATGAAGAACAACTGGTCGGGCCGCAGGTCACCGTGGAAGATGTTGCCCTCGGTGATGCCGAACGTGGCCTCGAGGTCAGCCGGCGTGTAGAGCCGCTGCGCAATCACGGAGCGCCCGACCGCGGGCACGAAACGCGCGATCTGGCGGATGAGCTGCGCCTGGAGCCGATCACGCTCGAGACTCCAGTCCGAGCCCGCGAGCGCGTACGGCAGGTACTGGACGAAGCAGGTCATCACATGCCTGCCTTGCGGCGCGAGCGAATCGTCGATCAGCGATGGCACCAGGCAGTCGATCCAGAGCTCCTCGGCGATGCGGCCGCGGCGCATCTCGCCGTAGGCGGCCTGCGCGCTGTCGAGCCAGGGCACGAGCGTGAACTGCGCGCGCCTCAGCGCATCGGAGTCCGGTTCCTCGTTCTCGAGCCTCGGCTCCTCCGACAGCACCAGATTGAACTTGCCGCAGGGGCCGTCCATCTTGATGCCGGCGACGCGCGCGCGGAATTCCGGATCGAGCGCGTCCGCCGGAACGAGCTTCAGGTAGGTGCGCTTCGGGTCCGCGTTCGACACGACGAGCCCGGCGTCGATCGTACTCCCGTCGGCCAGCGTCACGCCGGCCGCCCGGCCGCCCGCGATGCGCACCTCGCCGACCTCCGTGCCGGTCACGAGTTCGACGCCGGCGCCGCGGCAGGCCGCCGCCATCGCCTGGGTGATCGCGCCCATGCCGCCCATCACGTGGCAGACGAAACCCTGCTTCGATTCCGCGCCACCGCCGAGCAGGTGGAACAGCAGGCCGAACAGCGTGCCCGGGTCGTACGGCCCGCCGTGCTTGCCGTACAGGCTGTTGGCGAGGATCAGCGACTTCAGGTGCGGCGATACGAGCGTGCGATCGAGGAACTCGCCGAGGCTGCCGGTCGCGAAGGCGATCAGCTCGGGGATCTCGCGGTTGCTGAGCCCGCGGAACCTGAGCGCGAAGCCGAGCAGGTCCGCAAGTCCCGCCAGGCCTTCGCGTTCCATGTCCGGAGGCGCCTGCATGAACAGCGGCTCGAGATGGCGGGCGAGGCCGGCGAGTCGGCCCTCCATCGCCAGGAAGCGCTCGCAATCCGCCGGCGCGAACCTCTCGAGCAGCGCGCGCATGCGTGCGTGGTCGCTCCACCAGGGCAGCACCGTGCCGTCCGGCGTCACCGCCTGCACGGTCGGCTCGGCCGCGACCATGCGCAGGCCGTGCGTATCGAGCGCGAGGTCGCGGATCACCTCGGGCCGCAGCATGCTCGCCATGTAGGACGCGGTCGACACGCGGCAGCCGGGCGCCTTCGCGGCGTCGATTTCCTCGGTCACGGCGCAGCCGCCGAGCACGTCGCGGCGCTCGAGCACGACGACCGAGAGGCCCGCGCGCGCGAGATAGAACGCCGCGGTCAGCCCGTTGTGCCCGCCGCCGATCACGGCGGCGTCGTAGCGCTTCGCCTTCACCGCGCCAATCCTCCCGTCACAACGCGGGCCCCGACACGATGGGCGACCCGTCGCAGAAGCGGCCCAGCCGGAACCCGTGGAGCGCCTGCGGTCCGGCGGTTCCGCTGACCATGGCCGCGATCAGTTTACCGGCGTCGGGACCGATGCCGAAGCCGTGACCGCCGAATCCGGTCGCAAGGTAGAAACCCCCGATGGATTCAACGGGCGAGATGATCGGCAGCACATCCGGGGTGGCCTCGCTCACGCCGCCGCTCACGGGAACATGTCGCTCCGGTGGACGACGTCGCCGTCGAAGATCGTCATGTGGCAGCCCGCGTCCTTGAGCGCTTCCGTCGGCGCCGCTTGGAAGTCCGTGCCCCAGACGGCGACGTCGGCGCGCTTGCCGGGCTCGAGCGAGCCGGTGATGTCGTCCATGAACACCTGGTGCGCGGCCCAGGTCGTGAAGGACTGCAGTGCCGTGCGCGTATCCACGGCCTCGGCGCGGCCGAAGGGATTGCCGCCGTGCACACCGAGCAAGGGCTGCCGCGCGGACGACGACCAGATCCCGTAGCGCGCGGGGAAGGGCGTCACGTCGAAGTCCGACCCACTCGCCCAGCGGATGCCCATTCGCCGGTAGGTCGCGAACGGGTTCAGGCGCAAGCTGCGCTCCGGCCCGAAGCTGCCGGCATAGATGTCGCCGATCCACCAAGTGAAGGAAGGCGAGGGCTCCGGGTAGCCCGCGTCGAAGTCCCTCTGCATCGCCGCCATCGCCTCGAGCGCGCGCTCGCCCGGAATGTTCGAGTGGATGATTGAGTGGCGCAGGCCCTTCACGGGATTCCGCCTCAGCGCCTCGGCGTACGAATCGACGACCCAGTCGATGGTGCGGTCGCCGATCGCGTGCGTGCCGACGTGCAGCCCGGCGTCGTGGTAGAGCAGGATCAGCGCTCGGATCAGCTCCGGGTCGAACGCCGGGTAGCCACGGTTGCCGGCGTCGATGCCCGTGTGGTCGCGGTTCCAGTCCTGCCACATCCAGGCGGTGCGGGACGCTCCGCTGCCATCCGCGAAGATCTTGATGCCGCCCGAGACCAGGCGGCCGTCACCGCCGCCCGCGGCAGGCCTGCCGAGCGGCGCGATGAGCGCGACAAGCTTCTTCGCGTCTTCGAGGTCGGTCGGGCTGCGCCACAGCGCGAACACCCGCACTGTGAGGGCGCCTTCCGCGAGCACGGCGCGGTAGGCATTCCAGGTCTCGAGCGCCGCCTCGGGATCGTCGAACAGGCTGCCGCCGATGCCGGGGTCCTTCACGCCGGTCATGCACTCGCGATTGAATTCGCGCGACATCGCGCGCATCGCCTCCTCCATCCGCGCGCGGCCGGGCCTCGGCACCCGGTCCGCGACCAGCGACATCGCGGTCTCCTTGAGCACGCCGGTCGGGTTGCCGTCGGCGTCCCGGTCGATCTGGCCGCCCGGCGGGTCAGGCGTGTCCCTGGCGACGCCGGCGAGCGCGAGCGCGACGGTATTCGCGACGCCGTAATGGCCGGTCGTGTGCATGAGCCAGACCGGCCGGCCGCGGGTCACGGCGTCGAGGTCCGCGGCTGTGACCATGCGCCGCTCCGGGTACTTGCCCTCGTCCCAGCCTCGGCCGAGTATCCACTCGCCCGGCTGGGCGGCGGCGGCGCGCTCGTCCACGCGCGCGACCAGCCCCGCAATGCTCGCGACTTCCGGGTACCCGAGCGCGAGGTTCGTGAGCCGGACCAGGCCCCCCGACGAGAAGTGCGCGTGTGCGTCGATGAGCCCCGGTGTTGCCGTGCGCCCCGCGAGATCGATGCGTTCCGTCGCCGGGCCGGCGAGGCGCTCGATCTCCTCCGACGTGCCGACCGCAAGGATGCGTCCGTCCCGGATCGCGAGCGCCTCCGCCACGCGGTCGGCGGCGTCCACCGTCAGCACCCGGCCGCGGACCAGGATGCGGTCCGCCGGTTCGTCCGCCCATGCGGCGAGGCCGGCACATCCGAGCGCGAGCGCCACTGTCCAGCGCATTCCCATGGCAGTCCCCCTTGCCCGGATAGCATGCTAGCGAAATGCCGCCGGACGCGCCGAATCCGCCCCGCACCGCCTGGCTGGTCCTCGCGCTGGTCGCGCTCGCGAACTTCGGCAATTTCTACGTCTATGACTCGATCGCGCCGGTCGCGGACCTGCTGCAGCGCGAGCGCGGCTTCAGCGACACGGAGATCGGCTGGCTGAACGCGATCTACAGCCTGCCGAACGTCGTGCTGCTGCTGGTGGGCGGCTGGTTGGTGGATCGCTTCGGCGCGGGACGCATGATGGCCGCGACCGCCACGCTGTGCTTCGCCGGCGCGATCCTGACCGCGGTCGGCACCGGCTTCCCGGGCATGGCGGCCGGACGCCTGCTGTTCGGAATCGGCGCCGAGACCTTCAACGTCGCGACGCTCGCCGCCATCGTGTACTTCTTCTCCGGGCGCCACCTTGCGTTCGCCATCGGCGCCTCGCTCGCGCTCGGCCGCGCGGGCGCATTCACGGTGGACCTCTCGCCCGCGTGGATGCCGGCCGCTTTCGCGGCCGGCTGGCAGACGCCGCTGCTCGCCGCGGCGGCATTCGCGGCCGCCTCGCTCGCGGCCTCACTCGCCTATCTTGCGATCGAGCGACGGCAGGGCGTGTGCGCCGGGTCGTCGCCGGCCGCTCCGCCTGCCTTCGCGTGGCGCGACGCCGGCCGCTTCGGGTCCGCGTACTGGCTGCTGTTCGCGCTCTGCGTGCTCTGGTACGCGGTGATCTTCGCTTTCCGCAGCACGTTCTCGATCAAGTTCTTCCAGCATGCGCACGGGCTCGACCTCGCCGCCGCGGGCGCGATCAACGGCGCCGTCTATGCCGCGGCGCTGGTCGCCACGCCGCTCTTCGGCTGGCTCGCCGACCGGCTCGGGCGGCCGGCGCCGCTGCTGGCCTTCGGTTCGCTGTTCCTTCCACTCGCGATCCTGGCGATGATGTCCGCTGCATTCCCGCTCTGGATCGGGACCGTGCTGGTCGGCATCAGCTACTCGCTGGTACCCGCGGTATTGTGGCCGCTGGCCGCGCGGCTCGTACCGGGCGGCCGGCTCGGTGCGGCCTTCGCGCTGCTGTCGGTCGGGCTCAACCTCGGCATCGCCGCGGCGAACCTCGTCGCGGGCCGTCTCAATGACCACTTCAGTGCGGGCGCGGACAACCCCGCGGGCTACGGTCCGATGATGCTGTTCTTCCTGGCCTCCGGCGCGCTCGGCTTCGCGTTCGCGCTGCTGCTGTATCGAAGGGGACGCACCCCTCTACGAATATGAAGGGGTGCGTCCCCTTCATTTGGGCGCTGGTACACTACGGCCCCCTTTCGAGCCCACCCCGGAGCACCGCTTGAAGAAGCCCGCCACGGTCACCATTACCGGCGCCGCCGGCCAGATCGGCTATGCGCTCGCGTTCCGCGTCGCCTCGGGGCAGATGCTGGGCGCCGACCGCACGGTCAACCTGAACCTGCTCGAGATCACGCCCGCCCTGCCCGCGCTCGGCGGCGTCGTCATGGAGCTCATGGACTGCGCGTTTCCGACGCTCAACCGCGTGACCGCGACCGACGACGCGACGGCGGCATTCAAGGACTGCGACTATGCGCTGCTGGTCGGCGCGCGCCCGCGCGGCCCCGGCATGGAGCGCAAGGACCTCCTGCTCGCCAACGCGCAGATCTTCTCGGTGCAGGGCAAGGCGCTCGACGCCAGCGCGAGCCGCGACGTGCGCGTGCTCGTCGTCGGCAACCCCGCGAACACCAACGCGCTGATCGCCGCCGCAAACGCGCCCGGCATCGAGCGGCGCAACTTCACCGCGATGACCCGGCTCGACCACAACCGCGCCCTCGCGCAGCTCGCCGCGAAGACGGGCAGGCACGTCAACGACGTGCGCCGCATGATCATCTGGGGCAACCACAGCGCCACGCAGTACCCGGATATCGCGCACTGCACGATTGCCGGCAAGCCGGCGAAGTCGCTGGTCGAGGCGAAGTGGTACCGCGAGGAATTCATCCCGACCGTGCAGCAGCGCGGCGCGGCGGTCATCAAGGCGCGCGGCTCCTCTTCGGCCGCCTCGGCGGCTTCCGCCGCGATCGACCACATGCGCAACTGGGCGCTCGGCACGGCGGACGGCGACTGGACCAGCATGGCCGTGCCGGCCGACGGCAGCTACGGCATCGGCGAAGGCGTCGTCTACTCGTACCCGGTGACCTGCAAGGACGGGCGGTACACCGTCGTGCAGAGCCTCGCGGTCGACGAGTTCAGCCGCGAGCGCATGGACGCGACGCACCGCGAGCTGCGCGAGGAGCGCGACGGCGTCCAGGACCTGATCTGAAGGTGACAAGCAGGATGAACGCCGCTGCTCCCGCGCTCGCCGCCGCAGCATTGATTCCGCTCCTGGCGGTCCCCGCCCTCGCGCAGGAAAAGACCCAGAAGCCGCCCCTGCACGGCAGCCACTGGATGGCGATCACCGGCAAGCCGCTGGCGGCGACCGCGGGCGCGCGCATGTTCGAGCGCGGCGGCAATGCGGTGGATGCCGCCTGCGCGATGCTCGCCGCCACATCCACGATGTGGGACGTGCTGTCCTGGGGCGGCGAGACACAGGCACTGATCTACAACCCGAAGACCGGCAGGATCATCGCGGTCAACGGCCTCGGCGTCGCGCCCACCGGAGCGACACCGGATTTTTTCCGCGGCAAGGGGCTCGAAGGCCCGCCCGAAGACGGGCCGTTGGCCGCCGTGACGCCCGGCACGCCCGGCGCCCTGATCGAGATGCTCGCGGAATACGGCACGCTCGCGCTCGCCGACGTGCTCGCGCCGTCGATCGAGCTCGCCGACGGCTATGCGATCGACGCCGAGACCGCGGACGACATCGAGTTCGAGAAGGCGAAGCTCAAGCAGTGGCGCTACTCGAAGGCGGTGATGCTGCCGCACCTCGGCGAGGCGCGGGAGGCGCCGGCCGCGGGCGAGATCTTCCGCCAGCCCGATCTCGCCGCGACGCTCAGGAAGCTGGTCGAGGCGGAGGCCGCGGCGCTCGCCGCCGGCAAGTCGCGCAAGCAAGCGCTGGCCGCCGCCTACGACCGCTTCTACCGCGGCGACATCGCGCAGGAATTCGTGCGCGGTGCGCGCGAGGAAGGCGCACTCCTCACGGCGAGCGATCTCGCGAACTGGCGCGTCAAGTTCGAAGAGCCGCGGCACACGAGCTATCGCGGCATCGACGTCTACAAGCTCGACCACTGGACCCAGGGCCCGGTGATGCTGCAGGCGCTCAACGTCCTCGAGAACTTCGACCTCAGGTCGATGGGCTACAACAGCGCGAACTACATCCACACCGTCTACCAGGCGATGAACCTCGCCTTCGCGGACCGCGACTTCTACTACGGCGATCCCGATTTCCCGCCCGTGGAGCCGATCCAGGGCCTGCTGTCGAAGGACTATGCGAAGTCGCGCGCAGCGAGCATCTCGCCCGCGGCCGCCAACGACCCCGCGATCGGCCCCGGCGATCCCTATCCGTTCCAGGGCGGCACGAATCCGTTCGCGGACCTGCTGAAGAAGCGCACGGCAGCCGCATCGCCCGCTTTCGACGCCGCGCGCTTCGCGGCGGTGACCGACCCCGACGCCGGATCCTTCTACCGCGGCACGACTTCCGTGATCGCGGCCGACACCGACGGCTGGCTGGTCTCGATCACGCCCTCGGGTGCCTGGATACCCGCCGTCATCGCCGGCAGGACCGGCATCGGCATGAGCCAGCGCGCCCAGCAGTTCGTCATCGACCCGGAGGTGAACCCGTACAACGTGATCGAGCCGGGCAAGCGCCCGCGCGTGACGCTGACGCCCTCGCTCGCCTTCAGGGACGGCAAGCCCTGGCTCGCGTTCGCGGTGCAGGGAGGCGACACGCAGGACCAGAACCTGCTGCAGTTCTTCCTGAACATCGTCGAGTTCGGCATGACGCCGCAGCAGGCGGCCGAGGCGCCGAACATCACCAGCTACCAGATGCGCGATTCCTTCTTCCCGCACGAGCGCTTCCCCGGGCGCATCACGCTCAACGACGCGGTTCCCGACTGGATCCGCCGCGACCTCAGGGCGCGCGGCTATGCGATGGAGTTCCGCTCGCGCACCTCGGGCCCGATCAACGCGGTGATGATCGACCATGCCCATGGCACGTTCTGGGGCGCGTCGAGCAACCACGGCGAGGACTACGGCATCGCATGGTGATGCGCCCGCTCGCCCTCCTTGCGGTCACGCTCGCGGCGTTCGCGGCGCAGCCGGCCTGGGCGGAGACGAGGCTCACGGTGATGAGCTTCAACGTCTGGGGCGGCGGCGCGAACCAGGGCAAGCCGGTCGACGAGACGGCGGCCGTGATCCGCGCGGCCGGCGCGGACATCGTCGGCATCCAGGAGACCCGGCAGGAAGCGCCGGACTGCAGCGAGGAGTCCTGCCCGCCCGCGAGCGAAAGCGTGGCGGCGAAGCTTGCGGCAGCGCTCGGCTTCCATTACTACGACCAGGCGAAGGCCAACGCCGCCCTGTGGGCCAACGCGATCCTCTCCCGCTACCCGATCGGTGCGGCGACGCAGAACGACCTCGGCGTCGCCATCGACGTCGCGGGACGGCGCGTGTTCGCCTTCAACGTCCACTTCACCGATTTTCCCTACCAGCCCTACCAGGTGATGGGCATCCCCTACGGCGACGCGCCCTACCTCCACAGCGGCGCCGAGGCCGAGCGGGCGGCCGAAGCCGCGCGTGGGTCGGCTGTCGCGCTGCTGCTCCGGGACCTGCGGGCTGCGGACAGGGCGGACGCGGCCTTCGTGTTCGGCGACTTCAACGAGCCCTCCCACCGCGACTGGACCGCGGGCACGGCCGCCGCCGGGCGGCACCCGTTTGCCGTGGCTTATCCGGCGACGCGCGCGCTGGAAGCGCAGGGCTTCGTGGATGCGTACCGGTCCGTGCACCCGGACGAGGTGGAGCAGCCGGGCCACACCTGGGAGGCGATTGCGCGCCCCGCCGAGGTCGCGGTCCATCATGACCGGATCGACTACGTCTTCGCGCGCGGCGCGGTGCTCGCCGTGGAACGGGTGCAAATCTTCGGCGAAAGGTCGCCGGAGGCGGACGTGGTCGTGACACCCTGGCCTTCCGACCACCGCGCCGTCGCGGCCACCATCCGTTTCTAGACGGCGTCGCGCAGGAACATTGGACTGAGGGCCCGGTGTGGGCATGCGAAGCATACCGCACCAGTCCCGGCCAGTTCGATGCATACATGAAATACATCCGCACCGACGTCGAACCGCAGAACATCGAGGCCAAGAAGCAGGGGCTGGTCCTGGACAACAAGGCGTTCGTGAAGACGCCCAGCGATGCCAATGATTACGACGTGCTGTTCTGCACACTGTTCCCGAGTTTCGGCAAGGCACTCGACTACAACAAGGACGATGAGCAGAAACTGGACGCGATCGCCTCGGCGCACTTTGCAACCGCCGACGAGGACAAGCAGCGGGAGATGATCAAGCATCGTCTCGCCATGCGCACCTACCTCGGCACGACCTACGTGCGCGAGGTGAACCTGCGCCCCGCAAATTAGCGCGGAACGGGACCAGATCCGAAAGCCGGCCACGGGGCCGGCTTTCTTCTGCTCAGCCGCCGGGCGGCGACTGCGCGGCAGCCGCGGCCTCGAGCCCGGCCACATTGACACCCGTCGCGAGCGCGGCCTTGATCTCGTCCATGCTCGCCGCCTGCCCGGAGATCTCGACGGCGAAGCGGTTGCCGACGATCACGGTGTACTCGCCGCGGCTGCCGTTCGCATCCCAGCGCTCGTGCACCATGCGGCCGTCGGCCCGGTAATTGCGTTCGTAGCCGCCGTTCCATTGCTTCTCGCTCTCGACGTTGGCGTAGGCCGCGAGCGCGAGCAGGCCTTTGGCGCCGCCCGTGTCCTTGATCTCGAGCCTGAGGTTGCGGCCGGCGCCGTCCCCGTAGTCGGCGCTGGCTTCGGACACCTCGAAGCCCATGGCCGCATTGCGCTCGGCCGACAGCCCCGTGCGCGGCAGGCCAGCAAGCGTCTCCGGCAGGAAGGCTTTCATCCGGTCGGTCGGTAGCGCGGCGACGCCGGTGTTGCCGCCGACGGCGGCACCGACCAGCGCGCCGACCGCCGCAGCCGAAGGCACTCTCTGGTTCTGCTTCGCGGAAGCCTCGACCTGCTTGCCGGCCGCTTCCATCTGCCTCGCCCATTCCTCGAGCGCGGCGCCGGTGCTGCCTTTTTCGAAGCTGCTGTCACCGATCGTGGCCGACGGCGCGTAGCCCGGACCCCAGAGGCCGCGGCCGGCGATGCTGCCGACGATCGCCCACAGGATCCAGGACAGGAGAATCGCGAGGATGACGGTCACGGCCGTGTAGCCCGCAGCTTTATCGGCCGGCGCTTTCATCATGTGCGGCAGGCCGAGGTAGAGCAGGTAGATGCTGTACACCGCGCCGGCCAGGCCGATCAGCCAGCCGATTCAGGGAACCAGCTGGCCGAGGCCGCCGACCCAGGCGCCGGTCGCGGCGTAGGCCGCGGCCTTCAGCGACTGCACGGAGTCTTTCTCCCCGCCGAACGTCGGCGCGAGCGCGTTGATGATCAGCGACCACAGGAAGATGCCGACAAGGCCCAGCAGGTACATCGCCACGGCCATGGTGAGGCCCGCGCCCAGGTCCATCCGGAACGTCCCGATGAACGTCGAGGTCCCGATCAGCGAGCCCTTCAGGAACATCGCGATCGGGCCGAGGGCCGACACGATCAGGATGTACTTCGTGTAAAGGCCCGCGGTCGTCTCGGGCTCGGCGGCGATGACCGGCCACTCCGTCTTCGGCGTCAGCAAAATCGCCTTCACGCGCTCGATCAGCTTGTTCATGGTTGTTTCCTCCCCGGGCGCGCAGCACACCTAGCAATCGCCTTTTTGCAGTGCAAACAAGCGGCTCCTAGGGTGCATCGCCTAATCCCGCAACCCATGCTGAACGCGGTATAAGTACGGGAGCCCATGGTGCTCACAGCGCTCTGGCTGGTGCTCTTAACGAGCCTCGTCCTCTGGCTCGCCTACCAGCGTGCGAGCCTCGCCAAGGCGACCATCGCCCTCGGCGTGCTGCTCGCCTACTACACGCTGTTCGGCGACGGCGCCCCCTGGTGGAAGGCGACGCTCTGGGCGCTCTACGTCCCGCACGTCCTGCTCAATGTCCGGCCGCTCAGGCGCGCGCTGATCTCCAGCCGGTTCCTGCTGGCGTTCCGGCGCATGCTGCCGCCGATGTCCACGACCGAGCGCGAGGCGCTCGAGGCCGGCACCGTCTGGTGGGACGGCGAGCTCTTCACCGGCGGGCCGGACTGGCAGAAGCTCCTGTCGGCGAAACCGCCCACGCTCTCCGCCGAGGAGCAGGCCTTCATCGACGGGCCCTGCGAAGAACTGTGCCGGATGATCGACGATTTCGACATCACGCACCGGCGCGCGGACCTGCCGCCGGAGGTCTGGGAATTCATCAAGAAGAAGGGCTTCTGGGCGATGATCATCCCCCGGAAGTACGGCGGCCTCGGCTTTTCCGCCTATGCGCACTCGGCGGTGGTGGTGAAGATCGCGAGCCGCTCGAGCACGGTCGCCTCGACCGTGGTCGTGCCGAACTCGCTCGGACCCGCCGAGCTCCTGCTGCACTACGGGACCGAGGATCAGAAACAGCACCTCCTGCCGCGGCTCGCGCGCGGCGAGGAAATCCCCTGCTTCGGCCTCACCGGCCCGCGCGTCGGCTCGGACGCGAGCGCGCTGCCGGACACCGGTATCGTCTGCCGCGGCACGTACCAGGGACGCGAAACCATCGGCATCCGGCTCAATTTTTCCAAGCGCTACATCACGCTCGCGCCGATCGCGACCCTCATCGGCCTCGCCTTCCGCCTCTACGACCCGGACCGGCTCATGGGCGGCGTTGAGACTGATTACGGCATCACCGTCGCGCTCGTGCCGCGCGATGTACCCGGCATCACGATCGGCCGGCGCCACTTGCCGCTGAACGGCCCGTTCCAGAACGGCCCGATCCACGGCAAGGACGTGTTCGTGCCACTCGATGCGATCATCGGCGGGCCGAAGATGGCCGGCCAGGGCTGGCGCATGCTGGTCGAGCAGCTTTCGGTCGGGCGCTGCATCTCGCTGCCGTCGATCGCGACCGGCGGTGCCAAGGGCGCGGTGTACTCGACGGGCGCTTACGCGCGCATCCGCCGCCAGTTCAACCTGCCGGTCGGGAAGTTCGAAGGTGTCGAGGCGGTGATCGCGCGCATGGCGGCACGCACCTACCTGATGGACGCGGCGCGCTCGGTGACCACCGGCGCGATCGACGCCGGCGAGAGGCCCGCAGTGCCGGCCGCCATCCTGAAATACCACGTGACCGAGTTCGGCCGCATGATCGCGAACGACGCGATGGACGTGCAGGGCGGCAAGGGCATCATGCTCGGACCCCGGAACTACATCGGCCGCGGCTACCAGATGGTCCCGGTCAGCATCACGGTCGAGGGCGCGAACATCCTGACGCGCAGCCTGATCATCTTCGGCCAGGGCGCCGTGCGCTGCCATCCGTTCGTGCTGAAGGAGATGAACGCCGTCCAGGATCCGGACCATGAACGCGGGCTGCGCGACTTCGACGCCGCGCTGTTCGGACATATCCGCTACACGATCTCGAACGCCGTGCGCTCGTTCATCGGCGCGCTCACGCTCTCGCGGGTCGTCACCGCGCCGATGGGCGGACCGACCCGGTGCTTCTACGAGCACATCAACCGCTTCAGCGCCTCGTTCGCGTTCGCGACCGACATCGCGATGCTCTCGCTCGGCGGCTACCTCAAGAAGAAGGAAAGCCTCTCCGCGCGGCTCGGCGACGTGCTGTCGGCGATGTACCTCGCCTCGATGGTCCTGAAGCACTTCGAGAACCAGGGCCGGCCCGCGGCCGACCTGCCGCTGGTCGAGCACGCCTGCCGTTCGCTCCTGTACCACGCGCAGGAGCAGCTGCACGGGTTCCTGCGCAACTTCCCGGTGCGCTGGCTCGCCGCCGTCATGCGTTTCGTCGTCTTCCCGCGCGGCCGCACTTACTTCGCGCCGGGCGACCGCCTGGACCCGCAGATCGCCGACCTCGTCATGAACCCGGGCGAGGCGCGCGAGCGTCTGTGCCACTTCGTCTATCGCACACTCGAACCCGGCAACCACCTCGGCCTGGTGCAGCAGGCGCTCGAGCTCGCGATCGCCGCCGAGCCGCTCGAGAAGAGAATCCGCGTCGAGGGCGTCAAGACCGGGCGGGTCAGGGCGCTCGACCTGCCGGGCCAGGTCCGTGGAGCGCTGGCCGCCGGTCTCATCACCGAGGCCGAGGCCGCGCAGCTGCGGGAGTACGACCGCAAGGTCATGGAGATCGTCAGCGTGGATGACTTCGAGTCGCACGAACTGGCGGCGGGCGGCGCGCAGGTTGATGAGGTCGACACGTTCCAGGTTGCATAGGCTTCTGCGGCCGGGCGGCACCGCTGCTCGCTCGTTCCGCCGGAACTCTGGTCACTCGCTCGCAGGGATGCCGCCCGACCGCAAGGCCGCGTAATCTCCACGTAACGCCCATCACAACCTGCGCGACGCCGGCACTCGCGCGGGTGAAGTGCTAGCGAAAGCTGAGACGCATTGCGCAGAATCGCGGGGCGTTCAGGGTTGAACTGGCGCCATGGAGCTCCAGACCGTCTCGGACGTGCGCGAGTTCTTCCGCGACGCCCTCCAGGCCGCGCTCGACCACCAGCACCTGCACGTCCAGGCCCACACGGAGCACTACATCGTCAACCTGCTGGCGATGTTCGCGCACACCGACGCCCTGTTCGAGCCTGAAGGCGAGCGCTCGCAGCTGAAGCCGCTCGCGCTCCTGCTCGCCGAGGCCGCGGATGCGCCGGACGAGGTCCATCGCTTCCGCCGGCTGCAGCGGCTCGGCGACGTCGCCCTGTTCGTCGCCGGCTTCCTCGCCGGCAGCCTCGCGCGCAGGCCGGTGGACGTCGATTACCACATCGCCATGGGCGGGCGCGCCTACGGCACGCTCGCGCAGGCGCCCTTCCACGGCGCGCAGCGCGTGCTCGCCTACGTGTTCGCGGAGCTGCAGGACAAGTTCCAGCCGCTGGTCGATGCGCTCAACGAGATGGGCGAAGGCGCAGCCCGGAACTCGCCGCGCAACGTGCTGCGCCTCTACGAGTTCTGGCACCGGACCGGCAGCCCGCGCGCGCACCGGTTGCTGCTCAAGCTCGGCATCCGCCCGGTTGCCGCGGGCGCCTTCGCGCATTGAAGCACCATGACCGTGCGGGTACTCGAGCGGCTCGAAACGCTGCTGACCGGCATCTACGACCTCGATATCGGATGTCGCGTCGCAGACTTTCTCGTCACTGACCGCCGGCTGCTGCCCGGCGAGTGCCGCGAGACGCCCGGCGACGAGCAGCTGTTCGTCGCGGCGGACGGCGACGAGCTGTGCATTTCGCTCTATCTCGACGCCGGCGTGCTGGAGCGCCTCGAGCGCCACGATCCCAGCGACGCACTCGACGCGGGGAATATCGCCGACTGCTGGACCGCGCTCGAAGGCATCAGCCATTTCCTGTGCCTCGCCCACAACGCGGGCCACGACCGGCCGGTCTCGCGCCTTGCGCTCGAGCTGCAGGCCGAGGTCGACAAGTACGTCGCCTGCGTCACGCTCCTGCGCCGCCACCACCCGCGCCGCTTCCCGGCCGAGTTGCACACGCTGCTGTTCCGCCGGGCGCGTGTCGACACCGCACTCGCCGGGCCGCACGAGTCCCTGTACCGCCGTGCGAGCCGGCAGGCGGCGCGTTTCTGCGCCCGGCTGGAGCCGCGTCTGCGCGCGCTGTGCCGGCGCGACGACCGCGCCTGGCTGGCTGACCTGCGCCGTTTCTACCGCCTGACCGATCTCGGCAAGCTGCGGTACATCGACATGGCCTGTGCCGCGTCCTAGGGCCTGCCTGCGTTAAGATTCGCTGTCGCCCCGGGGACCGGCCGCGTGAACAACAGCCTCGTCTACGAAGTCGAGTGCCAACTCGACCCGGACATCGTCGCCTACTATGACGCCTGGCTACCGGGCCATGTGCAGGCCGTGTTGGCCTGCCCGGGGTTCCTCGGAGCCGGCATCGAGACCCCCGAGGTTCCGCCAGGCGAGCGGCCTCGGCGGCGCGTGCGTTACCGCGTCGAGAGCGCCGCGGCGCTTGACCACTACCTCGAGAACGATGCCCCGCGCCTCCGGACCGAGACGGCACAACGCTTCGGCGAACGCTTGCAGTGCGCGCAGTGCGGCCAGTCGGCCGACGTACACGTGCTCTCCATGAAAGAGGTCGCGGGCGACGTCACGCATTCGCTCCTGCACCTCGACAGCCGCGTGTGGCGCACCGTCCGACTGCTGGTGCACAGGCCCGGTGAACTGACACGGGAGTTCGTCGCAGGCCGGCATCAGCTCTACATCCCGCCATTCCGCCTTTATCTCGCGGTGAGTATCCTGTTCTTCGCGCTCACGGCGCTCCTGCCGGATTCCGACTCGTTCAGCGTCGACGCACAGGGCAACACCGTGTTCGCGCCGGTCAGCGTCAATGTCCCGGAGGCGCTGAAGCGGGATCTTGAGGCTGAGGGTGTCCCGGCCGCGAAGGCCGGGGGCGGGCCGAAGGACGACGATGGCTGCAAGGTCAGCCTGTTCGGCGACACGCCAAATTCCACGGACTTCGACCAGGTGCTGGCCCGCGCCTGCGAGCAGATGAAGCGCGACGGCGGCCGGCTGTTCGCCGAGCGCTTCGCGGCGACCGCGCCCAAGCTCATGTTCCTGTTCCTGCCGCTGATGGCGGCCGTAGCGCGCCTGTTCTACTGGCGGCCGAAGCGGCTCTATGCGGAGCATCTGGTGCTGCTCCTGCACAACCACGCGTTCATGTTCCTGCTGATCGGCGTGACGCAGTTGCTGGCCGCAATCGCGAGTCTGACGCTGCCGCTCATCGGCGCGCTTGAGTTCCTGAACTTCCTGCTGTTCGTCTATCTCTTCTGGTACATCTACAGGTCGATGCGCGTGGTTTACGTCGAGGGCCGGTTCAAGACCCTGCTCAAGTACCTCACGATCGGGACCATCTACGTGGCGCTGCTCGGCACCACCATGCTGACAGGCCTCGTCTACACGATAGTCGGCCTGTCGTGAGCGCCCCGCGGGTCATCCTGCACGTCGACATGGACGCGTTCTACGCGTCGGTGGAACAGCGCGACCGGCCGGAGCTCGCCGGCCGGCCGGTGGTGGTCGGCGGCGCGGGCGGACGCGGCGTGGTCGCTGCCGCGAGCTACGAGGTGCGACGCTTCGGCGTGCATTCCGCGATGCCAATACGCGAGGCGCTCAGGCGCTGCCCGCAGGCGATCGTCGTGACGCCGCGCTTCAAGCGTTACCGCGAGGTATCGGCGCAGGTGTTCGAGGTGTTCCGCGAGTTCACCGACCTGGTCGAAGGACTGTCGCTCGACGAGGCGTTCCTCGATGTCACCGCAAGCACCGGCCTGTTCGGCGGCGGCGAGGATATGGCGCGCGAAATCAAGAAGCGGATCCGCGAGCGCACGGGGCTCACCGCCTCGGTCGGCGTCGCGCACAACAAGCTGCTCGCGAAGCTCGCGTCGGAGATGGACAAGCCCGACGGCCTGACCGTCATCCGGCCGGAAAAGGTGCGCGCGACACTCGACCCGCTGCCGGTCGGGCGCTTGTACGGCATCGGCCCGAAGACCGCGGCACGGCTCGAGGAACAGGGAATCTTCACGCTCGGGCAACTGCGCGCTGCGCCGGAATCGGTGCTGTGGCCCGTACTGCGACGCGAGACGCGCACCTTCCAAGACCGCGCGGCGGGCGTCGACGAGCGCCCGGTCGTCAGCGACGCGCCGGAGAAGCAGATCAGTTCTGAGGAAACCTTCGACGTCGACATCCGCGACCACAAGGAGATGCAGGAGCGGCTTGCGCAGCTCGCCGACCGCACGACCGAGCGGCTGCGCGCGCGGCAGTACAAGGCGGGCATGGTGAGCATCAAGGTGCGGCGCCGCGACTTCGAGACCTTCACGCGCCAGCGCAGTTTCAACCCGCCGACGCAGGAGACACGGCTTATCGCGCAGGTCGCCGCCGACCTGCTGGACCACTGGCTCGCCGAACAGCCGCGCGCGGCCGTGCGGCTGCTGGGGGTAGGCGTCAGCGACCTTGAGCCCGAGCAGCAGCTCGACCTGTTCACGACCGCCGAATTCAGGGAGGCCCGGCGCCTGGACGACGCCCTGGACCGCATCCACGACCGGTTCGGCGACACGGCCATCCACAGGGGTACCGACCGCTGAACGGCGCTATCATGCCCGCTGCATGTACACGAGCTTCTTCGGGCTGAACGAAAAGCCGTTCGCGATCACGCCGGACCCGCGCTACCTGTACCTCAGCGAGCGGCACACGGAGGCCCTCGCCCACCTCGCCTACGGGATCAGCGAGGCCGGCGGATTCATCCAGCTCACCGGCGAGGTCGGCACCGGCAAGACGACGGTGCTGCGCAGCCTCCTGCAGCAGCTGCCGCCGCACTGCGACGTCGCGTTGATCCTCAACCCGCGCGTGACCCCCGCCGAATTCCTGCTCGCCATCTGCGACGAATTGCACGTGCAGGTGCCCGCGGAATCCGCCGGCAGCGTGAAAGTGCTGGTGGACCTGCTCACGCACTTCCTGCTCGACGCGCACGGCCGCAACCGGCGCATCGTGCTGATGGTGGACGAAGCGCAGAACCTCGACGCCGACGTGCTCGAGCAGGTGCGACTGCTCACCAACCTCGAGACCGCGACGCAGAAACTCCTGCAGATCATCCTGATCGGCCAGCCGGAGCTGCGCGAGGTGCTCGCGCGTCCGGAGCTTCGCCAGCTCGCCCAGCGCATTACCGGGCGCTACCACCTGGAAGCGCTGCGCAAGCACGAGACGGTCGCCTACCTCCGGCATCGTCTGAGGATCGCGGGCTCGACCCGCGACATCTTCACCACCGGCGCGATGCGCGAGCTGCACCGGCTGTCCGGCGGCGTGCCGCGCATCGTCAACGTCATCGCCGACCGGGCGCTGCTCGGCGCCTACACGCGCGAGGAGCTGATGGTGAACGGGCCGCTGACGCGCCGCGCGGCTTCCGAGGTCTACGGCCGACCCGTGCTCGCGCCCTGGATGCGCTGGCTGGCATTCGGCGGCTCGTTCGCCGGCATCGCGCTGCTCGGATTCGTGCTGTGGCGCGCCTGGCCCGACGCCGAGCCGGCCGGCTCCGGCGCGGCGACCATCGCCGCCGTGAACGAGCCCGCGCCGCAGCCGGCCGCGGCGCCGACGCCGCCGCGCGAGCCGCTCGGCACGACCCTCGCGAAGGACGCCGCGGCAACGTCCCTGGATGCGGCCTTCAGCGCGCTGTTCGGGCTCTGGAATTCGTCGTACCAGCCGGGCGCCGGCCTCGCCTGCGAGCAGGCGGTCGCGAGCGGGCTGTCCTGCGTCTGGCAGCGCGGATCGCTCGCGCAGCTCAAGCTCATCAATCGGCCGGCGATCCTGTCGCTGGTGGATGAACAGGGCGCGCCGCACCAGGTCGTGCTGGCCGAGCTCGACGAGTCCGGCGCGAAGCTGTTGCTCGGCGGCACGCAGGCCGAAGTGCCGATCGCCGAGCTCGCGGATTACTGGTTCGGGGAGTTTCTCCTGCTGTGGCGGCCGCAGAACACGGCGCTGCTGCGTCCGCTGCGCGCCGGCATGCGCGGCGACGACGTGCGCTGGCTGCGGCAGGGCCTCGAGCAACTCTCGGGCGTGCCAAACCCGCAGCCCGGCGACTACTTCGACGCCGACCTGCAGCGCCTGGTCGAGGATTTCCAGCGCAGCCGCCGGCTCGCCGTCGACGGCGTCGCGGGTCTGCAAACCCAGCTGGTGCTCGACTCGGCGCTCGGCATGCTTAGTGCGCCGACGCTGTCGCACGCGGCCGCGGAAGCAGGCGCATGAGCCTCATCCTCGACGCGCTGCGCAAGTCGGAAATCGAGCGCCAGCGCCAGAGCGGGCCGAGCATGGCGGAGTTCCCGGTCGCGCGCGAGGACCGGCGGCTGCCGATCGCGCTGGTCGTGATCGGGATCCTGCTCGCGGTCAACCTGGCCGTGGCGCTGTATTTCCTGCTGCGCGACGAGGCGTCGCCAGCGCCGGCGGCGCCGCCCGCCGCCGCGCCTGCCGCCGCGATCGCCGCCGCGCCCGCCACGGCGCAAGCCGGGCCGGCGCCGGTCGCGCAGCCTCCAGTCGCAGTGCCGAGCCCGCTCGCATCGGAAGCGGTCCCGGCAGACAGCGACGAGACCGAACCTCCGGCGGTCTACTACGAGCCGCCCACGCAGGCGCCCGACGCGCCCGATCCGACGCTGCTGCCGCGGGCGGGCGTGCGCCCGGGAGTCGTGATGGCGAGCGAGGACTATGCGGCGGTCGCCGCCGAGACCGGGCTGCCGGAGCTCACGGTCGATCTGCACATCTACGCCGCGGATCCCGCCCGGCGCGCGGTCTTCATCAACGGGCACCGCTACGCGCGCGGCGCGCGCCTTGCCGAGGGTCCGTTGGTCGAGGACATCACGCCGGACGGCGCCCTGCTCTCCTACCGCGGCCGCAGGTTCCTGCTGCCGCGGCTCTAGCCACGGCGCCCATGAACGCCGCCGCCCGGCCGGCAGACGCGCTCGGCGGCCTCGAGCTTGCGGCAGCGCTGCGCGCCGGCATTCACCGCCTCATCTCCCGGGAGGAGGTGATCAACAAGGTCAACGTGTTCCCGGTACCGGACGGCGACACGGGCACCAACCTCGCATTGACGTTGCAGGCCGTGCTTGCCTCGTTGCGCGCGGGGCCGGAACCGCACGCGGGCCAGCTCCTCACCCGCGTCGCGGACGCCGCGCTCGACGGCGCGCGCGGCAACTCGGGCGCGATTCTCGCGCAGTTCCTGCTGGGAGTCGGCGATCGAGTGGCGACCTCCCCCGCGCTCGGCGCCGTGCAGCTCGGCGACGCGCTGGCGGCGGGCGCGGACTACGCGCGCGAGTCGCTCGCCGACCCGCGCGACGGCACGATCCTCACGGTCATCGCGGACTTCGCGGCCGCGGCACGGGCCGCGGCGGCGCGCGGCCCGGCGGCCATCCCGGCGCTGTTCCGCGAAGCGCTCGCCGCCGCCCGCATATCGCTCGAGGCGACGCCGGCGAAACTCGAGGTGCTGCGCCGCGCGGACGTGGTGGATGCCGGCGCACTCGGCTTCGTCGAGCTGGCCACCGGCATGACCGAGTACCTCGAGACCGGCATCGCGCCGACCGATGACGCCTCGATCCAGCTCCTGTCCGACGACGAGGCGGCCGCGGGCACGCAGGTGGATCTCGAGCACCGTTACTGCACGGAGTGCACGATCACGGGCGAGGCCATCGACCGGCGCAGGCTGCGCGAGCAGGCGGCCGGGCTCGGCTCGAGCCTGGTGGTCGCCGGCAGCCAGAGCAAGGTGCGACTGCACCTGCACACCAACGAACCCGCGCGGTTGTTCGAACTCGCCGCACGCTTCGGTACGGTCGCCGGCGAGAAGGCCGACGACATGCAGCGGCAGCGGGAGATGGCGCACCATGCTGCGCGGCGGCGCGTCGCGGTCGTCACCGACTCGGCAGCCGACCTGCCGGAATCAGTTCTGGAGGCGCTCGACATCCACGTCGTGCCGGTGCGCGTGCACTTCGGCACGCAGAGCTACCTCGACAAGGTCGGTCTTTCGTCCGAGGAGTTCTTCCGCATGCTGGCGTCGAGCCCGGTGCACCCGAAAACCTCGCAGCCGCCGCCCGGCGATTTCCGGCGCGCGTTCGAGTTCCTCGGCTCGCATTACGACGCGGTCGTGTACGTCGGCCTCATGTCGCGCGTGTCCGGCACCTTCCAGAGCGCCGAAACGGCGGCATCGCGTGCGCGCACGCGGGCGCGCATCCTGACCCACGACTCGGGCACGGCCGCGCTCGGCCAAGGCCTGATCGCGATGCGCGCGGCGGAAGCTGCGGCGGAGGGCGGGGATGCGGAGACCGTGCGCGCAGCAGCACTTGCCGCCGGAACACGCACGCGCACCTGGGGTCTGCTCGTGACGCTCGAGTTCGCGGTGCGCGGCGGCCGCGTCCCGGCGTGGATCAAGCCGATCGCGGATGCGTTGCGGCTGGTGCCTATTCTCGTGGTACGGGCGGACGGTACGCTCGGAATCGGCGGCGTGCTGTTCGGACGCGGCAGCCCCTACCGGCGATACGGGAAGCTGCTCTGCCGCCGCCTCGATCCGGCGCGTCGCTGGCGTATCGGTATCGCGCACGCCAACGTGCCGGAAGGCGCCGCGCTCGTGCGCGATGGGCTGGCCGCGGGTCTGCCGCGCGCCGAGTTTCTGCCGATCATCCCGCTCGGCACGGCGCTCGGCGTGCACGGCGGCCCCGGCTGCGTCGTCGTCGCCGCGCAGGAACTCTAAGAAGCGGACGCACCCCTTTTCCGGAAGAAGCGGAGGTAGACCGCGGCGTTGAAGGCGAGCAGCAGGACGCCAAGCGCGACCTGCGTGCTGCGCGTGAGGCCGGCCGGATAGATGATCGACGTCAGGTAATGCTCGATGAAGCTGCCCTGGTAGCCCGTCTCGCCGCCCACGAGTCGCAGACGGTTCTCGAGCGGCGTCAGCGGGCAGATGCCGCCGGCAAACGTGATGCCCGCCGCCCACAGCATGACCGGCAGGTGCAGCCACGCGAGCCGCGGCCAGCGCAGCACGGCGAGCCCGCCGAGCGTGGCGAAAGCGATGAACGCGAGGTGCAGGACGAGGACCGCATCCGCAAGGATGCGCGCGCTCACTCGCTCTTGACGACCGGGCGCTTCTCCTCGCTCCAGCGCATGTAGTCGCCCTTCAGGTGCAGCAGTCGCTTGAAACCCGACTTTTCCAGCACGTCCAGGGCCGTCGCGGCGCGCACGCCGATCCGGCAGTACACCACGATGTCGTTGTCACGCGCGCCCTCGAGTTCCGCGATGCGCGCCGCGAGTTCCGTGTGCGGGATGTTGACCGCGCCCGGGACATGGCCCGCCGAGAACTCCTCGGGCGTGCGCACGTCGAGCACCAGCAGCGAGCGATCGGCCCAGGCGATGCGGTTATGAAGCGCCTTGGGTTCGATCGTCGCCGGGCCGGCGGCCGTTGCGGCAAAAGCGAGCGTCGCCGCGAGCAGTGCGGCCGTCAACCGCCGCATGGCTCAGTCCGCCAGCACGAAGGTGACGCGCGGGCGCACGCGGTAGGCCTTCACCTTGCCCTTTTCGATCTCGACCTCCTGGTCCGCGATCCAGGCGCCGGTCACGTTCTTGAGCGTCTTGCACGCTCGCTTGATGCCCTGCTCGATCGCGTCATCGAAGCCTTTCGCGGACGTCGAGGTGATCTCGCTGACTTTTGCAACGGTCATGACCAACTCCAAGGGGTTCTATTGACGGTTTCCCCGCCCGCAAATCATAGCGCCACGGGCGCGATCGCGGGGCCGCTATGATGCGACGTCCAAAGGAGGCACCCATGTTCCGCAAGCTCCGTAGCGCGCTGGTGCGCGGCCTGGTCGTCGTGCTACCGATCGGCTTCACGATCGGGCTCCTGTGGTGGATCGGCAGCTCGACCGAGGCGCTGCTGCGGCGCGCCATCCTGCTGGTCGTGCCGACGGAGCACTACCTGCCGGGCATGGGCATCGCCGCGGCCCTCGTGCTGCTGCTGGCCGCCGGTACCCTGTTCAACGCCCTGCTGGTGCAGAGCGCGCTCGCCAGCTGGGAGCGATTCCTGGACCGGATCCCGGTCGTCAAGACCATCTACGGCGCGACCCGGGACTTCATGAAGCTGATACCGGCGGGCGGCAAACGCCGCGACCTCCGGCGTGTTGTGCTCGCCCGTTTCGGCGATGCACAGGTGATCGGCTTCGTGACCCAGGACGACGCCGCGGAGCTCGGGATCGTCGGCGAGCAGGACGGCCTCGCCGCGGTGTACTTCCCGATGAGCTACCAGGTCGGCGGCTACACGGCGCTCGTACCGCGTTCGCGCGTCGTGCCGCTCGACATCCCGGTCGAGGCCGCCATGCGCATGGTTCTCACCGGCGGCGTCTCCGGCGCCCCTGCGTGAACGGAATCGGCCCGGAGCCGGCAGCTACTTGTCGATCCTGGTGATCTTCGAGCCTTCGAATGTCAGGTTGTACATCATTCCCCTGTTGGAAAAAATGAACCCCTGATCGGCTTCTTGGCCGTCTCGGCGCCGAGTTCTTGGGCCGCAGTGGACTGCTTGCAGAGTTCGGCGAGCGCCTGAATCGATTCGCGGGGGCATCCAGAGAAATACCCATGACGGCAGTCCGCGGCTCTGGGCGACGCGCGGCGGCGGTGGCCGGATTCGGCCGACTGGGGAGTTCGATTCCGCCCGGATCAGGCGAAGGCGGCGCGGGGCCTGTCCTGCGAGTAGAGCAACTCGACGTGGCGGATGCCGGTGGTGCGGCGCGCAACGCGCTTGACGGCCTGCACCAGGCGAAGGGCCAGGTTGTTGTAGCCCGCGCGCGGGCCGCCGACGGCGTACGCCTCGGCGACCACGAGGTGCAGCACGGTGATGCGCTCGAAGCTATCGCGAACATACAGGATGACGCCTACCGGGCGCGAATCCTTGCCCTCGCGCTCGACGGCGAACAGGCATTGCGCATGAGTCTCGCCACCCACCTGTACGCGCACGGTCTTGCCTTCGCTGACTATCTCCGGCGCGCCGTAGCGGTTGATGGCCGTCTCGATGCCCTTGCGCACCCGGTGCTGACGACCGTTGAAGAACAGCAACACCTCGAGCTGGTGGTAGTACTCGGCCGGCAGGCTCGATACGAACATGACTGGTCGCGTAATGGCCGCCATTCCCCGTCGCAGCCCCTGCCGGAGGCAGGGTCCGGTTACCATACCGAGGGGCTGCGCCCCCTGTCGAGATTCACATAAGTCAGCGCAAGCCGAGAAAACCCGCATCGGTGTAGCGTGGTGGCAACGCCCAGGGTGGTCCTGTGGACACCCTGGGGGTTCTTTCCCACAAGTGGCGGGATCACCGGGAGTTTTTGCGCGCGATCCGACGGCGTCTCCCGAAAACGCGACCTGTGTCTCGTTCGCCACGACCGATTTTGTCAAGGATGGCCGCAACGGTCGGCCATGGGCACCTGAAGCCCGTGGCGACGCTTTTTTGCGCGGATCGCGCGAGAGCCGAGTGAACATCGACTACACCGATATTCTGCCTGGCGACGACGCGCCGGATGAGGAAGCGGGGCCCGAAAAGCGCCTCGAGCTGGCCGCACGGAGGGGTGGATCATTCTCGAGTACACGGTGGCGACCGACGGCACGACGCGCGACGTCGTGGTGCGCGCGGCTGAGCCGGAAGACGCCTTCGACAGCGCGGCGGTCAACGCCGTCAAGCGCTGGCGCTACGAGCCGCGCGTCGCTGAGCAGCGCGTCGCCCTGCGACTGCGCTTCCGCCTGTCCGAGTAAGAGGGGACGCTCCCCTATTGCTTGCGCTCGTGAGCGCGGCCAAGCATGAAGGCCACGATCGCCCACGCCGCCGCGACGCCCGCCCCGACCAGCGCGACGCCTGACAGGGTCGCCGACCAGGTCGAGACGATCGCGTCGTGCGCTTTTGCGACCACATAGTCGCTGCTGCGGTACACGAGCGTGTCATTGACGTTCTTGGCCTTGTACTTCGACTCGCGGTCGACGTTCGTGTAGAGCATCTCGCGGCAGGGCCGCACGATCGCGTACTGTCCGACGCGCCGCGCGATGAAGACACCCACGAGGGTCATCAGCGTCGGCGACGCCGCGATCAGCAAAAACCCCGCCATCACGAACAGCGGCACGACCACGATCATCGCCGCGACGCCGGCCCGCCTCGTCAGCCGCCCCACGGCGAAGAACTGCAGCACGAGCGTGATCACGCTCATCGTCAGCTCGATGCGCCCGAGGAAAGCCGTGCGCGCGTCGCCGTCCGGGAAATGGATGCGGAGCAGGTCCGCCTGCTGCAGGTACAGGAAGGTGTTCACCGCCGCCATCAGGAACACGAACGTCGCGATGCCGCCGAGGTAGGGCGAGGTCAGCACCAGCTTCAGCCCCGCGAACGGGTTGCCCCCCATCGGGCGCTCCTCGATCCGCTCCCCGCGCGCGCCCTGCGCCGCGCTCCAGCCGAGCAGGTAGCGCATCAGGAACAGCGTCGAGGCGAGCAGCGTCGCGGACACCAGCAGCAGGTTCACCTCGCCCACCGACTGCGCGAGGAAAGCCGTCACGCCCGAGCCCGTCATCGCGCCGACGCTCGCGCCGGCCGTGATGAAGGCGAACAACCGCTTGCCCTGCTCCTTGTCGAACAGATCGGCCATGAAGCTCCAGAACACCGCGATCACGAACAGGTTGAACACGCTCACCCACACAAAGAACACGCGGGCGGTCGCGGCGTAGTGCTCGCTCGCGGTGAACACCGCCCAGAACGCCACGAGCTGCGCCACGAAGAACAGGTAGGTCCAGGGCAGGAACACGGCACGCCGGTAGCGCCCGCTGATCCAGCCGAACAGCGGCACCGCGACCAGCATGCCGAGCAGCGTCCAGCCGAACAGGTCGTCGAGGTTCTCGACCCCGCCCGTGACGCCCATGCTGTCGCGGATCGGCCGCAGGATGTAGTAGGCCGTGAACAGCAGGAAGTGATACGCGAACGCGGCGACGAGCCCGGGCACCTCCACGGGCCGCACGTCCACCGCGCGCGCGAGCAGCCGCGCCACGGGCGAAGGCGCGCCCTCGCCTGGCGGCGCCATCGCCCTACTCCCCGATCCCGGACTGGTCGAGGATGAAAGCGTACTCTTCGGCGATCTCGCGGAAGCGCTGGAATCGCCCGGACCTGCCGCCGTGGCTTGCCTCCATCATCGTGCGGTACAGGAGCGGGTTCGCATCCGTCTTGTGCGTGCGCAGGCGCGCGACCCACTTCGCCGGCTCCCAGTACTGCACCTGGCTGTCGTGCAGGGCGGTCGTCACCAGCATCGCGGGATACGCCTGGCGCGCGACATTGTCGTAGGGCGAGTACGACAGCATGTAGTCGTAGTACTCCTTCTTCGTCGGGTCGCCCCACTCGTCGAACTCGTTGGTGGTGAGCGGGATGCTTTCGTCGAGCATGGTCGTGACGACGTCCACGAACGGCACCTGCGCGACGATCGCGCGGTAGTCCCCCGCCGCCAGGTTGGCCACCGCGCCCATGAGCAGGCCCCCGGCGGATCCGCCCATTGCCGACACGCGCTGGCCGTCGGCATAGCCCTGCTTCACCAGGAAGCGCGTCACGTCGATGAAGTCGTTGAACGTGTTGCGCTTCCTGAGCAGCCTGCCGTCCTCGTACCAGCGCCGGCCCATCTCCTGGCCGCCGCGCACGTGCGCGACTGCGTACACGAAACCGCGATCGAGCAGCGACACCCGCGCGATCGAGAATGCCGGGTCCATGGTCGCGCCGTACGAGCCATAGGCGTACTGCAGCATCGGCGCGCCGCCGTCCTTCCTGGACCCGGCCCGGTAGACGATCGACACCGGCACCTTCGCGCCGTCGCGCGCCTCCGCCCACACGAGTTCGGTGCGGTAGTTCGCCGGATCGAAGTCGCCCAGGACCGGCATGCGCTTCATGAGCCTGCGTTCGCCGGTCCGGATGTCGTAGTCGTAAATCGTCGAGGGCGTCGTGAGCGAGGTGTACTCGTAGCGCACCACCTGCGTGTCGAGCTCCGGGTTCTGGTCGAGGCTCGCAGTGTAGGCCGGCTCGTCCGCTGCGATGAAGAAGTCCCTGCCACCGTCCAGCGGCCGGATGCGGATCTTGCGCATCGCACCCGAGCGTTCCTCGATGGCGAGGAAGCTACGGAATACGTCGAAGCCGTGCACGAAGGCATCGTCCCGGTGCGCGAGAATCTCGCGCCATTTCGAGCGGTCGCCCTCCTCGCCGACGGCAGCCTCCATCAGCCGGAAGTTCGGTGCGTTCCAGTTGCTGCGGATGATCCAGCGGCCGTCGAGGTGCTCGACGTGGTACTCGTGGTCGCGCTCGCGCGGCAGGAACACGCGGAATTCGAGTGCGGGGTCGTCGGCCCGCGCGTATCGGTACTCGGTCGAAACCGTGCTCTGCGAGACGATCAGGATGTAGCGCTCGTCCTTGGTGATCGCGACCGCGGTGTAGAAGCTCTCGTCCTGCTGCTCGAAGATCACCGGATCCTGCGCCGGGTCGGTGCCGAGTACGTGCCGGCGCACGCGGAAACCGAGCAGCGTCTCCGGATGCTTCTCCAGGTACAGGATGCTGCGGCTGTCCGCGGTCCAGGCCAGGTAGGGATCCACGTTCGGGATCGAGTCAGGAAGGATCGCGCCGCTCGCGAGGTCCTTGAACCGCAGCGTGTACTGGCGGCGGCCGACCACGTCCTCGACCCAGGCGAGCAGGCGGTTGTCGGGCGAAACCGCCGTCGCTCCCACCTGAAAGAAGCCGTGCCCCTCCGCCATCGAGTTGACGTCGAGCATCACTTGCTCGGGCGCGTCGAGGGTGCCGGCCTTGCGCACGTAGCTCGGGTATTCCTCGCCGGTTTCGTAGCGCGTGTAGTACCAGTAGCCGCGCAGGCGGTACGGCACGGTCGAGTCGTCCTGCTTGATGCGGGCGACGATCTCGCCGTAGACCTTGTCCTCGAGCGCCTGCGTGTGCGCCGTCATCGCCGCCTTGTAGGCGTTCTCGGCCTCGAGGTAGGCAATGACTTCAGCGCTCGAGCGCGTGTCGTCGCGCAGCCAATAGTACTCGTCGCTGCGGCTGCCGTGCGGCGAATCCACGGCGTGCGGCCGCACGGTGGCGATCGGCGGTACCGGCGCTGACTTCGGCATGCTCTCGGGCTCCAGCCTGGCCGGCCCATCGCTCGCGCATGCGGCCAGCAGCAGCGCGAGGATAGCGGCCAGGGAAATCAGATGGCGGCTGAGATTCATCGGCTGCCGAGCATCTTACCGGAGGCCGGCACTCCCCGCGCCTGCGCGAGTTCTGCGCGCCCGGCACCGACCACGGCGACCGAAGCAGCATTCATGCTAGCCTGCGTTCTCGATGCGGAATCCAACCGGCGTTCTCGCAGTCGTCGTCAGCTCAGCACTCGCGGGCTGCGCGGCCTCGTCCGGGTCATCCTACCCGGCGGCGAAGCTCGTGCGCCCCGCGACCTATGCCAAGGCGATGCCCTGCTGCGACGATCCGTCCGGTTTCGATTTCGTTACCCTGCCGAACCAGGGCCGCGTAGACGTCGTCATCGACGCCAGGAGCCCGGTGTTCGATTTCCAGAGCGGCGTCTCGCCATTCGTCGCCTTCGAACTGCCGGACCAGGCGGCGCGCTACCGCGTGCGCGTGAAAAGCCTGATCGACCCGAAAGCCGACGATGATTCCGCGATCTTCTACCCCGTGATCGCGCTGCTCGATGAGACCTACATCGTCGTGCACATGTCCGGCCTGGAGAGCCTGCGCCTCGAGCCCTCCCTCGCGACGATAGGCGGCCGGTCCGGACTCGCGGTATCCGTCGGCATCGACCCGGCCGAGCAGAATGGCAAGTACCTGGTCGTATTCACGCCCGCGGCACTGCTCGGCCGCATGCCCCCCGAGGACCGCGAGGGCGACGTCCTGTCGCTGTCGGCGCTCGCGTGGATGGAGCACGGCTCGGACGGCACGCTGCCGGCGTCACCCTATGGGCGGCTGCAGGTCATGATCGCGCCGGAAGTTGCGGTCGCCGTGAAGGGGAACGATTAGGCACCTTCGGCGTCGAGCGTCGTCGTCGCCGTTGGTGCGACGAAGTCGACGATCGCCCGCATGACCTCCGGCGCCGACAGTATGTCGCGATGCCCCTTACCGGAAGTGGTCATGAACTTGAGCCCCGGCCAGGCGTTCGCGAGCGCTTCAGCTTCGGAATAGGGAATGACCGGATCCTGCAGGTCGTGGACCAGAAAACCCGGGACACCGGGACGCGGCGCGGTCGAGACCAGGTCGAGTTCCGCCGAAGGCCTGCCCGCGTCGTGGTCGAGGATCTTCACGAATGCTTTCATCGCCGGCGGCGGCAAGCCCGCGGTCTTCGCAAGCAGGACCGGGATACGGCTGACGCGCGTCGGACTCGAGACGATCACGACCCGCTTCGGGCGAAAGCCGTAGACGAGCCCGGCGCCGAGCGCCGCGCCGCCGAAGGAATGCCCGACCGCGGCGTGCACCGGTCCGACGACGCGCTCGATCTCGACCAGCAGCTCGCCAAGCATGCGCGGCGTTGCGCGGTCGCCGACGGAGACGCCGTGCCCCGGCAGCTCGAGCGCGACCGTGCGCAAGCCGCGTTCGAGGAGCTTCGCTGCGAGCGGCCGGAATTGCGTCGTGCGCCCACGCCAGCCGTGCAGCGCAAGCACGAGCGGGCCTTTGTCGCCCCAGCTGCGCGCGTGCAGGCCGGTACGAATCTCGATCTGGTGCCCGACCGTGCCGGTCGCGGTCTCCCAGGGCTGGGTCGGGTTCTGGCCGCGCGGGCGCGCGATCATTCCGGCGACGTAGCGCGCCGTGCGCTCGGGCACGATACGGCCCGCGACGCCGAGTAACCAGGGCAGGTAGAACGGTATCGGGTTTCTCAAGGGTAAAAAGGCCGGCACGGTTGCCCGTGCCGGCCCCCTTTCAGGTCAGGCTCCGGTCTCAGCCCGTGGCGGGCGCGGCAGCCGGTGCGGAACCGTCGGCCGGCACTTCACCCTCGGCCGGCAGTGCGAGCGGATCGGCAGCGGCCTCCGGGCCGCCGCAGCCGGCGACACCATCGATGAGGCGGATCTCGAGATCGCCCGCCGCCTGGATGTCGCGCACGCAAGTGGCCGTGCCGGAGGCGAGCGGCGCGCTGAACTCCCAGTCGCCCGGGGCAAGCGGCAGCGTCGGGGCCGAACCGTTGCACATGGGCGCGCCTGCCTCGTCGGTCGGGCCGGTCATCGTCACGTCGGTGACCATCATGCGGTTGTTCGCGTACTTGTTGGCCTCGCCGCGCAGCTCCTTCGGCGTAATGCGCACCGGGACGATGTCACACACGCCGCCCTGCGAGACGGCCTTGATCGAGAGGTTGGCGCGAATCAGCGGCAACGCATCGTTGGAGCTTCCGGAGCCGCATGCTCTGACGACGATGCTGCCACAGGCCGCGAGCACGATTGCCGCCACGGAGGCGGCGCCAAGGGCGCGCAGGCCCGAATACTTAAGGATCGACATCGTCGATTTCTCCCCAGGTTGATCCGGCGTGGATTCTACCACGGGCGCTCCAGCTCCCAGAGCAGGGGTTCGTAGCCACGGCGGACCAGGAGACCCCCGCCAACCGGCCGGAACTGCCGCAGGAGCCGGGTCTGGTACCAGGCTGCCGGACGCAGCCGGACGCCGGAGTCGGTACGCGCGCGGTCGGCGTTGCGGCGCCAGTCCTCGGCCGTCAGGACGCTTAAATAGAGCACGCCGCGACAGAGGCGCCCCAGGTTCCGGAGCGCCCGGGAAGCGACGCGATCGTCTTCCAGGTACTGCAGGACGTCGTGACAGATGACGAGGTCGAAGGGCTTTCTCGGTGCGTAGTCCGCGACGCTCGCCTGCACCCAGCCATGGCGCCGGCAGAGGTAGTCGCTGGTCTCGAGTCCAATGTAACGGGCCCTCGGAAAGAACTCGCGCACGGCGGGACGCAGATGACCGAGCACGCAACCGGCGTCTAGCACCCGCCTGACCGTGAAGCCGAGGTAGTCGACGAAGGCGCAGAAGAAGCGGCCGAGTTTCAGCGCATCGGCACGCGAGGCTACGCGGGTAGCGGGGTTGAGGTAGTAGCGACGGTAGAACTTCGCGTCAAATGGAACGAAGGGGACGCGCCCCTTCATGTTGAAGGGGCGCGTCCCCTTCATTCCACCGTGACGCTCTTGGCGAGGTTGCGCGGCTGGTCGACGTCCGTGCCCTTCAGCACGGCCGCGTGATACGCGAGCAGCTGCAGCGGCACGGTATACACCGCCGGCGCCTGGAAGTAGCTCACGTGGCGCGGCATGGAGATCACCTCGACGCCGTCCGAGGGCTCGATCCCGGACTCCGGGTCCGCGAACACGTACAGCATCCCGCCGCGCGCCCGCACTTCCTGCAGGTTCGACTTCACCTTCTCGAGCAGGTCGTTGTTCGGCGCGACCGCGATCACCGGCATGTCCGCATCCACGAGCGCGAGCGGCCCGTGCTTCAGCTCGCCCGCGGCGTAGGCCTCGGCGTGAATGTAGGAGATCTCCTTGAGCTTCAGCGCCCCCTCCATCGCGATAGGGAACAGCGCACCGCGGCCGAGGAACAGCGCGTGGTGCTTCAGTTCGATCTTGCTCGCGAGCGCGCGCACCTCGTCGTCGAGCGCGAACGTCTGCTCCAGCATGTGCGGCAGCTCGAGCAGCCGCTGCACCAGCGTCTTCTCGCGCTCCGGGGCGAGGCCGTGGTGCTTGCCGATCGCGATCACCAGCAGGCCGAGCGCGGCGAGCTGGGTGGTGAACGCCTTGGTCGAGGCGACGCCGATCTCAGGGCCCGCGCGCGTCAGGAGCGCCAGCTCCGACTCCCGCACCAGCGAGCTCTCCGGCACGTTGCAGATCGCGAGCGTCGACAGGAACCCCGCCTTGCGCGCGAGCCTGAGCGCCGCGAGCGTGTCCGCAGTCTCGCCCGACTGCGAGATCGACACGAACAGCGAGTTCGCCGGCACCACCGGGTCGCGGTAGCGGAATTCGCTCGCGATCTCGACCCGGCAGGGCACGCGGCACAGCTGCTCGATGAAATAGCGCGCGACGATGCCGGCGTGGTAGCTCGTGCCGCAGGCGACGATGTGCACCGAGGCGAGCCGCCCGAACACCTCGGTCGCCGCCGGCCCGAAGGCCTGCGCCAGCAGCCGCCCGCCGGCGACCCGTTCCTGCAGCGTCTGCGCGACCGCGCGCGGCTGCTCGCGGATCTCCTTGAGCATGAAGTGGGCGTAGGTGCCCTTCTCGACCGCCTCGGAGGTCTGCTCCGAGACGTAGGGCTTGCGCTCGACGCGCCGGCCGTCCGAATCAACGATCTCGATGCTCTTGCGGCGGATGCAGGCGACGTCGCCCTCCTCGAGGATGACGAAGGTGCGCGTCACGGGCAGCAGCGCCGCGATGTCCGAGGCGATGAAGTTCTCCTTCTCGCCGAGGCCGATCAGCAGCGGGCAGCCAGCGCGCGCGAGCACGATGCAGTCCGGGTCCTGGCCCCATATCACCGCCAGCGCGTAGGCGCCGCGCAATTCCGCGACGGTCTTCTGCACGGCCTTGAACAGGTCGCGGCTGCCGCCGAGGTGGAAGTGGATCCGGTGCGCGATGACCTCGGTGTCGGTCTCCGAGCTGAACTGGTAGCCCGCCTGCTCGAGCTCCGCGCGCAGCTCCTCGTGGTTCTCGATGATGCCGTTGTGCACGATCGCGACGCCGTCGCGCGAGATGTGCGGATGGGCGTTGCGCTCGCTCGGCACGCCGTGCGTGGCCCAGCGCGTGTGCGCGATGCCGAGGTGGCCGGAGGTGGGCTGGGCGGCGAGCGCTTCGCTGAGCCGGGCGACCTTGCCGACCGCGCGCAGCCGCGAGACCTGCGAGCCGCCGTTCAGCACCGCGACCCCGGCCGAGTCGTATCCGCGGTACTCGAGGCGCTTGAGGCCCTCGATCAGGATCGGGACGACGTCCCGGTCAGCGACCGCTCCGACGATGCCGCACATGAGGCGGACATTCTAATCCTATTTCGGCGCTTTCTCCGGGCGCTTCCAGCCCGCGACCGTCACCTGGCGGCTGCGCTCGACGGTGAGCTTGCCCGCGGGCGCGGGCTTGGTGATCGTAGACCCGGCGCCGATGGTCGCGCCCTCGCCGACCGAGACCGGCGCCACCAGCATCGTGCCCGAGCCGATGAACGCGCCGTCGCCGATGGTCGTGCGATGCTTGTTCGCGCCGTCGTAGTTGCAGGTCACGGTGCCGGCACCGACGTTGACCTGCGCGCCGACCGTAGAGTCGCCGAGATATGTCAGATGGTTCGCCTTGCTGCCGGCCCCAAGTTCGCTGTTCTTCACCTCGACGAAGTTGCCGACGTGCACGCCGTCCGCCAGCCGGTTGCCGGGCCGCAGCCGCGCGAAGGGCCCGATCACGCAGTGCCTGCCGGCGACCGAGCCCTCCACCAGGCTGTTGAGCTGCACGACGCTGTCGTCGCCGATCTCGCAGTCGCGCAGCACGCAGTTCGCGCCGACCTTCACGCGATCGCCGAGACGCACCTTGCCTTCCAGGATCACGTTGACGTCGAGCACGACGTCGCGGCCGCAGGCGACCTCGCCGCGCACGTCGAGGCGCGTCGGGTCGACGACCGTCACCCCGGCGCGCATCAGCTCCGCCGCGCGGTTCGCGCGGTGCGCGGCCTCCGCCTCGGCGAGCTGGACCTTGTCGTTCACCCCGAGCACCTCCGCGGGCGTCGCCGCAACGACCGCCTCGACTGCGCAGCCGTCCTGCACCGCGGCGCGTATGCAGTCGGTCAGATAATACTCCCCCTGCGCGTTGTCGGCCCTGAGCGCGCCGAGCCAGCCGCGCAGCCGCGCCGCGGGCGCTGCGAGCACGCCGGTATTGATTTCTGCAATCGCGCGCTCCGCGGGACTCGCGTCGCGCTCCTCGACGACGCGCGTGACGAGCCCGCTCGCGTCGCGCACCACGCGGCCATAGCCCGCAGGATCCGCCAGCCGCGCGGAGAGCAGCGCGAGCGACTTCGGGCCGGCGCGCGCGACGAGGTCGCGCAGCGTCCCGGCGCGGATCAGGGGCACGTCGCCGTACAGCACGAGCACCGCGTGCCCGTCCGGCACGCCCGGCATCGCCTGCGCGACCGCGTGCCCGGTGCCCTTCTGCTCCGCCTGCAGCGCCCAGCGGATGTCGCCGCCGGCGATCGCCGCGCGCACCTCGCCGGCGCCGTGACCATGGACGACGTGGATCGCCTCGGGACCGAGCGCGCGCGCCGTGGCGACGACGTGCGCCAGCAGCGGCCGGCCGGCGAGCGGCTGCAGCACCTTCGGCAGCTCGCTCTTCATGCGCTTGCCCTGGCCGGCGGCCAGGATCACGACGGAAAGGGGCATCGACCGGATTTGACGCGATTTGCCGCTTCGCGCACAAGGGTGCTATACCAACGGCAGCGCGCCCACCCCACAGTCAACAAGGCGGTCCAAGAACATGGCAACGAAGCTGGAAAAACCCCTGCGCCGCGAGTTTCCCGTGAACGGGGAGCCGTACACCCTGACGATCTCCCCGGAGGGGCTGAAGCTCGTCCCGAAGGGCAAGCGCAAGGGCCACGAGCTGGCCTGGAAAGACCTCCTGAACGGCCAGCCGGCAGTCGCATCGGCGCCTGCCTCGCCGCTCGATCCTCCGTAACGCCGCCCGGAGTCCCGGCCGGACCCGCCGTCCCCGCCCGCTCATGAGCGGGGGGACCAGCCGCATCGCGCGCGTCAGCCCCGCGTAGCGCCCATGGCCCAGGTGGCGAGGATCTCGTGCGTGGCGGTGTTGCGCAGCACGTTGAACCATTGCCCGCAGCCGAAGCTGTGGCACCAGCGCTCGGCCTGCTCGCCCTTCGCGTTCTCGCGGTAAAACAGGTACTCGCCCCACTCGGCATCGCCCGCACCCGCCGGCGGCCGCGTCACCTGCGACTCGCCGCCGTAAGTGAATTCCGGCTCGTCCCGCAGCCCGCAGAAGGGGCATTCGATCCTGAGCATGCTCTATGATTCCACGATTCGGATGACCGAGCGCTATTCATTCTTTTCCCTCGTGCGCCACGCGGTCAACGCCCGGCGCCCGTGGTCGCGCGCGCTGTGCCGCCCGACGCTCAGGAACGCATACGAAGTGGTGATCATCGGCGGCGGCGGCCACGGCCTCGCGACCGCGTACTTCCTCGCGAAAGAGCACGGCCTGCGCAGCGTCGCAGTGCTCGAGCGCGGCGCGATCGGCCAGGGCAACTCCGGCCGCAACACCCAGGTCGTGCGCTCCGATTACTACCACCTCGCGAGCTCGAAGTTCTTCGACCGTTCGCTGCAGCTCTACGAAGGCCTGTCCCGCGAGCTCAACTACAACATCATGCTGAGCCAGCGCGGCAAGATCTCGCTCGCGCACAGCCCGCACGAGATGGAACTCGCGCGGCGCACCGTCAACGCGATCCGCATGAACGGCGTCGACGCGGAGATCGTCACCGCGAGCGAGCTCGCGAAGCTCGAGCCGACGCTGAATCTCGACTGCCGGATCCCCATCGAGGGTGCCGCCGTGCAGTGGCGCGGCGGCATCGCGCGCCACGACGGCGTCGTCTGGGGCTTCGCGCGCGCCGCGGGCGCGCTCGGCGTCGACATCGTCCAGGGTTGCGAGGTCACGGGCTTCAGGATCGAGGGCGGCCGCGTGCGCGGCGTCGAGACGACCCAGGGCCCGGTCGCCGCTTCGCGTGTGATGATCGCGGTCGCCGGCCACTCGAGCGAACTCGCGCGCAAGGCAGGCCTCAGGCTGCCGATCCAGAGCACCTGCCTGCAGGCGATGGTGACCGAGCCCGTGAAGCCGCTCATCGCGCACGTGCTCGCCTCCGCCGGGATCCACGTCTACGTCAGCCAGACCGCCCGTGGCGAGATCGTCATCGGCGGCGGCACGGACGTGTTCGCCTCCTACGCGCAACGCGGCGGCCTGCCCGTGTTCGAGGCGAACGCGCAGGCGGCGGTCGAGCTGTTCCCCTGTCTCTCGCGCCTGCGCGTCATGCGCCAGTGGGCCGGCGTCACGGACATTACGCCCGACACCAGCCCGATCATGGGCAAGACGCCGGTCAAGGACCTGTTCATCAGCGCCGGCTGGGGCACCGGCGGCTACAAGGCGATTCCCGCCGGCGGCGAAACCATGGCCTGGACGCTCGCCAACGGCGAACCGCACGAGATGATCCGCGCCTTCGGTCTCGAGCGGTTCACCACCGGCGCGCTGGTCGATGAGGGCGCCGCCTCGGGCGTCGCGCACTGATGGGCTACCGGCTCGACAAGGGCGGGCACATCGACCGCTCGCAGGCAATCCACTTCCGCTGGAACGGCCGCAAGCTCGCTGCGTTCGCGGGCGACACTGTCGCATCGGCACTCATCGCGAATGACATTCCGATCGTCGGCCGCAGCATGAAGCTGCACCGGCCGCGCGGCGTGTTCTCCATCGGCTCCGAGGAGCCGAACGCGCTCGTCACGCTCGGCCGCGGCGCCGAGCTCGAGCCCTCCGCCCGCGCGACCATGGTTCCGGTGCGCGACGGGCTCGAGGTGCGCGCGCAGAACGCCTGGCCGGGCGTCAACTTCGATCTTGCGCGCGTGCTCGACCGCACATCGGGCCTGTGGCACGCCGGTTTCTACAACAAGACCTTCAAGTGGCCGTCCTGGGATTTCTGGGAACGCCGGATTCGCCGCACGGCCGGCATCGCGAAGCCGCCGCGCGAGCGCGATCCCGCGCGTTACGACGCCGTCAATGCGCACTGCGACCTGCTCGTGGTCGGCGGCGGACCGGCGGGCCTGCTCGCCGCCCAGGTCGCCGCGCGCGCCGGGCTCACGGTCATCGTCGCCGAGCAGGACTCCGAGTGCGGCGGACGTCTGCTCGCGACCAACACGCTCATCAACGACGCGCCGGTCACGGTGTGGCTCGCGAGCCTGCTCGGCGAACTCGCGCCGTCGCGCAATGTCACCCTGCTCACGGCGACCACCTGCTTCGGCCTGTACGACCACGGCATGGCCGGGCTGTTGCAACGCGTGGACCTCGGCAATGCGCCGAGCGCCGTGCGCCAGCGCTACTGGCGCGTGCACGCGAAACAGACACTGCTCGCGACCGGCGCGATCGAGCAACCGCTGGTCTTCGAGCAGAACGACCTGCCGGGCGTGATGCTCGCGGGCGCCATCCGTCAGTACGCCAACCGCTTCGGCGTCGCCGCCGGGCGCGAGATCGTGCTCGCCACGAACAACGACTCCGCCTATCTCGCGGCGCTCGACCTCATTGCCGCGGGCGCACCGGTCAGGCTGGTCGTGGACAGCCGCAGCGAGTCCCCCGCCGATCTCGCCCGGTGGCTGCGCGCGCAGCGAGTCGAGGTGCGCGCAGGCACGAGCGTCGTGAGGGCGTTCGGACGCAAGCGGCTCGAGCGCGTGATACTCGGTTCCGGCGAGGAGATCGCCTGCGATGCGCTCGGCGTGTCCGCGGGCTGGCAGCCCGCCGTGCACCTCTGGTCGCATGCGCGCGCGCCGCTTGGCTGGGACGAGGCCTCGTGTGCCTTCCGGCCCGAAGATCCGCGCCCGCCGCTGCTCGCCGTCGGCTCGGTGAACGGCGCGATCACGCTCGACGCGGCATTCGCAGACGCAATGGCCGCCGTGCGCCAAGTGCTGGCGTATGCGGGCCGGCCCGACGAGTTGCTCGTCGCCCGCCCCACGGTGCAGGAAGCGACGCTTTCCGCGGAAGTCGGCTCGTTGCCGCGCGCGGCGGACTCCGGCGCCGGGCGCCAGTGGCTCGACTACCAGCACGACGTGACGGTCGCCGACGCGCAGATCGCGCTCCAGGAAGGCTACGAGCACATCGAGCACCTGAAGCGCTACACGACCTGCGGCATGGCGGTGGACCAGGGCAAGACCAGCAACCTGAACGCGATCCTGGCGGTCGCGGAGATGACGGCGCGCAGCGCCGCCGAGGTCGGCACGACGACTTTCCGTCCGCCCTACTCGCCGGTGACCCTCGGCGCCCTGGCTGGCCGCCAGACCGGCGCGCGCTACCTGCCGAAGCGGCTCCTGCCCGCGCACGCCGAGCACGACGCGCTCGGTGCGCACTGGTGGGAGGCCGGCGGCTGGATGCGCCCAGCCTGCTATCCGCGCAAGGGCGAGACGCCCGAACAGGCGGTGCAGCGCGAGGCCTCGGCCGTGCGCTCCGGCGTCGGCCTGTTCGATGCCTCGACGCTCGGCAAGATCGAGGTAGCGGGCCCGGACGCGGCGAAGTTCCTGGACCGTTTCTACGTCAACAGCGTTGCGAAGCTCGAGGAAGGCCGCGTCCGCTACGGTCTCATGCTCAACGAGAACGGCGTCATCATCGACGACGGCACCGTCGCACGGCTGGGGCGCGAGCACTTCCTCGTCACCACGACCAGCGGCGGCACCTCGCGGATCGCGGCCTGGCTCGAGGAATGGCGGCAGTGCGAGTGGCCGGATCTCGAGGTGTTCGTCACGCCGGTGACCACGCAGTGGGCCACCTATGCTATTGCCGGCCCGCGTGCGCGGCAGCTGCTCGCGCGCTTCCGCACCGACATCGCCTTCGACTGGCGCTCGATGCCGCACATGAGCCTGCGCCAGGGCCGGCTTGCGGGCGTGCCAGCCCGCCTGTATCGCGTCAGCTTCTCCGGCGAGCTCGGCTATGAACTCAACGTTCCCGCGCGCTACGGGGCGATGCTGTGGGCGGAGCTCTTGAAGGCCGGCGCGGATTTCGGCGTCACGCCCTACGGCGTGGAGACCGTGCTCCTGCTGCGTCTCGAGAAGGGCTACCTGCACGTCGGTGCCGACACCGACGGCACGACGACGCCCGCCGACGTCGGCTGGGGCGAGATTGCCGCAAGGAAGAAAAACTACTTCATCGGCAGGCGTTCGCTGGTTCGGCCCGACAACCTGCGTAATGACCGGTTGCAGCTGGTCGGCCTCGCGCCGGCCGACGGGCGACTGCTCGTGGCCGGCGCGCACCTGCGCCTGCCCGGCACCACGGAGGGCAGCGATGGCTGGGTGACGTCCGCGGGGCACTCGCCCGCGCTCGGCCGCCCGATCGCGCTCGCGATGCTGCGCGGCGGGCGGGCGCGGCTCGGCCAGTCGGTGGCGGTGCACGATCTCGGGCGCAGCGGCGAGGCGACCGTCGTCGCGCCGATGTTCCTCGACCCGGAGGGCAAGCGCCTCCATGCCTGAGCCGATCGCGGTCCTGCTCGCGAAATCGGGCCTGCCGGCGGGCGGGCGCGTGTTCTCCGACGCGCTCCGATTTTCGATCCTGCCGCTGCGCACCGTTCTGCGACTGCAGTTCGGCGCACGCTCGCAAAAGACCGTCGCCGCGCTGCGCGTTGCGGAGCGCCCACTGCCCGTCGCGATGAACACCTGGTCAGGCGACGATCCCGTGTTCATGCGCATCGCGCCGGACACTTGGCTCATCGAGTCGGCACTGCACGATGCGCCTGATCTCGTCCCGGCGGTGCGCAGCGGTTGCGGCCGTCGCTCATATGCCGTTACCGACGTCTCGGACTCCGTCGTCACGATCGCCGTCGAGGGGGCACTGGCCGCCGCCTTGCTCGCGCGCGGCTGCGGCCTGGACGTTTCCGCGGAAACGTTCGGTAATTCCGCCTGCGCACGCACGCGGCTCGCGCAATTGCCGGTCGTGGTGCGGCGCGTGAATTCCGAGCGCTTCGAGTGCCTCGTCGACCGGTCGGCGGCGCAGTGGCTGTACGAATGGATGGAGAATGCGGCGGAGGGGATCTGATCTGGTGGTGCGGCTCTCTTTGACGACACCGCGGTTAGATCATCTTGATTGCGAGCCTTGACAGACACTTACCGCGCCGCAGCGTGATAATCGATGGGGAATGACGTAAAACATCACGTCACTTTCAGACCCAATAGTAGTTAGGTGTCTTGTAACCCGTAACGTTATGGGTTACACTCCGAACCGTGATTCGGGCGTTCCGTCACAAGGGTTTGGGCAAGTTCTTTGCGACGGGGTCAAAAGCCGGGATTCAGGCCGCTCACGCAGAGCCGCTGAGCTTGATCCTAGGCGCTCTGAGTGCCGCCACTTCCCCAGGTGACATGGGCCTGCCGGGCCTGAGACTTCACCCGCTGAAAGGCGGCCGCAGCGGTACCTAGGCGGTAACAGTTCGCGCCAACTGGCGTGTTACTTTCCGGTTCGAGGGGAAAGACGCAGTAGATGTCGATTACTTGGATTATCACTGAGGTAGCCCATGAGGATGCATAACCCTCCCCACCCCGGCGAGATCATCCGCAAGCTCTGTCTTGAGCCGCTGGATCTCTCGGTCACGGATGCGGCCGCCGCGTTGGGAATCAGCCGTAAGACTCTCTCGGCCCTGCTCAATGGCCGCGCCGGTATTAGCCCGGAGATGGCGGTACGGCTGTCGATTGCATTCGGCACCAGTTCCGAGAGCTGGATGAACCAGCAGACGCAGTACGACCTGTGGCATGCCGAAAAACGGCGCAAGGCCTTGCGGGTCTCGCGCGTGGCCGCGTAACAAGACACCTAACCCTAATCCGTCAAAAACCTAGGCCGCGCACGGGAGCGCCTGATCGATGCGGGTAAACAGACGCTCGGTGGCGGGATTGCGGGCCAAGCGCAGCACGGTTTTTCCGGTGGGTCTTACCAGCGCTGCGGCACGGTGGAACAGCGTGAAGCGCAGCGTGTGCACGGTGGCGAGGCGTGGCAGCGCGGTGTGCTTGCGGGAACGGCGTCGACGCTCGGCGCCGGTGTCGATCTGGAAGTTGGTCAGCAGATTGTGCGTGAGCGCGACCAGTTGCTGCCAGGCGCTGTTGGCGGCGTACGCCAGGGTGGGCACGGTATGGAAGGCGAGCCCGCTCTTCAGCTGCGCGAGGGTCTTCTCGTGCGCGCCGCGGCCGGCCATGAAGTGCCACAGGTTCGCGAGCGTGTAGTCGAGATTGCTGGTGACGGCCGAGTACTCATAGTGCCCGTCGTTGGGGGCGAACAGATCCAACTGGAAGTTCTTGGCCGGGCGATGCCCGATCCGGCGCCGATAGATCGCCACGGGAAGCGTTGTCCCCCAGGGGGTGGCCACCGCCGGCACCCGCAAGCCCGACACCTCGGCCGTGACTCGCGTCCAGCGGTGGGCAGTGCAGATGAACTGCTGCAGGTCGAGCCAGCGATAGAAGGGCACCTTGACGGCATAGCCGACTTCGCGCCAGGTGAGCCAGCGCAGCACATCCGCGCGGAAAAAGGCGCCATCCATGCGGAAGCGGACCTGGCGGCTCGGCACCGACAGGCCAACGAGCTGGCACCACAGTTCCCGCAGAAAGCCGAGCGAGGCCTTGCCATCGTGCACATTGCCCGAGCGGTTGCGTGCCCGCAGCAGGTGCGTGGTCTCCGCCAGGTGCGCGGTGATCGGGTAGTAGCTCGGCACCTTGCGACGATGCGGGTTGTAGCCGCGGCAGGCGCGCTCGACCTGCAGACCGGTCGAGACCACCGTCCCGTCGACATCGACGGTCAGGCTCCGCAGCGCCAGCCGCGGCAGGATCTGCCCGATCACCGCGGCATTGAGCGCCGCCAGATGCGCAACGCGCGCGAAGCGCTGCAGCAGCGGATCGGTGGCCAGGTACTTCAGGTGTTCCAGGCGGCGGCCGCCGACCACCAAGAGCCCGATCAACACGCGCACCATCGCGATCACGCCGAAGCCCCCGCCCAGGCGCGCCTGGCCGAACGCCGCGCGCACCAGATCGCTGAACTTGATCCGCCGCAGGTACCGATCGAACAGCTCCAGCCCCGCGTACGAGGTGAGCTTCGCGCCGCCGAACTCGATGGCAAGATTTCCATTGACACGGGCATGCAAATCGGTGTTTCTTCGTCTCACTGTCGGTGGCCTCTCGCTCGTGGCAGAAAGTCGGTGTGGCAACTTGCTTTCAACCACAACGAGAGGCCTTTTTCAATTCATTCGCCGCTCACCCGCGAGAAAAGATTGTCGGATCAGGGTTAGATGTCACTTGCGTCTAGCCCAGTAGCCAGGACGTTGACGGCGATGGGCGAGAGCGACGATACGCAGGCGTGAGCCGTCTATGCGGTACACGATGCCGAAAGGAAATCGCCTGAGCGGAAAGCGCCGATAGCGCTCGTCGAGCGGTTCGCCAACGTCTGGTAGGTCGCATAGCAGTGCAACTACCCGCTGCGTTTCGAAAAGCAGCTCGAGTCCGAGCCCAGCTGCACGAGCGTCGCCGATCTTCACTGCAGCGGCGAGTTCTTCCTGTGCCGCCGGGTGAAACTCAGGCGTCACTTCTTGAGTCCAGCTCCTAGCTTTCGGAACACCTTGTCCGCAGGCACAAGCTCGACCTGGCCCGCGTCGATCTCCTGGCCGCGTCTGCGCACTTCTTCCAGCCAGGCCGCTTCGACATCTGGATCGGACGGGCCGTCTAGCTCCTCCCACAGAAGAAGCAGCAGCGCTTCCTTCTCGGGGCCGCTAAGTGCTCGAATTTCCTGCTGAATCTTGGTAAGCGGGCGTGCCATATCGATCAAGCTAGCAGGGCAGGCCGGGCGACGCAATGACGCGGTCCAAGTGACATCTAACGTGCGCGATCAGCGGCGGCGCGCAGTCGGCGCGCCGCTTGCGGATCGCAACCCGTCCGCGCCGGTTCCTGTCCCTGCAAGCGGCGTGCCGACGTGCGACGACCGCTGCATCGCATAGTTAGGCAACATTTGCTGAGTTGGTAGGATTCTGCTTAGGGGCACGTGCGACCCATAGCCACATGGGTGAAATCGGGATTAACAGCAAGATCATGAAGATGCTCAGCAGTACGGCCAACGTCAGGATATCCGCGACATTTAGCAGCGATCCACCGAAAAGAAATAGCCAGGCCGCTGCGGACCATGCAAATGCTACTAACACTACACCCAACAACACCTGGCGAGTCCAGCGGCGTCGCGTAAACGCGCCTTTCCTCTGCAATCGCAGCGCTACCAGCGGAAACACCAGTGCCGAGCTAACGACAGTAGCAGAGCAGGCTAGGACGAAATACGAATAGCCCTGTACGGCGCCCGAATCATTGGTTCCCCAGTCGGAGGTCGGACGCACCAGATAGGCAATCAAGGTAACAATCGCCATGGCGGCTACTGTTGAGACCAACGTGGCACGTGCGATATGCATGGATTAAATGTTGCCTAACGTCCGCGTTGAGCGGGCCGCGCGACGCGCTTGCCAGGCGCCGCGGGCGCGACAATTTCCGAGGCGCCCGCGGCGCCCATCACCAGACCTTTCACGGACCGCTCCAACGCATAGTTGGGCGTCACCGCCTTATCGACGTGTAGCGAATGCCCAAGTGCACATGCTGCCGGCCAGAATCACAGCAATCCAGGACACCCAGACAGGAATCTCAATACTGCCGACCTGAGCCGGCACTTGATTCACCGCGCGGAGCAGTTGCGCCAAGGCGATAAGGCCGAAGACCACTCCCGAGACAACAATATATCTGCTATTCATCGTGATGCTCCCTGAGTGACGCTCAACGCGGACGTTAGATCGCCGAGTCAGCGTGGCGCTATGATCCGGGCCAGGTCACGCCTCGAGGCGCCGAGTGCTATAAGTGACCGCATCAGCAAATCGATCGAGACCGTCGGATCCCCCGACTCCATCTTGGCGACTCGGGATTGGCTGGACTGTACCGCCGCGGCCAGGTCGTGCTGCGTAAGACGCTTGCGCTTGCGCCGGGCCTTAAGACCTTCAGCGAGTTTCAGGCGCAACTCGATCAGCGCGGCCTCCTCGGACGAGAGATCCAGGAACTCCTTGGTGTCCCCGACCTTCCAGCCGCGACCGGTGAGCTTTGCCTTCTTACTTGCACGCATCGTCATACTCCCGAAAACGCTTCTGACAGATCGCGATTACATCCTTGGGGGTAGTCCGTGTCTTCTTGGCGAAGACCTCTCCAATGATGATCGCGTCTCCGTCCGTCCGGTAAATGATCCGCCAGTTTGCGGTCCGATCCCGGACGCGCAGTTCGTGGCACCTACCGCCAATGACCGGCATCGGCCGCGAATGCGGCATGCCCAGCGACTCGCCGCGTTGCAGCCTTCTGAGCAGCACGCCCGCCTCAATCCTCGCCTCGGTAGCGAATGGAGGAGTCTTGATCTCCCCATGCGGCCAGACCAGCGGCTTGTCGGCTTTGGCCACGAGTGCTAGTGTATGTCAGTTCTGACATACGGTCAACTGAAGCTCGGCGATCTAACAATGCGTTGGAGCGGTCCGTGAGAGCTTGGCGGGGGTGCGCCGCCGGCGCGGAGAAGATTGTCGCGCCCGCGGCGCCTATTATTGCAGCGGCTCGGCCCGCTCAACGCGGACGTTAGGCCGCGAAGAGCCGTTTTCCGCCCTTGCATTGTTGTATCCGTACGGATACACTTGGCGTGTGTATCAGATCCAGCAAACCGAAGTCTTCTCCAAATGGTTGGCTGGGCTGCGGGACGCGAAGGGCACTGCCCGAATCCTGGCTCGGCTCGATTCAATACGACTCGGAAATTTGGGTGACAGCAAGAGTCTCGGTGGCGGACTTCATGAGATGCGGATATTTGCCGGCCCTGGTTACCGCCTCTACTTCGCGCCGCGCGGGGAGATCATAATTATCTTGCTGTGTGGTGGCGACAAATCATCTCAGCAACGAGACATTGCGCGGGCCAGACGCCTGCTCGCGGAATTGGAGTGACAACCATGGCCAAGCTGAAAGAGTTTGATCCTAGCGCCTACCTCACCAACGACGAGGTGGTCGCGGAGTACCTCACTGCTGCGCTCGAGGACCCAAATCCTGACGTTTTCCTCGCGGCGGTCGGTAACGTCGCAAAGGCGCGTGGCATGAGCAGCATCGCCGAGGAGTCGGGTCTGGGTCGCGAGAGTCTTTATAAGGCACTCACGCCGGGCGCAAAGCCGCGCTACGACACGGTACTCAAGGTGTTGCAGAGTCTGGGTGTCAAACTGACGGTCTCTGCGGCCTAACTATGCGATGCAGCGGTCGGCTGGCACGCCGCAAGTGGGCGCGGTTTACGAGCTGTGGTTCGGTCCCGAGTACGACTGGCGCGGCAAGGTGACGCCATTCGTGCCGGACGCCGAGTTCGAACTGGAGATGGTGCAAGCCGACGGCGATTGGCTCGGTACACGCGTCGGCTTTCGGCTCAAGCCGCGGGACCAGCGGACCTGGGTTCGCTTCTACCATACCGGCTGGCCCGGCACGAACGAGCACTACCGTATCTCGTGCAACTGCTGGGCGATGTATCTGCGTGTGCTGAGGAGATCCCTCGAACACGGCGAGTCGGTTGCCTACGAGGACCGCTTGGACGCTTGAGACCTGTAACGGTCACGAACGAAAGATGACGCCAAACCTCTGGCTCGAACGCCCATGATCCGCAAGCTGCCCTCCGGCAAATACCGCCTGTATTCGCGCAGAAAGGATCCACGCACCGGCAAGCGCAGGAATCTCGGCACGTTTTCCACGCGTGCCGCGGCGTTGAATCACGAGCGCGCCGTGCAATTCTTCAAGCGGCGCGGAGGGTCAAGTTGATCGCCGATGCCTCGCGCCATCGCCCTGTTCGCCAGCGCCCGCCGCCACGGCAACACCGGCGCCTTCATGGATCGCATTGCGGGGGAGCTCGGCATCGAGGTCGTCGATCTCGGCGCCCTGTGCATCGCGCCGTACGACTATGCGCACAGCCACCGGGACGATGACTTCGAGCCACTCATGCGACGCGTGCTTGCCTGTGACCATATCATCTTCGCGTCGCCGGTCTACTGGTATGCCGTGAGCTCGCCGATGAAGATCTTCCTCGATCGCGTCACGGATTTCCTCGACCTGCCCGAGCTCCTGGAGGACGGCCGGCGCCTGCGCGGCAAGACCGGGTACGTCGTGTGCACGTCGATCTACGACGCGGCGCCGGGACCTTTCGTGGATGCCTTCCGGGACACGTTCGAGTATCTCGGCATGCGTTTCGGCGGCATCGCGCACGTGAACTGTGCGGACGGCTACCAGCCCGCGCAGCACGACGCAGCGGCTGTCGCCTTTGCCTACCTGCTGAAGGATCGCATGCCAGGCTGATGTGCCCGGCCGGTCCGCGCCCCGGGTAACCAATTTGGAACAGCTATATGCTGTAATCCATTGATAAGGCTGGTATTCTTGGCATCCTTTCCAAGGCGCGGAGACCGGACTTGTCCCAGGACGATGAACGCCAGTTCTACGATCTCGCGCAGCAGCACTTGGGCGTCGCCAACGAGCAGCTGTCGGAGGTCTCCCGCGGCCAAGTGAGCGCCTCGATGATGTATGCCTGCGCCCGCTTCAACGCCTGGGTCAGCGCCAGCAGGCGCGAATCGGCCCAGGACCTCAAGGGCGCCTACGGGCGAGACGATCGAGTACTTCGTCGCACAGTACCGGAGAATGCTCGTGTCGAACCTCGACGACTTCGTCGCCAACTTCGGCGAGTACATGGAGCCGCCTGCCGACCGGAACTGCCCCGGCAGCCGTGCCTGTCGCAGTGAAGTTCACGCGCTTCGATCCCGTCCAGCTCCCGGAACTCATGACCTGGTTCCCCGACGCGCACGCGCTCCGCACCTGGGGCGGCCCGGAGCTTCGCTTCCCGTTCACGGCCGCGAGCTTTCGCGAGGACGCGAAAGTGGACGGGATCGACAGCTTCTCTCTGGTCGCCGACGACGGAAGCCTGGCCGCCTTCGGCCAGTGCTACCTGCGCATCGAGCGCTGTCACTTCGGCCGCGTGGGCGTCGCCCCGGGCCGGCGCAGCCAGGGGCTTGGATCGCGGCTGTTGAGTGACATGGCAGACTAGGGCCGGGCGCGCTTCGGCCCGCGCGAGCTGTCCCTGTTCGTGGATGGCGACAATGCGCGGGCGCACAAGCTCTACCTGCGGCTCGGCTTCCGGGAAACTCCCTATCCTGACCCGAATTTCATGCCGTCCGCGCGCTACCTGATCGCGGATAGAATCGGCAGGACATGACGCTCGAGGAAGTGCGCGACCTGGCGATGGACCTGCGCGGCACCACCGAATCGCCGCACCACCGCTACACCTCCTTCCGCGTGCGCGGGCGAATCTACGCGACCGCGCCGACGGAAGGCGGATTCCTGCACGTCTTCGTGGACGAGCAGGACCGCGAGCGCATGATCCGCATCGACCTAGGTACCTACCAGACGCTCGGCTGGGGCAAGAAAGTCGTGGGGCTGCGGGTCGATCTCGGCCACGCGACCCGCGAAGACGTCCAGGCGCTCCTGAGCGCGGCCTGGCAGCGCAAGCTCCCGAAGCGCGCATGAACGCCGAGGTCCTCCGCCCAGCCACCGCGCATGACATCCCGGCGCTCCTGCCGCTGGTCGAGGAGTACTGGCGATTCGAGGAAATCGCCGGGTTCGACCCGGCGCGCGTCGGGCGCGAGCTGGGGCATGCCTGTGCCGACCCGCGCCTCGCGAGTGCGTGGATCGCCTTCGCGCGCGGCGCGCCGGCCGGTTACCTGCTCGCGGTGTATGTGTTCAGCCTCGAGCATCTCGGCCTCACGGCCGAGATCGACGAGTTTTTCGTGCTGCCCTCGGCGCGCAGCCGCGGCCTCGGCGATGCGCTGCTGACGCTTGCCGAAGCCGAGTTCGCCCGCCGCGGCTGCACGAATGTCGCGCTGCAGCTTGGCGCCGGCAATGACCGCGCGCGGGTGTTCTACCGCGCGCACGGCTACCGCGAGCGTGCGGGCTTCGAGCTGCTCGACAAGATGCTTCCGGACCGCAGGGAGAGTTGACCATGCCCCATGTGAAGACCCGCCCGGCCGAGGCGCGTGACCTCGACGCCGTCGCGGCGCTGTTCGATGCCTATCGCCAGTTCTACGAGATGCCGGCGGACCTGCCGCTCGCACGCCGCTATCTCGGCGAGCGGTTCGGGCGTGGCGAGTCGGTGATCCTGGTCGCGGAGGATTCAGGGGGCGAGCTGGTCGGTTTCACGCAGCTCTATCCCGCGTTCTGCTCGGTGGCCGCCGACCGCACATTCGTGCTCTACGACCTGTTCGTCACGCCAGCGGTGCGCGGCATCGGCGCGGGCCGCGCGCTCATGGAAGCGGCCGAGGCGCACGCGCGTGCGGCAGGCGCGGCGCGCCTCGAGCTGCAGACCGCGAAAACCAACGCGATCGGGCAGTCGCTGTACGAGTCCTGCGGCTGGACGCGCGACGAGGTCTTCTACACGTACACGAAGAGCCTGAAGCCGGCCTGAGGGCGGCGCCGGCGGGGGTTCAGTCGGGAGCGCTCTCGGCGAACTGCGTCAGGCGCTTCATGTGGGTGATCGTGATCGACCGGAAGCTCCGCGTGCGGCAGTGCTTCGGGACTTTCGCTCGCTCGGATGCGGCCCATCGTGGCCGCAATGATCACGGACATTTGCGCATGATCTTGCCCCGAGCGGGACAGTCTCACGCGAGAACCCGCGCTAGGCTTCCGCCCCGCTCCGGGATCCGGGTCCCAGGGCACACATGATTTGATGGGAGAAGGGGAATGAAGGCGTTGAGATTCCTGTTCCTGGCCGTGCTGGCGGCGACCCCGCTCCTGGCTTCTGCTCAAGCCAGCAAGCCAAACATCGACCGCATCGCGAAGGAAGGCGTCGCCTTCACCGACTACTACGGGCAGCAGAGCTGTACCGCGGGCCGCGCGCCACCCGACGACCGGCAGGCCGTACACGGAGATGGTCTACCAGCCGATGCTCGAGCTGCTCGCGTACCTGCGCGCGAACGGCTTCAAGACCTTCATCGTCTCGGGCGGCGGCATCGAGTTCATGCGCCCCTGGACCGAGCGCGTGTACGGCGTGCCGCCGGAACAGGTGGTCGGTTCCAGCATCAAGACCCGCTATGAGGTGCGCGACGACAAGGCCGGCAAGCCGGTCGGCATCCAGCAGCACATCGGCCGTCGCCCGATCATGGCTTTCGGGAACTCCGATGGTGATTTCTAGATGCTGGAATGGACCACGGGCGGCTCGATCAGGGCCTCGACGCGGCGAAAGCGCGCGGCTGGATTGTCGTGAGCATGAAGGACGACTGGAAGCGCGTATTCGCATTCGAGTGACGGCGCTGTGGGATAATTTGCGCATGGCCCGCTCGAAATTTCTTGCGATCGCGCTGATCGTCATCGGCGTTACCGCCGGCATCGGCTTTGCCCTGATGACGCGCCAGCAACAGGCGCCGCGCGCGACGGCGCCCACCGCGATCGAGCCCGCCGCGGGCGAGTTCCTGCCGACGATTCAGACTCCTGCCGCCGCGCCCCGCCCGGCGCCCGAGGGCATGGCCTGGATTCCGGGCGGCGAGTTCTCGATGGGCGCCGCCGATCCGCTCGGCAAGGACGCGAACGTCGTCGGCATGCAGGCGACCGAGGATTCGCGACCGATCCACCGCATCTACGTGGATGGCTTCTGGATGGACCAGACGGAGGTCACGAACCGCCAGTTCGCGCAGTTCGTCAAGGCGACCGGGTACGTCACGGTCGCCGAGCGCGCGCCGACGGCCGAGGAATTTCCGGACGCGCCGCCCGAGAACCTGGTCGCCGGCTCGGTCGTCTTCTCCCCGCCTGACCACGAAGTCCCGCTGGACACACACTACCGCTGGTGGTCGTACGTCCCCGGAGCGAACTGGCGCCATCCGGCCGGGCCGGACAGCAACCTCGACGGCCGCGACAATTATCCGGTCGTGCACATCGCCTACCAGGACGCGGAGGCCTACGCGAAGTGGGCCGGCAAACGGCTGCCGACCGAAGCCGAGTGGGAGTTCGCCGCGCGCGGCGGACTCTCCGGGGCGCTCTATGCCTGGGGCAACGAGTTCCTGGTCGACGGCCGCTTCATGGCGAACACGCACCAGGGCCACTTCCCGAACGAGGACACGCACGCGGACGCGCACGACGGCATCGCGCCGGTCGCGCAGTTCCCGGCGAACGGCTACGGATTGCATGACGTCGCCGGCAATATCTGGGAATGGACCAGCGACTGGTACCGGCCCGATTACTATGCCGGGCTCGCGGCCGGCGGCGTCGCGCGCAACCCGCGCGGGCCGGAGAGTTCATTCGATCCGGGCGAGCCGGGCGTCGCGAAGCGCGTGCACCGCGGCGGGTCGTTCCTCTGCACCGAGCAGTACTGCTCACGCTACATGGTCGGCACGCGCGGCAAGGGCGAGCCGTCGACGGGCACGAATCACCTCGGCATCCGTCTGGTCAAGGATGCGCCCTGAAGGGGACGCACCCCTTCATGCTAAGGTTTGCGTCCCCTTTCCAGGAGATCGCATGGATTCAGGGGCGACAAGCCTCTTTGCCCTGCTGTTCGGCGTGCCGGCGCTGCTGTTCGCCATCGTCTTCGCGGCGGTCGCCCTCAAGGCGCCGCGCGGCGGCGGCGTGCTCTCCGCGATGCTGCTCGCCTCGGTGCTGCCGGTCGCCTTCTGGGCGAAGAGCGCCGGCTATTTCGCGATTGCCGGACCGCTGCTGATCGGATCGCTCGGTATTTCCGCGCTCGGGATCCTGATCGCGGCCTTCCAGCTCATGCGCCCGTCGAAAAACCCGCCACCCACGGATGCAAAGAACTGATGGAACTCAAGATGCTGGCCACAGTGTTCGTCTCGGTCTTCCTTGCTGAGCTCGGCGACAAGACGCAGCTCGCGACACTGCTGTTCGCCGCCGACCCGGCGGTGAACAGGCTCGCGGTCTTCGTGGCGGCCTCCACGGCCCTCGTCCTCACGACCGGCATTGGCGTCCTTGCCGGCGCCTACGGCGGCGAGCAGGTGAGCCCGTCCGTCCTGAAATACGCTGCCGGTGCCGGCTTCATCGCCATCGGCATCTGGACCCTGATGAGCGCATGAAGACGCGGGCCCGTGAGCGCCTGTTCGCGTCCTTCAGGACCGCCCGCTGATGGCCGGACGGCTGGATTCTGCTTCGCTGCCGCTGCTCCAGGACGCGCTCGCGGTCCTGGAGCAGGGCTTTGCGGATCTGCCGGACAATCCCGCCAGCGCCGGCAATCCCGAGGCCCTGCGCAAGGTCCTGCTCGAGGCCGCCGCGCGCCTGCGCGACAACTATCCGTACTTTCACCCCCACTACGCGGGCCAGATGCTGAAGCCGCCGCACGCGGTCGCGCGCCTCGCCTACGCGCTCGCGATGTGGATCAACCCGAACAACCACGCGCTCGACGGCGGCCGCGTGAGCTCGGCGATGGAGAAGGAGGCCGTCGCGGGGATCGCGCGCATGTTCGGCTGGGGGACCCACCTCGGCCACCTGACGAGCGGCGGCACGATGGCGAATCTTGAGGCGCTCTGGATCGCCGGCGAGCTGAAGCCAGGCGCGACGGTGCTCGCATCCAGCCAGGCGCACTACACGCACGGCCGCATCAGCGCGGTGCTCAAGCTGCCGTTCGAGGCCGTGCCCGCCGACCGCTTCGGGCGCATGGACCTTCTGGCGCTGGAGCGGCGCCTCGCCGCGGGCGGCGTCGGCACGGTCGTCGCGACGCTCGGCACGACCGCGACCGGCGCCGTGGACCCGCTGCCGGGAATCCTGGCGCTCCGCGACCGGTACGGCTTTCGCCTGCACGCCGACTGCGCCTACGGCGGCTATTACCTGCTCGCCGACAACCTCGACGCGCCGGCGCGCGCGGCCTTCGACCGGCTGCGCGAGGTCGACTCGCTCGTCATCGACCCGCACAAGCACGGCCTGCAGCCCTACGGCTGCGGCTGCGTGCTGTTCCGCGATCCCGCGGTCGGAACTCACTATCGCCACGACTCGCCGTACACCTACTTCAGCTCGAGCGAGCTGCACCTCGGCGAGATCAGCCTCGAGTGCTCACGGCCCGGTGCCGCCGCAGTCGCGCTCTGGGCGACCGAGCGGCTGCTGCCGCTCGAGCGCGGCGGCACGTTCGCGCGCATGCTGCAGGATTGTCGCGCCGCGGCGCTCGCCCTGCACGCCGGGCTCGCGCAGGACGCGCGCTTCATGACCGCCTTCCCGCCCGAGCTCGACATCGTCGTCTGGGCCGTGCGCGCGCAGACCGTGGCCGAGTCCTCGCGCCGCGCGCAGGAGATCTTCGACAGCGCCGCGCGCCGGGGGCTTCACCTCGCGCTCGCGGGACTCCCGGTGGCCTTGTTCGGCGATCCCTGGGGCACGGGCGGCACGGTGACGGCGCTGCGCTCGGTGCTGATGAAGCCGGAGCACCGCAACGCGGTCCCCGAAATCGTCGAGCTGCTATCCGCGAGTACACGTTAGCCTAGCCAGCGTAAGATGCCCCCGGGCCCTGCCCGCCACAATCACAGGGGGATGCCATGAGTAACGTGAACTGGGGGAGATTCATCCTGGGCGCACTGATCGTCGCCGCGATCTGCTTCGTGAGCGACGGCTTCCTGCACCAGCGCGTGGTGACCGACCTGTGGCGGGCGGTCTATGACACGCTCGGCGCAACGCCGCCGGACCACGGCGGCTTCTCCATGATCTGGTTCATGGTGTTCGAGGCGGGTCGCGGCTTCCTCGCAATGTATGTCTACGTGCTGCTGCGCCCACGCCTCGGCCCCGGCGTGAAGACCGCCACCTGGGCGGGCGTCGTCACCTGGGTCGCTTTCTCGCTGACCGGCCCCACGCAACTCATCCCACTCGGTCTCTACAGCACGATGCTGTGGTTCTCCGTCGCGATCTACCAGCTGGTCTTCACGATCATCGCAGCGATCGTGGGCGCGGCGCCCTACTCGGAGAAGGCTGCGGCAACTCATTGAGGCGCGGCGGCCAAGCGGTCACTACGAGGGTGAGTTAGGAGCAAGCGGACATGCAGAAGGCATCCTGGTTCACGCACTTCGCCAAGAAGACGGCGCAGCTCTCCGGTCGGCCCGCGATCTTCGGGCTCGCCCTGGGCACGATCCTCGTCTGGCTGGTCACGGGGCCGCTGTTCGACTTCAGCAACACCTAGCAACTGGTCATCAACACCGGCACCACGATTGTCACTTTCCTCATGGTGTTCCTGATCCAGAACACTCAGAACCGCGACACGGCGGCGATCCAGATCAAGCTCGACGAGCTGATCCGCGTGAGCCGCGGCCACAATGCGCTCATGGATCTCGAGGAACTCGATGAGGCCGATCTCGAGAGGTTCCGCAGGAAGTACGAGGACCTGGCAGCCCGCGCGCGCCAGCGCATGGATCAAGGCGAAGTCGACACCGACAGTCCGGAACCCGCTTGAGGCGCCGCGGGCGCGGATAGCCGTCGACGCGCGTCCCACGCGGGCCGTGGAATTCTGCGCGCCCCCCGGTACTCTAACCGCGAGGCCGACGCTTTCCTGGAGTCCCGATGAGTCCGCGCATCCTCCCGGCGAATTTGATCCTGATTCTCGCGCTCGCCGCTTGCGGAAAGAAGACCGAACCGCCGCCCGCACGCGCGGAGGGGCCGGCCACCTTGCCAGCAGCGCCGGACGCGGCGCCGCCCGCGAACACGATGCCGCGCGCACCATCGGCCGGTGACGCCACGCTTGCCGGCATCTGGACGGTCGTCGCCCACCACCACTCGCCCGGCATCAGCGCGCTGACTGACGAGGAGGCGAGCAGGCGCCACGGCGAGACGATCCGGCTCACTGCGGATTCGGCGATCGCCCCCGGCAACGCCTGCCGTGAGCCCCGCTACGCCACCAGCCAGGTGCCGGTCGCGGCCTACCTCGCGAGCGCCTTCAACATCCCGCCCGCGCGCCTGCCGCCGCTCGCCGGCCATGAGCAGATGCGCGTGATGGAGGTCTACTGCGGCGATACCGACTGGACGGAGCTCGGCGGCCTGCTGCTCGAGGTCGACCGTGATCGCGCGCTCGCGCCCTGGGACGGGGTGTTCTTCGAGCTCGCGCGCGACCGCGATTTCCGCGGCCTCGGGCAGGAACCGGGGTGGCAGATCGAGCTGCGCAAGGGCCTGGAGATGCGCCTTGCCTACGACTACGGCGAGGGCACGGCGGTAACGCCCGCGCCGCGGCTGCAAGCCGACACGAAGACCGGCACGCAGACCTTTCACGCCAGGACCGAGGCCAGCGACCTGCGCCTCGACATCGTGCCGGTGCACTGCGAAGACACGATGAGCGGCAAGCCATTCCCGGCGACGGTGACGGTGACGCTGAACGGTCGCACGTTCCGCGGCTGCGGCGAGCACCTGGCGGAGCCACTCAGGTGATCGCTACCAGGGATACGACCCGCCGTCGTAGGTGAAGAACCTGCCGGTGTCGGCAGGTGTCAGCCTGGCAATGACGCGGCGCATGCCCGCGACGCTCTCGGCGGGCGAGATCCTGCCGCCCGGGCCGCCCAGGTCGGTGCGCACCCAGCCGGGATGCAGGACGACGCAGGTGATCCCGCGCGGCGCCAGGTCGATCGACAGGCTCTTCATCACGATGTTGACCGCGGCCTTGGAGCTTCGGTACGCGTACGAGCCGCCGGAGGCGTTGTCCGCGATCGAGCCCATGGCGCTCGTGATCGTGACGAGCTTCCTCTCGCCGCCCGCGGCGACGTGATCGAGGAACGCCTCCGTGACGCGCATCGGCCCGAGGGTGTTCACGTCGAGCACGCGCGCCCAAGCCGTGTAGTCGAGCTGGCCGAGGCGCTGGTTCTTCGGCGAGCCGACGCCGGCGTTGTTGACGAGCACGTCGATCGCCGTGCCGGCGAGCGATTGCGCGGCCGCGCGGACGCTCGCGGGATCGGTGATGTCGAGCGCCACGACAGCGATGTGCCCGGCGCTCGCCGCTGCGAGCTGCCGCAATTCCCGCGCCGCGCCGGGGTCCCGGCAGGTCGCGAGGACGCGCCAGCCATCCGCCGCATACTGGCGCGCGAACTCGAGGCCGAGGCCTCGATTCGCGCCGGTTACGAGGAGCGTGCCCAATTGCCTGCCGCCAGCATTGCCGGGTTGCCGCCGTCGGGAGTCGTGGTGAACGCCGCGTACCGGTAGAGTTGGCCACTCATGGGCCTATTATCGCCAAGCGGAGTACAACAATGATCGTCTCGCGTCGGAACTTCGTCGGCGGCTCTGCCGTGCTTGCGGGCCTGTCGCTCACGGGCCGGGCATCGCTGGCGGCCGTCCTGCAGGAACGACCGGAACTCGTCCTGAAAAACGGCCACATCCTCACCATCGACCCGCGCCAGCCGCAGGCCGAGGCGATCGCGATTGCCGGCGGCCGCATCCTGGCGGTCGGATCGAATGCGGAGATCGAAGCCCTCGCCGCGCCGACGACCCGGCGGATCGACCTCGCCGGCAGCACGGTCGTCCCGGGCTTCATCGACGCACACACCCATCCCGCCTATTCCGGACGGCGCCACCTGCGCTTCGTCGACTGCGACCTGCGTTCGATCGGCGCAATCCTGGGCGCGGTGCGCGAGCGCGCGGCAAAAACACCGCCGGGGCAATGGGTGGGCGGCTTCAAGTACGACGACACCAAGACCGCCGAGCGCCGTTTCATCACGCGCGAGGATCTCGACGCGGCGGCGCCGGAACATCCGGTCTACATCGAGCATCGCGGCGGCCACACGGCCTACGTCAATTCGCTCGCGCTTCGGCTGGCCGGCATCACCGAGGAATCCCGGGATCCGCCCGGCGGCCAGTTCGTGCGCGACGGCACGACCGGCCGCCTGACCGGGCGTCTGCTCGAGCGCGCGGCGGAAATGTTCCAGCCACTGATCCCGGCTTTCGGTACCACGACACGCGACGAGGACCGCGCCGCCATCCGGCTGATTACGCAGATGTTCGCAAAAGCGGGCGTCACCTCCTCCACCGATGCCTACGGCACGCCGGAAGACCTTCGCGCCTACCAGGACGCGCGCGAGACCGGCGAGCTGTCGTCCCGCATCTATTGCATGATGGGCTACACGCACCTCGACCGCATGATCGCCGCGGGGGTGCGCACCGGGCTCGGCGATGAGTGGGTGCGCGTCGGCGGCATGAAGGCGACCTGCGACGGCTCGATCTCCGAGCGCACTGCGCGGCTGTCGCAGCCCTATGTCGGCCGGCCGGACGATTTCGGCATGATCGTGGCGGACGCGGAGGAACTCTACGGGTACGCGAGCAAGGCGCACGAAGCCGGCTGGCAGATCGGCATTCACGCGAACGGCGACGTCGGCATTGGCATGGTGCTCGACCTCTACGAGCGCCTGCAGCGGGAACGGCCGCGCCGCGACCCGCGCTTCCGGATCGAGCACTGCACCGTGATCAACGACGGGCTCGTCGCACGCATGAAGGCGCTCGGCGTGATCCCGACGCCGTTCTCGACCTACGTGTATTTCCACGGCGAGAAGATGGCGGAGTACGGCGAGGAGCGGCTCAACTCGATGTTCGCGCTGCGGAGCTTCCTCGACGCGGGAATTCGCGCGACCATGGCCTCGGACTATCCGCCCGGGCCGTTCGAGCCGATGATGGCACTGCAATCCATGGTCACGCGCACGGCGATCGACGGCAAGACCTGGGGGCCGCGGCAGAAGATCACGGTCGAGGAGGCGCTGCGGGTCGCGACGCTGCACGGCGCCTGGGCCTCGTTCGAGGAACACGAGAAGGGTTCGCTCGAGCCGGGCAAGCTCGCCGATTTCGTCGTGCTCGGCCGCAACCCGCTCAGCGAAGACCCCGCTTCGCTCATCACCATCCCCGTCGAACGCACCATGCTCGGCGGGCGCTGGGTGTACGAGTCGTGATACGCCGCGGCGGCCGCGAGAAACGCGTTGCCGGCGCGATCCGGCAGCTGCCGTTCACGCGGCTCATCAACCCCTACTCGCCCATCGAGATCCTGAGCGCCGACCAGGTCGAGGCGATCATCGACGGCGCGTTCACGATCCTCGAGACCCGCGGCATGCGCTTCCTCGAGGCCCGCAGCCGCGATCTGATGGCTGTCGCCGGCGCCGAACGCCTGGACGATCTTGGCACCATGCGCATCGACCGGGGCCTGGTGCGCGAGAAGCTCGCGCTGGTGCCGCGCGAGTTCACCCTGCGCGCGCGCAACCGCGACCGCGACCTCCGCATCGGTGGCCGGAATCTCGTGTTCACTTCGGTCGGCGGCCCGGCCTTCGTCAGCGACCTCGAAAGAGGTCGGCGTCCCGGCACGCACGCGGAAGTCTGCGATTTCCTGAAGCTCGTGCAGAGCCTCAACATCATCCACCAGGAGTTCGGCGGGCCCTTCGAGGCGCTCGACCTGCCGCCGGAGACGCGGCACCTCGACCTGTACCTGGCGCAGATGACGTTGCTCGACAAGAACTGCCAGGCCTACCCGCTCGGTACTGCCCGCACGCGCGACTGCATCGAGATGAACTGCATCGCGATGGGCGTCACGCGCGAAGAGCTCGCGCGCGATCCCGCGGTCGTCGCGATCATCAACACGAATTCGCCCATGCAGCTCGACATCGCGATGACCGAGGCCGTGGTCGAGCTCGCCTCCTCGGGCCAGGCCATCTGTATCACCCCGTTCACGCTCGCCGGCTCGATGAGCCCGGCGACGCTCGCCGGCACGCTCGCGCAGCAGACGGCCGAGGTGCTCGCGGTCGTGACGCTCGCGCAGTCGATCCAGCCCGGCGCGAAGCTGATCTACGGCTCATTCGCCTCGAACGTGGACATGCTGAGCGGTGCGCCCGCGCTCGGCACGCCCGAATACGTGAAAGCCGCATTCGCGAGCGGGCAGATCGCGCGCCGCCTCGGCATGCCGCTGCGCTCGAGCAACACCACCTCGTCGAATTGCGTCGACGCCCAGGCCGCCTACGAGAGCGAGATGTCACTCTGGGGCTCGATCATGGGCGGGGCCAACCTCATCTGTCACGCGGCCGGCTGGCTCGAGAACGGGCTGACCGCCTCGTTCGAGAAACTGATCGTGGATGCCGAGATGCTGCAGATGTTCGCGGAAGTGCTGCGCCCGATCGAGGTCAATGCCGACCAGCTCGCGCTCGAGGCCATCGCGGGCGTGGACCCGGGCGGCCACCACTTCGGCACGGCCCACACGCTCGCGCACTACGAGCACGCCTTCTACAACCCGATGATCTCGACCCGGCAGAACTTCGAGACCTGGCAGGAAACCGGCAGCCTCGATGCAGCGCACCGGGCGAACACGCTCTGGAAGCGCCTGCTCGCAGAGTATCAGCGCCCGCCCATGGATCCGGCGATCGAGGAGGCACTCGTGGACTACGTCGCGCGGCGCAAGCAGGAGATTGCCGCCGGCAGTTAGTGCGCGATAATGGGGCCATGATGCGGTCAGCCGTCCTCGTCACCTCCTTCCTGCTCGTCACCACGGCCGCGCTCGCGCAGGAATTCCAGCCCTACCCGGAACCCAAGGTCACGCCGGAGCAGTACGCGGCCTACGCCAACCAGGTGCGCCAGACTTTCGGCTTCACCGCGGATGTCGTCCGCGAGGACAACATCATCGTGTTCTCCGACGAGCGCGCGCGCACCTTCTGGGTCTTCACGACCAGGGACAACCCGGCGCACCCCGCCTGGATCACGCGCCAGATGGTCGAGGAGGGAGGCCAGGTGCAGGTGCGGCAGGTCGGTTACTACGCCGGATCTGAGGCTGCGTTCGCCAAGCTGTTCCGCGCCTTCCAGGAGCGCAATGCGAAACTCCTCGAGGACGTCACACGGCGCAATCAGTAGCGCGGCCGGCGCGCTGCCTGCACCATACGTATCCGTGCCTGCCATTGAATCGGAGGATCGCGCGAGCTTTCATGACAGCCTACCCGGACATGGTCGACGAGCTGGATCGGTGACTACGAGGAACGGACGATGAGCGCGGACGGGCTCATCGCGGCGTCGCAAGGCGATTACGACGCGGCGGACTGGAACCGGCAGCTGAGGCTGCAACCGTGAAGATGCAGTCGCGCAGACGACTCATCCATGCGATGCTCGCGGCGCCGGCGCTGTCTGGACTGGCCCCGTCGTTGCGCGTCATCGCCGCGGAGGACCCGCTGATCGACTCCGCCGCGCAGGCGCTCGACGTGTTCGACTTCGAGCGCCTCGCGCGCCAGGCTGCCGCCCGCGCACTGGGGCTACCTCGCGACCGGCGTGAACGGCGACGCGACGCTGCATGCGAATGACGCCGGCTTCGCCAACTACGCGCTGCGTGTCCGGCGGATGGTGGACACCCGCAACGTCGACATGGGCGTCGGCATCTATGGCACGACTTGGGAGACGCCGATCTTCCTCGCCCCGCTCGGCAGCCAGCGCGCCTTTCATCCGGACGGCGAGCGCGCGAGCGCGCGCGCCGCGCGGTCGAAGAAGCATCTCCAGGTCCTGTCCACCGTCTCGTCCACCGGCGTCGAGGACGTCAACGCCGCGCGCGGCGAGCCGGTCTGGTACCAGCTCTATCCCACCGATCAGTGGCCGGTGACGGCGGCGCTGGTGGCGCGCGCGAGGGCCGCCGGCTGCCCCGTGCTCGTGCTGACGGTGGACCTGCAGGGCGGCTCCAACCGCCTCACGCTTGCGCGCGCGATCCCGCGCGATACACGCGACTGCACGTCCTGCCACACATCAAGTCGCACACGCCTCTCCGGCTTCATCACGGGCAAGCCGATGTTCGCGGGGCTCGACCTCTCCTTCGTCAACGACCTCACGCCGCCCGACATGACCTGGGACTATCTCGCGCGGCTGCGCGAGATCTGGCCGCGCAAGCTGGTCATCAAGGGCCTCGTCACGCGCGAGGACGCGCTGCTCGCGATCGCGCACGGCGTGGACGACATCATCGTCTCGAACCACGGCGGGCGCGCGGAGGACAGCGGCCGCCCGGCCATCGACAGCCTTGCCGAGGTGGCGCCGGCCGTCGCGGGCCGCGTGCCGCTGCTCATGGACGGCGGCGTGCGCCGCGGCACGGACGTGTTCAAAGCGCTCGCACTCGGGGCGAACGCGGTCGGCATCGGGCGGCCCTACATCTGGGGTCTCGCCTCCTTCGGACAGGAGGGCGTCGAGCGCGTGCTCGAGATCCTGCGCAATGAGCTCGCGATCGCCATGCGCCAGGCCGGCGCGCGGAGCATCGCCGAGATCACTTCGTCATTCGTCGTGGACCGGCGGCCGGTATAGAATTTCCCCCGTCCCCCGCCGGAGCACGGAAATGACACGCAGGATGTTGACGGCCGCCCTCACCCTCACCGCTCTCACGACCGCCCAGGCCGACGTCACGCTCAAGGCCACCGCCGAAGGCAAGGGCCTCGGCATGTCGGGGACCACCGCGAACCTCACCTACATCAAGGGCCTCAAGATGCGCTCGGAGGCGGCATCCGCGAAGGCGAACACGGTGACCCTCTTCGACGTGGACGCCCAGAAGCTGTACATCCTGAACGACAAGAAGAAACAGGCGGATGTCTGGGAAATGGCCGCCTTCACGCGGGAAATGAGCCAGTCGGTCGCGGCAGGAGGCATGCGCGCCTCCCTGACCCCGAATGGTCAGACGAAGTCGATCCAGGGCCAGAACGCGGATGGTTACGACATCGAAATCCTGGTGCCGGCCACGATCGGCGGGCCGGGTGGCATCCCGATGACGATCCTGCTGACCGGCGTCTCCTGGATCGCGAAGGGCGCGCCAGGCGCGGCGGACTACGCCGCCTTCTACCAGGGCGCAGCCGAGAAGGGCTGGATCTTCAGCGATCCGCGCGCCGCCGAGGGCGCACCGGGCCAGGCCAAGGCCATGGCGCAGATGTACGCGGAATTCGCGAAGATCGGCGGCATCCCCCTGGAATCACAGATGGACATCAAGGCCGAGGGAGAAGGCACGGTCGCGGAGATGATGGCGAAACTGGGCGGAGTCTCGACGACCACGACCATCGACTCGGTGGATGTCACGCCGCTCGATGACGCGCTGTTCCAGGTGCCGGCGGATTACACGCTCAAGGAACGCAAGTAGGCTTGCGCGCGGCAGCGTGGGCACCGCCCTCATGACGACCGCCCGCCCCGCATTGGTCCTGCTCCTGCTGTTCGCCGGCGGCGCAGCGCGGGCGTCGGAGGCCGACGTCACGAAGCTCATGAAGGATTACTGGCGCGCCTATGCGCGCTCGGATTTCGTCGCGGCCGCGGCCTATCTCGACCCGCGCGACACCGGGGCGCTGAAGGAAGGCCTGCTGCCGCTCTTCCTGCGCGCCTCGCAGAGCAAGAACGTCAATGTCGTGCCGCTGGTGAAGGCCTTTTTCACCGGCATCCCGGCCGATCAGCACGACAAGATGAATGACGCGCAGGTGTTCGCGGGCATGAACTACATGATGCGCGACGTCATGCCGCAGGTGTACGCCGAGCTCAACCGCACGACCACTCGGGTCACGCGGGTGACGCTGCCCGGCGACGGCACGGCCACCGTCGAGTACGCGATTCGCGTCCAGGGTGAGGACGTGACCGAGTCCGACCGCGCGAACCTGCACGAGGGCCGCTGGTACCTGCGGACCCGCGATACGCCGGCCGTCACGATCGAGCGCTTCCGGATGCTGCTCGGGCTCGATTACGAGGTGGGGCCAGAGGTCAAGCTGAGCCCGAGCGACGACGGGTCGGCATGAGCGCCCCCCGCCAGCCAGTGCGGATCAGTAGCCAGTCCAGGTCGAAGTCGACCTTGCCGCGCGCCGAGATCGTCAGGCCTCGTTGGGCTCGCTTGCTCAAGGATTCACTGGTTCCCGGCTGCGCTCCTTGATCCAGGTCAAGCGCGGCGGCGCTGCACGGCGCGGACGAACGCGTTCATCAGGAAGCGCGCGTGCGCCGGGTGCTGCGCATAGGCCTGGCCGACCGGGCAGGCGTGGCGGGCAAGGCAGCCGCTGCCGCGGCAGGCGGCTTCCGGCTGCGACTCGAGGTGCGCGGCGCAGGCATCGACGCGGTACTCGCGGCCGGTGAAGGCGTCCACCGGGCAGGCGCGCAGGCAGGGCTGATCGGCGCAGCGCAGGCACAGGTCGACGGGATCGAGGGGGTCGTCATGACCCTCGAGCGGCTGCGGCAGTGCCAGCGCGAAGCGGTAGCTGTGCCAGAGCCCGTAGCGCGGGTGCAATTGCAGGCCGAGCGGCGAGCGCGTCAAGCGCTCGGCGCGCTCGGCCCAGCGCTGGAAAGGATGGTACGGCGGCCCGCCGAAGGGAAAGAGCGCCACGCCGCCGAAACGCACGGCGATGGTCTCTCCGATCTCGCGGCTCCAGCGGTCGAGCGGATCGGGCCGGCCGTCCGCGAACGCTGATGAGGCCTGGAAGTGCTCCCAGATCGACGAGCCCGCCACGCCCGCCATCGCGAGCCAGCGCGCGGCGCCGCCGTCGGGCAAGGGCGGCAGGCCGTCGGCAGCCTCGGGTGCGAAGCCGCCACGCAGCACGAGGCCGTGCGCGGCGAGCGCCTGTTCGAGCATCGCGGTGCCCGTCATGCGCGCTCTTGCAGCCGCGGCGCTCCCGAGGCGGTGGCCGTGACCACGGCATCGAAGAACACGTTGCCGTCGATGTCGTGGTCCACGCTGTTGCGGCTCTCCGTGTGCGCGAGCTCGATCTCGTCGGCGCCGGCCTCGAGCGCGAGCGCCCGGGCCTGCGCGCCGGTCAGCTCGCGCGCGCGCTCGAGCGCCGCGTCGAGCTCGGTGAAGTCCTGCACGCCGCCGGGCGTGAACAGCCGGTACTGGCCGCGCGAGACCTGGGCCACCGTCATGGGCACGCGCTGCGACACGCGGCCGAGCAACGCGCCCGCCGCGTTGGCAACTTCGGCGAATGCCGGCAGCGCGACGCTCATGCCAAGACGCTTTCCCACCTCGGGGTAGTAGCTCGCCGCCGGCGCTCCGACGGCCACGAGCGGAATGTCGGGCGCGAAATGGAGCTGGAAAACCCGATCCGCGGCCGATCCCTCGTGACGCGCGAGCGCGAGGCCGGTCAGTGTCTTTGCGAGCCGGTGCGCATGCGCTTCGCCGAACTGCCCCGTGTCGTTCAGCCCGGCCTCGACCAGCCGCGTGCAGATCGTCTGCACCAGGTGCTCGACGACCTGCCGGGACGGTGCCTCGGCGTCGCCATCCGGCCAGGCGCCGTGCCCGTAGAGGTACCGCATCTGCCGCGCCCAGATGCGCGCGCCCAGCAGCGCGGCCTCGCGGCTCCAGTGGCTCGACAGGCCGAGCACGTGCGCCGCGTCGGTGGGCGTGAAGCCGCTGTAGATCGCGAGCCCCATGCGCACCAGGCGCGCGAGCTGGCGCGCGAGCGGCCGGTCTTCGCGGTTCAACCGCTCCATGTCGAGCGGACTGCGCGCGAGCTGCTCCCAGGCGTGCGCTTCGCCGTCGGTCAGACGCGCGAGCGCCGCATCATCGGCCTGCCAGCGCTGCACGAAGCGTGCCTGCGACGCATGCGGCGACTCTTTCTGCTGCATCCGCAGCACGTCGATCACGCGCGGGTGTTCGTGCCCGAGCAGGGACATCGGCACCACGCGGCGCGGGCCGATGCTCATGCCGTGACCGCCGGCGAAGCGCACCTCGCTGTCGCCGCCGAGGCCGATGGCATAGACTTTCACCGCCTCGATCATCGGTCGCCAGTGGCCGACCAGCGCGCCTTCCGGGCTGAGCTCGGGGCGGCCGCCGCGCACGATCGCGATGTCGGTGGTGGTGCCGCCCATGTCGGCGACCACCGCGTCGGCGCGGCCGCTCAATGCACAGGCGCCGATCACGCTCGCGGCCGGCCCCGATAGCACCGTGGTCACCGGGCGCTGCAGGGCGGTGGCGGCATTGACCAGCGTGCCGTCGCCCCTGACCACCATCAGCTGCGCGTGGTCGATGCCGCGCCGCGCCAGCACCTGCTGTACCGACTCGATCAGGTGAGTGATGTACGAGATCATCCGCGCGTTCAGCGCCGCCGTCAGCGCGCGCCGCGGCGCACCGAGGCTGGAAGCCAGCTCGTGACCGCAGGTCACCGGCCGGCCGGAGAGCTCGCGCACCGCCGCGCGCAGCAACAACTCGTGCGCCGGGTTGCGCACGCTGAAGGTCGCCGAGACGGCGAAGGCCGAGACGCGCGGCGCGTGCTGCGCGATCGCGGCGCGCGCGGCGCCGAGGTCCAGCGCCTCGGCCTCCGCGCCGAGCGCGTCGTGGCCGCCGGCCACGCAGACCACCGCCTCGTCGCCGATCAGCTCCGCCAGGCCGCTGGCTTTCACCTGCGCCGCGTCGTAGCCCGCGAGCAGCGCGCACACCGGCGCGCCCTTGCCTTCGACCACCGAGTTGGTGGTCAATGTGGTCGACAGCGAGACCAGGGACACGCCCGCGAGCTGCGCCGCGTCGAGCATGTCGAGCGAGGCGGCGATGCCGGAGGCGAGATCGAAGCGCGTGGTCAGGCTTTTCGCGGCGGAGACGATGCGGCGCTCGCTGTCCACCAGCACCGCGTCCGTGAATGTGCCGCCGGTGTCGATGCCCAGGAAGTAGCGGCCCGGCGGCGGCGCGCGCCAGCCGGGCGGGGCCGCGAGCGCGTCGGAACGTGATGTCACGGCCCGCGCCGTCCTCAGCCCGGCGCCGCGCCGGCGGCGCCGACGTCCTGCCGCAGCATCCGCATCAGCGATACCGCGAGCAGCACGCCGACGGCGAGCAGCGGCAGCGAGACGACGATGGTCGCCGACAGCACGACCTTGATGCCGCCCTCGACGAACATCAGCGTGACCGGCACGATGCCGAGCGCGCAGGCCCAGAACAGCCGGTTCCAGCGCGCCGGGTTGTGGCCTGCCTCCAGCCGCCGCGTCGATACGGACGCGAGCGTGTAGGACGCCGAGTCATAGGTCGTCGCCAGCAGCACGATCGCGACCAGCAGGAAAACCAGCAGCGCGAGCTGGCTGAATGGCAGGCTGCCGATCACCGCGGCGATCGCCTCGGCCTCCCCGGCCTGCTTCATGAGACCGGTCACGTCCACGAGGCCGGCGAGGTCGAGGTGCATCGAGTAGTTGCCGAGCACCAGGAAGAAGATCCCGGCGCCGAGCGTCCCGAAGCTCAGCATGCCGAGGATGATGTCGCGCAGCCGCCGGCCGCGCGAGATGCGCGTGACGAACAGGCCGACGAAGGGCCCGTAGGCGATCCACCAGGCCCAGTAGAACACCGTCCAGTTCTCGACGAAGCCGCTGTTTCGCACCGGATCGGTCCAGGTGTTCATGCGCAGGAAATTCTGCATGACGAGGCCAATGCTGTTGGTGGCCATCTTGACGATGAACAGCGTCGGCCCGGCCAGCAGCACGAACAGCAGGAACAGCAGCGCGACCCACATCGCAGCATCCGCCATGCGCTTGAAGCCGCGCTCGATGCCGAGGTAGGCGCTGGTGCCGAAGATCGCGATGCAGGCAGCGACCACCGCGACGTCCTGCGCAAAGCTGCGTTCCAGCCCGGCGAAGTCCGCGAACACCGCGGAGATCATCGGCGTCGACAGGCCGAGCGAGGTGCCCGCACCGCCGATGATGCTCAGCATGTAGAGGAAATCGATCGCGCGGCCGCGGATGCCGGTCACGCCACCGGGCAGCAGGCCGCTGCAGCCGGTGCTGAGCCGCAGGTACGGCACGCGCCGCTGGTAGTACGCGTAGGCGATCGCAAGCCCGGGCAGGCACTGGATCGCCCAGCCCGTCGGGCCCCAGTGGAACAGCCCGTAGCTCGCCGCCCACTCGATCGCCTCGGGACTGCGCGGCGCGAAGCCGTAGGGCGGCTTGTCGATGTAATAGCCCCACTCGATGACCACCCAGTACAGCAGTCCCGCGCCGACGCCCGCGCAGAACATCATGGCGAGCCAGCTCGGCGTGCGGAATTCGGGCGTGCTGCCCGCGCCGCCGAGCCGCACGCGCCCGTAGCGGCTCGCCGCCAGCCAGAGCAGGAACACCAGCGCGCCGAAGCCGTACCAGAGATAGAGCCAGCCGAAGCGCTGCGTGAGCGCGTCGTAGGCGCCGGTGATCGTCGTCTCGGCGCGCGCGCCCAGTCCGAAGATCGGCACACAGGCGATCAGGATGACCGCGAGCGTCAGCCCGAACATCAGCCAGTCGGTCGCGGGGCGCTCCTCAGGTCTCTGGTTCATGGGGCCGCTCCATAAAGTGTGTCAGCCTGCTCGAGGCAGAGTGCGTGGTCGGGCGCCGGTTGCGATGCGACGGTGTCGCCGAGCGCCATCAAGCGAGCGTCCGCCGCCACGTACTGCGGCCAGGCCGGCAGGCCATCGCCATTCGGATCGCCGGTGCGCGCGAAATTCGACCAGTAGCCGATGAGCGTTTCCGTCAGCCGACGATCGACTTCGTCGGTGGCGAGCCAGTTGTCGTGCGTGTCGAACACGTACGGAATCTCGGCGCCGTGATAGGCGAGCAGGCGCTCGCCGCCCGGCCCCGGCCGGACGCGATCGAAGCGGTACACGAAGGCGCGGCCGCCCGCGTGCCGCACGGCGCCTGCCATCAGGTAACCGGCGCACACCATGTTCGCGAAGGTCACCGCGCGATCGTGCCCCTTGCGGACGGACACCTCGGAGTCCGCAAGCGTCCGCAGCGCGGGACGTGAGTCGGCCGGCATGGCGTCGATCGCCGCGTCCCGGGCCGCGGGATCGTCGTCCACGTACATGTACCACTCATCCCGGTTGGTGCCGATGAGCAGGTCCACCGGCGTCACGCGCAGCGGTTCCTGCGCGCTGACCGGCGACACCACGACTACGCCGTCCACGGCCGGACCCCAGTCGTGGTCCTTCAGCGCAGAGTTCGCGGCAGCCAGGATCGTCATGCTGTTGAGCCGTCTCAGGTGCGCAAGATCACGTCGCTCCGGCACGGCCGCGGCGAGCGACTCGCCCAGCGCCTCGAGCTCCGCGGGCGAGCGGCGCTCCAGCATCTGGTAGCCGCCGCTCTGGCTGATGGCGCGCCGGAAAAGGCCCTCGGCGGCCGGCGACGCCATGAGATAGCCGATGTTCGCGGCGCCCGCGGATTCACCGAACAACGTGACGTTGGCGGGGTCACCGCCGAAGGTGCCGATGTGCGACTGGACCCAGCGCAGGGCTGCGATCTGGTCCAGCAATCCGAAGTTGGACGCCCCCTCGAGCTCCGGGTGGCCGAAGAAACCGAATACGCCGTGCCGGTAAGCGATGCTGACGACGACGACGTTGCCGCGCGCGGCAAGGTTCTCGCCCAGGTAGTTCGACTCGAATGACCAGCCGGAACGGTTGGCGCCGCCATGTATCCAGGCCATCACCGGCAACTTTGCGTCCGCGCCGATCGCCGGCGTCCAGATATTCAGATACAGGCAGTTCTCGCTGAACGGCGGATTGCGGAACCGCGACGACTCGACGCCAAAAGCCGCGCCGACCTTGCGGTACCAGTCGATGTTGTAGTCATCCTGGTAACAGGCGGCGGCGAACTCCGTCGCCGCGCGCCGTCCCTGCGGGGCCCGCAGCGGCTGCGGCGCCTGCCAGCGCAATTCCCCGACTGGCGCCTCGGCAAACGGCACGCCCAGGAAACTCGCGACACCGGGATGCGTCGCGCCGAACCGGCCGACGAGCCACTCCTCCCCCACCCGTACTTGCGGGGCGGCGGACACCGCATCGCTGCGGCAGCCGCCGGCCGCGCACACCAGAAGCAGCAGGCAGAGCCCCCGGCTCACGCGGCTGCGATGTCGACCACGACGCAGCCGCGCAGCTGGCCCTGCTCGACGAGCTCGTTCGCGCGCACCAGCTCCTCGAGCGGCAGCCGGCGTGCGACGCGGTGGCGCAGTCGCCCTTCCGCGAGCGCGCGGCCGATATCCGCGATCGCCGCCTGCTTGGCCGCTTCCGGCATCACGTACACGAGCACCACACGCAGCGTCAGGTCCGCGTACATCATGCGGTAGAAGGGCAGCTTCGGTTCCGTCACCTGCATCGAGGCGTAGGTCGCGATCGTGCCGCCGGTGCGGATGCAGGCGAGCACCTCGGGCAGGTTGCCGCCGAACTCGACTTCCACGACGCGATCGACCGGCGCGCCGCCGTTCGCCGCCTTGACGCGCTCGCCCCAGCCCGGCTCGCGGTGATTGACCACGGCATCGGCGCCCGCCTCGCGGCAAGCCTGTTCATCGGCGGGCCGGCTCGCCGTCGCGATGACCCGCGCGCGCGCGGTTTTCGCCCACTGGATCGCGTACCAGCCGACGCGGCCCGCACCGCCGGTCACGAGCACGCTCTGCCCCGCGACCGGCCCGTCGGCGAACACGCAGCGGTGCGCGGTCATCGCCGGGATGCCGAGGCAGGCGCCGACTTCGAAACCCGCGGCCGCCGGCAGCGGCGCCGCGCGCGCGGTGTCGAGCGCGACATACTCGGCCGCCGTACCGAAGCGCCGGCCGTGCTGCGCCTGGTACACCCAGACGCGCTCGCCGACGTGCGAGGCAGGCACGCCCGCACCGACCGCCTCGATCGTGCCCGCGCCATCGCTGTTCGGGATCACGAATCCTTGGTCGAGCAGCGTCGGCGACGACCCGGCGCGCTTCTTCACGTCCGAGGGATTCACGCCGCTGGTGCGCAGGCGCACGAGTACTTCGCCCGGGCCAGGCTCCGGCCGCGGCCGTTCGCCGACGCGCAGCACCTGCCGCGCGGGCCCGAAGGTCTCGAACCAGGCCGCTTTCATCATTCGCATCGCGCCGTCAGTCCAGCCAGTTGGACAGGGATTCCGTGTGCCCGTCCACGCCGAGTGCCTGGCCGGAGATCATCGCGCCCTGCGGCGACGCCAGGAAGAACGCCGCATTCGCGATGTCTTCGGCGTCGACGAAGGACCGCAACGAGGTCTGGCGCTCGTAGAGGCGGCGGATTTCGGCGGCGGCAAGACCGCGCTGCTTCGCGTCGCCCTCGATCACGCCGTCGATGCGCGGGCCGCGCACGCTTCCCGGGCAGATCGCGTTGACGCGGATGCGGTGCGGGCCGAGTTCCATCGCGAGCGTCTTCATGAAGCCGATCAGCGCCCACTTGCAGGCCGTGTAGGGCGCGCGCAGCGGACAGCCGAATAACGCCGCGCTCGAGGCGGTGACAAGGATCGAACCGCCGCCGGCCGCCTTCAGCATCGGCACCGCGCGGCGCGCGCAGTAGAACTGCCCGTTGAGATCCACCGCCACGGTGCGCTCCCAGTCCGCGGGCGCGATGTCCTCGACCAGCGCCGTGGGGCCGGCAATGCCGGCGTTGTTGACCAGCACGTCGAGCCGGCCGTAGCGCGCGGCGACGTCGTCGAACAGCGCGTCGACCTGGCTCACGTTCGACACGTCGGTGACGCTCGCGGAGCACGACGGCATTTCCGCCTGGAAACGCCGGACCGCCTCGGGATCCGCGTCGCAGACGTGCACCTGCCAGCCTTCCGCGGCGAACCGATCGGCGATCGCGCGGCCGATGCCCGCAGCGCCGCCCGTGATCACGGCCACCGGCCTGGTACTCAACGGAAAGGTCCCCCTTGCGTCGCGGCACTGTCAGCCGCGTCCGGAACTGCGGCGAACATTGCATCTTCCCGATTCGATGTCAAAGGACGCGCAGGCGCAGCGAGGCCGCCGACCGGCGCCGGCGACCTCGCGCTAGCGAGCAGAACCGATGCCGAGAGCTTCGCCTACGGCCCTTCGCAGTCCGCCGCGGCGATCGGCGACGTGCAGAATACGCCGCCCTCGGTGATCGTCTGGTTCCCGTATTTTTCGGTCGAGAGGATCTCGAACTCGTAGATCCTGCCGGGCTCCAGGAACTGCTTCGGCACCAGGAAGCTGGTCTCCGATTTCGCGAGGTCGGCGTCGAGCACTGTCTTCGTCCTGCCAGGCGCCAGGGCGGGATCAGTGACATCGGCCAGCACCACGTGATAGCCGACGACTTCAACCGGCCCCAGGCTCGGCAGCAGCGGTCCGGTCACCTTCTTCCAGCGGATCAGCAGGTTCGCGTCGTGCGGCACGACCGCGCCATCTTCCGGCGCCAGGATCTCGGGGCCGGCGGGAATCTTGTGCGTCAGCCGCGCCCTGCCCTCGAATTCCACGCCGTTGCTTTCGCCGTCGAATTCATACCAGCCGGCCGGCCAGGTGCCGAACAGCTCGGCGAGCGAAATGGGATCATGCTCCGGGGGCTCACAGTCGAGCGCATCGAGCAGGTCCGTGATGGGCGGTTCCACGCGCTCGTGGAACATCTCGGTGAGATCGCCGGTGTTCTCCACGCCGTCGATCGCCCGGAAACTGAACATTACCTGCTCGCAGGGTCCCTCGACCTCACCCTCCGTCAGCCCGTCCGTGTCGAAGCTCATCTGGATGCCCATGTCGCAGGCTGTGGCATTCGTTTCGAAGTGGATGTTCGTCTGCTTGAACGGCTGCTCGGACGCGGCCATCGCGGGGGTCACCGCCCCGATGCCCAGCGCCGCGCCGGCGAGCACTGTGTTGACCATAATCGCGAGGTATCTATTCATGGCGTGTACTCCGTCGTTCAGGGTCACAGCGTCGAATTCGACGCCGCCTTGCCATCAATAGACGCACGGGCCGGCCCAATCCTTCGCGGTCCGAATTGCCGCCCCGCGGCGTTGCGGTCACACTCTGGCGTCGGACCACGGAGACCCCTGCTGTGCAACCCTCAGACCGCGATCTCGGACTCCACCGCTCCATCACCCGCCGCGACTTCGTGCATGACGTCGGCCTGGCAGGGCTCGGGCTGGCGCTGCCATGGCCGGGCTTTGCCCATCACACGGCGGACGGTAGCGCACCTTATTACCCGCCGACGCTCACGGGCCTGCGCGGCTCGCATGCGGGCGCTTTCGAGGTCGCGCATGCACTCGCGCGCGAGGGCAAACGCTTTGACGATGCGCAGCCGCTCGACGAGTCATACGACCTGATCGTCGTCGGCGGCGGCATCAGCGGGCTCGCCGCCGCGTACTACTACCGCAAGCTGCACGGCCCGCAGTCGCGGATCCTGATCCTCGACAACCACGACGACTTCGGCGGCCATGCCAAGCGCAACGAGTTCCACCAGGGCGGGCCGATGCGCCTCGCCTGGGGCGGGACCGTGAACATGGAGTACCCGAAGTTCAGCGAGATCGTGCACGGGCTCATCCGCGAGCTCGGCATCGACATTCCGCGCCTGCGCGAGAACTACGCCTTCAAGTGGATGGGCGCAGACGGAGACCTCCAGCCTGCCCTGCTGTTCAACCGGGGACGCTACGGGTGCGACGTGCTGCTGCGCGGCGTGACGCTCGACGACGTCGAGCCACGCGAGCTCGCAACGCACGTCGATGCGTTTCCGATAGACGCCGACGCGCGCGCGAAGCTCAAGGCATTCCTGCTGTCGGATCGTGACGTGCTCGCCAGCAAGTCGCCGGAGGAGCGCGACGCCTGGCTGCACCGCACGCGCTACACCGACTTCCTGCGCGAGCACTTCGGCCTGCCGGAGGCGGCAATCCAGGTGTTCAGCAGCGCGCCATCCGGATTCTGGGGCCTGCCGGCCGAGAGCCTCTCGGTCATGGAATGCCTCTGGTCAGGCCTGCCCGGCGCGCACGTGCTCGGCGCACCCGATGATCCCGGGCAGGCGGACGAGGACCGCGCCACGGCGATGTTCCCGGACGGCAACAGCTCGATCGCGCGCCTCCTTGTGCGTTCGCTGATCCCGGCGAGCTTCCCGGACATGGCGGCCGGCACGGACCCGCACAGCGTGGTGACCGCGCGGCTCGATTACTCGGCGCTCGACGCACCGGTCTCGCCCGTGCGGTTGCGTCTCAACTCGACGGTCGTGCACGTCGCGAACGGCGCCGGCGTCGACGTCACCTACGCGCAGGGCGGCGCGCTCCGGCGCGTGCAGTCGAAGCAGGCCGTGCTCGCCTGCTACAACGCGATCATTCCCCACCTCGCGCCGGAGATGCCGGCAGAGCAGAAAGCTGCGCTCGCGAAAGCCGTGAAGCGGCCGATGCTGGTCGTGAATACCGTGCTGCGCAATGGCGAGGCGCTGCAGAAGCTAGGCATCAAGGGCGCGCAGCTGCCGGGCAGCTTCCTGCAGGACGTGTTCCTCGTCACGGGTATCAACGTCGGCGACTACCGCCCCAAGTGGCGGCCCGGGGACGCCTGCGTGATGCAGAGCTTCGCGAGTTTCAACGGCCCGATGCCGGCCGCCGCCAACATCGCGGACCAGACGCGCGCCGCGCGCGCGCAGATGCTCGCCATGTCGTTTGAGGATTACGAGCGCGAGGTGCGCAGCGTCCTCGCAAGCCTGCTCGGCCCGGGCGGCTTCGACCCGGCACGCGACGTCCTCGCCATCACCGTCAATCGCTGGCCGCACGGCTACGCGCGCGACCACACCGACCTCGAGGACGCGGACTGGAATACGGAGCCGCGGCCCGAGACCGTCGCGCGGCAGCGCTTCGGCAACATCGCGATCGCCAACTCGGACGCCGGCGCGGACGCCTACACGCACGTGGCGATCGACCAGGCCTGGCGGGCGATCAATGAGCTGCGCCAGTAGGATGGCGCGTACTCCGCGACAGCGGAACGGCGATTCCCCTTTTCAATCCGGGCAACCAGAGGCGTAACGCATGCGACTGGCGAACAAGGTGGTACTGATCACCGGCGGAACATCCGGCATCGGCCGCGCAACGGCGCTGCTGTTTGCCGAGGAAGGAGCGCGCGTCGCGATCACCGGCCGCAATCGCGACCGCGGAGGCGAAGTGGTAAGGGAGATCGAGAAACTCGGAGCGAAGGGGACATTCATCCAGGCCGATGTCCGGCTGGCCGCGGACTGCGAGCGCGCCGTGCAGGCGACCGTCGCCGCCTTCGGCCGGCTGGACGTGCTGTTCAACAATGCTGGCGTGTACGTCGCGAACGACGCCATCGCCTGCAGCGTGGAGGAATTCGATTCGCAGGTGGACACCAGCCTCAAGGGAAGCTTTCTCATGTCCAAGTTCGCGCTGCCGCACATGATCAGCGGCGGCGGCGGCTCGATCGTCAACAATAGTTCGGGCTGGGGCTACACCGGCGGCGCGCGCGCGGTGGCGTATTGCGCGGCCAAGGGCGGCATGATCGTGATGACCAAGGCGATGGCGATCGACCACGGGCGGCAGGGCGTGCGCATCAACTGCATCTGCACCGGCGACACGGTGACGCCGATGGAGCGCGAGGACGCCAGGAACCGGGGCATGACCTGGGAGGCTTACGTGGAGTCCGCCTCCGACCGGCCGCTCGGACGCATGGGCGAACCGATCGAGATCGCGCGCGCCGCACTGTTCCTGGCCTGCGACGAGTCATCGTTCATCACCGGGGCCGTGCTGCCAGTGGATGGCGGCGGAGTCGCGGGCTGATGCGCGGCCTGGCTGGCAGGAACGTGGTGGTTACCGGCGGCGCGAGCGGCATCGGCCAGGCGACGGCGCAGCGGTTTCTCGAGGAAGGCTGCCGCGTCTGCATCGTCGACCGCAGCGCGGAGGCACGAGAGCGGGTCGAGCGGGAACTGCCCGGGTTGACCGCCGCAATCGCCGCCGACGTATCGGACCTCGAGCAGGTGCGCGCTGCATTCGCCGAGGCCGTTCGCCGCATGGGATCGGTCGACGTGCTGATCAACAACGCCGGCATCAGCATCCGGCACGAATTCCTCGACACCACGCCGGACGAGTTCGACGAAGTGCTGGCCGTGAACCTGCGGGGCGCCTTCTTCATGGCGCAGACGGCCGCAAGGCACATGGTGGCGAAGGGCTCGGGAGTCATCCTGAATACCGCCTCGACGGCAGGATCCACCGGCTATCCCCATTACGCCGACTACAGCGCCAGCAAGGGCGGAGTCATCGCGCTGACGCTGGCGATGGCGCTCGAGCTGGCGCCCATGGTCCGCGTCAATGCGATCTCACCCGGCTATGTGTTGACGCCGATGCAGCGGGCCGAGTACACCGAAGCCATGCTGCAGGCCGTGAACCGGAAGATCCCGCTCGGCAGGCACGCGAAACCCGAGGAAATCGCCGCCCTCTTCGCATTCCTCGCCTCGGAAGATGCCGCATTCGCGACCGGTCAGGTCTTCGTATTCGATGGCGCGGAAACCACCGGCGGTCTGTGCAGCCAGTGGTCTCACGACTAATCGTCAGACCCGCGCCAGCGCGCGGTCGAGGCCGTCGAGCAGCAAGCGCGCATAGTCGGGCGTGAACACGAGCGGCGGGCGAATCTTGATCACGTTGTCGTAAGCGCCGGTGCGCCCGAGCAGGAATCCGTCCTCGCGCAGCAGGTTCATGATCCGCTCCGCCTCGGCGACCGCCGGCGCCCGCGACGCGAGATCGCGCACGATCTCGAGCCCCCAGAACAGGCCCTTGCCGCGCACGTCCGCGACCAGCGGGTGCCTGCCCGCGAGCTCCGCAAGCCCTGCCGACAGCACTTTCCCCGCGGCGATGACATTCTGCTGGATGCCCTCGCGCTCGAGCACGTCGAGCACGGCCATGCCGACCGCGGCCGATACCGGGTTGCCGCCGAAGGTGTTGAAGTAAGAGAACTTCTGCGCGAACTTCGCCGCGATCGCGGGCGTCGTGACCACGGCGCCGAGCGGGTGGCCGTCGCCGATCGGCTTGCCGAGCGTGACGATGTCCGGCACGGCTTGCGCGTAACGGAAGCCCCACATCTCCTCGCCCGTGCGGTAGAAGCCGGACTGCACCTCGTCGGCGATGTACAGCCCGCCTACCGCGCGGATCGCGCGCGCGGTGTAGTCGAGGTAGCCCTCCGGCGGCAGGATCGTGCCATTCGAGTCGAAGATCACGTCGCACAGCCATGCGGCGGCGCCCTGCCCGCGCTTCGCGAGCGCGGCGATCGCGCCGTCGATCTTCGCGGCGTACTTGATGCCGAGGTCCGGCGTGCCGTAACGGAACTCGCCGCGGAAGCCGTTTGGCGGCGGCACCGTCGCGATCCACGGCGGCTGCTCCGACTTCGGGTACGTGCAGGTGGATGCCGCGCTCACCACGTTCGAATTGCCGTGGTACGAATCGTCCGAGACGATCACGCCCTCGTGCCCGCTCACGACGCGCGCGATGCGGATCGCGAGATCGTTCGCCTCCGTGCCCGTGCAGACGAAATAGCAGACGCGAAGATCGGCGGGCATCGTGGCGGTCAGCCGCTCGGCGTAGCGCACCACGTTGTCGTGCAGGTAACGGGTGTGCGTGTTGAGCGTCGCGGCCTGGCGGGACAGCGCCGCCACCACGTGCGGATGGCAATGCCCGACCGAGGCGACGTTGTTGTAGCAATCGAGGTAGCGCCGCCCCTCGGCATCCCAGAGCCAGGCGCCCTCGCCGCGCACGAGGTGCACGGGCCGGTCGTAGAACAGGCGGTAGCTCGGCCCCAGCGCCCGCGCGCGCCTCTCGCGCAGCTCGCCGATGTCGACACTCGCCGGCGCCCGGCCGACGCGCCCGCAGGCGGCGCGGTAACGCTCGTGCACCAGGTCGCGGTCGAGCGAGAGGAACTTCGACACGGCCTTGACGATGTCCGGCCGCTCCCTCGCAAGCCAGGCCGCCGGCTTGTCCGTCGCGTGGATGCGGAAGTCGTACAGCGCAAGCGCGGTCGCGAGCCGGAGCAACGTGAGGTCGTGCAGGACCTCCAGCTCCTCGTCCTGTAGCGGTAGGACGGCGTTCCAGGCCTCGACCTGCGCCACGGCGCTGTCGAGCGACATCTCGCCGTGGCGCGCGAAGCTCGCGAGCGTCACCGCAAGATCCTGGACCAGCGGCGCGTGAATCATGTCGCCGAAGTCGATCACGCCGACGATCTCGTCGGACGCCGGCCCCGCACGCAGCAGGTTGCCGGAATGCCCGTCGCTATGCACGACCTGCGCCCGCAGCGCGGGCAGCCGCGGCAGGATGTCGCGCTCGACGCGCGCGCAGAATCCCGCGAGCAGCGCTTTCGCGTCGTCCGCCACCCAGGCCTGCACGCCGGGATCCAGCAGCAGCGCGCGCTGGATGTCCCAGGCCACGAAGTGCCGTGCATACGGATGGAAAAGGCCCTGTAACCCGCGCGCGAGCCGCGCCTGGAATGATGCGGCGCTGCGCAGCAGGGCAACGCCCGGTTCCTCGCCCTGCGACGCTGGAATTCCCGGCAGCCAGCTGAGCAGCCGCACCATGTGACGTGTGCCGTCGGCGGTCGCTATCCATTCGCGGTCGTTGCCGGCTCGCGAGGCGATCACGCGCGGCACCGGCAGCGCGGGCGCGCAGCGCTCGAGGTGCCGCAGCGCCGCGATCTGGAAGTCCACCGCCCCCTCGCTCTCGCCGGCGGCGGAGACCTTCAGCACGAAGCTCGCGCCGTCCGCGGACGTCACGCGGTGGTTCTGGTCCCGCTCACCCTCGAGCGGCGTGAACTCCCCGGCGATGCCCCAGTGTTCGCGGGCGCAGGCGATGAGCCGCGCGAGCGGGAACCGCGGGGGATTGAAGTTGAGGTCCGCGGCGCTGAGCGGCCGCTGCAGGGCGACATTCATGGAATACGACTCCTGCGGGCAGTATACGGGCGGGTACCGGCCGCCTGCACCCGCACGACGCTACCGCGGGAGTACCATGACCGGGACAGAGTTGCGGGCGGGCGTGGCGTCGCGTCATGAGCACATTCTTCCTGGGTCTCGCGGTCTTCTTCGGCGTCCATTCCATTTCGCTGCTTGCGCTCGACTGGCGCGACCGTGCCGCCGCCGCCATGGGTCTCGGTGCCTGGCGCATCGTTTACTCGCTCATCTCGCTCGCCGGGTTCTACCTGCTGGTCGCCGGGTACGCGCCGGCGCGGGCAACGACCGGCTTGCTGTACGTCACGCCGCCTTCGTTCCGCTACCTTGCGGCAGTCCTCATGCTGCCGGTGATCACGCTCGTGCTCGCTTCAGTGCTGCGCGGCCGGATCGCGGCGCGTGCGCGGCACCCGCTGCTCCTGGCGGCGATTCTCTGGGCCGTCGCGCACCTCCTGACGCACGGCAGCGTCGCCGGCGTGCTGCTGTTCGGCAGCTTCCTCGTGTGGTCGGTCGCGACGTGGGTCTCGCTCGAGCGCCGCCCGGCACGGCCGCCCATGGGCTTTCGGGCGTCGGCGGCGGATGACGCGCTCGCCGTGGCGGGCGGGCTCGCGCTCTACGCGCTCATGGTGCTCTGGCTGCACGCCCGGCTGTTCGGAGTCGCGCCGCTCAGCCTGCCGTGATCTCCTGCACGGCGCAAAGATTCACTTGTCGCTGCCTGACGCCGCTGCCCGGCGGTCCAGCGTCATCCTGGTTTGCTCCCGGGTCCGGAAAAGAACTCTTTCTGCAGCCGCAGCAGCAGCGGGATCGATGCCAGCACGGCGATCAGGTTCGGTATGGCCATGAGGCCGTTCAGCGTGTCCGCGATGTCCCAGATGAGATGCAGCGAGCCGACGGCGCCCAGGTAGATGAACACGAGCCACGCGATCCGGTAGGGTATCGCGGCCCTGGCGCCGAACAGGTACACGATGCCGGTCTCGCCGTAATAGCTCCAGCCGATGACCGTGGAATAGGCAAACAGGATCAGCCCGCCGGTGACGACCACGTCGCCCCAGGTGCCCAGCAGGCCCGCCTCGAACGCGCGCACCGAGAGCGCCGCGCCGGTAGAACCGGAAGTCCATGAGTCGGTCACCAGGATCACGAGCCCGGTGACCGTGCAGATCAGCAGCGTGTCCACGAACACCTCGAAGATGCCGTAGAGCCCCTGCCGCACGGGATGATCGGTGCTCGCGGCCGCATGGACCATCGGGGCGGAGCCGAGACCCGCCTCGTTCGAGAACAGGCCGCGCGCAATGCCGTAGCGCATCGCCATCGCGATCGTGCTGCCCGCGAACCCGCCGGCCGCGGCCGTGCCGCTGAATGCGCTCTCGAACACCAGCGCGAACACGTCCGGCAGCTTCGCGGCGTGCAGCACGAGGATGACCATGCCGCCGCCGATGTAGAACAGCGCCATGAACGGCACGAGCAGTTCCGTGACCTGGCCGATGCGCTTGATGCCGCCGAGGATTACGGCGCCGGTGAGTATCACGAGCACGAAGCCGGTGGTCGACTTGTCGAATCCGAACGTCGCGTGCAGCGCGTCGGCGACGGAATTGGCCTGCACCATGTTGCCGATGCCGAATGCGGCGAGCGAGGCCAGCAGCGCGAAGATCGCGCCGAGCCAGGGCATCCCGAGGCCCTTCTTCAGCACGTACATCGCGCCGCCGCGCATCGTGCCGTCGGCGTCCCGCTCCCGGTAGTGGAGCGCGATCACGATCTCGGCGTACTTCGTGCACATGCCGAGCAGGCCCGAGACCCAGAGCCAGAACAGCGCGCCCGGACCGCCGAGGAAGATCGCGGTCGCGACGCCCGCGATGTTGCCGACCCCGACCGTCGAGGCGAGCGCGGTGGCGACCGCCTGGAACGGCCGGACGCTGCCCTCGCCGCGGCCCGGCTGGGTCAGCTTGCCGAGGACTTCCCTGAGAGCCCGCCCGAGAAAGCGGAACTGCGCGGCGCCGGTCAGGATCGTGAGCAGCACGCCGGTGCCGATCAGCAGCACGATCATCGGCGTGCCCCAGACGTAGCCGTTCAGCCAGGCATTGACGGATTCAATGGTTTCGACCACGCGCGCGCATCCTACAGCAGCCCGGCGCCTATCTTGGCACAGCGCGCGAGCCGCGATGGCTCAGAAGAAGCCGTGCAGCTCCAGGAAATAGAACTCGCGGTTCTGCTGCGGATCGGCAGGGTCACCGTCGTAGAAGCGTGCGCCGCCGCGCAGCTGCAGGAACTGGATCGCCGCGTACTCGTAGACCAGCGAGTAGCGCTCCTGGGTATCGGCTTCGAATCCAGAGGCCGGCTCGATCGCCTCCGCCGTCGCCTTGAGGTTGTGCCCGCGCCTCGGCTCCCAGTTGCCTTCGAGCAGGCCGACCCACCGCGAGATGGTTCCGCCCGGCAGGCCGCGATCCTCGATGAAATCGAACTCGGCGAGCCAGGTGACCGGGCCCGTGCGCAGGCCCGCATGCACGGCGCCCATGTGCCGCTCGATGTCGCCGGCGTCGTTGAAGTTGTAACTCGCGCCGAGGCGCCAGCGCGTCCGCACGTGCTCGCCGCGCAGGCTCCATTGCTTGCCGGCGTTCGTCTCTCCCCCGCCGCCCGTGCCGTTCGACACCGCGAGCTGCGCACTCCACGGCCCCGATTCCAGCCCGAACTCGACGCCGTCGTCGGGCGTGTCGAAGTTGATGCCGGAGATCTCGCGCACGAAAGCGGTGTCGTCCTCCAGCCGCAATCCGAACGGCAGGAACATCTGGCCGGCCTTCAGGTAAAAGCGGTTCGACGCATCCAGCCACAGCCGCGCGTAGGCCTCGAGGTTCCGGCTCGCGTCGGGCGCGAGCTGCTGGTCGACGTACAGCGAGAGCCGGTCCGGGATCACGCGCACGTCGAGGTACACGCGCAGCTCGTCCACGTCGAAGGCGAGATCCTCGTCGGGCCCCTCCTCGTAGTCGACGTAGGTCGCGTTACTGCGAAGATTCCCGCCGATGGCGATGAAGCGGTTCACCTCGCCGAGCCATTGCTCCTCGCCGAGGTGCCGTGCCGGCATGACGTTCTGCGCATACGCGTTCCCGGCGGAATTCCTGAGGCCGCCGCCAGCGGGATTCACGTGGCAGGCGGCGCACTTGAGGCCCTCGCGCGCCGCCAGGTAAGGCTCCGCCGCGAGCGGCGGGCTCGCCGCCAGCCACAGAAAAGCCGTCGCCCCAATGAACCTGCCCGCAATGACACTATTATTGATGCGCGCCATTCCCGCAGTCGCCGCGCTAGGCGCTCTTGCGCCTCGGCAGCACCCAGTCCGGACGCACGAAGTGACAGGTGTAACCCCAGGGGTTGCGCAGCAGGTAGTCCTGGTGCTCAGGCTCGGCTTCCCAGAAGTCTCCGGCCGGCGCCACCTCCGTCACGACCTTGCCGGGCCACAGGCCGGAGGCATCCACGTCCGCGATCGTGTCCTCGGCGACCTTCCTCTGCTCGTCGGTCGTGAAGTAGATCGCCGACCGATAGCTCGTGCCGACGTCGTTGCCCTGGCGGTTCCTGGTCGTCGGGTCGTGGATCTGGAAGAAGAGTTCGAGGAGCTTCCGGAAGCTGGTCTGCGCAGGATCGAACAGGACTTCGACCGCCTCGGCGTGGTAGCCGTGGTTGCGGTAGGTCGCCTGCGGCGTGTTGCCGCCGGTGTAACCGACGCGGGTCCTGCTCACGCCCGGGCACTTGCGTAGCAGATCCTGCACACCCCAGAAACATCCGCCGGCGAGCACGGCGCGCTCGGTGGTCATCGCTTGTCTCCTGCCTGGTTCAGGTATGCCCCGTAGCCTTCCTTTTCCATGTCGTCCCGGTGGATGAATCGGAGCGATGCCGAGTTGATGCAATAGCGCAGGCCACCGCGGTCGCGCGGCCCGTCGTTGAACACGTGGCCGAGGTGGCTGTCCCCGTGCGCCGAGCGCACCTCGGTGCGGATCATGCCGTGCGACTCGTCGCCCAGCTCTTTCACGTTCGCCGGCTCGATCGGCCGCGTGAAGCTCGGCCAGCCGGAGCCGGAATCGAACTTGTCGCTCGAGGCGAAGAGCGGTTCGCCCGAAACGACGTCCACGTAGATACCCGGCTCCTTGTTGTGCAACAGGGCGCCGGTGCCGGGCATCTCGGTGCCGCACTGCTGCGTCACCCGGTACTGCTCGGGGGTCAGCCTGGCGAGCGCTGCGGGATCCTTGGCGAACCGGGTCATGCGACGGGCCTCCAGTATCGGGAGATGGCGGCATATGAGACCGCCGAAGGGGCCCCGATATTGCACGCATCGCACAGGCAGGTACCCGTATGCATCGCGCGCTATCATCTCACGCCCGAAGCGGTGAGCGAGACGCCAGGAGTGCCCATGCCCATGCTGGTCTATACCTACTTCGATTTCGACGGCGGCCGCGGTGAGGTTGCACGCGTCGCAATGCACATCGCCGGGATCCCCTTCGAGGACCGTCGCATTCCGCCCAAGGAGTGGCCGGCCCGCCGCGACAGCACGCCATTCCAGGCCATGCCGGTCCTCGAGGTGGACGGCAAAGTCATCGCGCAGTCCAACACCATCAACCGCTACGTCGGCAAGCTCGCCGGCCTCTACCCGAAGGACGACTGGGAGGCCGTGCGCGTGGACGAGGTGATGGACGCGGTCGAGGACATCACGACCAAGATCGGCCAGACGATGCGCATCGAGGACGATGCCGCCAAGAAGGCGGCGCGCGAGGCGCTGGTGGCGGGCCCGCTGCCGCGCTTCCTGCAGCAGATCGAGGCGCGGCTCCAGGCGGGCGGCGGAGAGTGGTTCGTGGAAAACCGCCTGACGGTCGCCGACCTCAAGTGCTTCTACTGGGTGCGTTGGCTCAAGTCCGGGGCGCTGGATCACATTCCCGCGGACATCGTGGACAAGCACGCGCCGCTGCTCGCGAAGCACTGCGAGCGCGTGAAGACCCAGCCGAAGATCGCGGCGTACTACGCGGCGCGGGGGAAAGCGTGATGAAGTCGCTGTTCCGTCCGCCGTTTTCGCCAATATCATCCCTCGTCGCCGGACCCGCGCGACCGGTCACGACAGGGATGTCCCATGTTGCTTACGCCGGGTGACAAGCTGCTGATCGCCCATCGTCGCCTCTATGAAGGCGACCTGCCGCGGCTGTTCGCGGGCACCGTGGTCGCCTACGAGTCCGGTTTCGTCAAACTGGCCGGCTATACCTGGGTGCGCGAACCGGTACGTGGCGAGCTCAGGAAGAAGACCGACCAGCGCACCCTCGAGGTGATCGGTCCCGCGCGCATCGTGCGTGGCGAGCTCAGGAAGAAGACCGACCAGCGCACCAAGGTCTTCGGCATCGCCTCGCCAGGACTCATCTGCTACGAATTGCCGAAAGCGCTCGACATCGAGCGGCTGGAGTTGACCCCCGGACCGCAGCACCAGGTGATCCTCAGCGACGGCGCGGGATTCACCATGGATCTCACCGACCGCAACCCGGCGCTGCGGACTGGGAGCGCCGCCTAGCTTCGTGGCCGCCCCCGCCTCGCGTCCTTGATCACCCGCATCGCCGCATTCCGCCCCGGTGCGCCGGACACGGCGCCGCCGGGATGCGCGCCTGAACCGCAGAGATAGAGCCCGGGGATCGGCGTCGCGAACTGCGCGGCCTGCGGATGCGGCCGCAGGCCGAAGATCTGGTCGAGGTCGTGGCGGCCGTGGAAGATGTCACCCTCGGTGAGGCCGAACACGCGCTCCAGGTCGAGCGGCGTCAGGAACTGCCGGCCGACGACCAGGCGCCGCAAATTCGGCATGAAGCGCTCGAGCTCCGTCATGATGCGCTCGGAGACGGACGGGCCTATCGTGTCCCAGCTCTCTCCACCCGCGAGGCGATACGGGTAGTACTTGCCGATCAGGCTCATCACGTGGTGCCCCGGCGGCGCGAGCGTGTCGTCGATCGCCGAGGGAATGCGGATGTCGAGATAAGGCACGTCGATGATCCGCCCGGCGAGCGCGGCCCGGTAGTTGTCCTCGATCTGCGCGCGCGTCGGGAAGATGGTGACGGAGCCGCCGCGCGCAACGTCGGACTCCGCGGCCGAGAGCGCCGCGAACTCCGGCGCGCCCGATAGCGCGAGATTCATGCGCAGCGTCGCGTGCCCCATGCGCAGTCGCCCGATCCCTTCCGCGAATGCCGCCGGCAGGTGCTCGCGGCCGACGAACTTCAGGAAGGTGCGCTTCGGGTCGGTGTTCGCCAGCAGGAACCGCGCGCGGAACTCCTCGCCGCCCTCGAGGCGCACGCCGACGGCGCGGCCTTCCTGCATCAGGATGCGCTCGACCGGCGCGCTCGTGCGGTATTCGACGCCATGCGCACGGCCGGAGGAGGCCATCGCCTGCGTGATCGCGCCCATGCCACCGCGGGCGTGGCCCCAGGCGCCGCGCACGCCCTCGAATTCGCCGAGCGCGTGGTGGAAATGCGGGATCGCCGAGCCCGGCGCGTCGAGGCTCGCGAAGTTGCCCGAGACGCAGTGTCCGGCCATGAGGTTGCGCATCGCCTCGCTCTCGAACCAGCGCTCGGCGATCTCGTTCGCCGGCGAAGTCATGAACTGCATGAAGAGGTGCCGGTCTTCGACCGTGAGGCCGCGGAACTCGCGCGCCGCCGGCAGCAGCGAGAGCAGGTCGAGGACGCCGCCGCCGAGCGCCGGCGGAGGTTTCAGCCACTGCGCGCGGATGACTTCGCCGATGCGGTCGGTCGCGGCGTAGAAGCGCTGCATGTTGTCGTAGTCGCGGGGCGAGAAGCGCCCGACCGCGGCGCGGTTCCGCGCCTCGTCGTCCGTCATCAGCAGCGCGCGCCCGTCCTGCAGGAGCGAGAGGTGCGCGTGCATCCTGACCGGCTGGTAGCCATGGCGCTTCAGCTCCAGCTCCTCGATCACCTCCGGGCGCAGGAGACTCACGGTGTAGGACGCGATCGAGTTGCGGTAGCCGGGATGGAACTCCTCGGTAACCGCGGCGCCGCCCAGCACGGCGCGGCGCTCGAGGACGAGGGTCCTGAGGCCCGCGCGGCCGAGATAGGCCGCGGCGGTCAGCCCGTTGTGGCCGCCGCCGATGACGATCGCATCGTAGGTCGTGCTCATTCCGTGCCGCCTCAACCGGGCTTCCGCCCCCGCGTATAGCCCTGCCGCAGCTCGCCCTTCTCGCAGACTACGACCATCGAGCGCCAGTCCTCGATCATGTGCCCCGCTTGCGCCTCGCCGATCAGCGCGACGGCCAGAGCGCGGCCGGGGCCGCGCATCATCTCGTACTCCTGCCGCACCTCGCGCCGGTACCAGTCGGACGCATCTTCGAGCGACACGTCCACGTAGCCGGCAGCTTCCAGGTACCTGCCAAGTTCGGCCAGCGTGATCAGATTGTAGGTGAGGCCTTCCATCTTGAAGAAGTAGCGCATGTCGTCGCTGATCGGGCCCTCGCCCTTCAGCCAGTCGTAGCAGGTCAGCACGCCGCCCGCCTCGAGCTCACGCCCGACGACCAGCTTGCGATTCAGGCCGCGGCGGACAGGGTCGCCGTGCACGGCGCGCGGTATCCGGAGCATCTTCAGAAACTCGTCGATCGCTGAGGCCGGACGGCCTTCTTGAACGCCCGCACAACAGGTGTTTTATGGTAGTCTAGCGCCCGTATTTCAGCGGGTTTTGGGCGGCTTTTGCCGGCACCTACGGGCCACCGCGGCCTGCGGCGCGCACCGCCCCCGAGGCCCGATTCACCATAACCGAGCAGACGCCGCCATCAGCCAGCCCGCCGAAAAGCTAACTCCCGTCAACGAGGCCGCCGGCCCCCGGGTCCGCGACGTCCTGCCGGGGATGCAGGACCACCATTTGCTGGCCGAGCTGATGGACGTCGAGGTGCCCGCGGCCCTCAAGCCGGTGGTCGACCCCAAGGAATACGCCCACCGCAAATTCCGGGACGACGAGTTCTGGCGCCACATCCCCGGCTACGCCGACGTCGACCGGGCCACCTTCCTGGACTGGAAGTTCCAGAACAAGCAGAGCGTCACCAGCGTCGACAAGCTCGTCACGACGCTCGGCAGCCTCGCCTCCCCGGCCTTCATTGACGACGTCCGCGCCGGCATCGCGCGCGCCCCGATGAACGTTCGGCTCTCGCCCTACACCGTCGCCCTGATCGACTGGGCGAATCCGTATCAGGACCCGCTGCGCCTCCAGTTCCTGCCGGTCGGCTCGACCCAGCTGCCCGATCACCCGCGCCTGACCCTGGACTCGCTGCATGAGCAGGCCGACGCGCCGACGCCTGGCCTGACGCACCGCTACTACGACAAGGCGCTGTTCCTGCCGCTCGACGTCTGCCCGGTCTATTGCCGCTTCTGCACCCGCAGCTACGCGATCGGCGGCGACACCGACACCGTGCACAAGGCCCGCCTGAAGCCCGAGACGAAACGCTGGCATACCGACATCGCTTACATCGCCTCGCGTCCCGAGATCGAAGACATCGTCGTCTCCGGCGGCGACCTCTACATGCTGCCGGCCCAGCACGTCAGCACCATCGGCCACCTGCTGCTGGCGATCCCGCACATCCGCCGCATCCGCATCGCGACCAAGGGCCCGGCCGTGTCGCCGATGAAGATCCTCACCGACGACGCCTGGGTCGCGGCGCTATTCGAGATCGCGAACGCCGGCCGCGCGATGGGCAAGGAAGTCTGCCTCCACACGCACTTCAACACCCCGCAGGAGATCACCGAGATCACCCGCCAGGCGATGGAAGTGCTGTTCAAGGGCGGCGTCACCGTGCGCAACCAAACCGTGCTGATCCGCGGCGTCAACGACTCGGTCGCGACGATGACCGAGCTGGTCCGCCGCCTCAGCTACATGAACGTGCGGCCGTATTACGTCTACCAGCACGACATGGTCAGCGCGGTGGAGGAACTCCGCACCACCGTCCAGACCAACGCCACGATCGAGCGCGGCGTCCGCGGCTCGACCGCGGGCTTCAACACCCCGCTCGCGATCGTCGACCTGCCCGGCGGCGGCGGCAAGCGCGACGTCCACAGCTTCGAGCACTACAACCGCACCACCGGCATCAGCGTCTATCGCTCACCGGCGGTGCATGCGGACCTCGTGTACCTCTACTTTGATCCGATCGACCTCTTGCCTCCGGAAGGCCAGGAGCGCTGGTCGCGTCCCGCCGAGCACCAGAAGATGGTCGACGAGGCCATCGCCGCCGCCGGTCTCACCGGCATGCCGCTGGCCGTCGCGTAAGAGGACGGCCCGTGACATTCGTCGTCGGCGAGAATTGCATCAAGTGCAAGCACACGGACTGCGTGGAAGTCTGTCCCGTGGACTGCTTCTACGAGGGCCCGAATTTCCTCGTGATCCACCCGGATGAGTGCATCGACTGCGCGCTGTGCGTGCCGGAATGCCCGGTCGACGCGATTTTCACCGAGGACGAGCTGCCCGAGGACCAGAAAGAGTTCCTGCAGCTCAATGCCGAGCTGGCGGCGATCTGGCCGAACATCAAGCAGATGAAGCCCGCGCCGCCCGATGCCGCGCAGTGGAAGGACGTGCCGGCGAAGCGGAAGCTGCTGGAGCGCTGAGCCTCGCCGGGTTGAGCGGAGCCGGCGCGGGGGTTGGGGGCATCTTTTTGAGGTTTTGAGCGTAACGCGTTACGTGAAAAGACGTTCCGGCCGGAACGTTTTTAGACAGCTGTCCAGAAACGTTTCCGCGGAAACGCTTTTTCAGGCCTCCGTGGCGAACCGCTCCTTCAGGAACCCCAGGAACGCCTGCAGCTTCGGCAGCAGGCGCCTCCTCGTCTCATACACCGCGTTGATCGACAGCTCCGGCGGCGGGTAGTCCGGGATGGCCTGCACGAGCTTGCCGCTCGCCAGCTCGCGCTCCACGAAGAAGCGCGGGAACAGCGCGAGGCCCAGCCCGTCGAGCGTGAACTGCTTGAGCGCGAAGTCGTTGTTGCAGCGGATCGTGCTCGGCATGGTGACCGTCACCCAGCGGCCCTTGCCCGCGCGGAACTTCCACTCGTTCGGTGTCTTCACGATGCTGTAGCCGAGGCCCTGGTGCGCCATCAGGTCTTCCGGCGTCTTCGGCGTGCCGTGGCGGCGGAAGTACGCGGGCGAGCCGACCAGCACCGTCGGGCAAGGCGCGAGGCGCGTCGCGACCAGGCTCGAGTCCTGCAGCGACGAGATGCGGATCGCGAGGTCGAAGCGCTCCTTGACGATGTCCACGAGGCGGTCGCTAAGGTCGAGGTCGAGCGTGACCTCCGGGTACTTCGCGCGGAACACCGCGATGTGCGCCGCGAGCACCGTGACGCCTAGGTAGATCGGCGCCGTCACGCGCAGCATGCCGCGTGGATTGCCCGTGAGCTGCGCGACGTTGTGTTCCGCCTCGGCGAGTTCCGCGAGTGCCGAGGCGCTCCTGCCATACAGCGCCCGCCCCGCCTCCGTCAGCGCGAGGCGCCGCGTGGTCCGGTGCAGGAGGCGCGCGCCGAGCCGCTGCTCCAGGCGGTTCACGACCTTGCTCGCCGCGGCCTTGGAAATCTCGAGCGCGTCGGCGGCCCTGGTGAAGCTGCCGAGCTCGACCACCCGCACGAAAACGGCGATATCCGATTGTTCACGCATGTGGACAAACATCTTCCGCCAGCCTGGATTATCAATGGGCTACGAAAGGCTACCTTGGCGCCACCTTCACCAAGGAGAACGTCATGAACGCCGAACGCAGCAAGGAATACGGAATCGCGCTCCTGCGCATCAGCCTGGGAGTCATGTTTATCGCCCACAGCGTGGTGCTGAAGCACTTCACCTTCACGCTGCCGGGCACGGCCGGCTACTTCGAATCGATCGGCTTACCCGGCTTCCTCGTCTACGTGGTCTTCGGGATGGAGGCGGTCGGCGGCATCCTGCTCGTGCTTGGCGTTCGCACCCGGGAGGTTGCGGCCGCCCTCATCCCGGTCCTGGCCGGAACGCTCTGGGTGCACGCGGGGAACGGCTGGGTATTCAGCAACGCCGGCGGCGGGTGGGAGTACCCGCTGTACCTGATCGTGCTAAGCGGGGCGCAGGTGTTGGTCGGCAATGGCGCGCTTGCCCTGTCGCAACGCCCGGCTCGGTGAGTCTAGAATCGTAACCCGGTTCCAAGAACAGTTCAGAGCACCAGCAGGAGGGCACGACCATGCCGCTACGCATAGGGGATGAGGTGCCGGATTTCACGGCAGAGACCACCGAGGGCCAGGTTCGATTTCACGACTGGATCGGCGACCACTGGGCTATCCTGTTTTCGCATCCGAAGGATTTCACGCCGGTTTGCACGACTGAGCTCGGTTACATGGCCGGCCTGAAACCAGAGTTCGACAAGCGCCGTTGCCGGATCATCGGCCTCAGCGTGGACGCAGTCAGCGACCATTCGCGCTGGATCCAGGACATCCGGGAGACCCGGGGCCACGCCGTCAACTATCCGCTGATCAGCGACCTGGAGCTCAAGGTCGCGAAGCTCTTCGACATGCTGCACCCGAACGCGAGCGGCGATGCCAGGGCGCGCACGCCTGCAGACAACGCGACGGTTCGCTCCGTGTTTCTGATCGGGCCGGACAAGAAGATCAAGGCAATGCTCACCTATCCGATGAGCATGGGCCGGAATTTCGACGAGGTCTTGCGGCTGCTCGACTCGCTCCAGCTCACGGCCAAGCACAATCTCGCGACTCCGGTGAACTGGAAGCCGGGCGAAGACGTGATCATTCCGCCCTCGGTCAGCGACGACATGGCGCGGCAGAAATATCCGGGCGGCTGGAAGGCCCCGAAGCCGTACCTGCGCGTGCTGCCGCAGCCGCGAACATGACCGCGCATGGGGGCGGTACCTGATCGTCCGTTTCTGCAGGCGGTCGGCAACACTCCGCTGATCCGGCTGCGCAGCGCGTCGGAACAGACCGGTTGCGCAATCTTCGGCAAGGCGGAGTTCATGAACCCGGGCGGCTCGGTCAAGGACCGCGCTGCCAAGTACATCGTGCTCGACGCATTCCGGCGCGGCGTCCTGCGCGAGGGCGGCACGATCGTCGAGGGAACGGCGGGCAATACCGGCATCGGGCTGACGCTCGCCGGCAATGCGCTGGGGCTGCGTACGATCATCGTGATGCCAGAGACGCAGGCGGTCGAGAAACGCTCGATGCTGCGCGGGATGGGCGCCGAGCTCAGGCTCGTGCCGGCGGTTCCCTACAAGGATCCCGGCAATTACGTGCATCAGGCGCGCCGCCTGGCCGAGGAGCTGGCCGGTAGCGCAGCGGGCGGCGTGCTCTACGCCAACCAGTGGGACAACCTGGCGAACCGCGAAGGCCACATCGCAAGCACGGGTCCCGAGATCTGGAACCAGACCGAAGGCCGAATCGACGCATTCATCTGCGCGGTCGGAACGGGCGGCACGCTCTCCGGCGTCTCCGAGTACCTGAAGCAGCGTCGGAGCAGCATCGTGACGGCGGCCGCCGATCCCGACGGCGCCGCCGTTTACAGCTGGGTCAAGCACGGCGAACTCAAGGCGTCGGGCAGCTCGATTACCGAGGGAATCGGACTCGGCCGCGTATCCGGCAATCTCGAAGGGGCCCGGATCGACGACGCCTTCAACGTCCCGGACAGCGAGTGGTTGCCGGTGCTGTGGGAGCTGATCGGCAAGGACGGCCTGTACGTCGGCGGTTCGACCGGTCTCAACGTGGCGGCCGCCATCCGGCTGGCGCGACAACTCGGCCCCGGTCACACGATCGTGACGATGCTCAATGACTCAGCGCGCACCTACGAGTCGAAACTGTTCAACCGGGAATTTCTCGAGAGCCGGGGATTGCCGCCGCCGCCGTGGCTCGGCTGAGCAACCCGTCTCGACGGTATCGCTGCCTGCTAGCCGCCTTTCCGCAACTGCCTCAGCTTCTCGATCGCCCGCAACTGCGCCACCGCCCGCGCCAGCTCCGCCTGCGCCTCCGCGATCTCCATCGCGCCGACGCGGTCGCGGATCGCCTCTTCCGCCCGCTGCTTGGCGGCCTGCGCGGCTGCTTCGTCGAGATCCCTGGCACGAGCCGCCGTATCCGCCAGCACCGTGACTTTGTGCGGCTGAACTTCCAAAGCACCACCGCCGACCCAGAACATCAGCTCCTCGCCGCCCTCGGTCTGCACCCGCACTTCGCCGGGTTTCAGAGTCGTCAGCAAGGGCGCATGCCGCGGCGCGACGCCGATTTCGCCGCCGGAGGCCGGGGCGAACACCATCGTGGCGGGACCCGAGTGGATCTCGCCTTCGGCGCTGACGATGTCTATGTGGATCGTGTTCGCCATGATCAGGTGAGCGTCTTCGCCTTCTCGGCCGCCTCTTCGATGCCGCCGACCATGTAGAACGCCTGCTCGGGCAGCGCGTCGTACTCGCCGGCGAGGATCGCCTTGAAGCCGCGGATGGTGTCCTTGAGCGGCACGTACTTGCCGGGCGAGCCGGTGAACACTTCCGCCACGTGGAACGGCTGCGACAGGAAGCGCTGAATCTTGCGCGCACGGCTGACGGTGAGCTTGTCCTCTTCCGACAGCTCGTCCATGCCGAGGATCGCGATGATGTCCTGCAGCTCCTTGTAACGCTGCAGCACCGCCTGCACGCCGCGCGCGGTGTTGTAGTGCTCCTCGCCGATCACGAGCGGATCGAGCTGGCGGCTGGTCGAGTCGAGCGGGTCCACCGCCGGGTAGATGCCGAGCGAGGCGATCTGGCGCGACAGCACGACCGTTGCGTCAAGGTGCGCGAAGGTGGTTGCCGGCGAGGGATCCGTCAGGTCGTCCGCGGGCACGTAGATCGCCTGCACGGAGGTGATGGATCCCGTCCTGGTCGAGGTGATGCGCTCCTGAAGCACGCCCATCTCTTCCGCGAGCGTCGGCTGGTAGCCCACCGCGCTCGGCATGCGGCCGAGCAGCGCGGACACTTCCGTGCCGGCCAGCGTGTAGCGGTAGATGTTGTCGATGAACAGCAGCACGTCGCGGCCCTTGCCGCCGGCCTGCTTCTCGTCGCGGAAGTACTCGGCCATGGTGAGGCCGGTGAGCGCGACGCGCAGGCGATTGCCCGGCGGCTCGTTCATCTGGCCGTACACCATCGCGACCTTGGAGTTGGTCAGGTCCTTCTTGTCGATGACGCCCGACTCCATCATCTCGTGGTAGAAGTCGTTACCCTCGCGGGTGCGCTCGCCGACGCCGGCGAACACGGAAAGGCCCGAGTGCGCCTTGGCGATGTTGTTGATCAGCTCGAGCATGTTGACGGTCTTGCCGACGCCGGCGCCGCCGAACAGGCCGATCTTGCCGCCCTTGGCGAACGGCACGAGCAGGTCGATGACCTTGATGCCGGTCTCGAGCAGGTCCTGGCCGCCGGCCTGGTCGGCATACGACGGCGCAGGTCGGTGAATGGGCAGCGAGTCCTTCGTCCTGACAGGGCCGCCCTCGTCCTGCGGGTTGCCGAGCACGTCGAGGATGCGGCCGAGCGTGCCCGCGCCCACCGGCACGGTGATCGGGGTGCCGGTCGCAGTCACAGCGAGCCCGCGCTTCAGGCCCTCGGAGGAGCCCATCGCGATGGTGCGCACGATGCCGTCGCCGAGCTGCTGCTGCACCTCGAGCGTCAGCCCGCCTTCGACGAGCTTGAGCGCCTCGTACACCGACGGGATGCCTTCCCGCGGGAACTCGACGTCGATCACCGAGCCGATGATCTGGACGATCTTGCCGTTCGCTGCCTGAGCCTGTGCGTTCTGTTTATCCATATTCAATAAATCCTCGGACTTAAACCGCTGCCGCGCCGCCGACGATCTCCGAAATCTCCTTCGTGATCGCGGCCTGGCGGGCCTTGTTGTAGATGAGCTGCAGCTCGTCGATGAGCTTGCCGGCGTTGTCGGTCGCGCTCTTCATGGCGACCATGCGCGCAGCCATCTCGCAAGCGAGGTTCTCGACCACCGCCCGGTACACCGTGCTTTCGATGTACCGCATCATGTAGTACTCGATGAGCGCGTCCGGCGCCGGCTCGTAGATGTAGTCCCAGCGCTCCTGCAGGTCCGCCTGGTCGACCGTCTCCGCCGGCAGGAGCGGAAGCAAAGTCGGCTTCTGCGTCATGGTGTTGACGAAGCGGTTGCTGACCAGCAGGAGCCGGTCGATCTTCTTCTCTTCGAACAAGTCGAGCATCGCCTTGACGGTGCCGATCAGATCGGCGATGTGCGGCTTGTCGCCCATGTGCGTGATCGAGGCCTCGATCGGCAGCTTCAGGCGCCGGAAGAACTGCAGCGCCTTGGCGCCGATCAGCGTCAGCCGCACTTCCACGCCCTGCGCCTGGTACTCGCGCACCATCGCCAGCACGTTCTTGAACACGTTGACGTTCAGCGAGCCGCACAGGCCGCGGTCGGAGCTGACCACGATCATGCCGACCGACTTCACCTCGCGCTCGACGAGGTAAGGGTGGTTGGTCGGGTTGGTCACGCGCAGGTGGCCGATCACCCTCCTGATCTTGTCCGCGTACGGGCGCGCCGCCTTCATGCGGTCCTGCGCGCGCCGCATCTTGCTGGCGGCGACCATTTCCATGGCCTTGGTGATCTTCTGCGTGCTCTTGACGCTGGCGATCTTGACCCGGATTTCCTTGGTGCCGGCCATGGCGGTCAGTAGGCTCCGGTCGCGAGGAAGTCCTCGCAGATTTTCTTGTAACCGGCCTCGGTTTCCTTGCTGAGCTCGGGCTTGTCGTTCACCGACTTCAGGAAGTCCGCGTACTTGGTCTTGGCGAAGGCCTGCAGCGCCGCCTCGAAGTCCACGACTTTCTTGCGGTCCACTTTATCCATATAACCTTGGTTTACGGCATATATAGAGAGTGCCTGCTCCGACACGGACATCGGCGCGTACTGCTTCTGCTTCATGACTTCGGCCACGCGCTGGCCGCGCTCGAGCTGGCGACGCGTGGCCTCGTCGAGGTCGGACGCGAACCGCGAGAACGCCGCGAGCTCACGGTACTGGGCGAGCGCGAGGCGGATGCCGCCGCCGAGCTTCTTGATGATGCCGGTCTGGGCCGCGCCGCCGACGCGCGACACCGAGATGCCCGCGTTCATGGCCGGCCGGATGCCGGCGTTGAAGAGGTCGGTCTCCAGGAAGATCTGGCCGTCGGTGATCGAGATGACGTTGGTCGGCACGAACGCAGTGACGTCGCCCGCCTGGGTCTCGATGATCGGCAGGCCGGTCAGCGAACCGGTCTTGCCCTTGATCCTGCCGCCGGAGGTCTTCTCGACGTACTCAATAGAGACGCGTGCCGATCTCTCCAGCAGTCGAGAATGGAGGTAGAACACGTCGCCCGGATAGGCCTCGCGGCCCGGCGGGCGCTTCAACAGCAGCGAGATCTGGCGGTAGGCCCACGCCTGCTTGGTGAGGTCGTCATAGATGATGACCGCGTCCTCGCCGTTGTCCATGAAGTACTCGCCCATCGCGCAGCCCGAGTAGGGAGCGATGAACTGCATGGAGGCGGGGGTGGAGGCGCTGGCGGCGACGATGATGGTGTGCGCCATCGCGCCGTGCTCCTCGAGCTTCCTCACCACGTTCGCGATCGAGCTCTGCTTCTGGCCGACGGCGACGTAGATGCATTTGATGCCGGTGCCCTTCTGGTTGATGATCGTGTCAACCGCGAGCGCGGTCTTGCCGGTCTGGCGATCGCCGATGATCAGCTCGCGCTGGCCGCGGCCGATCGGCACCATCGCGTCGATCGCCTTGTAGCCGGTCTGCACGGGCTGGCTGACACTCTTCCTCCAGATCACGCCCGGCGCGACGCGTTCAATCGGGCTGCGCTTCGATGCCTTGATCGGGCCCTTGCCGTCGAGCGGGTTGCCGAGCGCGTCCACCACGCGGCCGAGCATCTCGGGGCCGACCGGCACTTCGACGATGCGGCCGGTGGTCTTCACCGTCGCGCCCTCGGAGATGTGCACGTAGTCACCGAGCACCACGGCGCCGACCGAGTCCTGTTCCAGATTCAATGCCAGGCCGAAGGTATTGCCCGGGAACTCGAGCATCTCGCCGTACGCGACGTCGGCAAGGCCGTGCACGCGGCAGATGCCGTCGGTCACGGAAACGACCGTGCCGACGTTGCGTGCTTCGGATGCCGCGTCGAAGTTCTTGATCCGTGCCTGGATCAGGTCGGTGATTTCAGAGGCCTTGATGGACATGTCCCTTCCTTCGCTAATTCCGCAGTGCCGAGTCCAGCCGCTCGAGGCGGCCTTTCAGCGTCCCGTCGATCACGAGGTCGCCCGCGCGCACGATGGCGCCACCGATCAGCGACTCGTCGATGCGCGTGTGCATGCGCACCTCGCGGCCGAGGCGCTTTGCGAGCGCCGCCTGCAGCCGCTTCTCCTGTGGCGCCGCGATCTCGCGCGCCGCGACCACTTCAACCTCGACCACGCCTTCCGTCTCGGCGCGGAGCTTCTCGAACTGCACCGCGATCTGCGGCAAGAGCGCAAGGCGGCGGTTGGTCGCGAGCGCTCTCAGGAAGTTGCGCCCCGCATCAGCGGCCGCGTGCTTCGACAGCCCGCCCAGGAGATCCACGAGCTCATCGCCGGTGACGTGCGGATTGCCAATCAGGCGCGCGACGCGCGCATCGGCGCTGCCTGCCGCCGCGGCGCCCAGCAGCTTCGACCACTCGGCGAGCGTTTTCGCCTCGCGCGCGTGTGCGAACGCCGCGCGGGCATAGGGTCGTGCGATGGTGGCGCGGTCAGCCACGGGCCGGAGCCCCCTTCTCGAGCTCCGCCGCCAGCTCGTCGAGCAGCGCCGCGTGCGCCTTGGCGTCGATTTCGCGGCCCAGCACCTTCGCGGCGCCAGCGAGTGCGAGCGCCGAGACTTCCTTGCGCAGCCCGTCCCGCGCGCGGTTCTGCTCGTTGGCGATCTCGCCCCGCGCCTGCGCGACCAGCCGCTGGCCCTCGGCCAGGGCGACGTTCTTCGCCTCGGCGACCAGGTCGCTGCCGCGCTTGTGGGCCAGGTCCGTCACCTGCACGGCCTTCTGCCGCGCCTCGGCGAGGATCGCCTCGGAGCCATGCCGCGCCTCGGCCAGTTCCTTTTGGCCCTTCTCGCCCGCGGCGATGCCGTCGGCGATTTCCTTGCGGCGCCGGTCGATGGCGCCGATCAGCGGCGGCCAAACGATCTTCATGCAGAACCAGACGAACACGATCATGGCGATCGTCTGGCCCAGCAGGGTCATGTTGATATCCATGGAGCCTTACTCCCGGACGCTCAGCCGGCGCCGGTCGCCGACTGCAGCTGCCCGACGAAGGGGTTGGCGAAGGTGAAGAACAGCGCGATGCCGACGCCGATCATCGCCACGGCGTCCAACAGCGCCACGACAATGAACATCTTCACCTGCAGCATCGGCGCCAGTTCCGGCTGGCGCGCGGCGCCTTCGAGGAAGCGGCCGCCCAGCAGGCCCATACCGATGCCGACACCGAGCGCGCCGAGGCCGATGAGGATCGCCACAGCAATCGCGGTAAAGCCAATCACAGTTTCCATCAGAGTCTCCTGGTCGAAAAAACGTCAGTGATGCTCGTGCGCCATGCTGAGGTACACGATCGTCAACATCATGAAAATGAACGCCTGCAGAGTCACGATCAGCAGGTGGAATACGGCCCACGCGAAGTGCAGCGGCAGCTGCCAGATGCCGAGCAGCGCGATCAGCAGGAAGATCAACTCGCCGGCGTAGAGGTTGCCGAACAACCGCAGCGAGAGCGAGATGGGCTTGGCGATCAGCGCGACGCCTTCCAGCACGAAGTTGAACGGGATCGCGGCCCAGTGGTTGAAGGGCTGCAGCGTCAGCTCCTTGGTGAAGCCGCTGATGCCCTTGACCTTGATGCTGAAGTAGATCACCAGGACGAACACGGACAGCGCCATCGCCATGGTGATGTTGACGTCGGTGGTCGGCACGACTTTCAGGTACGGCACGCCGACCAGGGCAGCGGCGCCCGGCAGCCAGTCCACCGGCACCAGGTCCATCAGGTTCATGAAGAACACCCACACGAACAGCGTGAGGGCGAGCGGCGCGATGAGGTCGCTCTTGCCGTGGAAGGTCTCGCGGACGCTCTGGTCCACGAAGCCGACGACCATCTCAATCGCGGTCTGCAGGCGGCCGGGGACGCCGGTGGTCGCGCGCCGCGCGACGCGCCCGAACAGCGTGAGGAAGACGATGCCGAGCAGCATGGCGAAGAACATCGAGTCGATGTTCACCGCGAAGAAGTTGCCTTTGCACTGGTTCCAGACCCAGGCGCCGTCCTGCTTGCAGACGGTCAGGTTCTGGAGGTGGTGGACGATGTAGTCGCCAGCCGAATGACCCGCTTCCGCCATGACCTACGTTCGTCTCCCGTCGAACAGCAACCCCACCGGTATGGCCAGCAAGGTCGCGATGTACCCGGCGAACAGGAACCCCGGGTGCAGCGGCCTCAGGGTCGTGAACACGGCGGCGAACAACAGCGCCGCGATCGCGAGCTTGCCGATCTCTCCCAGCCATCCCGCCCGGAGCAGGCTCTTCGCGCTGCTCCCGGCCCGCGGCGACATCACGCGCGCCGCCAGAAATGCGTTCGGCACGACGCCGATCAATCCACCCAGCAGGGTGGGGGCCGCCCGCTCGGTTCCCAACCCGATCCAGACGACTGCGGCGACCCCCGCTGCGGTCGCGAGTTGCGTCAGGAGGATGGTGCGGACTGTTCGCACTTGCCAGTCCGCCGGGGCGGCCGAAAAACCGCGCGCATTATAGATGTGCGGCATCCGCGGCACAACCGCGAAAAGGCGGAAAAACCCTTGTCTTAACCCTGATCCGACAATCTTTTCTCGCGGGTGAGCGGCGAATGAATTGAAAAAGGCCTCTCGTTGTGGTTGAAAGCAAGTTGCCACACCGACTTTCTGCCACGAGCGAGAGGCCACCGACAGTGAG
>VGUH01000006.1 GCA_016874295.1 Gammaproteobacteria bacterium | reverse complement strand
GCGCGATTTCCGGCACGCCCTCGGGCACGCCGGGTACGTCGAGCTTCACGATCACCGTCACGGATTCCGCTTCTCCGCCCAACAGCGATTCCCAGGCGCTGAGCATCCGCATCGACGCCGCCGCCGCCGAGAGTCACGACGTCATCGTCGTAGGCGCGGGCAGCGCAGGCCTTTATGCGGCGAAGACGCTGATAGCCGAGGGGTATGATGTCCTGATCCTCGAGGCGACCGATCGTATCGGAGGGCGCGTAAAGAGCACCACGTTGGGCGACATGCGCGTCGATCTCGGAGCGGAAGAGCACTACTTGGCGGTGGGCGACAACCCTGTCTGGCCTGCCATTACCGGGGAGTACGGTGAGTCGATATACGTGTCTGGGTACAACGGTGCTGAGGTGTACTCCATGGACGGGGGCACCAACACCTGCTGGACCGTCGCCGGAGCAGCTCGCGCGTGCGCTGATGATCCCGACGTGACCCAATCGTGGGACATCTACGACTGGTACTGGAGGACGGAACTTCACCCCGATCCCACGACCTCGCTCGCGGACGACGTGCTCTATGAGTATGGTGTGGGTGTCGGTCACCGTGCGTATCACATCTACGATGCGGGGTTCGCCGGCTCCGTGTTCGCGACGAGCCTCCACAAGCTCGGCGCGCAAAGCCTCGCCATTCAGGACTATGGATGGGATTTGTCGAACGGCATCAGGGTGCTCGGGGACAAGGACCTCGGCTACTCCGACGCCCTGGAAACGGTGTGGTGGGACGACGTGGTCGCCAACAGCGACCTCCGGCTGAACAGCCCGGTCGTCACGATCGACACGAGCGGGGAAAGCGTGGCCGTTACCGACCTCTCCGGCGCTGTGCACCTCGCGCATCAGGTCATCGTCACCGTGTCAATTGGCGTCCTGCAGGCCGAGAAAATCGACTTTGTGCCTGATTTGCCGGACACAACCGTTGATGCGTACAACGGCATCGGCATAGACGCAGGGATGAAGGTGCCGCTGCGCTTCAGCGCGCCATGGTGGGAGACCGAAGGCGTGGCGTTGGGCTCGATGGTGACCGAAGGCGTGGCCGGATTTTGTTGGATTCCGAGCGATTACAAGAGCGGGACAACCTCCTACGTGATGATGTGCTACCCGATGGGAGACAACGCGCTGGCGCTGACCGGACTCGCGGAGACTGCGGGCGGGGGGGCTGCCGGCGACGAAGCGATCGTGAACGCCATCCTCGCCGATCTCGACGCGACCTTTCCCGGGGAGGAGAACCCGGCCACCGCGCACTACATCGAGGGGATCGTGCAGAACTGGGGGGCTGCGCCGTATACGCTCGGCGCCTACTCGTACGCGATGGTGGGGACCTTCGAGTCCGCCGACCAAAACCGACGGCGAGACCTTCAAGTTCCGGTTGCCGAGGACCGAATCTTCTTCGCTGGAGAGGCCACCCACGTTACCCACCCGGCCACTGTGGTTGGGGCGCTGCACGAGGGTGAGCGCGCCGCTCTGGCAGTCGCTGCGGTCAACGGGAACCCCGGCAACCCTCCAACCCCGTAGACGCGGCGCTGGCTCGGCCAGGGCGGGGCTGCAGCCGCCGCCGCGGGGAGGCTCGGCGCGCGAATTCGTGCGTATCCCGACTGACTGAACGCGGCGGAAAATCTCAGTCAGAGCAATCGGGACGGTCTCACGAATCGTGTCGGGTTCCAGCTCGAATGCCGGTTGTGCGGCATGCCTCGGGCGCCGCATCTCGATGACGGTGACTTGCCCAAGTTCGACTTCGATCCCGGTTCCAGTTTCTGCCACGGGATCGGCACAGGAAGTGACTTGCCCTGCGGCCTCAGCCAATACGCCCGGGCAAATTGCCTGGACGCAGCAGGCGAAAAGACCGGCAGCAATTCTCCGATGCATCACTGGATTGCTACTGGTTGGCGAAGTATAGGCAGGATAAATCCCCTCCCGGCGTGTCAGCAGTTCAATTCTGCCCTTGGCCACCATCTTTCCCAAAGCCCATTCCGCTTGTCCGGCACGCCGGCCTAGACTCGTTCTCTCGCCCGCAAGAAACTCCCACGACTTGATCCCCAGTGAGTACGCGCGAAGAGGTCGGCAACCGGGGTTTGACTCTAAACCTGCCCGCTACTCAAAAGCGGGGGGACGTCGGTCAGGTCTTGTATTTTGCGTGTGTATGCAAGATGCAGGACCTGACCCCATACTGCTTCAGCCCACGGAGGTCACGGGAGGCCCGCTATGAGCGACACCGAACGAATGTCACCCCTGTCCGCGCGCATCCTTTTCACGACGCTGCTACTCGCGAGCGCAGGTGCGGGCCACGCTGCAGATGTACCACCGTACTGCGCGGTGGCTACCCCAGGGGCTTTTGTCGAGGTGTCGCGGCCAGCGGCCGGCGATCCTCCGCTCGACGACGTCAACTGGTTCGCGCGCCCCGTGCCCAACGCGAAGGGTGAGCGCATCGTGGCGGTCGCAAGCCACAACCTCAACTACCTCTACAACCTGACCACCGGCAAACGAATTCGCATTCCCGACAAGTCCGACGCGGTCGCGACGCCGGATGGTCGCTACGTGACAGTCCCGTCGTCCTACACGGCCAACTTCAGCATCAACTTCTACGACGCGTCCACGCTGGTGTCACGACTCGACGCCGGACGCGACGCCGCCGATGTGCCCGCGGTCTACGAGCATCGCCATCCCGACGTGCGTGAAGTCTACTATCAGTCGGTCGGCATCGTGTCGCACACCGGCACGCTGAGAGACGGCACGACCGTCTACCGCATGATGTTCTCCGGCACGATTCAACCGGATATGCCGGGCTTCCGGGTGGTGGACTATACGTTCGTGACCAAGGGCGGCGCACTGACGGTGACGCCGAGCGTGCCGATGCAGCTTTGTCCCCAGATCACGCGGGACCTGGCCACGCCGTTCATCTCGAAAGATGGGCGCTACGTCGTTGCTCACGACGACAGCAAGGCCGGGCAGCCTGCCTCGCTCAAGATCTTCGAGGTGTTGAGCACGGACCCGGCTGGCCAGACGACCACGTGCGCCGAACGCGTGGATTTCGGGTTCGCCGCTGGCAAGGCGGATTTCAGCTTCGATGGGCGTGCGCTGGCATTCCACATCAGCAAGTTCGACTACCTGACGCCGTTCGTCGACGGCGGCCTCAAAGCTCCCGCGTTGACCGACGTCGTCGTCGTCGACCTCGAGCGCGACAGCGCGGGCCGCCTCGTCGGTGCAGGCAAGTTGTCACGGCTGACGACGTCGACAACCGAGGGCGTCGGCCACTACTTCCCCGCGTTCTTCCCCGACGGCAAGGTCTTCTACATTGCCAATCTGGTGCCGAATGAGACCGACGCGCCGAAACGATTCGAGCTACGCGTGGTGGACCCGGCAGCCACCCGGCGCGTTACGAACCTGTTTGCGTCGCCGGCACGCCGCGAATCGGCGGAGGCCATTGGTGAGTTGTGGCGACACACGTGCGCACCGACGCTGGCCACGTTTCGTCCTCAGGAAGCCGCATGGGCCGCTCTCAGTCTGAGCCCGGCCCAATGCCGACAGCTGGTGGAGGAGAAGTGGCTGCCGGTCGACGATGACCGGAAGGCCGGCCTGCTCGAAGCGTGCGAGGCAGAATAGTGGCAGCAGCGAGGTCGGCGGTCGCGGCCGCGGTGGTCGCGGGCGCGCTGACAGCGCCGGGCGTTGGATACGCAGAGGACACGCCGTGCCGACGGCACATCGACGAGCAGCTCGCGTTGTGGTCGGTCGTGCCGCCGGCACTGCCACGACCGTCGACGGACGGCGTGAAGACACGCTACTGGCCGACGCACGCCATTGGCACGTGGGTCGTCGAGGCCGTTGAAGAACGCGACGCGTCGCTGACTCGCGTTGGTCCCGACACCATCTCGGTAGTCCGGTGGTCGGGGTCGTGTCAGTCGACCGCGACGACACACGACCGTGTCCACGCAGCGGGCTCACGTTTCACGGACGCCGACCTGCAGGCACTCCTGCGGGAGTCGCGGCGTGGCGCCATCTACGTGTGGTCGCCGCACATGCCGCTGTCGGTCGATGGTGTTGCGACGCTGCAGGAGGCGGCTCGACTCGCCGAGCTGGACGTGACGGTGGTGCTGCACAGTGCTGCCGACAGGGACTTCGCGCGCCGCACTGCAACGGCGAGGGGGTGGCCCGTGACGACGCTACGCATCGCAGACTCGGTCGAGTTGCAGTTTCGGGATGCGCTGGTCCATGCCCCGACTGCGCTGTTGTACTCGGCCGGCCGACTCATCGGCACGGCGTTTCCGGGTTACCACACCGCTCCCGAGTACCTGACCCGCTTCGACCGCCTCGATCCTCGGTGACGAGGCGAGCCGGGCACAGCGTGCATGTGCAGGATGACGTCAACTCACCCGAGTTCCGCCGCGTGGCCGGGCCGGGTGCGGATGACATGCGGCGGCTGGTCGAGCAGACCGCTGCGGGTGTCGGCCAGGTGCTGGAACGTCGCGGGCGCCCCGGCTAACCGGTTGATGGAACTCGAATCGCAGATTTCAGAGTGGGACTGAAAATCCGCGTGTCGGCAGTTCAATTCTGCCCTTGGCCACCATTCCTGCCAAAGCCCATTCTGCTTATGCCACTTCGGTGTCACGGTTCTGTATCGTGTGATGGTTCGCTTATCTCACGAATGGATGAAGATCTATGACAGCCGAGTACCCGGTGAGCACACTGAACGAGGTCAGGCAGCTTCGCGAGAAGGGCCGCTATGACAGGGAAAGCGTGCATCGGATCCTGGACGCCGGATTCGCAGCACAGGTTGCTTTCGTCGAGGACGGAAATCCGGTGGTCGTGCCCATGATCTATGGCCGCGATGGCGAAACGTTGTATCTGCACGGCGCGCGCAAAGCCCGGGTGATTCGCATGGTTGAAGGCAGCGAGAGGATCTGCCTTAACGTGACCCTGCTGGATGGCATCGTGCTGGCGCGTTCGGCATTCAATTCCTCGATGAACTATCGGTCGGTGACGGTCTTTGGTAGTCCGAGACTGGTCGAAGGTCCGGCAGAGAAACTGCACGCCATGAAGATCATCAGCGAACACCTGATGCCGGGCCGCTGGGACGAGCTGCGGGCGCCTCATGACAACGAGGTCAAGATGACTGGAGTGATCGCAGTGAGCATCGACTCTGCATCCGCCAAGGTATCCGAGGGGATGCCGGTCGATGAACCCGATGACTATGCCATTCCGGTCTGGGCCGGGATCTTGCCGCTGACATCGCAATTGCAGGGGCTGCAGGATGATGACCGACTGCTGCCTGGGGTCACGGCATCCGCTGCGGTGCGCGCCCTGCAGAGCAGAATCCTGTAGTCAGCGTCGCAGTCGCGCAGCTGGCGTATGCTTTTGAGCTTGGTCCGGTTTTCGTGGCAGCCATTACCAGAGTCCTGCCGATCAGGATTTGAGAAAGCCGACCGTGGCGTGCCAGTGCAATAGCTGTGATGAAAGCGGGACTTCTCTCAGGTCAGCTCGTAGGTTTCGTTCGCAAGCAGCCGCTCACCCGTAGTGATACACGTCCAGCTTGTTGCCGTCGAGATCCCGGAGGTAGGCCGCGTAGAAGCCTTCGCCGCCCTCGCCACGCAGGCCCGGGGCGCCGAATTCCATCATCCGCGTAACGCCCATCTCCGCCAGCAACGCGTCATAGAACGATCGGGCACGCGCAATATTGTTGGTGCCCAGGATTACATAGCCGATCATGTGGTGCGTCCTTGATTAGGTGGTGCCGAATTAAAACACCGTGCCACGGACCGGTAGAGAGATGGATGTGGCATTACTGCGTCGCGGCAAGAGCGTGTTCGCCACCCTTTCGGCGCGCGTCGGCAGCATCGGCGACAACCGGCTTGGCGGCTGGTACAGCTACCGTGCCTCCAAGGCCGCGCTGCACCAGATCGTACGTACCGCGGCGATCGAGTTGCGCCGCATCCGGCCCGAGGCGGCATGCGTCGCATTGCATCCGGGCACGGTTGACACGGCCCTGTCGGCGCGCTTCGCCAAGCCGGGGCTCGAGGTCCAGACGCCGGATACGGCAGCGGAGCGGATCATCACATTGATCGGCACCCTGACACCCGCAGCTTCGGGCGAGTTCCTTGACCAGCGGGGGCGGGGGATTGCCTGGTAGCCGGGGCGGCGACGGTCCATTCCTGCGCCGACGCCAAGTCTGCTAACTTCCGGTCGTGAGACACGTTCGCTCACTGCAACGCCCGGTGTCCCCGGATCAGGTGCTGGCATGACCGGACTGGCGGACGACCGCGAGCTGCAGGAGTTCCTCGCACGTCACCCGCAGATCGATGCGGTGCAGATTTTTCTGACCGATCCCTGCGGCGTGGCACGCGGCAAGCTGGTGCGCCGCCATGAGCTGGCCGCCATCTTCGCGAGCGGCCGGCAGGTCGCGGGGTCCATTCTCGGCCTTGACGTCACCGGCATGGACGTCGACGCCACGGGTCTCGTGTGGGACACGGGCGATGCCGACATGGTGTGCCGCCCGGTTGCAGGCACGCTGACCCCGATCACCTGGCTGCCCATGCAGAGCGGGCAACTGATGCTGACGATGTTCGATCGCAGCGGCGCTCCCGCGCCGGCGGATCCGCGTCATGCGCTGGCGCGGGCGGTCGATCGCCTGCGGGGCATGGGCTATGCGCCGGTGCTCGCCTGCGAGATCGAGTTCTACCTCCTGCATCCGGAGACGCTGCAGCCCGCAGGCGGCGGCCGCGCCAGCGAGCGGCAGAAGATCGACGCCTACAGCCTCACGCGACTCGATGACCTGGCGCCGGTGTTCGCCGACGTCTTCGCCGCCGCCGCCGCGCAGGGACTTCCGGCCGAGACGCTCATGTCGGAGTACGCGAGCGGCCAATTCGAGATCACGCTGAAGCACCGCCACGACGCGCTGCGCGCGGTGGACGAGGCCATTCTGTTCAAGCGGCTGCTGCGCGGCGTCGCGGCGCGGCACGGCTGGCTCGCGACGTTCATGGCCAAGCCGTTTGCGGAGCGCGCCGGCAGCGGGCTGCACCTGCATCTTAGTCTTGGCCGTCATGGCAGCGATGCCGCGGAGAACCTGTGCGCCGCCGACGATCCGGCCGGCAGCGAGTTGCTCCGGCACATGATCGGCGGCCTGAAAGCGACGATGGCCGAGAGTTTCGCGGTATTCGCGCCGAACGCGAACTCGTACCGGCGCTTCCAGTCGGCGAGCTACGCGCCGGTGTCGCCGATCTGGGGTATCAACAACCGGTCGGTGAGCCTGCGCGTGCCGGCCGGGCCGCCTGAGAGCCGGCATGTCGAGCACCGGGTGGCGGGCGCCGATGCGAACCTCTATCTCGCGGCGGCCGCGGTGCTGGCCGGGGCGGAGCGGGGCATACGGGAGCAGCTCGACCCTGGTCCGCCCGTCGCAGGCAACGGATACGCGCAGGCGCTGCCGCGCGAGTTTCCCGCTACCTGGCATGAAGCGCTGGATCGCGCCGAGAAGTCCGCGTTCCTGCGCGATGCCTTGGGCGCGAGGACGCTCGAGATCTTCATCGCCATCAAGCGCCAGGAATGCGTGCGCTTTGCCGCCCAGGTCACCGAACTCGACTACGCCTGGTACGCGCGCAGCGTTTAGGCAGTCTGCATCAGGAAGTCGCGCGCGATGTCGCGGCGTATTCTCTCGCGTACTTCCTCGGTGACCGGCGTCTTGTCGACGAGCGCCAGCAGTCGCTCGCGGGCGACGATTGCGCGGCGGGCCAGCTCGCGGGTGAAGGCCAGATCCTTCTCGCGGCACGCGACGTACTTCGCGATTGCGAGATCATGTGGATCGAGGCAGAGCCCCTGTACCCCTTCGGTGTCGCCCGACGGCAGGGCGACAAGCCGCGACTTCCAGCCTTTCGGAAGCGTTGCGCTCGATTCATCGACGGGATCGGCGTAATAGCCGAAGCTCTCGTGGAACGGCGAGGCGACCCCGATTGCGTTGAGCCATTCGGTACGGTCGGGATTCCGGGTGGCGATCAGGTCGACCGCGGCCGATCGCGCGATGTCGTCGGGAAGGTCCGGAAACGTTCCGTGCAGCGCCTGGCTGCCGATGATGACGAACCGCTTCTCGCCGGTGATGCAGCCCGCGGCACGCAGCACGTGGTCAAGCTGCCGCTTCTGCATGGAGCTTTCTCACTTCTTCCTGCGACAGGAGGCCGACGAACGGCATCGACTGGCGCAGCGCCACCGCGCGCCCGTCGCGCCCGAGCATGGCGGCAAATAGCGCCGCGTCGTCCTCTCGATGCGCGAGATCCTGCCATTCGGCGTAGGCCGGAACCCACGTGCCCTGGTTCTTCCAGCGGTACAGGTTCGCCAGGATCTGCGCGCGAATCTCCCGCGGCGTGAAGCGGCGGAGCACCGCGAGGGCGAGCGATCGCTTGAGTTCGTCCAGTGACTGATGCGAATAACCCGTGCTCCGCTCAGCCGGGCGGATGCCGTGCTCAGTCAGTTCCAGCACGTCACCCTCGCCGAGGCCCCAGGCCTCGAGCGTGGTCCTGGGGATGATGACGCCGAGGGAATTGCCGATGCGGCGGATCGCGAGCTTCACGGCCCGAGTTATACTACGTTATAACATCGGTCGGCAAGTATCGTGCTGCGGGCGTATGCTTCCCTCGCCAGGCGCTGACGGAGGTCACCGTGCTCAAGCTGAACATCAACGGCAAGGATCATGACGTCGGCGTGCCCGCGGACACCCCCTTGCTGTGGGTGCTGCGTGACGAGCTCGGCCTGACCGGGACCAAGTATGGCTGCGGCATGTCGCTGTGCGGCGCCTGCACCGTGCACGTCGACGGCCAGCCGGTACGTGCCTGCGTCGTTCCCGTTTCCGCGCTCGCCGGCAAGAGGATCGTCACTGTCGAGGCGATCGGCGAGGATGCGACCGGCAAGGCCGTGCAAATGGCATGGGTGGCGCTGGGCGTTCCGCAGTGCGGCTACTGCCAGGCGGGCCAGATCATGTCCGCGACCGCGCTGCTCAAGGAAAAGCCTAGACCGACCGACGCCGAAATCGACACGGCCATGGCCGGCAACATCTGCCGTTGCGGCACGTATGGCCGCATTCGCGCCGCGATCAAGCGCGCAGCCGGCGAGTCAGGAGCGGCGCCATGAACGCCGCATTCGATGCGGATACAGCGCCCCTGGCGATCGCCAACGTCAGCCGGCGGACGTTCCTGCAGGGCGCCTCGGCGCTCGGCGGGCTGGTACTCGCCCTTGGCTACACCGCGGCACTGCGCGCGGAGGACCCGCCCAAGTACGGCGCGGACGCTATGCCGCACGGCTGGGTCGACAACCCGCTGGTGTTCGTATCCATCGGCGAGGACGGCATCGTCAGCATCGTCTGCCATCGCTCCGAGATGGGGCAGGGCGTGCGCACCAGCCTGCCGCTGATCGTCGCCGACGAGCTCGAGGCCGACTGGGCGCGCGTGCGCGTCGTGCAGGCGCCCGGTGACGAGCCGCGCTACGGCAACCAGGACACCGACGGCTCGCGCAGCGTGCGGCATTTCTTCATGCCCATGCGCCGTTGCGGCGCGGCCGCGCGCCAGATGCTGGAAGCAGCCGCCGCCGCGCACTGGCAGGTCCCGTTGGGCGAGGTGCAGGCGAAGAATCACGAAGTCGTGCACGGCGCGACCGGCCGACGCCTCGGCTATGGCGAACTCGCCAAGGCGGCTGCGGGCATGCCGCTGCCTGCGCCAGATGCCATCCGCCTGAAGGACCCTTCGGAGTTTCGCTACATCGGCACCGGCAAGCTGGATCTCGTCGATGCGCAAGGCATCGTCGCCGGCACGGCGCAGTACGGCGTCGATACGCGCCTTCCCGGCATGCTCTACGCCGTCGTCGCGCGGCCGCAGGTCGCCGGCGGTAAAGTGGTGAGCTTCGACGGCGCCGACGCACTCAAGCTGCCCGGAGTAGTGCGTGTCGTGCAGATCGAGGCCACGCCGGGGGCGCCGTACTTCAATCCGCTCGGCGGCGTCGCCGTGATCGCGAGCAACACCTGGGCCGCGATCCAGGGCCGCAGCGCTCTCAAGATCGTGTGGGACGACGGCCCCAATGCCGGCTACGACTCCGATGCGTACCGGGCGACGCTCGAGGCGGCCGCACGGAAACCTGCCAGGGTCGTGCGTGACGACGGGGATTTTGCCGCCGCGGCGGCCGCTGCCGGGAAACGAATTTCAGCGGAGTACTACCTGCCGCACCTCGCGCATGCGTCGATGGAGCCGCCCGCGGCCTGCGCCCGGATCGAGGGAGGCAAGTGCGAAGTCTGGGGCGGCTTCCAGTCACCGCAGAGCGTGCGCAACCTGACCGCCGAGCGGCTCGGAATACCGGTCGAGGATGTCACCGTACACGTCACGCTGCTCGGCGGCGCCTTTGGCCGCAAGTCCAAGTGCGACTTCGCGATCGAGGCGGCCGTGCTGTCCAAGGCCATGGACGGCAGGCCGGTCCAGGTCGCCTGGACCCGCGAAGACGACCTGCGCAACGACTACTTCCACACCGTGTCCGTGGAGCACCTGGAGGCCGGCGTCGATACCGGCGGGCTGCCGGTCGCGTGGCTGCATCGGACCGTCGCGCCGACCATCGATTCGACCTTCGACGCCGCCGCGCGAATGCAGAGCTGGGAGCTCGGCATGGGCGCCATCAACGTGCCGTTCGCGATCCCCAACATCCGCATCGAGAATCCCGAGGCGATCGCGCACACGCGGATCGGCTGGTTCCGCTCGGTGTCCAACATTCCCCACGCATTCGCTGTGCAGTCGTTCGTGGCCGAGCTGGCCGCGGCTGCCGGGCGGGACCCGAAGGACTTCCTGCTCGAGGTGATCGGTCCCGCGCGCATCGTGGCGGCGCAGATGCTGAGTGACACCTATAACGACGGCGAGTCGCCCGAGCGCTACCCGGTGGATATCGGCCGCCTGCGGGGCGTCGTCGAGCTCGCCGCTAAGCAGGCGGGCTGGGGCAGGACCCTGCCCAGGGGCGGCGGTCTCGGCATCGCCGCGCACTACAGCTTCGTCAGCTACGTGGCGGCCGTCGTGGAAGTCGCGATCGACGCCGATGGCGCCTTGACCATACCGCGCGTGGACATCGCGATCGACTGCGGCGCGACGATCAACCCGGATCGCGTTCGCTCCCAGCTGGAGGGCGCCTGCGTCATGGGCGTGAGCGCGGCGATGACGGGTGCGATCACCTTCAAGGCGGGTCGCGCGCAGCAGGAGAATTTCCACCAGTACGAAGTGACGCGCATGCACGAGGCGCCGCGCGAGGTCCGCGTGCACATCGTCCCGGGCGATTACGGCAGGCCGCTCGGCGGGGTGGGCGAGCCCGGCGTGCCGCCGGTGCTGCCGGCGCTGTGCAATGCGATATTCGCGGCGACGGGCAAGCGCATACGGCAGTTGCCCGTGGGCGACCAGCTCAAAGCTTAGGTGCGATTGCGCCTGACGAGCGCGTACGGTACCAGCACCACGAGGTAGCTGCACGCGCATGAAATCACTCCAGGTCCTGATCGCCCTCGGCATCATGAGCGCGGACGCAGGTGCCGGGTCCTGGTGCAACGCCCCACCGGCGCCCGGCTTCGAGGAGCTCGAAGCGGTCGATGTCAGCGACGGCTGGTTCAAGGTGTACGCGGTCGCGCCTGGCGTGTTTGCGATCCACGAGCCCAGGCAATATGAAACCGTCACTGCCTTTCTCGTCGCCGGCACGGAGCGCGCCGTGCTGTTCGATTCCGGCCTCGGCATCGCCTCGATCCGCCGTATTGTGGACAGGCTGTCGCCGCTGCCGGTGACGGTCATCAATTCGCACACGCATTTCGATCACGTCGGCGGCAATCGCGAGTTCACGGACGTGCGTAATCTCGACCTGCCGTTCAGCCGGGCGAGCGCGCGCGGCGAGGCGGGAGAGGAACTCCGCGAGTACGCACGCGACACGCTCGCGGAGGACCGCGTGTGCGGACCGCTGCCCGCCGGCGTAACGGGCCGCGACTACGCGATGCAGACCTGGACGGTCGCGGCGCACGTAAGGGACGGCGAGCGCCTCGAACTCGGCGGACGTACGCTCGAGGTGCTCGCGACTCCCGGCCACACGCCCGACTCGCTGTGTCTGCTCGATGTGGAGAACGGGCTCCTGCTGACCGGTGACACCTTCTATGCGGGTGAGTTGTATCTCTGGGCGCCCGAAACGGACGTGAAAGCTTACGCGGCGTCGATCGACAGGCTCGCGGCGCTTGCGCCCGGCCTCAAACGCCTCCTGCCGGCGCACGGGCCGCCGGTCGCCGATCCGGGATTGCTCCGGGAACTACAGGCGGCGCTCGAGAGCATCGAAGCCGGGAGCACGCCGTTCGAGACGACCGGGCAAGGTCAGCGACGGTACGAGTTTCGGGATTTCTCGATACTGACGGCAGGGCCCGCCGGCGCGAAATCGAATTGAAGCCGGCCAGGCGCCGCCAGGCGTCAGGGATCCCTCGGCGGGATACGGCGGCTCGTCCCCCGGCTCGATGCGCTCGTACCACGAGTGCACGATCGCTTTCTGCTCGGGCGTCAACTGCTCGTAGCTGCTTGCAATGGGGAGGGGAAAACCTTCGCCCTGCTCGCGGCGCAGGATCGATCCGATTCGCGTCTCGTTGACGATGACGACGTACTGCGGCGCGGGCAACTGCGCGGACGACTGGGTGTTACGATTCCATCCCAGTCCGTCATCTCGCAGGACGATTCTCATGAACTGCCGGTATCCCGTGGTCGTCGCGCTGATGTCCGTCGGAGTGCTGGGCTGCGCACGCTCGCCCGAACCCGCCCCGACGCCGGATCTCGCCGATTTCGACATCGCCGCATTGCAGCAGGCGATGGGAGACGGCACGCTGAGTTCGCGCGCGATCACGCAGTGGTCGCTGGATCGCATCGCGGCGGTCGATGACGCCGGCCCGACGCTGAACGCCGTCATCGCCACGAATCCGGACGCGCTCGTGATTGCGGACGCGCTCGATGCCGAACGCAAGGCCGGCAAGGTCCGCGGGCCGCTGCACGGCATTCCGGTCCTCGTCAAGGACAACATCGACACGGGCGACCGGGTGCCGACGACGGCGGGCTCCCTGGCGCTCGCCGGCGCTCCCGCGGAGCGCGACGCGGAGATCGTGCGGCGCCTGCGCGAGGCCGGCGCCGTGATTCTCGGCAAGGCCAATCTCAGCGAGTGGGCGAATATCCGCAGCACGCGCTCGAGCAGCGGGTGGAGCGCCGTCGGCGGCCAGACCCGCAATCCGCACGTGCTCGACCGCTCGCCCTGCGGCTCGAGCTCCGGTTCCGGCGCCGCGGTGGCCGCTGGCCTCGTCGTCGCGGCGATCGGTACCGAGACGGACGGCTCGATCGTGTGCCCGGCCTCGGCGAACGGCATCGTCGGGTTCAAGCCGACGGTCGGCCTCGTCAGCCGTCAGGGCATCGTGCCGATCTCGCACAGCCAGGACACCGCCGGACCGATGACGCGCACGGTGGCGGACGCCGCGATCCTGCTCGACGCGATCGCAGGCACGGATCCTGCCGATCCCGCCACGGCCGGGGTGGCAGGACGGACCGGCGGTTTCCAGGATGCGATCCAGGGCGCGAGCCTCGCCGGCCGCCGCTTCGGCATCGTGCGCAATCATGGCGGCGGCGCTGCCGCCGAGCCGCTGCTCGATTCGGTCATCGCGACTCTGCGGGCGCAGGGCGCGGAGGTCGTCGATCCGGTCGAATTGCCGCCGCCCGCGGAATTCTCCGAGGGCGAGCTGGTCGTGCTCCTGACCGAGCTGAAGGCCGACCTTGCCGAATACCTGAGCCGGCGCGGCACGCAACCGGTGAAATCGCTTGCCGACGTCATCGCCTTCAACGAGCGCGAGGCTGCCGTCGAGATGCGCTGGTTCGGGCAGGAGCTATTCCTCGAGGCGGAGCGCACAGACGGTCTCGACTCGACCGGGTATCGCGGGAACCTGGCGCGGATCCGGCGGCTTGCGGGAGCGGATGGCATCGACGCGGCGCTGGCGGCGCACCGTGTCGACGCGCTCGTCGCCATCACCTGCAGCCCTGCTTGGTCCATCGACCTCGTCATGGGCGACAACGCGGGCGTGACCTGCAGCTCGACGCCGGCCGCGGTGGCCGGCTACCCGAGCGTCAGCGTGCCGGCGGGATTCGTGCACGGGCTACCCGTCGGGATCTCGTTTTTCTCGGGAGCGTGGCGTGACCCGGAGCTGCTCGGGATCGCGCACGCCTTCGACAAGGCTCACGCCGCGCGCCGGCCCCCGGCCTACCTGCCGACGGTCGCATTCGACGCGGTACCCGTGACGGCGCAGCCCGGCGGCTACTGACGCGGGTGCGCCTGGGGCGGGACTCAGGGTGCAGCGCCGGCGCCGATCCAGTCGCGGATGAGGGCGATCTGGGTCGCGCTGAGCGGTGGTTGGCCGAGCGGCATGCGGCCCCCCACGGCTGCGGTGCCCTCGATCTTGTGCACCAGGTAACTGTTAGCGGGGTCGAACGGCTTGACTCGCTTGAGGCTCGGCACCTGGCGGCTATTCACATTCACAAGGTCGTTGTAGCTGTTGTTTGCATCGAGCCGAAGACCCTGCGGCGCGCTACCGCCGGAATGACACGACTGGCAGTTAGCCGTAAAGATCGGCTGGATCTGCATCGTGTAATTCACGGCCGGCGGTGGCAGGGGATCCACCACCACGAAGCCCGCATTGCTGACCGCGAGCCCTGCGGCCAAGGTCGCAAACTGCACGGGCGCGATCGGTCCCGTCCCGTCCTCGTCATAACGCAGAATGCCGGTGGCCGGATCGTAGAGGATCCGATCGCTCAAGCTGGCGGCGACCGCCGCGGCGCGAAATGCCGATGCCGGCAGGGTGCCGGCCGTGTGCAGCGTCGGGAATGCGGACCCCACCAGCCGTATCACGTCGTCCGGCGGGCTGAAATCGGTGATGTCGTCGCGGTTGGTCAGTTCGTCGGGCGGCAGGTCGAACACGAAGATGTCGAGCCCCGGCCCGCCAGTCAGAGTGTCCCTGCCATTGCCGCCGATCAGTCGATCATCGCCGCCCCTGCCGTTCAGCGTGTCCCGGCCTTCTTTTCCGGTCAGCACGTTGGCCGCGGAGTTGCCGGTAATGACATTGTGGAGCTCGTTGCCGTTGCCGCTGGTGACGGCGGTGCCGGTGAGCGAGAGATTCTCGACATTGGGCCTCAGGGTGTGCGTCACGCTCGATCGCACGGTGTCGTTGCCCTGGCCGACGCCCTCGACCACGATGTCGCCACTGGAGTTGACGATGTAAATGTCGTTGCCGTCCTTGCCGGTCAGCCGGTCCTCCCCGGTCACGCCGTTCAGGATGTTCCGGGCGCCGTTGCCGGTCAGGCGGTTGTCGAGGTTGTTGCCCTTGCCGTTGATTGCATTGACGCCGGTCAGCACGAGGTTCTCGACGAAAATCGGCAGCGTGTAGGTGACCACGGACCTAATGGTGTCGTTGCCGTCGCCCGCGGCCTCGAGCACCTGGTCGTCGGCTTGGTTGACGATGTACACATCGTCGCCGGCGAGACCCATCATGGTGTCCGCCCCGCCCTGGCCGTCAATTGTGTCCGCTTCCGGCGTGCCCTCCAGGACGTCAGGTCCCGGCGTCCCAAGAATGAAATCCGCCAGCACCACGATCGGCACGATCGCGCCGATGGCCGCGCATACCGCTGCCGCGGCAGGCCGCCTGTTCAGGTGAGACACGATTCCCCCTCCCCAGCTCGCCAATACGATCCGATGGCCTGGCCATTTCGACTATGGGTTCCCGGAAAGGCGCGATTGCGCTTGCAATCGACGCGGGCGACCACCCCTGACTCCTCGTAACCCACTGATTGGGTAAACGAAAGCCAAGCGGGGTCAAGAATCCGCGCACCCAGCGGGAGCTCACGGAAGTTGCGGTCCAGACCCCTGGCTCCGGGCCAATGCCGCGTACCGGCTGCGACGCGCTTAGATTAACTTACCGGGTGGCATCCTCCATCGGCGGGGCAGCACATGGCGACCCGGAAAGCGGGAACCCGGAAATCCGGCAGCGCAAGGGCTGGCTCGCGCGTCAAGACACTCGCGCCGAGCAAGGCGAAACGGGGCCTCGACGGCGCGGAAATTGCGCTGCCCATCGACGATGAGCGCATCGCGGCGCTCGCCGCGCAGGTGCGCGACCGGGGAGGCGCGCCCATCGGCGCCTATCGCGAGCCGCTCTCCGGGGGCACCGTGCTGCTGGCCACGCTGCCGCTCGCGGCCGTGCAGCCGACGCCTTTCCAGCGCGACCTGTCGCCGACCCACGCCAGACGCCTCGCCCAGAAGATCGACGAGGCCGGGTCATTCCTCGACCCGATCATCGTCGTGCGCGGCGAGGACGGCGGTTTCTGGACGCCGAATGGCCGGCACCGGCTCGCGGCCGCCAAGGTGCTGGGCCTCAGGCAGATCACCGCGCTCATCTCGCTGGACAAAGGGCTCGCATTCCGCATCCTCGCGTTGAATACGGAAAAAGCGCACAACCTCAAGGACCGCAGCCTCGAGGTGATCCGCATGGCGAAGGCGCTCACGCGCCGCGAGCCGCGCGCGAAGGAAAACGATTTCGCGGCGCAGTTCGAGTCGGCCGAGTTCCTGACGCTCGGCATCCTGTACCTGAAGGACGCGCGCTTCGCGGGCGGCGCCTACGGCTCGTTCCTGCGCAAGGTGGACCGCTTCAGCGACCGTACGCTCGCCGCGAGCCTGCGCGAGCGCGAGGGCTACGCGGCACGCCTGCGCGACATCGACACGCAGGTGCGCAGGATCGTCAAGGCGCTGGAGGCGCGCGGCTTCAAGTCGCCGTACCTGCGCACCTTCGTGGTCGCGCGCATCAACCCGGTGCGCTTCATCCGCACCAAGCCCGGGGACAAGAGGCCGCCGATGCCGATCGGGGCGGCGCTCACCCGGATGACGGCGGCGGCGAAGGGCTTCGACGTCGGCAAAGTGCGCTCGGCGGATCTCGCCTTGGTCGCGGCGCTGTCGGGCGAATGAGGTCGGGCATCGCGGCACTCGTGCTCGTGTCGGTCGCGGGCATCGGTCCGGCCGCCGCGTTGGAGGTCGATCGCGACGTCGCGGTGCCGATGCGCGACGGCGTCGTGCTGCGCGCGGATCTCTATCGCCCCACGAGCGACGGAAGATTCCCGGTCCTCGTTTTCCGCACGCCCTACGGCAAGCACGACGCGGCTGAGAGCGACGGCATCCACCGCAAGGCGCTCGAGCGCGGCTACGCCGTTCTGCTGCAGGACGTGCGCGGCCGCTATGCCTCTGGCGGGCACTTCGACCCATACCGCCAGGAAGGCAGGGACGGTTACGACACGATCGAGTGGGCGGCTGCACAACCGTGGTCGGATGGCCGCGTAGGGACGTACGGGCTGTCGTACCCCGGCGCAGTGCAGTGGCTCGCTGCGCTGGAGCGGCCGCCGCACCTTGTCGCGATGGCGCCGGCGATGACTTATTCATCGCCGCGCCGTTTCTTCTACTTCAACGGGCTCTTCGACCGCTCGTGGCTGCCCTGGATCTACGAGAACGTGGCGCCGGACGCGCGGCGGCGGCTCGGCATGCCGGTCGACGGGAACGCCGAGCAAAGCTGGCGCGAGGTGGCGGATGAATTCCAGTCGTTCCTGCCGCTGCGCGACCTGCCGTGGCTGCGCAAGGAGGCGCCGTACTACTTCGAGTGGCTCGCGCACCCTCCCGAGGATCCATGGTGGGACTGGGCGGAACTCCGCGGGCGCTACGACCGCGTATCGGCGGCCGTGCTCAACCTGAGCGGCTGGTACGACGATGCCTACGGTGTCGAGGGCGCGGCGACGAACTTCAACGGCCTGGTGCAGGCGCGCGCGGGCCAGGCGCCGCGCACGCACCTGATGCTGGGCCCCTGGGTGCACGGCGCACCCTCGACGACGTCAAGCCTTGCGGGCGAACTCGACTTCGGGCCCGCTGCGGCGCTCGATTACGACGCGCTCGTGCTCGATTTCCACGACCATTACCTGCGCGGCCTCGCCAACCGCTTCGTGACGGAGCCGGGGGTGCGGTATTTCGTCATGGGCGCCAATGAATGGCGCGCGTCGGATCGCTGGCCGCCGGCGCCGAAACGGGTGCAGGAGGTCCCGCTCGAGACCGCGCGCAATGTATTCACCGCGGACCCGGAACGCCCGGTCGCCGACCCGCATCCGACGCCCGGCGCGCACGACTACCGTGCGCTCGCGGATCGCGACGACGTGCTGACCTTCGACAGCGAGCCGCTCGCCGAGGCGCTCACCGTTGCCGGCGACATTGCGGTGGAAATTCACGCCTCCTGCGACTGCCGCGACTTCGACCTCTGGGTGCGGCTGCAGGACGTGCGCCCGGATGGCGCCGCCTTCAACGTAACGAGCCCGGGCAATGACGTGATCCGCGCAAGCTACCGCGAGCCCGACGAGGGGCCGCAGCCGCTCGAGCCAGGGCGGGTGTATGCGCTTCGCTGGGTTCAGGCGCCGGCAGGCATCCGCTTCGGCAAGGGTCACCGGATCCGCGTGCAGGTTTCGGCGTCCTTCGACCCGCACCTGTCGCGCAACCTGCAGACCGGCAGGTCGGAGGTCGATTCCGCCGAGTCCCGGGTCGCGGCGATCACGCTCCACCACGACCGGCAGCACCCGTCGCGCGTGCTGTTGCCAGTCAGCGAATAGCCCGCCGCACGGGCGTCAGTCGGTCAGCGCTGGTCTTCGATTTCGTCGACCGAGGCCTGTCCGGTCAGTTCGCGCCGCACGATCGCCTAGGACACCAACAGCCAGACCAGCGCCGCGGTGAACGCGGCCATCGGGGTGAGCTCCGGCCTTATCGGCCCTACTCCGGCACGCGGCCAATAGTCATTCGCTGCAGGAGATCCAGGACCCGGCGTTCGAGATCCAGGTAGGCCGATTCGAACGCATCGCGGACCGACTCGGTCGATCTGGTAACTGCGGCCGGATCCGGGATGCTCCAGTGCTCGACTGCCGGCTCACCGGGCCAGGCGGGGCAGATCTCGCCGGCGGCGTGGTCGCAGACGGTAATCACGTGGTCGATCGCCTGCGCGCCGGGCGCGGCAAATTCCTCCCAGGCTTTCGAGCGAAGACCGGCGGTCGGCAGGCCGTGTCGCTGCAGCGTCGCAATGGCGGACGGATTGACCCGGCCCTTCGGGTGGCTGCCGGCGCTCAGGGCGACGACGCTGCCGACGCCGTGATGGTTTGCGAGCGCCTCCGCTAGGATGCTGCGCGCGGAGTTGCCGGTGCAGATGAAAAGGACACGTGCGGGTTCCCTGCTCACCGGCGGGGCATCGCTAGGGTGGCAAGCGTTTGATCATGCAGCGCGCCGACTGCGGGCAGAGCGACCTGAACTGGGCGGTCGACTTCACTGCTTCGGGCGCCTGTTCGCGCGGGATTTCGGCGTAGCCCAGCCGCGCAAAAAAATCGCGCGCGGTCTCGGTCAGCAGCACGAGGTCCCGCAGACCGCGACGCCCGGCCTCGTCTTCGACAGCCTGCACCAGGGCGCGCCCGATTCCGGTACCGCGCGCGTGCCCGGCGACCGCCACGGACCGCAGCAGCCCGGTCGCGCCGAGAACCTCGAGCGCGCCCGTGCCGAGGAGGTTTGCCCCTTCGTGGGCGGCGACGAACCACGGCCGGGTTTGATCGAGGTCGCCGGTCGGCAGGCGGCTGTGCTCGAGCAGCGCGCGAATCGCCGCGAGGTCGGACGCGCCCGCGGCCCGAATACCGGCGCGCGCCACCGCCTGGGCGAGCGACGCAATCTGTGCCGGACCCACGCGGCAGCAGCCGCCGATGAGGCCCGCGCCGGCGGCGATCCAGCCTGGCGCGAGCGCGGCGAGGCCCTCGTGTCCTGGCGCGCCGTGCCAGCGCTCGCCGCCCGCGTCCCAGCGTTCGCCCGAGTTGGGATAGACGACGATCGGCTTGCCGGTGCCGGACTTGAGCGTGCGGATCGCTGCGCTTACGACTTCCGGTCTGACGCAGTTGACGCCGACGGCGAATACGTTCGGCAGGCCGTCGGCCAGGCGCGCGCAGTCGGCGAGCGGCTCGCCGTGCGAGGTGTGCACACCGTCCGGCGACGTGAAGCTCAGCCAGGCCTGCACCTCGCGGTGCCGCGCGAGCAGCGTCGCATAGGCACGCGCCTCCTCGAGCACCGGGATCGTCTCGCAGGCAAGGAAGTCGGCTCCTGACGCGGCGAGCACGGCGAAGCGGCGTTCATGGAATGCGACGAGCTGCCCGGAGGTCATTCCGTAATTGCCGCGATACTCGGCCCCGTCGTGGGTAATTGCGCCGTAGGGGCCCACTGAAGCCGCGACGAACAGCTCGCGCCGATCCTGCGGGTGGTCGCGCCGGTAGCGCGCCCGCGCGGACCGCGCGAGCTCGACCGACAGGCGCAGCAGGCGCGTCGTCTCGTCGGCATCCAGTCCGATCGCCGCGAAGCCCTCGTAGCTCGCCTGGTAGCTCGCCGTGATGGCGACGCGCGCGCCGGCCGCATAGTAGTCGTAGTGCAGGCGTTCAATGACTTCCGGGGCCGTGCGCAATACGCGGGCGGACCACAGGGCGCCCGAAATGTCGCAACCGCGCGCCTCGAGCTCGGTCGCGAGCCCGCCGTCAATGACCATGATTCCATCCATGAACCGCATGTCCGAGTGCGTTGTCAGCCGACCGACTCGGAAAACAACGGCTGGGCGCGAACGCGGAACGGCGCGTCGAGCGCCTCGGCCCACATCGCGTCCTGGCCGTAGAGGTCGCGCCGGAAGTTCACGCGGCCCTCGGGATCCACCCAGGCGGTCCAGTAAGTAAGCAGCACCGGCATGCGGCGCTTGAGCGTCACGTTCTGCAGCTCCCCGCCGCGGATCGCCGCATCGATCGACTGGGCGTTCCACTGCGCCGGGTCGTCGAGCACGCGCTCGGTGAGCTCGAGCGCGCGCTCGACGCGCACGCAGCCGGAGCTGAAGGCGCGCTCGGCGCGGTCGAACAGCGCCTGCGACGGCGTATCGTGCAGGTACACGGAGTACTCGTTGAGGAACATCAGCTTGACGCGGCCGAGTGCGTTGTCCGGGCCCGGATCCTGGCGCAGCGTGTACGGGATGTGCCCGCTCTTGAAGCGCGACCAGTCGACGGTCGCCGGGTCGACTTCGCGCCCGCCCGAATCGAGCACCTTGAGGCCGCGGCGCGTGATCGAAGCGGGATCAGTGCGCGCGGCCGGCAGGATGTCGTTCCGGATGATGCCGGGCGGCACGGTCCAGGTCGGGTTGAACACCAGGTAGTTCATCTCCGAGCGGAACAGTGGCGTCCGGCGATAGGTCTTGCCCACCTGCGCGCGCTCCGCTCGATCTCCTGTCCGCGCACCAGGTAGACGGTGAATCCAGCGATGTTCACGACCACGAAGCGTTCCGGCAGGTCGTGCAGCAGCACGCGGCCACGGTCGAGGTTCATGCGCAGCGCGCGGATGCGTTCCGTGACCGGCACGTTGAGCTCGGCCACCGTAACCGCGCCGATCACGCCGTCGCTCTCGAGGCCCATGCGCTGCTGGAACCGGCGCACGGCGGCCTCGAGCGCCGCGTCATAGGTTTCCGGCACATCAACCGCGCCTGCCGCCAGGTCGCCGCTCGCGACCAGGCGCGCACGGATGAGCGGCACTCGCGGGTCGCTGGCGCCGGGTTTGAGTGACGCACCCGCGGGGACCGGTGCCGGGGTTGGGGCGGCCTCCCCCGCACGGTAGCGGGCGAGCTCGCGCTTGAGCTCGCGATACATGCGGTGCGTGGGCTTCAGCGCCTCGATGCGCTGGTAGATGTCCTGGGCGGCGAGTGCGAGCTCGATCCGGCTGGCGACGTCTCGATCCTCCAGTGTTCGCGCAAAGTTCCACTCCGAGTCGAAGCTTTCGGGATCAACCTTGCCGAACGAATAGTGGTAACCGAGTCGCAGCAATGCCTCGGTGAGCAGGATCTCGTGCCGCGCATGAAGGATTGCGGTCGCTGCCGGGTCGCGCACCTGCCGTGCGAGGTCCTCGAGCCGGGACAGCGCATAGTCTTCGGGATTCAGGCCGTCCGCGGCGCTTTCGGCGATGGCGCGGCGCAGTTCCGAGGTGTTTCTATCTTCGCCCCAGGCGGGTCGAAAAGCACGGCGTGCGTAGAAGTCCCGGATCAGCTCGGGGAAGGCGATGTGCGTGCCGAGTAGATCCCCGGCCTCCGGGTGCATGAGCGCATCCAGCTCGGCCATGATCGCCGTCGCGACCGGATCGGAAACCGCACCGGCCTGCTGCGACAGCGCGCGGGGCGCTGCCAGCGCGATGGCGCTCGCGGCAACTGCGGCCAGCGCCACGACACGCAGCGCCGGCAGGGCGTCCGGCATCAGGCGGCCGCCTCTGCGGCCTCGCGTCGTCCCAAGCGCTCGGTGACCATGTGATAGGCGGGATATTACTTGCGGTTGCTGGCTGCAAGGGCCCGGGACCGCCTCGAGGACTGCACCTCGACGATCGGGGATTTTCCATAAATGCGAATAATTCGTATTCCTATCGACAGAGTCGCACCGGACCGGTAAGATAATGAGAATCATTCTCATTTGTTCCTCAAGGACACCCGCATGCGTCTTCGAATCGCCATCGCCGCAGCACTTCTTACAGCCACCACGACTGCGCGCGCCGAAGCCAACGCCGACGCCGCCGTGGCCGAGACGCCCACGCCACTCCCCAAGGTCACGGTCGTGGCCGAACACGAGTCCGACGGCTACCTCGTCGAGCACAGCCGCACGGCGACCAGGACCGATACGCCGCTCGTCGACGTGCCGCAGTCGATCTCCGTGATCGCCCGCGACCTGATCCGGGACCAGTCGATGCAGAGCCTCGCCGACGTCGCGCGTTACGTGCCGGGGGCCGGCATGGCGCAGGGCGAGGGCCACCGGGACACCATCATCCTGCGCGGCAACGCCTCGACCGGCGATTTCTTCCTGGACGGCGCGCGCGACGACCTCGAGTACTTCCGAGACCTGTACAACATCGACCGCGTCGAGGTCCTGAAGGGCCCGAACGCCATGATCTTCGGCCGCGGCGGCGCCGGCGGCGTCGTGAACCGCGTGTCGCGGCAGCCGGGCTGGGTGCCGGTGCGCGAGGTCTCGCTGCAGGGCGGTTCCTGGGACAACCGGCGCGCGACCTTCGATGTCGGCGACGCGGCCAGCGACCGCGCCGCGTTCCGCGTGATGGGCGTCTACGAGGACTCCGGAAGCTATCGCGACGGCGTCGAGCTCGAGCGCATGGGCATCAATCCGACACTCGCGCTCGCGATCGGCGATGCGACGGTGCTGCGCTTTGCGTACGAGTATTTCGACTACGACCGGGTCACCGATCGCGGGTTTCCTTCGTTCGAGGGCCGGCCGTTCCGGAGCGACGAATCGGTCTTCTTCGGCGACCCGGCCCGGAGCCTGACGTACGCGAAGGTCAATCAGGGCTCGATCACGCTCGACCATGCGTTCAACGACGAAGTCCGACTGCGCAACCGCACCATGTACGGCGATTTTGACAAGTTCTACCAGAACGTATTCGCCGGAGGCCCGGTCGACGGGACCAGCGGCCAGGTGCCGCTCGCGGCGTACAACGCCCGGCTGCAGCGCGAGAATCTCTTCAACCAGACCGACGTCACGTTCTCGTTTGCCACGGGCCCGATCGACCACGACTTCCTGGTCGGCGCCGAGCTCGGCGAGCAGGTGACGGACAACGTGCGGAACACCGGCTTCTTCAACGGTACCGGCCTTTCGTACAGCGTGCCGGCGGAGGATCCGACGGTCTCGGTACCCGTCACGTTCGCGCCGACCGCGACCGACAACACCAACCGCGGCCGTGCGACGATCGCGGCGGCGTACGCCCAGGACCAGGTCCGGCTGTCGGCGAAATGGCTGGCGATCGTCGGCCTGCGCTACGAGAGCTTCGACATGGACTTCACGGACCACCGCGGCACGGGCACGGAGATCGACACGACCGACGACCTCGTCTCGCCGCGCGGCGGCCTGATCTACAAGCCCGCACCGAACCTGTCGCTGTACGCGAGCTACGGCATGACCTACGTGCCGCGTTCGGGTGCGCAGCTTGCCTCGCTGACGCCCTCCAACGCGGCCTTCGACCCGGAGGAATTCGAGAACATCGAGGTCGGCGCGAAGTGGGACGTCAATCCGCGGCTCGCGGTGACGGCCGCCGTGTTCCAGCTCGATCGCAGGAACATGATCATCCCGGACCCGAATGCCCCGGAGCAGTCGATCCTGGTGGATGGCCAGCGCACCGAGGGCGTCGAGATCGGGGTCAGCGGGCGGATCAATGACGCCTGGAGCATCCAGAGCGGCTATGCCTGGCAGGACGGCTACCTGAAGCGGTCGATGGGCGATGCGCTCGCCGGGCTCAAGCTGGCGCAGCTGCTGGAGCACGTCGCTTCCCTGTGGAACCGCTATGACTTCACGCCGGCCTGGGGCGTCGGGCTCGGCGTCATCTACCAGGCCGACATGTACGCGGCGGCGGACAACCTCGTGACGCTGCCCGGTTTCACGCGCGTGGACGCGGGCGTCTACTGGACGCCGAACGAGCGTCTGCGCGTGCAGGCCAACGTCGAGAACCTGCTGGACGAGCGCTATTACCCGAACGCGCACAACAACAACAACATCACGCCGGGCGCGCCGCGCGCGGTCCGCGTCGGCCTGACCGCGAGCTTCTGAGCCGGTCTCAATAGCCGGCGACGCTTCCCACGGGCACGCGCGGATCGATCGCCCCGTACAGGCGATCGCGGCCGCGCGGCTCCGTGCCGATCGCGGGACCGCCGACGAGAATCGCGGCGACATGATTCCAGTAGCCCATGGCCTCGAGACGATGCCCCCTGGCGGCGAGGGCGGCCCGCGTGTCGGCGCTCAACGCGTTGGGCTCGTAATAGAGTGTGTCGGGTATCCACTGCGCATGGATGCGCGGCGCATCGACCGCCTCGGTAATGGTCATCCGGTAATCGATCAGATTGACAATGGCCTGCAGGATCGCGGTCGGAATGTGGCTGCCGCCCGGCGTGCCGATGACCAGCAGGAGCTTGCCGTCGCGCGTGACGATCGTGGGCGTCATCGAGGACAGCGGCCGCTTGCCCGGCGCGATTGCGTTGTTTTCCCCTTCGACGAGCCCATACATGTTGGGCGCGCCCGACTTCGCCGAAAAATCGTCCATCTCGTCATTGAGCAGGATTCCGGTTCCGGCAGCGACTACCCGCGCGCCGAACCAGTCGTTGAGCGTGTAGGTGAGCGCAACGGCGTTTCCCGCCTCATCGACGACCGACACGTGCGTCGTCGAGCTGCCCTCGATGACGAAGCCGGGCCCCGCCAGCGACCGCGAGGGCGTCGCCTTGTCGGCGTCGATGCCGCGCCGCAGGTCATCGGCATAAGCAGGTGAGATCAGCCGCTGCACGTCGGCGCGGACGAAGTCCGGGTCGCCGAGCTCCAGGTTGCGGTCACGGAACGCGCGCCGCAGCGCCTCGGTCATGTAGTGGACGGATTGCGCGGAATTGAAGCCGTCCGGATCCGCCGGCCAGCCCGACAGCAGGTTCAGCGACTGGCACAGGACCGTGCCGCCGGAACTCGGCGGCGGCGCCGAGACGATGCGATAGCCGCGATAGCTGCATTCCAGCGGCTTGCGTTCGACGGCGCGGTAGCGGGCGAAGTCGGCTAGGTCGAAGAGGCCACCGCCCTGCCGGCTGGCCTCGACGATCAGGCGTGCCGGTTCGCCGCGATAGAACCCTTCGGCGCCGTCCCGAGCGATGATGCGCAGCATGCGCGCCAGGTCCTTCTGGACGAGTCGCTCCCCGGCGGCATAGGGCCTGCCGTCCTTGAGAAAGATCGCGCTGGCCGGGGCGTCCTTGCGGAAATCCGCGGCCCCCTCGGCGAGGAATTCGGCATCGCCCGCATCGAGCACGAAGCCCTGGGCCGCGAGCTTGATCGCCGGACCCACCAGTTCCGCCCGCGGGCGCGTCCCATAACCCGTGCGTGCGAGCTCGAGACCCGCGACGGTGCCGGGAATGGCGGCCGACGGGTATCCCCGAGTGGACCGGAGCGGCACCGGCTCGCCGTTCGCGTCGAGAAACATCGTGCGCGTCGCCGCAGCCGGGGCCGTCTCGCGAAAATCGATGAAGGATTCGCGGCCATCGGCCATCCGCACCAGCATGAAGCCGCCGCCGCCCAGGTTGCCGGCTTCCGGAAAGGTCACCGCCAGCGCATAGGCCGTGGCGATCGCCGCATCGACCGCATTCCCGCCCCGCCGGAGCACCGCGACGCCGACTTCGCTCGCGAGCCGATGCGCGCAGACGACCATGCCGCGCTCGGCACCTGCCGGCGCCGGCGAGGCGGCCCGGGTGACGCTCGCCGCCAGCGCGAGCAGCACGAGCGTCACGAAGCCGAGATGTCTTGCGCGCATGCCGCGCTCCGCTGGCCGGGAGAGGAAGGGTCAGGATTGCAGAAAAGAAACGGGCGGGAAAGCCGAAGCTCTCCCGCCCGTCATCAAGGACTCAGCGGCTCAGTCGAAATTTATCCTGAGCGCCGCGTACCAGAAGGTGCCGTTGAACCCGAAGGGACCGCCGTTGCGCGGATAGACCTGGCCGTCGCCGGTGCCGCCGACGATCGGGAAGATCGGGTTGTCAGCCGACTGCGCGATCTTGTCTGGGCGGGCGTCGAACAGGTTGGCGGCGCCCACGGTCAGCGTGTACTTCTCCATGAAGGTGTAGCTGACGTCGAGGTCGCTCGTGAACTCCGCGCCAAACTCCTGGCCCGGGTAGTCGCTCTCGGCACGCCAGTCGCCGTAGTAGCGCTCGACGAAATTGACCGCCCAATCGCCCGTCGTCCAGTTGAACTGCAGGTTCGCCCGGTGACTGGGCGCCAGGCGCTCGGCCGTGATGATCTGCAGGGGCCCGATCGCCGCCGGGTCGAACTTCGTGACCTCGTTCTTGTTGTAGTTGTACGCGAGAGTCACGCCCAGGTTGCTGGCACCGATATCGGTGCGCCAGGTGCCGACCACGTCGACGCCGGTCGTCTCCGTGTCCAGCGAGTTGGTGAAGTACCGCACGTCGCCGCCGACGCCCACGCTCGCGAGCTCCGGCAGGGCCGCGATGTCGGCGTCCGTCACGGTGAAGGTGCGCGAGATGTAGATGCGGTCGCTCACGTCGATCTTGTACCAGTCCACCGTCAGCGAGAAGTAGTCGGTCGGGTTGAACACGAAGCCGACGCCGTAGTTGTCCGAATCCTCCGGCTTCAGGGCCTGGGCGCCGTAGTACTGCGCGATCGCGCTGGTCACGGGATAGGTGCCGGTCTGCACCGAGACGCCGGCGATGAAGTTCGTGATCAGCACCTGGACGTTGTTCTGCCCAAGCGAAGGCGCGTGGAACCCGGTGCCCACGGTGGCGCGCAGGGCGAAGCTGTCGGTGACCTTGAAGATTCCGTTCAGCTTGAACACGGTCGCGTCGCCGGAATGCTCGTAGTCCTCGTAGCGCGCGGCAATGCCGGCGCTGAACCGGTCCGTCAGGTCGCCTTCGAGGCCGACGTAGACGCCGTAGCTGCTCTCGCTGGCGCTGCCGGCATAGGTCGGGCTCGTGCCGCCGTAGCCGCTCGCCGACGGGGATTCCGTCGCCGTGAACGTTCCGGTATCGGTGAACACGCCCGGCGCCGTCTCGACGTACAGCGGGTGCGGGACGCAGTAGTCCCCGCAACCATAGGACTGCGGATCGCCCTCGGTCGCCTCGTAGGTCTCCTCGCGAAACTCCAGGCCGCCCGAGAGGGTCAAGGCGCTCGCAAGACCGGCGTCGATCTCGTAGGAGAGGTCGACATTGGCGAGCAATTCCTCCTGGATCAGCTCGCCGAACCGGAAGCTCGTCTGCGACTCTGCGCCGAAGGACGGGCTGGTCGAATTGTACATCGACAGGTCGAGCGAGTTGCGGCTGGCCGCCAGCGCGAAGTCGTAGCGCAGCCCCGAGTCCGCCGTTCCCTTGTAGCCGAGCGCGCCGAAGGCCTGCTCGGTCTCGCCGACGAAGCGCGGCGTGAAGCCGGCGGGGTAGATCGAGTTCAACATGAAGAAATTGTCATCGAGGACGTAGGCGCCCTCCGGGCAGGTGGGGTTTCCCGCCGGGCACTGCGTCTGATAGTAGGGGTGCTGGAAGAATGAACGCCCGCCGATCGTGTGGGTGTTGCCGTCTTCGTCGACGAAGTCCGCGGTGCCCAGGTACGAGGAACGGAAGTTGAAGCTCTGGTCCGCCTTGCTCTCGGCATAGTTGGCGAAAAAGTAGATGCTGCTGTTCTCGCCGACACCGATCGCCGAATTGAGCAGCAGCTTGTAGCCGTGGCTCGGCGAATTGCCCCAGATCTGCGCCGGCAGCGGGTAGTGCGGCAACTGGTCGGCCAGGTCAGGATTCTCCTGCTCGAATTGCAGGGCGATCGGACGGGTCACGCCGCGGCTGGTCTGGCCGTCGTCAAAATACTCGGCCGACAGGTTGGCGAAGCCGTTTTCGCCGATCTTGAAGCCGAAGTTGGCCGCGATCTGCTGGCTCTCGCCGTCGCTGTCCTCGTCGTACTGGCCGTAGCGCGCGGAGCCGCGGCGCCGGCAGCGCGTACGCGACTGCGGCGGCGAGCGAGGACTGGAAGAAGCGGCGGCGGTTCATCATGTGGACTCTCCAACGGCGAGGGTGCTGCCCCGGAACGCCGAGCGCAGCAGCAGGGTCGCGGCATAGAGCACGACCACGACCACGCCCCAGCGCAGCCAGACGATCGGCATCTCCTTGACCACGAACGCCGCGAACAGCACGGCGGGGATGCCGCCGATCGAGATGCCGATCGCGAGGCGCATGTCGATGCGCTTGCTCTTCATGAAGCTGAAGCCGGTGGACGGCATCAGGAAGGCGCAGGCGCCCGACATGATGGGAAAGGCGAGCCTCGGGTCGAGGCCGAGCAGGCTCAGCAGGATCAGCGACGGCGCGTACAGGCCGATGCCGAAGGCCATCAGCGCGCCGAGCAGGAAATGGACCGCGACCGCGATCAGGAGCCCGGCCGTCGGCAGCGCGGTCGCTGATCCGCCGACCGGCATGAGGTCTAGGTTGCTCATGGCGTACAGGCAGGCGGCGATCAGGAGCGCGATGCCGACGATGGTCTGCAGCAGCCGGACCGGCGCACGCACGACCAGCGGCGCACCGAGCAGCGCGCCCAGCACCGCCGCGCCGATGCACGAGGCGAGCAGCACCGGGTCCACGTTCACGCCGAGGATGACGAGGAAGATCGCGGATTGCGCGAAGGTCGGCAGCGAGTGGCCGACATTCAGGATCGCGGGGATGAAGGTGTCCGGCACGAGGTGGCGGAACTTGATCCACGCGGTCGTGGTCGCGAAGGAACCGATGCCGAGCGTGTCGAAGAAGTTCGTGACCGCCCCGAGCGCCATCGCCTCGGCCGTGGTGCGGGTCTCGCCGCGCCTGATGGCGGTGGAGATGAAAACGGTGGTGAATGCGACAGCGAGCACCGCGAGCGCGGCGAGCAGGACGATGATCGTCACGTTTCCCCCCGTTTGCGCAACGCGCGTACTCTACCTCACAATACCGGCATCCCGCTGCGAGGGACCGCATTAATGCCATCCATGCACTTCGGGCGCCGCCTGGGCGCCTTGCTGATGTGTCTCGCGCCGCTTGCGTCCGCCGCAGGCGGTCCGGCCGTCCCGCCGGAGCTCTCCGCCCGGGCGCTCGAGATGCTGCAGCGCTCGGTCGGGTTCAGGACCGTCGCCGGCGAGGGGCAGGTGCCCGCGTACGCCGAGTATCTTGCCGCCGAGCTGCGCGCGCACGGCTTCGCGGCGGAGGATATCACGATCACGCCGCGCGGCGAGACGGCGACGCTGGTCGCGCGCTTCCGCGGCAGTGACCCGACGCTGAAGCCGATCCTCGTGTCATCGCACATGGACGTCGTGCCGGCGATGCGCGAGGACTGGGAGCGTGATCCGTTCACCGCCGTCGTCGAGGACGGGTTCGTGTACGGGCGCGGCGCGCTCGACAACAAGTTCGGCCTCGTCACCTCGACGGTCGCTCTGTTCTGGCTCAGGCAGGCTGGCTTCCAGCCGCGGCGTGACGTCGTCATCGTGCTCTCGGGCGACGAGGAAACCACCATGACGACCACCGCCGCGCTCGCGCAGGAACTGAAGGATGCCGAGTTGCTGCTCAACACCGACGCGGGCGGCGCGCTACTCGGCGACGACGGCAAGCCGATCGTGTACAGCCTGCAGGCGGCCGAGAAAACCTACATGGACTTCGAGGTCACGACCACCAACCCGGGCGGCCACAGCAGCCGTCCCGGCGCGACCAATGCGATCTACGACCTTGCGCGCATCATCGGCCGGCTCGCGGCATTCCGTTTCCCGGCGAAGTCGAGCGAGCTCACCCGGGCCTACTTCGAGGCGGCGGGAGCCATAACGCCGGCGCCGGCAGGCCCCGCGATGCTGCGCTACGCGGAGAACCCGGACGACAAGGACGCCTATGAACTCCTGGTCTCCTACCCGGAGTACGTCGGTCAGATCGGCACGACCTGTGTCGCGACCATGGTGCGTGGCGGCCACGCGCCGAACGCGCTGCCGCAGAGCGCGACGCTCGGCATCAACTGCCGCGTTTTCCCCGGCGAGTCCGTGGAGTACGTGCAGGAGACGCTGACCCGGGTGATCGACGACCCCAAGGCTAAGATCCGGCTCCTGTATCCGGCAGTTACGAGCGATCCCTCGCCGCTGCGCGAGGATGTCATGAAGGCACTGCGCAAGGCCATCGACCTGCGCGCGCCAGGGCTGCCGATCGTGCCCTCGATGTCGGCCGGCGCGACCGACAGCCTGTACTTCCGCAACGCGGGCGTGCCGAGCTACGGTGTCGGCGGCCTGTTCATCAGCGCGAAGGACAGCTTCGCGCACGGCCTCGACGAGCGTGTCCCGGTGGCGTCAATCGACGGCGCCATCGTGCAGTGGCGCAGCCTGATCGAGGAGCTCGCGCGCTAGCTGTGGAGTCTCATGACGTTGTTGCTGGTCAAGCCTAGCCGGGTGATCGGCGGCTGGCCAGCGAGGCTGGCGTGCGGGCGAACTCGCGGCTGCGGTAGCAGCTGCCGTTGTCGGTGAGCACCTCGCGGACCGTCACGCCGAGCGCCGCGCAGTACGCGACGGCGGCACGCAGGAAGGCGCTCGCGCTGACGTCCTGCTCGTCGGGCAGCACCTGGGCATAGGCCACCCGGCTCATGTCGTCGATCGCGATGTGCACGTACTCCCAGCCGGCCTGCCGATGCGTCGCGACCCGCTGCCCGGTGATGCGATGCCCGACCCGCAGGATCCGCCCGAGTTTTTTCACGTCCAGGTGCAACAGCTCCCCGGGCCGCGCCCGCTCGTAGCGCAGCACCGGCGGCGCCGGCTCGAGCCGGGACAGCCGGTTGAGCCCGGCCCGGGCGCAGATCCGCGCCACGGTCGCGCGCGACAGCCCGAGCTGCCGGGCAATGGCGACCAGCGTCAGCCGATGACGACGCAACGCCAGCACGGCAAGCTCCAGTTCCCGCGCCGTGGCCGCGGGGCTGCGCCGCGGCCGCGAGGAACGGTCAGCGAGACCCGGTGCCCCCTCGGCCCGGTACCGCTTGAGCCACTTGTACACGGTCGCCAGCGACACCCCGAACTCGCCGGCCACCTGGTGCTTGGCACGGCCCTTCCGGATGCGATCAATCACCAGGGCTCGACAGTGCGGCGTCAGCCGCGCATTCTGATGCACGTCCATTCGGGACTCCCTTGATACTCCAGGCCTAGATACCCGAAGCATCATCGGACACCCCCGAATGGACAACCCCTCATCCTTGAATAACGTCCTGAGACTTCACAGCTAGCGCGTCCCGCGCTCAGGGCCGGGCGCGCTGGCGATGCATCAGGAAGATGCCGGCGCCGATGACGATGGCCGCGCCCGTCAGCATGCGGGCGCCGGGCAACGTCTGCCAGATGATCCAGTCGATGGCGGCTGCCCACACGAGCGCCATGTACTCGTACGGCGCGACGGTCGAGGCCGGCGCCAGCCGGAATGCGTCGGTTACGAGGTGCTGGCCCGCCCAGCCCAGGAAGCCGATCGCGGCGATCCACAGCCAGTCGCCGGGCAGGATGCGGACCCAGCCGGGAGCGGCCAGCAGGCCGGCGCCGATCGCGAGCACCAGCAGGTACCAGAACACCATGGCCGGCGTCGACTCGGTACGCGCCATGATCCGCACCATCACGACGACGATGGCGTAGGCGAGCGCCGAGGCGAACGCGGCGAGGCTTGCGAGGCTCACGAAGCCGGAAGCGTCCGGACGCAGCATGACGAGCACGCCGGCCAGACCGACGAGGATCGCCACCCAGACGTGCCGGGCGGGCCGCTCGCCAAGCAGGAACGTCGCGCACAGCACCACCAGCAGCGGAGCGCTCATGAACACGGCGTAGGTCTCCGTCATGCTGGCGCGGGAGAGCGCGTAGAGGAAGGTCCAGAACATGAAGACGCCGAGCGCGGCGCGCGCCAGGTAGAGCGGCCAGCGAACCGGGCGCAGCCTGCGGAGGCTGCCGGTCAGCCAGGTGGCGAGCAGCACGAACGGGAGCGAGGCAGCGCCGCGCAGGCAGCCCATCTGCAGCGGCGGATAGCGCGCCGTCAGGTGCTTCATCATCGCGTCCATGACGGCGAACACGCCGACGGCCGCGATCATGAGGATTACGCCCCGCAGATGCGCCGCACGCTCAGTCATGCACTTCCGGCAATGAAGGCCAAAACACCGCGCGTCTCCCGCTACAATTGCGCCATGAAAGTCTATCGCAACGTGCTCGAAATGATCGGCAGGACGCCGATGCTCGAGCTCAGCCAGCTCAACGCCGGGCGCTGCCGCCTGTTCCTCAAGCTCGAGCTCGCGAATCCCGCGGGCTCGATCAAGGACCGCATCGGCCTGTCGATGATCGAGGAGGCCGAGCGCCGCGGCGCCTTGCGGCCCGGCGGCACGATCATCGAGGCGACCGCGGGCAACACCGGGCTCGGGCTCGCGCTGGTCGCGCTGCAGAAAGGCTACCGCGTCGTACTCGTGCTGCCGGACAAGATGAGCCAGGAGAAGATCTTCAACCTGCGCGCCATGGGTGCGGAAGTGGTGCTGACGCGCTCCGACGTCGAGAAGGGCCACCCGGAGTACTACCAGGACCTCGCGGCGAGCCTCGCGCAGAGGCACGGCTACTACCACGTCAATCAATTCGGCAACCCGGACAATCCGCTCGCGCACCGGCGCACGACCGGCCCGGAGATCCTCGAGCAGATGGAGGGCAAGGTCGACGCGATCGTGGTCGGCGTCGGCTCGAGCGGCACGATCGCGGGACTCACGCAGTTCTTCCGCGAGCAACTCCCGTCGGTGGAGATGATCCTCGCCGACCCGGAGGGCTCGGTGCTCGCGGACCAGGTGAACAAGGGAAGCTTCGGCAAGGCGGGCTCCTGGCTGGTCGAGGGCATCGGCGAGGACTTCATCCCGGAGATCTGCGATTTCTCGATGTGCCGCAAGGGCTACAGCATCCCCGACGCGGAGTCGTTCGCGGTGGCGCGCGAGATCCTGCGCAAGGAAGGCCTGCTGGTCGGTTCCTCCACCGGGACGCTGGTCGCGGCGGCGCTGCGCTGGTGCCGCGAGCAGGCGCAGCCGAGGCGCGTCGTCACCTTCGCCTGTGACACGGGCAACAAGTACCTCTCGAAACTGTTCAACGACTTCTGGATGGAGGACCAGGGCTTCATCCAGCGCCCGTTGCGCGGCGACCTCAGGGACCTCGTCGGCCGCCCGCACGGGGAGCGCGCGACGGTGGTGGTCGGGCCCGGCGACGTGCTCGCGACCGCGCACAACCGCCTGCGCAATGCGGGCTTCAGCCAGCTGCCGGTCATGGAGGACGAGCGCCTGGTCGGCTTCATCGACGAGGAGGCGATCCTGCGCTACGCGTTCGGCCGGCCCGAGCGCTTCAACGAGCCGGTGTCGCGGGCGATGTTCCGCGACTACCCGGTCGTCGAGCCGTCGTTGCCGCTGCCCGACCTGGTCGGCATGCTGGAGTCGACACCGTATGTCGCCGTGACCCAGGACGGCGCGTTCCAAGGGCTCATCACCCGCGCCGACGTGCTCAATTACCTGCGCCGCCAGATGACCGCGGCGCACTGAGGCCCCGATGAAGGACACGAAGCGGACGACCGGCTTCTCGACGCGTGCCATCCACGGCGGGCAATCGCCGGACCCGGCGACCGGCGCGGTGATGCCGCCCATCTACGCGACCTCGACGTATGCCCAGTCGAGCCCCGGCGTGCACCAGGGCTACGAGTACTCGCGCACGCAGAACCCGACGCGGATGGCTTTCGAACGCTGCATCGCCGACCTCGAGAGCGGCACGCAGGGTTTCGCGTTCGCCTCCGGCATGGCAGCCACTGCGACGCTGCTCGAGCTCGTGGACAGCGGCAGCCACGTGGTCGCCGTGGACGATTTGTACGGCGGCAGCTTCCGGCTGTTCGAGCGCGTGCGCCGCCGCTCGGCAGGGCTCGACTTCAGCTTCGCGGATCTCTCGGACCCGAGGGCGGCCGCCGCCGCGATCCGGCCGTCCACGCGGATGCTCTGGATCGAGACGCCGACCAACCCGCTCCTGAAGCTGGTCGACATCGCCGCCACGGTCGAAGCGGCGCGCGGCCGCGGCATCCTCGTCGTCGTGGACAACACCTTCGCCACGCCCTGGATCCAGCGCCCGCTCGAGCTCGGTGCGGATATCGTCATGCATTCGGCGACCAAGTTCCTGAACGGGCATTCCGACATGGTCGGGGGCGTCGCCGTGGTGCGCGACGCGGGTCTCGCCGAGCGCACCGGCTTCCTGCAGAACGCGATCGGCGCGGTGAGCGGGCCGTTCGACAGCTTCCTCGCGCTGCGCGGCCTCAAGACGCTGCCGCTGCGCATGCGCCAGTCGAGCGAGTCGGCGCTCGCGATTGCCTCAAGGCTCGAGAAGCACCCGCGGATCGAGCGGGTGCTCTATCCCGGACTCGCGTCCCACCCGCAGCACGCGCTGGCGAAGCGGCAGATGGCGCGGGGCGGGAGCGGGATCGTGACGATCTTCCTGAAGGGCGGGCTGGCCGAGTCCCGGCGGTTTCTCGAGCGCCTCGAGGTATTCACGCTCGCGGAGAGCCTGGGGGGCGTCGAGAGCCTAGTCGACCACCCGGCGATCATGACGCATGCCTCGCTGCCGCCGGAGTCACGCGCCAGGCTCGGCATCAGCGACTCGCTGGTGCGGCTGTCGATCGGGATCGAAGACGCGGACGACCTGGTCGCGGACCTCGAGTCCGCGCTCGCCTGAGCGCCGGCTACCCTTCGTCCTCGTCGATATCCTCGACCCGGCCGTCCGCGAAGATGATCTTGCGGTCGCCGGCCTCGACGGTGGTCGTCACCTCGCCGTCGGCGAACCGCACCGTGACCTCGTAGTCGCCGGGCCAGGGCGCGCCGACCAGGAGGTCGTACTGGCCCTGCGAGCGCAGGCCCGAACCCGATTCCACGACGCGGGCCATGACCCGGTGCGGGAAGTCCACCGGCGCCACCCGCACGACCCGGCCCTGCTGGTTGCGTTGGCCGTTGCCGTCAACGACGCGCAGCACGATGTGCCGGCTCAGCGTGACGGCGCCGCGCATCAGCCGATAGCTCTCGCCCCAGCGCGCCAGCACGTCCGCCATGCCGTCGGCGTTCTGGTCGCCGCAGGCGAGACGCTCGTTCCGGGCGATCAGGCCGTCCTCGTCCGTGCCCGAGGCCTCCTGAGTCGCCGAGAGCAGCAGGCTCCCGTTGACGTTGACCAGACGCTTCGGCGTGCCGCGGTTGGTCGCCGACAGGTTGCGGGCCACCATGATGTCCTCGAAACCGTCGCCATTGATGTCGCAGACGACCAGTCCGGACCCGTAGGTGTCCTCGGCTTCAGTCCCGACCAGTTCGCCGCCGTCGAAGACCCCGGCCACATTGCGGAACACCCGTGTCTCGACTCCCGAGTGGTGAACCAGGTCGAGATCGCCGTCGAGGTCGAGATCGAAGACGCGCAGGCCCTGGTCCGCAAGCACCGGCAGATTGGCTGCCGCACTGCCGTCGCGGAAAGTGCCGTCGCCGTTGTTGAGCATGAGCCGCGATCCGAACAGCAGGTCGACGAAACCGTCTTCGTCGAAGTCGAGCGCCTGGCCGCCGTTCGGCACGTAGGCCACGCCGGGAGGATCGGTCTGCAGGCTGGCGGCAGCGGCCTGGTCGGTGAACACGCCCGCGCCAGCATTCACCAGGAACCAGTTGCGTGCGGCTCCGCCTCGGGTCTGGTCATGGGGCGCGAAGATGTCGACGTCCCCGTCATTGTCGAAGTCGGCCGCGAGCAACGTTCCTCCGACGCCGCCGATGCCGAGCGCCTGCACGGACGCCGAAGTCTGGAAGACTCCATCTCCCTGGTTGAGGTGCAGGAGGGCCACCGACCCGTCCAGGTTTACGCTGGAATCGGTATTGCTGAAGAGATCATCGAGCCCATCGCCGTTGAAATCGGCGAGTCGCACGTCGCTGACGCGGCGCGGATCGGCAACCAGGTCTTCGAGGCCGGCGTCCTCGAGATCGCGTGCCGAATAGGCCGCGGTGCAGACTTCCGAGCTTACGCCCCCGGTGCCGGTGGGCAGGTCGAGGCAGTCGTCATCGTCGTCGGTCAGCCCGAAGGCGACGCCGGCGATGTCGAGTTCGTGCTCCGTAATGACAGCCGTTGGGGAGGTGGCGGCCGGGCCGCCGACGCCGATCCGCGAATCGTTCATCGCGATGACGCGATAATAGATGGGCGCGGTGACCCCGACGTCGTCGCGCACGGCCGGCGAGGTATTGGCCTCCACGTACAAGGCGGCCGGCCACCGGCCCGCGAGCAGGGGCTCGGCGGCTGCGAAATAGACGCGGTAGTGAGTCGCACCCTCGGCCGGCCCGAAATAGATCGTGTGACCGGGAGCCTGGGTGGTGACCGCAACCCACTCGACCGGTCCTGGCACCGGGCCGGGCACGGCCTCGACCGGCCGGCTCTTGGGCCCGCGGCCGCCGCTCGTCGCAGCCACGATCTTGTAGTGATGAACGAGCAGATTTGTAAGGCCGGTGTGGGAGTAGCGGGTTTCCTCGATCCCTTCGATCTTGTTCTCGTAGGTGGGGCCTTGCTGGTTGTCGTCCCAGAGAATCACGTAGCTGGAAGCGCCCGTGACCGCACCCCAGTTCAGCTCCACCCGGCCGTCCGCCCCTTCCGCGGAGGGATTCGAGGGCGCTGCGTGCGGCGGGCTGGTACCGAGCGCCCCTTCACAGCCGGCGAGCCACGCGCAGCTCAACAGAGCACAGAATCCGGTCGCCGCCCGGCCGGCGGCTGCTGATGCCAGTCCCATTCGCTAATGGCCCCGTCCCAGTTTGATGTGTCGCGACCCCTAGGACGGCCGCGCCAGACGACAGTTCCGCGCAATTATACCCGGCGCCTCAGACCGCGGCTGGGCGCAGATCGATGCGGTTGGGCGAAGCCATGCAGTAGATCTCGACCGGCCGCGTGCGTCCCCGCAGTATCAGCGGGGGCAGTTCCACGATGCCCGTGGGGACCGGGTCGAGGGCGCGCTTGACTGACAACGAAAACAGCGCCTCACCGGCGCGGGCGCGCTGCACCAGCCGCGCCGCGACATTCACCGTATCGCCGATCAGCGTGTAGCTCGGGCGCTCGGGGGCGCCGACGTCCCCGACGATCACGTCGCCCGCGTTGATGCCGATGCCGATGCCGGTCTCGATGCCGAGCCGCGACTTCCAGTCGGTGGCGAGCCGGCCGAATCCGGAGATCATGCTGCGGGCGGCGGCGATTGCGCGTCCGCTCGCGTCATCGGCCGACAAGGGCAGACCGAACCCGGCCATGAGCCCGTCGCCCGCCATGTGGAACACCGTGCCGCCGTGCTCATGGGTGACCGCCGAGAGCATCGCGAAGTACTCGTTGAGCAGCGGCACGACGTCCGACGGCGCGAGCCGCTCGGCGACCGCGGTGAACCCGCGCATGTCCGCGAACAGCACCGTGCCCGAGACGCGGGCCTGGCCGATGCCCTCGCGTGCCCGGGCCGTGCAGCGGCAGGTGCCGAGCTGGTGCAGTTCGATGAGATTGCCGGCCGGGTCCGCGAGAAACAGGTGGCGCGAGGCGGGCCCCAGGCGCCCGTGGACCACGCGATACGGCACGGCCAGCCGGTCCAGTTCCTTCCGCCTGGGCCTCGTCGATCGAGACGACGGCGCAGGCGAGATGGGGCGAAGTCACGTCGAACTCGCCGCTGGCGAGCGCCTTCGGGATGCCCGGCTGCAGATGGACCTGGGTATGCCCGCCGGCATTGATTCGCAGGGCATCGCCCAGCCGATCCGAGGCGGCATGATCCGAGTCGAGGCCGAGCACGTCGTTGTAGAAGCGCAGCGCCGCGCCGGCCGAGTCCGGTCCCGGCGGGATCCGTATCGTGAAGTGGTGCAGTTCGGCGATCTTGAGCGTCATGCCGCCGTCGGGTCGAAGATCTCGACACTGAGGTCGACCTTGCGCTCTTCCCCGGGTGCCAGGCCCCCCACGCCGATGACCTTGCGGGCGAGCTCGGCGCCGCCCGCATCGCGGATCACGACCACGACATGGTATTCACCGGGGCCTGCCGACGCGGCGCGCGCGAATTGCCCGGAGACCTTGAGCGCCACCTGGCTTGCCGGGTTCTGCTCCTCGCCGCGGCGGTTCTCGAATCGGAGGTGGTGCCGGCAGGCCGGGCAGACCGACGAGCTCTCGAGGATCGTCGCCCGGCAGTGCGGGCAGGACCGCGTCCTGCCGACCGTGCGCCGTTCGACCACCCGCGCCATGGATCAGCGGTGACCGCCGCCCTTGCCAGCGGAATCGGTCCAGCCGAATTCGGCCTTGCCGCGCATGCGCGCGCCGTCCGCCACGGTGAGGGAGCCCGCGCTGATATCGCCGTTCACGATGCCGGTCTGGTGCAGCTCGACGCGCTGCGAGCCCTCGATGTTTCCCTCGATCTCGCCCGCGACCACGACCGAGCCCGCGCGCACGGCGCCGGCGAGGTGGGCGCCCGAATCGACGGTCAGCGTGCCGTCCAAATACACGTCACCCTTGAAGCGGCCGGAGATCCGCACGTGGCCGGAACCTTCGATCTTGCCCTCGAAGGTCAGACCCGCGGCGATGATCGTTTCCTTGAGATCCTTGCGGCTGACCGGCGCGGTCGGCGGCGGCGAGGCGCTCGGCACGGCTTCCGGACGCGGCCGGTTCACCGGTGGCGCGCTCGTAGGGGCCGCATCGCGCTGGGGCGAGTCCTTGGCGAGGATTTCCTTCCAGATGGCCATGGGCAGTCCTCCGTTGGGAACGACAAGAGTAGCCACTTGGCCGTCGGCGAGCGAGTACGCCGTAGTGCTTCCGCGCAGCCTCTCCTCTGTCGCTAAACGGCGACAGATAGGGTCGGGCCGAGGCTTAGTACAGGCCCGGGAGGTAGACCTGGGCGGACGCGGGCTTGCGCAGCCGTGGCACGCGCCAGGCCAGCTCCTCGCGGAGCTTGCCGGTCCAGGCAGTCAGGGTGTCGGTACAAGCGCCGGTACCCAGCCAGGCGAGTGCCTCGGCGGTCGAGGGCTCGGCCGGGGCGCCCGGCGGGTACGCGAGGTCGTCCTCGGCCCGGCAGGCGAATGGCAGGAGGGAGGCAAGGCCCTCGTAGTACCCGCCCTGGCCGTCGGCATTCGTGAACTGGAAGGTGACGAGCCGGAGCCGCGTGTCGCAGCCCGAGAGGTCGAATGCCGACTGGCCGACCGGCTTGCCGAAGGTGTCGTCGCCCACGATCGCGACCTCGATCCAGGGGGCGAGGGAATTAACCACGAGTTCACTCGCCGAGGCGCTGAGGCCGGTCGTGATGAACGCGATGCGCACCGGCGCCACCGATTGCGGCTGCGGATCGAAGCGGCGGCGGACGTTGTTGCCGGAGGACTTCCGGTCGTTGAAGCGCATCTCGAAGTACAGATCGCTATCGTCCCGAGCGGCGCCGTTCAGGTCGCCGATCAGCTCGGCGATGCTGACGAGACCGCCGCCGTTGTAACGCAGGTCGACGATGAAGTAATCGATGCCCTGGGCCCGGAACTCCGCATACGCGTCCCGCAAAGGCGTTTCCGCCGTCGAGATGAAGGCGCGCAGGCTGAGGTAGCCGACGGGTACGGCCGGATTGGCGGGCAGGGCGAGGATGGCGGGGCCGCCCTGGGCGAGCGGGGTGATCGTGACCACGCGCTTGGTGAAGACCGCTTCCGTCGCGCTGCCGCCCAACGGCACGAAGCGCAAACCGCGTTCCGTGCCCTCGACGGCGGGCCCGAAGGCCTCCTCGAGCTCGGGATCCTGCGCGAGAATCGTGGCGATCGGGACGAATCCGCTGCCGGAATCGATGGCGATGATTTCCGTGCCGCGCGCAAGGCCCGCTTCCTCGGCGGGGCTGTCCTCGAACACGTCGGTGAGCCAGAGGCGGTCGCCCGCGATGCGCGTGCGCAGGCCGAAGCCAATGAACTCGCCTTCCTGGAGGATCGAGTCGTCCGCCTGGCGGGTGGTGAGGTAGCTGAAATAGCGGTCCTTGCCCTGCGCCCGCGCCTCCGCGGTGAGCGCATCGAGCAACTCCGTCGCGTCCGCGTAATCGGCAAAGTCGACGTTAGCCGGGAGCAGGTCGTCGAACAGGTACCACTCGCGGGCCGTGTCGCGCACGAAGCGCATCTTGGCCGTGTTGCCGCAGCCGCCCGCGGACGCGCCGTCTTCGCTCCCGCCGCAGGCCGCGAGGAGGGTGCAGAGGATTCCGGTCGCCGTGACGGGCAGCCGGGACATGGCGGTCAGGCGAGCTGGGCGTCCAGCAGCTTGAGGCGCCGGTGCTGCAGCCGGAGCTCCGCGAGCAGCGCGCGCGTCTCGGAGCGGAAGCTCGCTTCCTCCCAGCGCTGGACCAGCTCGCTGCGGGTCCTCTGGTACCAGGCGTCGGTGAGCCGGGTCCACTTCGCGAGCGTCGCGGTGAACACCTCGTACTCGCGGGCCAGGAGGGCGCGCAGGTGCTCGAGGTCCACGTGCGGGAGACTCGCGCGCTTGCGGGCGAGACTTGCTTCCATGCGGCGGAACTGCATCGCGAGCCGCGCGCGCTGGATCGCGACCGCCGGCGTGCGCTTCAGCCGCCGCGTGAGCCCGACCCAGGACAAGGAGCAGATCAGCCACTTGCTCGGGTCCCACTGCCACCAGCGGATGCCGTTGCGGTAGTCGTGGGCGAACTGGTGGTGGAAGTTGTGATAGCCCTCGCCGTAGGTCAGGAAGGCGAGCCAGCCGTTGTCGCGGGCGCTGTGCTCGTCGCTGTAGGGCTGATGGCCGAAGGCGTGGGCGGCCGAATTGATCAGGAACGTGAAGTGGTGGCTGACGACGAGCCGCAGCACGCCCGCCAGCAGGAACACGCCCCAGAGGTCGCCGTGCAGCCAGCCGAGCGCCAGCGGCACGAGCACGTTCAGCCCGATTGCGAGCGCGTAGTAATACCGGTGCTGGAATGCAACCAGCGGGTCTTTCTGCAGGTCGCGGACGTTGTCGAAGTTCGGCTCGCCGCTCGGGTAGCGGCGCAGCATCCAGCCGATGTGCGAGAACCACAGGCCGCGGCCGGCGGAGTAGGGGTCGCGGTCGTTGTCGTCGGTGTGCTTGTGGTGGTCGCGGTGGCCGGCCGCCCAGACCAGCACGCTGTTCTGCAGCGCCATGGCGCCGAGGAACATGTAGACCAGCCGGATGGACCAGTGCGCGTCATAGGTGCGGTGCGACCACAGCCGGTGGTAGCCGCCGGTGATCGCGAGCCCGTTCGCATACAGCAGGATGGCGAACCAGGCCCAGGCCGCCGCGCTATATCCGCGCGTGAACCCGTACCAGGGCACGATAACCAGTGCTGCGGCGAGAGTGAGCGCGAACATCAGGACGTTTACCCAGAGCAGGCGGGGACGATCGGCGGCGGTCGCATCCATGTGACGGAATCCGGGGTGGGAGGGACCCGGACATTCTGTCCGAAACCGCCCCCAGCTGTCACACGGGATTTTGCGTCACGGGTTCACTTTTTGGGCGCGAACAGGGCCTCCAGCGCGCTCCTCGCGCCCTCCGCCGCGGAGCCGGAAGCGCCCCGGTGCCGCCTCGAAATAGCCGCAGAAATTGGCCCGCTCCTTGTTCTGGACCTCGTCGGCAACGGGTTCCGCGCAGTGCTTCGCCTTGCTTGTGTCGTAGAAGCGGCACAGGCGGCAGACGTGGAGTTCCGCCCGGCAGGCGCGGCATTCGTCGGTGCGAGCGAAGGGCGGGTCAAGATGCGCGAGCGGTGCACCGCACTTCCAGCAATTGAGGTTCGTGCTTCCCACCGGATCCCGCGTGACGAGAGCGGTCTGCATCCGCCGGCGCCTTGCGGCCGCAATGTGCCGGGCCTTAGTCTAACCGTGGAATGGACGCGGTGGTCTCACAATTGCAGCAGGCAGCCTCGCGGGCCATGGCGGCGGGCGACATGAACGCCGCGCAGTCGGCGCTCCTCGAAGCACTGACCCACGACGGGGCGGACATCGGGCTGTGGCTCAACCTCGCCGCCGTGCGCCAGAGGCTGCACGACGTGGGTGGCGCGTTCGATGCGCTGCGCAAGGCGCTCGAGGTGGACAGCCGGAGCTTTCCGGCCTTGCTGATGCGCGCCAGCCTGCTCGACCGGCTCGGCCGGAAGCTCGAGGCTGCATCGGCCTATGGCATCGCCCTGGTGCAGGCGCCGCCGGATCATGCCATGGACCCGCTCACGCTCAAGGCTGTGCTGCGCGCGCGCTCGGTCCATGCGCAGTACGTCGACAAACTCGGCCGGTTCATCCGCGAGCGTACGGCCGCCGCGGGCAGCGAATGCACGCCCGCCGAGCGCCGCCGCCTCGAGGCGTTCATTGCCACCACGCTGCGGACGCGCAAACGCTACCAGCAGGAACCGGTCGAGTACTGCTACCCAGGGCTGCCGCCGATCGAGTTCTACGAGCGCGGGGAATTCCCGTGGCTGCCGGAATTCGAGGGCGCGACGGAGTCCGTCCGGCAGGAACTGGCGGCAATCCTCGCCGAGGATGAAGCCGGATTCGTCCCCTACATCCAGTACGTCAGTCACGTGCCGCTCGATCAGTGGCGGGAACTCAATCGCTCGCCGCGCTGGAGCGCGTATCACTTCTACGAGCACGGCCGGCGGGTCGAGGAACGCTGTCGCCGCGCGCCAAGGACGATGCAGGCGCTCGGCCGGCTGCCGCAGCCGCAGGTCGAGCTGCGGTCGCCGACGGCGATGTTCTCGGTATTGAAGCCGCGCACGCGCATTCCGCCGCATCATGGAGTCGCGAACTTCCGTCTCGTGGTGCATCTGCCGCTCGTTCTGCCGCCCGGCTGCGGCTTCCGGGTCGGCGGCGAGATGCGTGAATGGCGCTTGGGGGAGGCGTGGGTCTTCGACGACACGATCGAGCACGAGGCCTGGAACGAGAGCGACCAGACGCGCGTGATCCTGATCTGCGACATCTGGTCGCCGAGGCTGTCTCCCGAGGAGCGCGACGCAATCCGCAGCGTGATCGCGGCGACCGACGCATTTCACGGCACCGTGCCGGAGGCGGGCGCCTAGCCCGGCGGCGCCCGGTTCAGGGTCGGGCGAGCCGCAGACGCCAGCCGACGAAATTGGCGCCGCGGTGATACTGGGGCACGGTTTCCGCGACCTCGAAACCCTGATCCGCGGCGCATCGCTCGATCTGCCGGATGCCCGCCTCCGTTTGACAGCAGCGGATCAGCTCCTGCAGCCGGTGGACCGAGGCGCGGATGGCGGTCTCGACACGTTCGGCCTCGAGCGCGAGCGCCGCCTGGCTCAACTGCTCACGCGCCATCAGCAGCTTGTGGACCGCATCCACGGTGACGTCGAGGATCAAACGGTCGCCCGCGCCGGCGCCGGCTGCGCGCAGCCTCCCCACGAGCGCGACCAGCTCGTTGAGCGATCGGCGCGCGGCGGGAGTCGCGCGTTCAGCGGATTTCAGGTGCCTGCGCAGCTTGCGGAAAACCTTGGTTTCTTCCAGCACGAGGGCGGACTGCCGCAGCGATTCCCGGGCATTGCGGGCGATGACCGAATCGGCATGATGCACGAGGAATTGTGCGCGGCCGCCGGAAACCAGGACGCGGTGAATCTCCCGCAGTGACTGCGCCATCTCCGTGTACTCGAGCGCGTACTGGCCGCTGACCGCTTCGAAGCTGCCCGGCGCGAAGGGCAGATTCTCGCTGGCGACGCGCGCGTGGAAGCGGATCTCCCGCAACAGTCGGGCGCCGTCCGGAACGTCGCGCAGCGGATCAATCTGCGCGCGAGATCGGTGCCGACGATCTCGAAGCGCTTGCCCAGGGCGGAGGCGGTCTCCTTGGCGATCAGGGCAATCGCGCCGTTGCCGGTGCCGATGTCGAGGATCCGCGCACCCGAGGGCAATGCCGAGAAGAACTCCACCCAGATGTCGCGCACCTCCTCGGTGTAGCCGCCGGGCCCCAGCGGACAGCTTGCGAGCGCGCCCGTGCGGTAATAGCTCTCCCAATGACGCAGATTCATGGGGTCATGCGTCCGCCGGCGTCATGTCGAAAGCGATGGTGACGCGCGCGGCGGCGTCCACGAAGGGAACCGTGCCGTGCCACAGGTAGGACGGGAACAGCGCCACGCATCCGACGCGCGGATGGATGAGCCGCCTGGGCGGCAGGTCGAGGCCGAGTTCGGCCGGCGGCTGTCCGAACTGGATCCAGCCGGACCGGTCGTCCCCGCCTGCGTCCTGATTGCGTATGGAAGGCGGCAGGGATACATAGAACGCCGAGCTCATCCATCCCCGCGAATGGATGTGATTGGCGTGATTTCCCGAGGACAGAAGCTTCACCGACCATGATCCGACGAAGCGCACGCTCGATGCCTTGCGCCTCAGGAAAGGATGGGCGGGATCGTCAGGCAGCGTCGCGATGTGGCGCAGGACGGCGCGCTTCATCGCCGCCTCGGTGTCCCGGATCAGCAGGTCCGGCCTGCCGAAGAGCTGGCCCGGCGTCTGCGACCCACCACGCAGGCTCTGATGGACCGGTTCGCGGCGTGCCTTGTGCATCGGCTCGAGCGTCGCCGCAAGCGCGGCGCAGAAGCTTTCCCGGTCGGTGAAGTCCGGAGGCGGCTCCACTTCGATCATGGCGATCAGGCGTTCGTAGTCGAACAGCCAGTACTCGCGCCGGTCCCCGAGCAGCCGCCAGGCCGTGCCCAGCAGCGCCCAGGCTTCCTGGTTGTCCCGCTGGGCTGCGAGGGTTTCCTCGGCGCGCCTGGCCGCGTCATCCCACTTGCCGGCTTTCAGGAGGTGGCGCGTGAATGCATTCAGGAATGCCGGATCGCGGTTGCCCAGGGTCCGGTGCGCCGCGGCGTAGCAGACGCCAGCCTCATCCGCGCGGCCGAGGATGTCGAGGGCGGTCGCTTCCAGCGCCGTCAGCAGCGGATCATCGCGCCGCGCCCGCTCGCGCCGGATCATCGCCAGCGCATCCTCTCCACGTCGTGCGGCGAGCAGCAGGCCGATGCAGGCCAGTTGCAGCGGCGTATTGGACAGCTGATCCCCGGCGGCGCTCGATATCGCGCTGAACGGGTCTTCCTCGGTTTCCAACGCGGGACCGTACTCCCACAGCAGGTGGGCCAGGGTGAGGTGCCCGGGGACGTACTCCGGAAACGATCGTGTCAGATCGCGGACCTGCGCGAGCGCGGCGTAGAGCTCGCCGATGTCGAGCAACGCGCCGCTGCCGATGTCCGGCAGTTCGGGCCCGGCAAAGCCGCGCTTTCGCGCTTCTTCGAGGCACGGCAGGGCTTCGGCCGGCCGGCCGAGCAATCGGAGTACCGCGGCCAGGTTGATCCAGACATGGGCACCGGCAGGTTCCAGCGCGATCGCCCTGCGGAACGCCGCTTCCGCGGCTTCGAGATCGCCGCCGGCGCGGCGAGCATTACCGAGCGCGTGCCACACGTACGCGGCGCCGGGTTGCAGCCGGGCCGCCCGTTCGAGGGCGACGAGCGCCTCGGCCGGGCCACCGGTTTCCAGCGCGGCGAGTCCCAGGTTGACCCACGCCCGCGCGGAGTGCGGCGCCAGATCGGTGACGCTGCGAAAGGCGCGCAAGGCGTCCTCGCGCCGGCCGAGGCTACGCAGCAGATTGCCGTAATTGCCGAGGACCTGTGCATTGGCCGGAGCCAGCTCCAGCGCGCGCCGGAAAGCCTCTTCGGCCTGCCGGTGATCGCGGGCGGCAACGTGGCACAGTGCCAGCAGATGCTGGGCGTCCGGGGCGCGCGGCGCCTCCCGCACGACGGCACGCGCGATCGACATTGCGGCTTCGGGTCCTTGCTGCCGAAGCAGGTGGAACGCGCGCTCCAGGCGTTGTGCCTGCGCTGCGGTCAGGGCCTGGGAGGCGGGCGAATTCATGAATGGTGCGTACACCGGCGGACAGCAGAAACGAGGCCGGACACTACGACAGCTTGGCTGCAAGCCGCAAGGCGCCGGGCGATGAACCAAAAAAAAGCGGGCCGAAGCCCGCTTTAATCGAAACGGTTGCTGGCGCCGGAGTCTTAGAAGCGCATGGTCGCCTTCGTGAACACGTAACGGCCCAGAGTGTCCCAGAACCCGGCCACCGTGTTGGCGTTCGTGGTGAGCGTTCCGCCCAGCAACGGTGGTTCCTCGTCCAGCACGTTATTGACGCCGATGACGATGTCGGAGTTCTCGAACAATCTGAACGAAGCGCTCAGATCCAAATAGTCTTGCGCACCCAGATTGCCTTTGGCGATGGTATCACGGGTGCCGTCGTAGTCGATTCTGGCGAAATACCGCCACTTGGCCTGCACGGACCAGATCTCGTTTGAGTCGTAGCCGATGGTCATGCTGTGACGCCACTCCGGGGACGGGAAGCAATTCTCGTTGATCTTGCCCACGCAATCGTAGGTGGCCGACGGGTCCGTCGGAATCGCCGCGACTTCCTTGGTCAGCATGCGTGTGCCCATCAGGCTGACCCCGAAGCTGCCGCCCAATGCCTCGAAGCTATAGTTTGCCGCGACGTCGATGCCCTCCCAGGTGTTCTCGCCGAAGTTCTGCAGGGTGTTCTGGACAAAGCCATCATTGACGCCAGACCCCTGCCACAGGCTGCCGTTGGGCAATCGATTGATTGCGCTGCACAGCAGGTTGAACACGGCGCACTGCTCGAGGATCAGCGGGGCACCCAGCGTGCTGATCGTGTCCTCCATCTCGATCTTCCAGTAATCGACCGAGAAGGTCAGGTTATCCATCGGGTTGACCACCACGCCGAAAGTCCAGGTATCGGCGGTTTCCGGTTCGAGTCCCGGATTGCCTCCGCTATGCTGGTAGTACTGGTCAGCGGGGCTCGGCAGGATGTTGCCGTACTGCGCCGCAGTCACGCCGGTACGGGCGCACTGCTCAGCGGTGTAGGCGGGCGTCGGGCCCGAACATGGATCGCTGCCACCCCAGAGGCCGACCTGCTGCGGAGAGAACTGCTCGCCGATGCTCGGCGAGCGGACCGCCCGGTTGAACCCCGTGCGCACCCGGAACCTGTCCACCGGCTGCCAGTCCAGTCCGTAGCGGTAAGTTTCGGCGACGCCCGTGCTGTTGTAGTCGGAGTAACGATAGGCGAGTGACAGATTGAGCGCCTTTGCGAGCGGCTTGTCCTCGAGCAGCGGGATGCTGGCCTCCGTGAAGACTTCTGACACCAGGATATGCCCGGCGATGTTGGGCGTCGGACCGCCCTGTCCTGCGAGCGCACCTTGCTGGTAGATCGTGTCGGCGATCCGCTCGAACTCCGTCCGGCCGTAGTTGAAACCCAGCACGAACTGGACCGGGCCCGCTCCCGGCAGACCCCAGCCGAAGTCGCCCGACACGTGCGCGCCCGCGACCTCGAGGTTGGTCCTGGCACGCGCGATCGCGGTGCCACCGAGCGCCTGCGCCATCTCCGGAGTCACCCCGTTGAAGGTGAACACCTGATAGCAGCCGGTTTCGGCCGTGGCGCAGTTCGGACCCACCGCCTCGCCGATCAACGGCAGGAACAGGTCGTTGATGTAGGTCGTGCTCGCGGTCGTGTTCGCGTACAGGTAGAACAGGTCGTAATCCCAGTTCCCGACCAGCTGTCCCTTGGTGCCGAGCACGATACGGAAGCTCTCGTGGTCCAGCACGTCCGAACGCGGGCCGCCCTCCGTGTTGCGCTTGCCGATGTAGATGCCGACCTCCGTGGCGCCCGGATACAGCGTGGCCAGCGAGTTCCGGAACGCCTGCGGGAACAACGGATCGTTCACCGGGAAGAAATAGGCCTCGGCGAAGAATGTGCCGGACTCCGCGATCTGTGCCGCCGTCTTGGAGCTGTTGTAATTGACCTCCAGGTACGGCGTGGCACGCTCGCTCAGCTCGTAATCCGCGAACACGCCGGCCGAATAGCGCTTCTCGGGCCGCATGAAATAGTTGGGCGGCGCGTAGTTGTAGAAATTGCCCGCAAAGAAACCCAGCGAGCTGTTCGACTGCAGGGTATAGAAGCCCTCCTGGTCGTAGTCGTAGGCGTTGCCCGTGTAGGGCGACACGGGCCCCGCACCCGCCGCGGTCGTCGGCGCGATGAAGAAGTTCGGAATACGAGCCGTGGCGGAACCGCCGCATGTCTTCCCTGTGGCATTCAGCGCGCAGGCGGAGTAGTCGCGGTTCGCTTCGCGCAACGGATCGCCTTCGCGATAGCTGGCGTAGGCCGTGGCGTTGCCGCGTCCATCGGGGAAGTCACTGCCGATGATCAAGTCGAAGTTGAGGCCCCGGCCGTCGACACCGCTGTCGCCGGTCGGGTACGTGAAGCCGCGGGCGTCCATCTTACCCTGGATGTAATCGTTGCTGTTGTTATGCTGGAACCCGTTCCAGCCAGCGCTGATTTCGACGCCGTTGACCCGGCGCATGATGAAGTTGACCACGCCCGCGACCGCGTCGGCGCCGTAGGTGGCGGACGCCCCTCCGGTCAGGACTTCGACTCGCTCGACGAGCGCGGCCGGTATCTGGTTCACGTCCGGAGCCTCGGTCCACACGCCACCGGGCTGCATGCGCCTGCCGTTGAACAGTACCAGCGTCCGACCGGCACCGAGGCCACGCAGGTCGATCGAGGCGGTGCCTGTCGCGCCGTTGGAAATATACGCATTCTGCGCCGCTTCCACCGAAGGCAGGCTGTTCAGCACATCTTCGATCCGCGTCATGCCCGTCAGCTTGATCGCGTCCTGGGCGACCACGGACACCGGCGAAGTGCTGGCGTATCCGTCGGAGACCGTGATGCGGGTGCCGGTGACGATCACCTCTTCGACCGTCGCGGCGTTGGCCAGACCTGGCGCAACCGCGCCGCCGGCCAGATTGAGCGCCGTGGATATCGCCGCGGCCAATGGAGACTTTTCGATAATTCGCATGGATCGGTTCCCCCACAGTTGCCTAAGGATTCCCTGTTTCTTGCTGCGGCCCCGGTTCCCGCGCGCAGTGCGAGCAATAGCGCCGCCCCGAGGGTTTTGCCAGCTGGTACGCTAGCCTATTCTGACCGCCCAAGCAACCGGTTGTGACTAACCAACAACAGCCAGCGCCCTGGCTCGAGCCCGGCCATTGCCAAAGTTTCGCCTCCGGCGGTGAGGTTGCAGCTGCGGGGAAGTTGTGACCGCGCCCGCCTGCGGCGACAGGGCAGCTATTGTTGCTGAAAAGCTACAGTAACTTTCGAGCGTTGCTAGGGCTGAGCACGCGGCAGGTGCAGGACCAGCTCAACGCCGATAGATCGATCGGTTGCCGTCAGGGTCATCACATGGAAGCCGAGGGCATTGCGTCTGATGACGACCTCGGTATTGTCGCCGTTGAACCGGTATTGCCCCGGCAGCCGCTGGCGCCAGGTCTGTCCGTTGTCAAGTTCGAAGCTTGTCTCTCCCGACCAGCCCGTGAATGGCGGCTTGATGCGGGCGACAATGCGTACGGGTTCCGCAATTTCCCGTACCTGCGCGCTCGTGCGCCGGACGATCGTCGCTCCACGGGCCGTATAGCGCAGCAGCCATGCATCGAGGACCTGGATTTCTTCGGGTGTCAGCTTGTGCAGACCGGCTCTGGAGAACTCGTCGGCCGGCATCAGAACCGCGATGCCCGGAAAGTCGCTCTTTTCCTTCGCAAACGGTTCATGGGCTGGGAACGTGACACCACCTAACGACAAACAGATGATCGCGGCGCGAGATCGCATGCTGGATTACCTGGCACCCACCGGGCCTCGCCTATGAGGGCTTCACGTGCCCGGCGGAGCGTCCTTGAGCCTGCCTTCCCTCTGCACCTTTTCCAGGGCGGCCTTGGCATCTGCCTGGATCGCTTCCCACTGTGCCAGGGTCAGGCAGGTGCGGTTGGCAACGCGCGTGCCGGTTGGCGCCACTTTCTTGCAGATGATCCTGTCGCGCGTCGCAAGCTGCGGATTCGCCGCCGGCTGGTCCGTTTCCTGAACTTCCGCCGCGACATTGCCGGCCTCGCTGCGCGCATCGGCCGGCGCGGGTGTGGCAGCCGGATGCGTCGTACTGCAGGCCGCCGAAGCCAGCACGACTGCACACATCGCGAGGACTGAAACACACCTCGACCCCATGCTGACACCTCGTCAAGACTGCCTGCCGCCGCAGTATGCCTGATCCGGCGCAGACCGCGCTCGCTCATGCACGTCTTTCCCTTCGCGGGCCAAGGTCGCTCAGTCCGACTGGTCCTCAGTGTCCAGGAGCCCGGCGAATCGCTCTTGATACCGGCGCCAGCGCCCCACCGAACTGACATAGAGTGGCCGGCGGACCTGCCAGACGCTCGCGGTGCGGACGGTGTTCCTGAGCTGATGGAACTCGAGGCAGCGGTCGTCCCAGGGTTCACCCAGAAACTGCAGCAGGCGCTCGATCTCGGGCCTGGGCTCCGCGACCAGCCGCTGATAGCTCACGAAAAACATGTCCGCGCCGAACTGTGACTGCCAGTGGGCAAGCAGCCGGTCATGCTGGCGGATGTAATGGCGCGTGTGTGTCAGATCGGTCGCGTAATTGGCCACTGGTCCAAGCCGCGTCGTGTACACGGACAGGGCGACGTCGCGCCAGTCGCGGCACACGACGACCACCTGCGCCTGCGGAAACATGGCTTTGATCAAGCCAAGATACAGAAAGTTGTCCGGTCTTTTGTCCGTCACGCGCGCCGCGTCCGCGAATAGCACTGCAGCCTCCGTTGCATAGGCATGCGCCCAGGATGCAAGCCGTTCCGCCGTCAGCGACTCCAGTCCTTCCGGGTAGCGCGGCAGATTCATGGCGACCAGACGCGGAAAGAATTCCAGCTCGCCCGCCGGCGTGAATGAGGGGTGCGCCGCAAGGATTTGTTCGACGAGCGTGGAACCAGAGCGGAACATGCCACAGATGAAAAGCGGGGCCCGACCATGCGCGAGTCGCCGGCACGCGATCCAGTCCGCATCGCAGACTGAGATGATGCGGTTGATCCGGCGCTCCCACTCGGAGGGATCGTAGATCGGAAATCGCCGCCGGTCCGACTCGTTCGCAAGCGTGAAGTGCTGCCAGGCTCGTACATAGTCGCCGCGCTGCTCACAGGCGCGCCCGGCCGAAAAGTGCAGGTCCGCGTTGGCTTCACGACCCGCCGCTTCCAACAGGCGTTCGAACAAAGCGTCATGATCGCGTGCGAAATCGCAGGTGTCCGCCAGCCGCGCGAGGGCGGCGTCATTGCTGGCATCCAGCTGGAGGCAGCGCCAAAAGCATCGTTGCGCCTCTTCCAGCTCCCCGCGCTGTTCAGCCAGGTGGCCGAGATTGAAATGCGCGGCGATGTACGCAGTATTGATGGAAAGAGCGGTGTCAAGATGCTTCCTGGCCAGCGTGTCGTCGCGCAGCGCATCGGCGTACACATTGGCGATGTTCAGGTGCACTTCCTCGGGACGATCGATCCCGAGCTGCAGCGCCTGCAGGTAGTGATCAATCGCCATCTGGTGCTTCCCAAGCTTGCCGGAGTAGTAGCCGCAGTTGTAATGCGCGATTGCCGTCCCCGGATGATGAGACAGGTACTCCTGATAGGCCGCGACGGCGGTTTCCAGCCGCGCGCGGGCCAGGCAGAATCGCGCCAGCTCGTCAATGATCGGCAATGGACGATGAGCCAGCCGGATCAGTTCGTGGAAGCATTCGATGGCGTGGTCGGTATCCGAAAGACTAGCGCAGGCCTGCCCGAGTCCGCGCAACGCGGGGAGGTCGCCCGGAACTGGGCCCGGTATCGATTGCAGCAGCGTCTTCGCTTCCGAAAGGCGACCCGACCTGAGCGCGCTCGCTGCTTTGCGTAAGGTTCGCTGGCTGATACCGATTACCCGCGGCGACGCGGTGGCCGCACGATGAGCAGCATAGCCCGTGAATCCTAAGCAAGGAACCACACGCGCGCCGTCATGCGGCAGGCATTGCGCTGTCTCTTGAGGGCAGACAAGGACACTCAATACGATGGCCGGGCTTGAGCCCGACGCGTGCGGCGGTACCGGCGATCACCTCCAGCACCGCCGCGACCGGTGCCGTTGGCGCGATCGGCTCGAGCGAATGCGGCCGCGCGTCGGCGGCGACGTGGACGACGTGCCCGTCGGCCGCGATGAAAATGAGATCGAGGGGGATGTAGGTGTCCTTCATCCAGAACGCCGTGTATTGCGGCTGATCGAACAGGAACAGCATGCCGTGACCGGCAGGCAACTCGCGCACGAACATCAGGCCGCGCTTGCGGCTGCCAACGTCGGCGGCGACCCAGACCTGGAAGCGGTGCGTGCCGGAATCGGTTTCAACGCTGACTTCGGACTTCGGCAGGCTGGCAAGCTGCGCTGGCACCTGGTATCCGGGCTCTTGGGCCGTGCAGGCGGCGGCCAGGGTCAGCGCCGCCAACGCGAGCACGGCCTTCATCGCGCCGCAGCCGCCGCAGCCGCAGCGGCGCCCTCGTCCTCGCGCCAGGTGACGAGTCCCGCGAAATCGAATCGCGTCAGCAGCACCGCACCGTCGCCGTCGATCGCGCGCGCGGGCGCAGTGCAGAAGCCGCGGGCCGTTACGCGATAGCTGCGCGGCGCGAGCCCTTCGCCCTCGATCGCCTGCTGCTCGACCTCGTCGAACACGCACAGACGATCGCCCTGCGTGCCATAGATGCGCTGGCCGCCCCCGTCGAGCAGGGTGACGTTGACCGGCACGCCGCGCGCGGAGGCGCCCATCGCCAGTTCCGGCGCCGCGAAGACAACCCCCAGCTCACCGCCGTCACGACGGCCTGCGAAGCGCAGGCGCAGGCCGCGCCCGTCGGGGCGCGACATGCCGGTGCAGTCGAGGTCAGGCTCGCGCCAGTCGATCTCTGCCTCGATGCTGCCGCGCAGCCGCATCGAGAGGAAGCCGGCCTCGCCGGGCAGGCAGCGGTCGCCTGGCGCCGTAGGCGGCGTGACCGCAGGCTGCGTCAGCGCGAGTGCGAGGATTGCCGCCGGCGTCACGCGTCCTGCCCGTTCAGGTCGCGCTCGCTCGCGCGACTAGCAGGTGTTTCGCCAGTGTCCCGTGCGCGCGGCCGATGCCGCGCACCAGGTGCATCACGGCCGTCAGCAGCAGCACGCCGAGCACCAGCACGAACGGGGCGAGCGCCGGCGTCGGCGCGAAGTAAATCTCGTGGTCGACGCTGATCCCGCCGGTGCCCACGCCGGCCTCCAGCAGCAACCCGGCGATGGAGCCGAAGACGAGCCCGAGGCTCACCGTGATGCCGATAATCGCGACCATGAAGTACAGGATGCCAAGCGGCAGCATGATCAGGAAGTAGAACATCGTCGTCCAGGTGCGACGGTCCACCAGCATTTCCTTGATGCGCTGGAGGATCGGCATGCCCTTGCTCGGGTACACCGGGCGCCGTGGCATGCGCTGTCCCAGCAGGCCCTCGACCAGGCGGCCCTCGGCGAGCGCGAGCACGCGCGTGAAGCCGACGAACAGCAGGAAGAACGGGATGCCGATGATCAGCATGATCAGTCCCGCCGACATGGACAGGCCCGTCACGGTCACCGTAAAGTAGAAGATGCCGGTCACCAGCGACAGCAGCATGAAGAAGAGCGCGGTCCAGGCGCGCGAGTCGCCATAGACCCCGAAGAAGCGGCCGAGCAGAGTGCGGGGCGCCTTGCGCGGGGGTGGCGCAAGCGCCGTGCGCACCTGCTGCTCGGTCATGCGGTAGGCCGCGGCGACTTCCTCGGGCGCGCCATAGGTGCTGGCGATCAGCTCGAGCGTGTCGGCCTCGTTGCGGCCGGGATTCGCGGCGACCTCGGCGCGCAGGTATTCCTCCGCGTCGTAGAGCGCATCCTGGATCAGCGCCGGATCCTCGCCGGCGAGCGCCTCGCGCAGCGCCGCGAGGTATTGCTCGATCGAGCGTGGGGCGGTGCGTTGGTTCATCGGCTTGCTCCCTCGGTCTGCGTGAATCCATCGACGAAATCGCGCGTGTTGCGCCAGATGCCGCGCCAGTCCGCGAGCGCGGCGCGTCCGGCTTCGGTGATCCGGTAATAGCGCCGCGGCGGGCCAGCGTAGGACGGCACGATGCGGCTCGCCAGCAGGCCGTTGGCCGAGAGCTGGCGCAGCACGGGGTAGAGCGCGCCCTGCTTGACCGGGGCGTTGCCCGCCGCCTCGCCCTGCAGGCGCTTGGCAATCTGGTAGCCGTAGAGGTCCTCTTGCGCCTGCTCGAGCACGGCGAGCAGCACCAGGCCGACCAGGCCGGCGTTGAGTTCGCGCTGGAACTTCTGCGACAGTCGCTCCTGGTCGGCAGGGGCGCCGTCAGAGACCGCCAGGGTGCTATCGTCTTGCACGTGCCATTACCTGTTTAGTAGCATTGCGAAATGAATAGTACTAGGTAGTTAGTAATAGTCAAGTGATTCACATATAGGGATGCATGAGCGACGCCAACGATCCGTCCGCCGGCCTGTCAGATTGGCCATGACTGCGCGGGTCATTGCTGCGGCTTCCTTGCTCCTGGTGCTGGCCGGGTGCGCTAGCCTGGGCAGCAGGCTGGAATCACCGCGCGTGTCCGTCGTCGGCATCCGGGCGCTCAAGGCGGACCTCTTCGAGCAGCGGCTGGAGGTGCGGCTGCGGGTGGAGAACCCTAATGCGCTCGACATTCCGGTGCGGGGGCTGGACGTGAACGTCGAGCTCGCGGACGAACCGTTCGCGCAGGGCACCTCGGCGCGGGAGTTCACCGTGCCGGCGCACGGCGAGGCCGAGTTGGACATGCTCGTGACGGCGCATGCCGCGACCGCGCTGCTGCGCATTGCGACCGCGGGGCGTGAGGAGCGCGAACAGGTCGGCTACCGGCTCTCCGGCAAGCTGTCCACGCGCCTCGGCCTGCTGCGTTCGATCCCGTTCGAGGAAACCGGCACGCTGCCGCTCGGCGACCTGGGCTCGAAGAAACGCAGAGCGGAATGACAGCAAGAACCGGGTTGCCGTGCGGCCGGGGCGGAGCCAGTCTTGGCCGCAACGGGCCAACCGCGGGTGCCAGTGTCATGATCGAATCCATGCCGGGTGAATCCGACAATTTCCGCCGGATCGGGAAAGTCATCGAGTACATCGACCGCCATCATGCGAACCAGCCGGACCTCGACGAGCTGGCGCGGGTCGCGGGACTCTCCCCGTTCCATTTCTCGCGCGAGTTCCGCCGCTGGGCGGGACTGTCGCCGACGCGTTACTTGCGCACGGTCGCGCTCTCGGTCGCGAAGCGCGAGCTCGACGACCGCGGATCCGTGCTCGCCGCGGCCTGGGCGGCCGGCCTCTCGGGCGGCGGCCGCCTGCACGACCTGTTCGTCAATTTCGACGCGGTGACGCCCGGCGAGTACAAGGTGGGCGGCGCCGGACTGGCGCTGCGTCATGGCTTCGCGACGTCGCCATTCGGGCGCGTGCACGCGGCGTTCTCGCCGCGCGGGCTGGTGAATCTGGCGTTCGTCGACGGCAGCGATGGCGCTGCGATGGCGCGCCTCGCGGCACGCTGGCCGAAGGCTTCGCTCGAGCGCGACGATGCAGCTACGGCTGCACTGGCGCGGCAGGTGTTCGTCCTGGGCCGCGGCAGCATCACGCTGGCACCCGCCGGCACCAATTTCCAGGTGAAGGTCTGGGAGGCGCTGCTCGACCTCGGCGCGCGCGGGCCGACGAGCTACTCCGAGATCGCGGCCGCGATCGGCAATCCGCGCGCGAGCCGCGCGGTGGGCCAGGCGGTGGGCGCGAATCCGGTCGCGTGGCTGATCCCCTGCCATCGCGTGCTGCGCCAGGACGGGCAGCTCGGCGGCTATCGCTGGGGTATCGAGCGCAAGCGGGCGATGCTTGCCTGGGAACACGCGGCGGCCGTTCGCGCCAGCGCCTGAAACAATCCGTTACGCCAACACCGGATGCCTAAAAGCATCCGCCGCCCAAATGGGGACAGGTGCTATTTAAACTCAAATAGCACCCGTCCCTATTTATCGGGAAGGGTCGCCGACATTCAGGCGGCGGACTTGTCGTCGGGACCGGCGGACTCGTCGGGCTCGGGATTCGCGGCGGGCTTGCGCGCCGGCACCAGCATCGAAAGCATGCTTTCCTGCATGCGGTTCCACATGTCCATGTTCTGGCGCGTCAGCTCGGCCATCGCGTTCATGGGCGGCGGCGCGTTGCTCAGCATCTGCGAGACCTGCTGCTGGACGCTCTCCTGCTGCTTAATGAACGCGGCGACGCTCTGCTCGAGATAGCGCGCCATGAAGTCCTGCATCGGCCCGCCGTGGTAACGGATGATGGACTCGAGCAGCTGCGTCGTCAGGATGGGCTTGCCGAACTGTTCCTGCTCGGCGATGACCTGCAGCAGGATCAGGCGCGTGATGTCCTCGCCGGTCTTGTCTTCGACCACCCTGATCTTCTCGCCGCGCACGATCAGGTCGCGGATGTCCTCGAGCGTGACGTGCTTGGTGATCGAAGCGTCGTAAAGCCGCCGGTTGGCGTACTTCTTGATCAGCCGCTCACGGGTCATGGCGGGCAGTCTACCGCAGAGCGAAAAAAGGACGGCGGCCTGAAAGCGGGCCGTCCCGAGGGGGGGAGGGTCGAATCCGGTCAGGCGGCCTTCTTGGCACCCTTGGCGGACTCGGAAACGGTCTGGTCGAACCACTTGGTCAGCTGGGCCTGGTGCTCCGAGGAGAGCTTGATCAGGTCCTGCGAACGCTGGGTGGCACGCTCGGCGAACTGGGTCGACACCTCGATCTGGCGGGCCGTCAGGTCGTTGAAATCGCGCACGGTGCTCGCGAGCTGCATCTGCTGCAGCGAGAACTCCAGCACTTCGCCCGCAAAGGCGTACTGCTGGCGCGCGATGCGCTCGAACGCAGCGGCCGACAGCTCATTCAGCTTGACGGCAGGGGCCCAGGCCTTCTTGCCGGCGTCGATGAAAGCGTTGAAATCGAAGGTCGGGTGGGTCATTTCTGGCATCCTTGAATTCAGGGTGGATCGATCCGCGATGGGTGCATTGTAAGGCCAGTTGTATTGCAGTGCAACATGAATCGTGGTGCGCGCGCACGGCTTTCCAGAAAATGCGTAACAAGTATTATATATCAGTATCTTGTGAGACAAAATGATGTGTAACATGGGCTGTCTTGCAGCGTCGCCTATTTTGCGATGCACCCGCCCGGCTCGGAGCTCGCGCAATTGATAGGGATCCCCGGTTTACCCCCGACGGCGGCCGCCTGGCTGCAGGCGCAGCAAGCGTTTCTGCAGCTCGCAGGGTCGGGGTTGGCAAATCAGGCGACGGCAGGCGCTACGCAGCAGTTCTTCGCCGACCACTACCGGCGGCTCCTGGCCATGCCGGGCCTGCCGCTTGCGCCGCCGGAGGCTACCGCGCCCGGCCCCCGGCTGGCGCGCTATCAGCAGGCGGCCGAGCGCTTCGGCCGGCTGCTGAACCAGATCGCGGTCGACGCCGCGCAGCGACTCGGTGCCGCGCTGGCCGACGACGGCCCCGACGCCCCGCCGATCACGACGCTGCGCGAGCTGCACGAACTCTGGATCGCATGCGGCGAGGCGGCCTGGTCGGCAGCCGCGCACCGCGAGGAGTTCGCCGCGGCGCTGGCGGAACTCCTCGCGGCACTCGTTGCCCTGCGCGCGCTGGAAGCTGCGTCATGACCCGCCTCAGGCTCGACCCCGCGCAGGTCGCGGCCGAGGGCGTCGAATATTCCACGCGCATGACAATGGCCGTGCAGCAGCTCGCGACCATGGACCTGCGTCCCGATGGCTGCTCCGCGCGTGTGGAGGCGCTGCGCATCGACAAGACCGTGCTGTGGCGCTACGCGCCGCTGGCGCCGTCCGCGGGGCTGGCGCCGCTCGTCATCTGCTACGCGCTCGTGAATCGCCCGTACATGATGGACCTGCAGCCCGACCGCTCGCTGATCCGCGGGCTGCTCGCGCGCGGACTCGACGTCTACCTCGTCGACTGGGGCTACCCGGATCGCGCGGATCGCGGGCTGACACTCGACGATTACGTGAATCGTTATCTCGGTGCCTGCATCGACCATGTGCGGCAGGCATGCGCTGTTCCCGCCGTCAACCTGCTGGGTGTCTGCCAGGGTGGCACACTGTCGATCTGCCACGCGGCGCTCGCGCCAGACAGGGTGCGCAACCTGGTGACGATGGTGACCCCCGTGGACTTCCACACGGACGACAACCTGCTGGCCAGGTGGGCGCGCAAGCTGGACGTCGACGCCCTCGTGGACGCGCTCGGCAACCTGCCCGGCGAACTCCTGAACGCCGCCTTCATCGCCCTCATGCCGCTCAGCCTGACCGCCGGCAAGTACGCGGGCCTCGCCGACATCGCCCATGACCGCGCCGCGCTCGAGAATTTCCTGCGCATGGAACGCTGGATCCACGACAGCCCCGACCAGGCGGGTGCCGCCTTCCGGCAGTTCATCCGTGACTTCTACCAGAAGAATCGCCTGGCGCGGGGCATGCTCGAGATCGGCGGGCGGTCCGTCGATCCGCGGCGGATCGTCTGCCCGGTACTCAACATCTACGCGAGCCAGGACCACATCGTGCCGCCGTCCGCCTCGAAGCCGCTCGCCGGGCTGGTCGGGAGCCGCGACTACACGCCCTTTGAATTCCAGGGCGGCCACATCGGGATCTATGTCAGCCGCAGCGCACAGCAGGTCCTGCCGGGCACGATCAGGCAATGGCTGGGGACGCGCTGACACGCTGCCTCCGAGTGCTTCGGTTAGCATGGACGGCACGATGGACGAAGCCTGCCCCCTGTCGATTTTTCGCAGTTGCGCCCTGGCCGGGGCGCTGCTGCTCGCAGGCTGCGGCGAGCCGGGCGGCGAGGCCGGTGCCGAGCCGCCCGCGACCGTCGTCGTCATGGCCGAGGTCGCGCCGGTCGAGTGGCGCGACACCCTGGAGGCGCTCGGCACGGCGCGCGCGAACGAATCGGTCACGCTGACCGCCAAGGTCAGCGAGACCGTGCGCAAGGTCGCCTTCGACAGCGGCGACATCGTGCGCGCCGGCGACGTCATCGTGGACCTCTCGAGCGGCGCGCAGCTCGCAGGGCTCGAGGAGGCGCGCGCCGCCTACCAGGAGGCCGAGCGGCAGCTGGCGCGCGGCCAGGAGCTCGCCCAGAAGCAGCTCATCTCGGCGAGCCAGCTCGATACGCAGCGCTCGACGCGCGACGCGGCGAAGGCGCGCATGGACGTGGTGCGCGCCCAGCTCTCCGACCGGGTGATCAGCGCGCCCTTCGACGGAATCCTGGGCCTGCGACGCGTCAGCCCGGGCTCGCTGGTGACGCCGGGCACGGCGATCGCGACGCTCGACGACATCTCGGTCATCAAGCTCGACTTCAACGTGCCGGAGCGATTCCTCGCCGTGCTCGCGAAAGGGCAGGACATCGCGGCGCACAGCGAGACCTACCCGGAGCGGGAGTTCGCCGGCCGGGTCGCGAGCGTCGATTCGCGCGTCGATCCCGTCACGCGCTCGGTCACCGTGCGTGCCGAGATCGCGAACCCGGAGCGGCTGCTGCGCCCCGGCATGCTGCTCTCGGTGCGTTTGTACCAGGCGCCGCGACAGGCGATCGTCGTGCCCGAGATCGCCGTGGTCCAGGTCGGCAGCGAGGCTTTCGTCTACCGCGTCGCCGCGGACCGGACCGCCGCGCGCGCCAGGATCACGCTCGGGGCGCGCCGGCGCGGCGAGGTCGAGGTCACCTCGGGACTCGCGCCGGGCGAGACCATCGTCACCGAGGGCGCGGTCAAGCTGCGCGACGGGATGCGCGTCACCGCCGCGCCCGCCGCGGCCGGGGGCTGACGTGATCCTCTCCGACGTCTCGATCCGGCGCCCGGTGTTCGCGACCGTGATGAGCCTCCTCCTGGTCGTGCTCGGCGTGATGGCCTATACGCGGCTGACGCTGCGCGAGCTGCCGGTGATCGACCCGCCGGTCGTCTCGGTGTGGGTCTCGTATCCGGGCGCCTCGGCGGCCGTGGTCGAGACCCGGATCACGCAGGTGCTCGAAGACGCGCTGTCCGGCATCGAGGGCGTCGAGACCATCGGGTCCGCGAGCAGCAACGGCGAGGGGAGCGTCAGCATCGAGTTCTCGATCGACCGCGACATCGAAGCGGCGACGAACGACGTGCGCGACGCGGTCAGCCGCGTCGTCGACCGGCTGCCGCGCGAGGCGGATCCGCCCGAGATCGAGAAGGCCGAGTCGGATTCCGAGGTGATCCTGTGGCTCAACATGCTCTCGACACGGATGAATACGCTCGAGCTGACCGACTACGCCCATCGCTACATCCTGGACCGGCTGACTTCGCTAGACGGCGTCTCGCGCGTGCGCATGGGCGGCGGGCGGCGCTACGCGATCCGGGTCTGGCTGGACAGCGCCGCGCTCGCGGCGCGCGGACTGACGGTGGCGGACGTCGAGGCGGCGCTTGAGCGCGAGAACGTGGAACTGCCGGCCGGCAGCCTCGAGTCGACCGACCGCGACTTCACGCTGCGCGTGCAGCGCAGCTACCGCGAGCCGGCCGATTTCGCGAAGCTGGCGATCGTCAAGGGCGACGACGGCTATCTCGTCCGCCTCGGCGACGTGGCGCGCGTCGAGCGGGCCGCGCGGGAGCGGCGCTCGTACTTCCGCAGCAACGGCGCCGAGGTACTCGGGATCGGCATCGTCAAGACCTCGACCGCTAACAGCCTCGAGGTCGCGCGCAGGGTACGGGCGACCGCGGAGGAGATCCAGAAGTCTCTGCCCGAGGGCATGCGCCTGTTCGTCGCCTTCGACACGACGGTATTCATAGACGCCGCCGTCAAGCGCGTGTTCACGACGCTGTTCGAGGCGATCGCGCTGGTCATCGCGGTCATCTACCTGTTCCTGGGCAACGCGCGCTCGGCGCTCATCCCCGCGGTCACGATCCCGGTCTGCCTGGTGACCGCGTTCGCGGCGCTGTGGGCGTTCGGGTTCTCGATCAACCTGCTGACGCTGCTCGCGATCGTGCTGTGCATCGGCCTGGTCGTGGACGACGCGATCGTGGTGGTCGAGAACGCCCAACGCCGCGTGGACCTCGGTGAGCCGCCGCTGGTCGCCGCGCGCCGCGGCACGGCGCAGGTCGCATTCGCGGTGATCGCGACCACGATGGTTCTGGTCGCGGTGTTCCTGCCGGTCGGCTTCATGGCGGGCAACACTGGCCGGCTGTTCCGCGAGCTCTCGGTCGCGCTCGCGAGCGCGGTCGCGATCTCCTGCTTCGTGGCGCTGACCCTGACGCCGATGATGTGCTCGAAGCTGATCCGGCCGCATACCGGGCTGCGCGGGCTCAATGCCTGGATCCACGACCGGTTCACGCGGGTAACCGCGGGCTACCGCCGGCAAGTTGCCGCGACCGTCGGCCGGCCCGCGGTGTTCGGCGCGCTGCTCGCCGGCAGCGCGGCGGCGAGCCTCGCGCTGTTCCACGTCGTGGACAAGGAGCTTGCGCCGGCGGAGGACCGCGGCGCGTTCTTCATCTCGGTCGAGGCGCCGGAGGGCGCCGGCTATGACTACACCGTCGCGCAGATGCAGAAAGTCGAGGCGCTGCTCGTGCCGCTGACCGGCGACGACAAGCCGGTGCAGCGCGTGAACACGCGCTTGCCGGGCTTGTTCGGCGCCGGCGAGGACATGAACCAGGGCCAGGCGATCATCTTCCTGCAGGACTGGGACCGGCGCTCCGAGACGACCGGCGAGGTGGTCGAGTCGCTGCGCGAGGAGCTCGCCGCGATCCCGAGCGTGCGCGCGACGCCGTTCGTTCGCACCGGCCTCCTGCGCAGCACCAGCCGGCCGCTGCAGATCGTGCTCGGCGGTCCGGACTACCAGGAAATCGCCGCCTGGCGGGACGCGATGCTCGCGCGCATGGCGGAGAACCCCGGCATCCTCGATGCCGACTCCGACTACAAGGAGACGCGGCCGCAGCTGCGGGTCGAGGTCAATTTCGACCGCGCCGCCGATCTCGGCGTCTCCACGCGGGAGATCGGCAGGACGCTCGAGACGATGATGGGCTCGCGCCGGGTCACGACCTTCGTCGAGGACGGCGAGGAGTACGACGTCGTGCTGCAGGCGCGCGACGCCGACCGCGCCGAGCCCGCGAACCTCGCCAACCTGTACGTGCGCTCGGGCCGCAGCGGCGAGCTCGTGCCGCTGTCCTCACTCGTGACGCATTCGGAGATCGCGGAGCCGGGAACGCTTAACCGTTTCAACCGCCTGCGTGCGATCACGATCTCGGCGAGCCTCGCCGAGGGTTACACGCTCGGCGAAGCGATCCGCTGGGTACAGGAGACGGCGGCCGCGGAGCTGCCGGGAGCGGCGCAGATCGACTACAAGGGCCAGTCGCGCGAGTTCGTGACCGCGGGCGGGGCGGTGCTGTTCACCTTCGCGATGGCGCTCCTGATCGTCTACCTGGTGCTGGCCGCCCAGTTCGAGAGCTTCATCCACCCGTTCGTGATCATGCTGACGGTGCCGCTCGCGCTGACCGGCGCGCTGCTCGGCATCCTGGTCACCGGCGGCACGCTGAACCTGTTCAGCCAGATCGGCATCGTCATGCTGGTCGGGCTCGCGGCCAAGAACGGCATCCTGATCGTCGACTTCGCGAACCAGCTGCGCGACCAGGGCCGGTCCGTGCGCGAGGCGATCGTCGAGGCCGCGGCGGTGCGGCTGCGGCCCATCCTGATGACCTCGATCGCGACCATCGCGGGAGCGGCGCCGCTGGTCGTCGCCGGAGGCCCCGGATCGGCGGCGCGCTCGGCGATCGGCGCGGTGGTGATCTTCGGCGTCGCGTTCTCGACCATCCTGTCGCTGTACGTCGTGCCGTCGTTCTACGCGCTCCTCGCACCGCATACCGGCTCTCCCGAAGCCCTTTCGCACGAGCTCGACCGGCTCGAATCCGAGACCCCGCAGGCCGCCGGCCGGGTGTGACGGGCGCGCCGCGCCCGCTGTCAAGGCGACTCGCCGCGCACAAGTAGCTGATTACATTGCCTTGACCACCCGGCCGCAGGCGTCCGTCGGGGGCCCGGCTGGTAGAATCGGGGCTTGCCGACGGCCACCCCCTATCAGCAACTCGAGCAGGAGTTCCGGCGGCTGCACGCCTTCCGGGGCGTGCTCGCGCTGCTGCGCTGGGACGCGGCCGTCACCATGCCGCGGGCGAGCGCGGACGTGCGCGGCGACCAGCTCGCCGCCCTCGAGATCGAGTCCCACACGCTGCTGGTCTCGCCGCGGATCTCCCGGCTGCTCGACCGCGCCGACGCGAACGCCCGGTCGCTGGCCGGCTGGCAGGCCGCGAACCTGCGCGAGATGCGCCGGCTCCACGACCACGCGATCGCGACCCCACAGTCCTTGATCGCGCGCATGGCCAAGGCCTTTGTTCGCTCCGAGGCGCGCTGGCGCGAGGCGCGCGAAGCGAATGAGTTCAACGTGCTGGCGCCCCAGCTCGAGGAAACGGTCAAGCTGGTGCGCAGCAAGGCCGAGCTCCTCGGGCAGCGCTTCTCGCTCGATCCCTGGGACGCGCTGGCCGACGAGTTCACGCCGGGCCTGCTGTCGCGCGACATCGAGGCGATCTTCACGCCGCTCGGGCAGCGGCTGCCCGGCCTCGTGACCGAAGCGATCGAGATCCAGGCGGCGGCGCCCGCGCTGCCGATCGAGGGCCGCTTCTCCGCGAGCCGGCAGCGCGGCCTCGCCACGGACGTCATGAAGGCGCTCGGTTTCCCGTTCGACCGCGGCCGCTTCGACGAGAGCGACCACCCGTTCACCGAGGGCGTGCCGGGCGACATCCGCGTGTCGACGCGTTTCGTGCAGAAGGACCCGTTCCGGGGACTGCTCGGCGCGCTGCACGAGACCGGCCAGGCGCTGTACGACCTCGGGCTGCCGGCGGAGTGGGTGGACCAGCCGGTCGGCCAGGACCGCGGCATGGCGCTGGAGGAGAGCCAGTCGCTGCTGCTCGAGATGATGGCGGGCCGCAGCCGCGCCTTCGTGACCTTCCTGCGCCCGCTGCTCGAGAAGCACTACGGCGCGGCCGGCCCCGAGTGGAGCGAGGAGAATCTCTACCGGCACCTGAACCGCGTCGCGCGCGGCACCAGCCGCACGGACGCCGACGAGCTCACCTACCAGACCCACATCTGGATGCGCTACGAGCTCGAGCGCCGGCTGCTGTCCGGCGAGCTCGCGGTCAGGGAGCTGCGCGACGCCTGGATCGCGCTGTCCGCCGACCGGCTCGGGCTGGTGCCGGCGAACGACGTGGAGGGCTGCCTGCAGGACATCCACTGGGCGATCGGCTCGTTCGGCCACTTCCCGTCGTACGGCGTGGGCGCGGTCATCGCCGGCCAGCTCTGGGAGACGATCCGCGAGCAGCAGCCGGGCATCGACGCCGAGATCGCCTCCGGCCAGTTCGGCGGGCTGCTCGGCTGGCTGCGCGAACGCGTGCACGCGATGGGCGCGAGCCTCGGCGTGCCGCAGCTCGTGCAGCACGCGACCGGCCGCACGTTGTCCGCAGCGCCATTCTTGCGTTACCTGGAACGCAAGTACCTGGCCGAACCCGGAACACCCGGATGATGCCGGCAGCCGCCGAATCCTCCGCGAACTTCCGCCGGCTCGCGGCGCGCATCCGCGGACTGGTCGGCAAGGCGATCGCCGATTTCGGCATGATCGGCGCGGGCGACCGCGTGATGGTCTGCCTGTCCGGCGGCAAGGATTCGTACACGCTGCTCGACATGCTGCTGTCGCTGCAACGCGCTGCGCCGGTGCGCTTCGAGCTCGCTGCGGTCAATCTCGACCAGAAGCAGCCCGGCTTCCCGGCGCGCGTGCTGCCCGACTACCTTGACTCGCTCGGGGTGCCGTATCACGTGATCGAGCAGGACACGTATGCCGTGGTCCGGCGCGTGATTCCCGAGGGCCGCACGCAGTGCGGGCTGTGCAGCCGGCTGCGCCGCGGCGCGCTGTACCGCTTCGCGCGCGAGCGCGGCTTCACGCGCATCGCGCTCGGCCATCATCGCGACGACCTCGTCGAGACGCTGTTCCTCAATTTGTTCCACGGTGGCAGGCTGAAGGCGATGCCGCCGAAGCTGCGGTCCGACGACGGCACGAATGTCGTGATTCGCCCGCTCTGCTACGTGCCGGAGCGCGAGATCGCGCGCTATGCCAGGGCGCGTGAATTTCCCATTATCCCCTGCACGCTGTGCGGCTCGCAGCCGAACCTGCAACGCGAGGCGATAGCACGCATGCTCGCGGACTGGGAGCGCGCGAACCCGGGCCGCGTGGACACGATCTTCAGTGCCCTGTGCAATGTCGAGCCCGCGCACCTCGCGGACCCGTCCGCCTTCGACTTCGCCGGCCTCGAACGCTCGCCGCCGGCCGCCGGGTGAGCGCGTGGCGCGCGCGCCGCTGCCGCACAGCCACTGGATCGAGCCCGGGCGCCTGCTCGCCGGCGAGCACCCCTCCGGGCCGGATGACAAGGCGACGCGCAAGCGGCTCGCGAAACTGCTCGCCGCGGGCATCGACTGCTTCATCGACCTGACCGATCCCGGCGAACTCGAGTCCTACCAGCCGCTGCTCGCGGCGCTGCGCGGCGGCGAGGCGGCGCGCTATTTGCGCCGGCCGATCCGCGACCACGGCGTGCCGAAGAGCGAAGCCGCCATGCAGGAGATCCTCGAGGCGCTCGCGCGCGCGCTGGCCGAAGGAAGGTCGGTCTACCTGCATTGCCGCGCCGGCATCGGCCGGACCAACCTGGTCGCCGGCTGCTGGCTCGCGAGCCGCGGCGCCGGCGGCGAGGCCGCGCTCGCGCGGCTGAACCAGGCCTGGCGCGCCAATGCGCGCTCGCGCCACTGGCCGAATATCCCCGAGACGGACGAGCAGGCGGACTTCGTGCGCCGCTGGGGCGCGCCGCCCGCGCCGCTCCCGTCGCCCCCGCCGGCTCCGGCGGCGCGCGCGGCGCCGCGACCTGCGGCGGTCCTGGCGGACGCCATCGATTTGCGCGACCGCGTGCGCGGCATGCTGCTCGGGCTCGCGGCCGGCGAGGCGCTCGGCCACGCGCTGCACGGCCTGCCGCCCGGGGCCCGGGCTGACAGGACCGCGATGGCGCTGTGCCTCGCGGACAGCCTGGTCGCGAGCGACGGGCCCGACGCCGCGGACCAGGTCGCGCGCTACTGCGAGTGGCAGCGCAACGGGCTCTGGTCGAGCACCGGCAGCTGTGTCGGCATCAGCGCCGCGACCGCGCGTGCGCTCGCCGCGGCGCAGTGGACCGGAAATCCCTACGCCGGGTCGCACGACCCGGCCCACGCCGATGCGGAGCCGCTGGCGCGCATCGGTCCGGCGGTCGCCTGGTTCAGCGCCTCGCCGCGCGAGGCGATCGACGCGGCGGTCCATTGCGCGCGGGTGACGCACCAGGCGCCGCTGACGCTCGACGCCGTGCGCCTGCTCGCCGCGCTGCTCGCCGGCGCGCTCGCCGGGCGCGAGAAGGCGACGCTGCTCGCGGCCGATTTCAGCCCGGCGCCGGAATCCTGGCGGCCGGACACGCTGCGTTCGCCGGTGCGGGAGATCGCGGGCGGCGCCTGGCGCGGCCGCGCGCCGCGCCGGCTGCTGCGCGGCAAGTTCGCCGTGGTCGCCGCGCTCGAGTCGGCGCTCGCGGCTTTCGAGCAGGGCGCGGACCTCGGGCAATGCCTCGCTGCCGCGGCCTCGCGCCCGGGCGACGCGCAGGCCGCCGCTGCGATCACCGGCCAGCTCGCCGGCGCATGCTATGGCGCGTCCGGGCTCGGCGCGGAACTGCGCGCCGGTCTCGCACGCGCCGCCGAGATCGAGGCGCTCGCGGACCGGCTGCTCGACGCCGCGCCGCGCGCGCGCCCGGGCTGAGCGCGATGCGGCGGCTGCGCATCCTCGTCCTGGTCCACGAGACGCTGGTCCCGCCGGCATCCCTGGAGGGCGTCGGCGAGCAGGCGGCCGCGGAATACCGCACGGAATTCGACGTGGTGAGCTGCCTGCGCGAGTCGGGGCACGACGTGCGGCCGATCGGCATCGGCGACAGCCTCACGGAACTGCGCGCGGCGATCCAGGACTGGCAGCCGCAGGTGTGCTTCAATCTGCTCGAGGAGTTCGGCGGCATCGTCACCTACGACCAGCACGTGGTCGCCTACCTCGAGCTGTTGCGCCAGCCGTACACGGGCTGCAACCCGCGCGGCATGATGCTCTCGCGCGACAAGGCGCTGTCGAAGCAGATCCTCGCCTACCATCGCATTCCGACGCCGCACTTCGCCGTGTTCCGGCGCGGCGGCGAGTTCAGGATCCCGAAGACGCTGCGTTTCCCGCTGTTCGTGAAGTCGGCCACCGACGACGCCTCGCTCGGCATCTCGCAGGCGTCGATCGTCGAGGACGCGGCACGGCTCGCGGAACGCGTCGAGTTCATCCACGCGCACACGCAGTCCGACGCGCTGGTCGAGGAGTACGTCGACGGGCGCGAGTTCTACGTCGGCGTGATGGGCAACGAGCGCATCCGCACGCTGCCGCCCTGGGAGTTCATCTTCGGCGAGCTGAAGGGCGGCCGGGCCGGTATCGCGACGCGCAAGGCCAAGTGGGACCGCGACTACCAGAAGCGGCACGGCATCACCAGCGGCAAGGCGCTGAACCTGCCGGACGGGCTCGCGGACCGGCTGGACCGTCTGGCGCGGCGCATCTACCGCGCGCTGCACATGACCGGCTACGCGCGCATCGACTTTCGCGTGCGCGAGGATGGCACGCCGTTCGTGCTCGAGGCGAACGCCAACCCGAACCTGGAGCGCGCCGAGGATTTCGCCGACTCGGCGCTTGGCGCCGGCATCGACTATCCCGACCTGCTGCAGAGGCTCATCGCGCTCGGCAGGGGATACAAGGCCGAATGGCGCGAGAATTGACGCGAAAGGGTCAGGCCCCTTCGAGGTGACGCTCGAGCCAGGCGAGCACTTCGGCGTGCCACTGCAGGCTGTTCGCGGGCTTCAGGATCCAGTGGTTCTCGTCGGGAAAGAACAGGAAGCGGCTCTCGATCCCGCGCCGCTGCAGCGCCGTGAAGGTGCCGAGTCCCTGGCTGTACGGCACGCGGAAGTCGAGCGCGCCGTGGACGACCAGCGTCGGCGTGCGCCAGGCGGTGACGAACTGCGCCGGGTTCCAGCGCTCGTGGCTCTCGGGGCTCGCGAAGTAGGGCCCGCCGAGGTCCCACTCCGGGAACCAGAGCTCCTCGGTGGTGTAGTACATCGAGCGGCTGTCGAAGATGCCCGCATGGTTCACGAGGCAACGGAAGCGCTCCGGCCAGCGGCCCGCGATCCAGTTCATCATGAAGCCGCCGTAGGACGCGCCGAGCGCGCAGGCGCGCTCGCCGTCGAGCCAGGGATAACGCTCGAGCGCCGCGGCGAGTCCCTTCTGCAGGTCCTCGAGCGGCTTGCCGCCCCAGTCGCCGCTGATCGAATCGGTGAACGCCTGGCCGTAACCGGTCGATCCGTGGAAATCGACGAACACGGCGGCGTAGCCCGCGCCCGCGTAGACCTGAGGGTTCCAGCGGTAGCTCCAGGTGTTCGCATAGCTCGACTGCGGACCGCCATGCACGATGAACGCGATCGGGTAGCGCTGCCCCGGCGCGAAGTTCCAGGGCTTCACAGCGTAGCCGTGAACGGTCTCGCCGCCCGCCCCGGCGAAAGTGAAGGCCTCGTACTCGCCGAAGCGGACGTCGGCGAGCCGTTCGGCGTTCACGCCCGTCACGCGCCGCGGCGCAGCGCGCCCGTCGATGAGGAACAGGTCCGCCGGCGCCGCGAGGTTCTGCAGGCCGAACACGATGCGGCCGCCCGCGACGTCGAAGTCGGTGACGCTGCCGGCGTCCGTGAGGCGCGTGCGTCTGCCGCTCCCAAGGTCGATGGCAAACAGCGGGTGCTGGCCGAGGTCGTCGGCGACGGCGATGACCGAGTTGCCGTCGGCGGCGAAGCGGAAGGCGGCGATCGAGCGGTCCCAGTCGCGGGTCTCGAAGCGGATTGCCCCGCTCGCCGCGTCGCGCACCACGAGCCGGAAGCGATCGGCCTCGAAGCCCGGCCGCTCCATCGCCAGGTGGGCCAGCTGCCGGCCGTCCGGCGAGAACGCGGGCTGCGCGTCCCAGGCCGGATTGTCCGCCGTGAGATTGGCAGGCGGCGCGCTGCCGTCGGCCGGCACGCGCCACACGTCGAAGTTCGTCGACCAGGGCTCGTCGCGCCAGCGCCGGCGCGCCGCGAACACGAGTTGCGCGCCGTCGGGGCTGAATGCGAAATCGGCGCGGTCGCCTTGCGGCTTCGACGGGATGTCGGCATCGAGCGCCGCCGTGAGCGCGACCGGCGCGCCCTGCGCGCGCGGCCCGCCGTCGAGCGGGATCGAGAAGAGCTTCGAGACCCGGCCGTCCTTCCAGCGGTCCCAGTGGCGCACGAACAGCTGGTCGTATGTCTGGCCGCGCTGCTTCGCCGCCTGCGTTTCCTCGAGGCGCTGCTTCGTGCACTCGAGGTCGGGGCAATCCGGGAACACTTCGAGTGCGACCACCAGCCGGTCGCCGCGCGGCGAGGCGCGGAAGCTTTCGACGTCGAGCGGCAGCTCCGTGACCTGGGTCGCCTCGCCGCCGGCGAGCGGCAGGTACCAGACCTGCGCTGAGCCGCTGCGTGAGGAGAGGAAGAAGACGCCGCGGTTCGACCCGGCCCAGTCCGCGGTGCCGTCGTTCTCCGGGTGGCTGGTCAGGCGCCGCGGTGCGGCGCCGCCGTCGAGATCGAGCAGCCACAGGTCGGTGCGCCCGCGGTCGGCGGCGAGGTCGGTCTCGCGCAGCGTGTACACGACGCGCCGGCCGTCCGGCGACAGCGCTGGCTCGGAGAGCCGCGCGATCGAGGCGAGGTCCGCAGCCGTCAGGCCGCGCGGCGCTGCTTGCGCGAGCAGCGGAGCGGCCGCGAGGCAAGCGGCCAGGAGGAATCTGTGCATGGGAGCCCCCGGGTAACGCGGCGATTCTATCAGGGGGCCGGCGCGGTCCGCGGCCGGATCAGCCCGAACACGCTCGAGTAGCCGTGCACGAACGTCGCACCCTGCACCGGCGCGATCTCGCCCGCGCTGAACATGCCGGCGACCGGGATGTCGATCATGCGCCGCAGCGTCCCGGAATCATGGCCGCTCACGCCGAACAGATTCTTCCCTCGCCCGGCGCAGGCGAACAGCGGGGCGGCGGATGGCGGCGCGTGTCCGGCGAGCGAAGCCGAGAGCCGGCGCTCGAGCTCCTCGGAGGCGGTCGCGCCGTCGCGCAGGTGAAACTGGACGATCGCGTTCGGGGCGACGCGCGCGCCGATCCACAGCGCGCCGCTTTCCGGGTCGAGGCCGAGGACGTTGCGGATCAGGAAATCGCCGGCGTCGACGACCTGGCGCGGACCCGGCAGCGCGATGCCCATGCACAGCGAGTCGCTGAAGCGCGCGCGGTCCGCCTCGTCGAGGCTCGCGAACAGCGCGCCGAGCAGCTCCCTGGGCGGGCGGCCGTCGAGTTCGCCGATCAGATTGCCGTCGCAGGCGGTCACGAACAGCGGATCCCCGATCGGGCGGCAGCCCTGCGCGAGCACGGAGTCGATGGCCACGTTGCCGGAGAATGCGAGCAGCGTGCCACCCGAGCGGTGCACCTCGCCGTCCGTCACGAGGCGCGCCGTGCCGGGCGCGAGCATTCCGCCCGTGAGCCCGCCGATCACCGTCGAGCCCGGATAGGCGCGGTCGAGCCCGCGCGCGCAGGCCTCCGCGTCGATCGTCGCAGGATCCGCGATCAGCAGGAAACTCGGCTCGGCCTCCGGAGCGAGGTCGAGCAGGCGCCACCAGCTCTCGCGCGAGGCCGCGAGCGGCGGCAGCGTGTCCTGCTCGAGGTGGACCGCGGCGAGCACCGCATCCGGCAGCCGGCCGCAGAGCAGGGCGATGCCGGCTTCGTCCTCTTCCTCGCCGCCGCCGCCGATCAGGCCGCCGGCATTGCAGCCAAACAGCAGGCAGTCGCCGAGCAGCGGACGCAGGAGCTGCGGCAGGCGCTCGACCGCGGCACCGTAGGCGGCGGACACGAAGGCGATGGCGAGATGCTGCGGCCGCGCGGCCGGATCGGCAGGCAGCTGATTCGCCGCCTCGTCGATGGCTGCCTCGAGGCGCGCGCCGAGTCCGATCGCGCTCGCGAAGGTCATCGCCGCGCCGCGCTCAGGCGCCGGCACCGGCTTCCTCGTGCGGAATCACCTGCGTCTCGCGCCGGGCGGCATCGAGCCACTCGGCGAGGTGCGGATCGCCGAGCATCGTGTCGAGATAGCGTGCGGCGAGCGAGGAGAGCGGCAGGCCGTAGGTGCGCACGCGCAGCGCGACGGGCGCGTACATCGCATCGGCGATGCTGAATTCGCCGAACAGCCAGGGGCCGAGTTCACCCTGGTCGCGGCGGCAGCCCGACCAGAGCGCATCGATGCGCGCCAGGTCGCGCGCGAGCGGCGGCGTCATCGGCACACGCCGCCCCGTCGCGCGCGCGTTCATCGGGCAGGCGGCGCGCAGGGCGCCGAAGCCGGAGTGCATCTCCGCGGCCGCTGCGCGGGCGAGCGCGCGCAGGCGCGCATCCGCCGGCAGTCCGCGCCCGCCGGCGAGCTCGGATGCGTACTCGCAGATCGCGAGCGACTCCCAGACCACGAGATCGCCGTGCACCAGGACCGGCACGCGGCGGGTCGGCGAGACACGCGCGATCTCCGCGTCGAAAGCGGGCGTGTCGAGCTGCAATTGCCGCACTTCGAACTCGAGGCCGAGGTGGCGCATCAGCAGCCACGGCCGGAGCGACCAGGAACTGTAATTGTGGCTGCCGACGATGAGCGTGAGCGCGGCCATGCGCCCGAGACTGCGCGTCCCGGCCCGGGGGGTCAACTCTCGATCACGTGACGACGCGGGGTCACGGCAGGACCCGGAACGGCGCCTTTGCGAGCACGACGTAGGACTCGTCATGCAGGAGGCGCAGCTCGTAATCGCCCGGCGCCAGCGGTTCGCCGCGCGGGCCGGGCTGGAAGCTCGTCTCGCCGGCGAAAGCGGCCTCGGTGTAGACGAAGCCGAGATATTTCGTGACGTCGGTTTCGCCGCCGCGATACACGCCGATCCAGTCGCGCAACGCGCCGGGCGCATGCCGCCAGCGCACGCCGACCGGCTCGCCCGGCTTCACGGAGGCGACGGTCGCCTCGATCTCGGGACGCGCGCCGGGAGTCGCAAGCGTGAACGCCGAGCGCTGCAGCACGGCGCCGTCCTCCCCGACCAGCAGCGCATCGTAGTCGCCGGGCGCGAAGCCGAGCGTCGAGAGTGGGATCATGCGCTGCCAGTCGTGCGGCATGTCGCGCACGCCCGTCAGCGCGTCAGCGGGACCGCCGCCGCGGCGCACGACGAGCACCGTCCAGCCCGGACCGGACGAATCCCAGGCGCGCACGAACACGCTCGCACCCGGCTGGACCAGCCGCGGCGTCGCGACGATGAGCGGCGGCGCCTCGTCCGGCACCACGCGGAACGTCGAGATAACGGCGCGATGGTCCGAGGGCCAGGGGAACCAGGCGATGTCGGTCACCGGACCGCCGGCCTCGCCCACCACCTGGGAAGACAGCGTCTCGCTGCGCCCGGCCGTGAACACGTAGTCGATGCGGCTCTGCCGGCGCGCGGGCCGGCCCGCCGCGTGCGGAGCGCCGGGCGAGAACGTGTGGCCGGGTCGCGCCGCGGAGTCCGGATTCGCCTCGCGGAAACTGTCGCGCAGGCCCGATTCGGCCAGGAATTTCGTGACCGCGCGGTCGCCCTCGGCCGTGGCGTCGAGGTGCGAGCGCGAGTTGAAGTCGCCGGTGAGGAATACGGGCGTGCCGGCCGCGCCGAGCTTGCCGAGCGCCGCCAGCGGGCGCGCCTCCGCGAGGCGCGTCGCGTCCTCGCCGGAACCGCTCGACAGGTGCACGTTCCCGACCGCGACGACCTTGCCCGGCCGCACCATCACCCAGGCGTGCAGCGCCGAGGAGTCGAGCGCCGTGGTCGAGTAGGGCGCGGCGCCGGCCTCGGTGCGCACGCCCGTGCCGGAATCGAAGATCGGCCAGCGCGACAGGATGCGGCGGCGCGGGTCGACGAACGGCATGCCGGCCGCTTCCGCGACGCGCTCGAGATTCACGTCGGCCTCCTGGACGCCGACGATGTCCGGCGCGACCGCGCGGATGGCGGCGCCGACCTCGGCGAGGCTGACCTGGTCGCCGCCGTACCAGACATTGAAGCTCATGACGCGCAGCGTCACGGCCTCGTCCGGGTCGGCGGCGGCGAATCCGCCGTGGAAGGCGAGCGCGAGTGCGAGCGTCGTGCCCGCGATTCCCGGCCGGCTCACTCCGGCTTGCGGAACCGCAGCGTGAAGCGGTCGCTCTCGCCGATCGCGAGGTACTTGTCGCGGTCGACGTCACCGCCATCGAGGGTCGGCGGCAGCGACCAGACGCCGTTCTCGTGGTCCGCCGTGTCCTTCGGGTTGGCGTTGACCTCGCTCTTGCCGATCAGCTCGAAGCCGGCTTTCTCGATCAGCGCGATTGCATGATCCTCGCGCACGTATCCGGACTCCGCCTTCGGATCCTGCGGCTTGTCGGTCTTCGCGCGGTGCCCGACGACGCCGAGGATGCCGCCCGGCTTCAGCGCGGCGTACATGGCCTTGAACATCGCGTCGGCGGAGTCGTCGCCCATCCAGCCGTGGATGTTGCGGAACGTGACCACCATGTCCACGCTGCCGTCTGGCACCGGCTTCAGGGCGTTGGGCGCCTGTAGCGCGGTGACTTTCGCGCGGTCGTACAGGTCCGGGCGGGCCGCGAGCTTGTCGGCGAATTTCTTCGAGTTGGTCTTGACGTACTCGCTGGTCGAGTTCGGGTCCCAGCTCGCGGCGATGTACTCGCCATGCTCTCTCAGCGCGGGCGCGAGGATCTCGGTATACCAGCCGCCGCCGCCCGGCGAGACTTCCATGACGGTCATGTCCTGGCGCAGGCCGACGAACCCGAGCGTCTCGCGCGGGTGGCGGTACTGGTCGCGCGCGCGGTTCGCGTCACTGCGGTGGTCGCCGGCCAGCACCTTGTCGAGGGTCGCGAAGGTCGCCGCGTCGGTGGCGGGCGGGGCGGAGGCCGACGCCGCGAAGGCGGCGAGGCAGGCGACCGCGGACAGGGCGATGCGATGCGTCATGGGCATTCGATTGCTCCTTGGCTTGCGCCTCAGGCGGCGCCATCCGGTTCCAGGTAAGTGTAGCCCGCCAGTTCCGACTCGTAGAAGCGCTTCAGCGCCTGGCCCTCGGCCACCGACAGGCTGCCGTCGCGCATGGCGCGCTCGCAGTCGCGCGCGAAGCGCGGATAGAGCTCGCCCGGGTCGTACTGCATGTAGCCGAGCACCGCGCTTGCGGTGTCGCCCTTGATGATCTCCTCGATCCACCAGCCGTGGGCCTCGTCGAGGCGGATGTGTACCACGTGCGTGTCGCCGAACAGGTTGTGCAGGTCGCCGAGCGTCTCCTGGTAAGCGCCGACCAGGAATGCGGCGAGAAAGTAGTCCTCGCCGGGCACCAGCTCGTGCACCTCGAGCGCGCGCTTGACGTCGCGCAGCGACACGAAGCGGTCGATCCTGCCGTCGGAGTCGCAGGTGATGTCGGCGAGCACCGCGCTGCGCGCCGGGCGCTCGTCGAGGCGGTGCAGCGGCATGATCGGGAACAGCTGGTCGATCGCCCAGCTGTCCGGCAGCGACTGGAACACGGACAGGTTGCAGAAGTAGATGTCGGACAGGACCGTTTCCAGGTCCTCCAGCTCCTCGGGCACCTTGCCGAGCCTGCGCGTCAGGTCGCGCACCTTTGCGCAGGTCGCCCAGTAGAGCCGCTCGGCCCAGCTGCGCATCTCGATCGTCAGGTAGCCGAGGCTGAACATCTGCTGTGCCTGCTCGCGCGCCTGCTGGGCGTCGTGCCAGCACTCGACCAGGCGGCGCTCGCTGACCGTCTGCCAGGCGTCGTACAGGTCCGCGACCGGCGGCGGCAGCCCGCCGTTGCCCGGCCGCTCCGGCACGCTGAAGCGGTCGAGACTGGTCGCGCCGAGCGTGTTGAACACCAGCACGCTGTGGTGCGCCGTGATCGCCCGGCCGGACTCGCTGATGATCGTCGGGTGCGCGAGCCCCCGCGCGTTGCACACGCTCGCGATGCGGTACACGACGTCGTTCGCGTACTCGCGCAGCGAGTAGTTGGTCGAGGACTCGAAGTTGGTGCGCGAGCCGTCGTAGTCGATGCCGAGCCCGCCGCCGACGTCGATGTACTCGAGACCGGCGCCGAAGCGGGCGAGCTCCGCGTACACCTGGGCGAGCTCGTTGACCGCGTCCTTGACGCGGCGGATGTCGTGCAGCTGCGAGCCCGGGTGGCAGTGCACCAGCTTCAGGCAGTCGAGCATGCCGTGCGAGCGCAGCACCTCGACCAGTTCCAGGATCTCGGTGGTGAACAGGCCGAACTTCGAGCGGGCGCCTGCCGATTCACGCCATCTGCCGGTACCCTCGGCAGCCAGCTTCACGCGCACGCCGATCTGCGGACGCACCTGGTACTTTTCGGCGTGCTTCAGGATGTAGCCGAGCTCCGAGAAGTTCTCGATCACCGGGATGATCGTGCGCCCGAGCTTGGTGGCGAGGATCACGGCCTCGATGTAGTCGTCGTCCTTGAAGCCGTTGCAGATGATCAGCCGGCCCGGCGCGTCGCCGGTCAGCGCCATCACCGCGAGCAGTTCCGGCTTGCTGCCGGCCTCGAGCCCGAAGCCGAGGTCGGCGCTGCCGCGATAGACCTCCTCGACGACCAGGCGCTGCTGGTTCACCTTGATCGGGAACACGGCGGCGTACCGGCCCTTGAAGTCGTTCTCGGCAATCGCCGCGGCGAAGGCGTCGTGCAGCGCGCGCAGCCGGTCGCGCAGGATGTCCGAGAAGCGCAGCACCATCGGCGCGGTGAGGTCGCGCGCCTCGAGTTCGCGCACCACCTCGTACAGGTCGATCTCGCGCTCGCGGCTGCGGTCGGGCCGGCAGACGACGTGGCCGGCGGCGTTGATGCCGAAGTAGCCGGTGCCCCAGGCGCCGACCGCGTAGAGCTGTTCGGAGTCCTCGACGCTCCAGTTGGACCGCGGGGTCACCGCACCACGCGCCAGGCTGTCCAAATCGGGGCCCCGTTCGATGCCAGAGGGCGCGGACGATACCAGATCAGGTCGCGCGCGCAACCGGTCGCGACGGATCGCGGATCCACTCGCTCCAGGAGCCGGCGTACAGGCGCCCGCCCGGGATGCCCGCGGCCTCGAGCACGAGCAATCCCTGGCACGCGGTCACGCCCGAGCCGCACATGCAGATCGGCGCGCGGCCGGGCCCGGCGCCGGTGCGCGCGCCCCAGAGCGCCGCGAGCTGGGCCGGCGCGCGGAAGCGACCCGCGGCGTCGAGGTTCTCCAGGTAGGGGAGGTTGACGGCTCCGGGGACGTGCCCCGCGACCGAGTCGAGCGGCTCGACCTTGCCGGCGAAGCGCTCCGCGCCGCGCACGTCGATGAGCGTCTCGCCGCGCGCGAGCGCCGCCGCGACGGCCGCGGCGTCGACCACCATGCCGGGCCGCGGCCGGGGTACGAATGGCGCTGCATTTCGCGGCGGCGGTGACTCCGTGGAGACTGGTCGTCCCTCGGCGGTCCAGGCGGCAAAGCCGCCGTCGAGGACTGCGACCGAGTCGTGACCCAGCCAGCGCAGCATCCACCACAGCCGGGCGGCGAAGGCGCCCGAACCCCCGTCGTAGCAGACGACACGGGTGTCGCTGCAGATCCCGATGCGCGCGAGCGTCGCGGCGAACTCGGCGGGCGAGGGCAGCGGGTGACGGCCGGTCGCCGGAGTGACCGGCGCGGAAAGATCGCGCTCGAGGTCCACGTGCACGGCGCACGGGACATGGCCTGCGCGCCAGGCAGCGAGCCCGGCCTCCGGCTTGCCGAGCTCGAAGCGGCAGTCGGCGACGACCCAGCCCGGTTCATCCAGGATTCCCGCGAGCTCGTGCGTCGAGATAAGGGGAGTACGCATCCTGATTCCCGTTCCAGCCCGCCTAGCGCCGCACCGGCAGCTTTCCGCCGGCCCCGAGACAGGCGAGCGTCACGGTCGTGCCGGCGAGCGCGAGCACCATGTCTTTCTGTCCGTCCCAGACGTCGCCCTGCGTGCCGAGATAGGCCTGGCCGAGATCGCCGCCGAAAACGAGCGCGGCCGCGTACTCGATCAATTCGTAGACGACCGAGTGACCGGCCATGAACATCCACGGGAACAGGAACTGCCAGGGGCGCGGGTAGCTGCCATAGCGCGCGAACAGCTCGACCGCCGCCGGCGTCACCAGCAGGCCGTACAGGAAATGCACCAGCCGGTCGTAGTGGTTGCGGCCCTCGAGCGGCGCGCCGCCGAGCGACTGCCACCAGTCGGCGTAAGGCACGAGCGAGTAGGTGTAGTGCGCCCCGACGGCGTGGAAGACGAAGAACACGAACAGGCATGCGTAGGCGAAGTTGCTGAACCGGAATCGCCGCGCGGTCAGCACGAGGAGCGGCAGCGCGACCAGGACGATCAGATTCTCGAGCAGCCAGTCCTGGCGGAAGACGGGCTCGATCGCGAGCGCGATCCAGAGCGCCGCGTAGGCTGCGAGCAGCACGAGCGGCCAGCGCCACGGCGACGCGCAATTGCGGTACATTCTCGGCCCTCGATTGCAACGATAGCGGATTTCCCGACACCATGAGCGAGCACACGATCCACACGCACTTTCCCGGCCGGCTGGTCTTCATCGGCTTCGGCAGCATCGGCCAGGGCGTCCTGCCGCTGATCCTGCGTCACGTCGGCGGACTGACCGCGGACCGCATCACGATCGTGACGGCGGACGACGCGGGCCGCGAGGAAGCGGCGAAGTACGGGATCAAGTTCGTGAACCACCCGCTGACGCGCGAGAACTACCGGCACGTGCTCGAGCCGCTGGTCGGGCGGGGCGATTTCGTGCTGAACCTGTCGGTGGACGTCTCGAGCATCGCGCTGATCAAGCTGTGCCACGAGAAGGGCGCGCTGTACCTCGACACCTGCATCGAGCCCTGGCCGGGCGGCTACACCGACCCGAACATCCCCGCGAGCCGACGCACGAACTACGCGCTGCGCGAGGAAGTGCTCGAGCTGCGCAAGGGCTGGAACAACGGCCCGACCGCGGTCATCACGCATGGCGCGAATCCGGGTCTCGTGTCGCACTTCGTCAAGCAGGCGCTGCTCGACATCGCCGAGGACACCGGCCACGAGGCGGGCAACCCGCAGTCACGCGAGGACTGGGCGAAACTCGCGCAGGGGCTCGGCATCAAGGTGATCCACATCGCCGAGCGCGACACGCAGGTGTCGAGCCGGCCGAAGATGCCCGGCGAGTTCGTGAACACCTGGTCGGTGGACGGCTTCGTGAGCGAGGGCAGCCAGCCGGCCGAGCTCGGCTGGGGCACGCACGAGCGGCACTTTCCCCGCGACGCGCGCCAGCACGACTTCGGGCGCAAGAGCGCGATCTTCCTGACCCAGCCCGGATGCGCGACGCGGGTGCGCACCTGGACACCGGAGGCGGGGCACTTCCACGGCTTCCTGATCACGCACGGCGAGTCGATCTCGATTTCGGATTTGCTGACCGTGCGGCAGAACGACCGCGCCGTCTACCGCCCGACCGTGCACTACGCCTACCACCCGTCGGACAACGCCGTGCTCTCGGTGCACGAGTTCGCCGGCCGCAACTTCCAGCTGCAGGAGAAGAAGCGGATCATGATGGGCGACATCACGACGGGCATCGACGAGCTCGGCGTGCTGCTCGCGGGCCACGCGAAGAATGCCTACTGGTACGGCTCGCAGCTCTCGATCGAGGAGGCGCGCAGGCTCGCGCCCTACAACAGCGCGACCTCGCTGCAGGTCACGGTCGCGGCGCTCTCCGGCATGATCTGGGCGATCGAGAACCCGGCCGCGGGCATCGTCGAGCCGGACGACATCGACTTCCGCCGCAATCTCGAGGTCTGCCGGCCGTACCTCGGGCCGGTGGTCGGCAAGTACACCGACTGGACGCCGCTGTTCGACCGCAGGCGCCTGTTCCCCGAGGACCTGGACGAGGCCGATCCCTGGCAGTTCAAGAACATCCGGGTGGTCTAGTCACTCGTACTCGATCGCGGTGATCGCGAGCGCCTGCACGCCGCCCGGGAGCTTCACCTCGATCTCGTCGCCGACGCGCTTGCCGAGCAGGGCGCGCCCGAGCGGCGAGTCCATGCTGACGTAGCCGGGCTCCCGGTCGAATTCGTCGGGACCCACGATGCGATGGCGCCGGCTCAGGCCGCGCGCGTCCTCGACCGTCACCCAGGCGCCGAAGAACGCGCGGCTCCGGTCGGGCGGCGGCTGCGAGACGACCGTGAGCCCGTCCAGCCGGCCGCGCAGGAAGCGCACCCGCCGGTCGATTTCGCGCAGGCGGCGCTTGCCATAAATGTATTCGGCGTTCTCCGAACGGTCGCCCATAGCCGCGGCTTCGGCCACCGCGCGGGTCACGGCGGGGCGCTCCACCCGCCAGAGTTCATCGAGCTCGGCTTGCAGGCGCCTTGCGCCCTCGGGGGTCGCGTACTTGGAGCCGGGCCTGAACCGATTTCTAACCATTTGAATTCACGGTCGTTTTTGTGCCGGACGAAATCCGGCGTGCAAACTGTGGCCTGGGTCACGTATCGCCGGCAAGCCGGCATCTACGCTGGCAACCGTCCTTCCTGTGAGCGTCAGTATCCCCTAGCGGACTTCCTTCCCTTCACCGATAGTCCGCACTTCAGCCCCGGGTCAAAAGCCCGGGGCATTTTTTGTCCCGCTGCCGGAAAACCGGTCGCGCCCGGGAAACGGCTCATCGCGCGCCGGAACCAATGGGGCGAGGGCCTGCCTTATGCTCTTCGCCCTCCCTGACCGGAGTTCCCCGTAATGCCCCTGCAGAAGCTGCTGACCGCCGTGCTTTTCCTTCACGTCACCGGAACCGCGCTGGCCGACAACACGCCTGCCGCCTCGCTCGCGACCGGCATCGACCCCGCCGCGATGGACAAGACCGTGCGCCCCCAGGACGACCTGTTCCGCTTCGTGAACGGCACCTGGCTCGCCAATACGCCGTTCCCCGCCGAGTACGCGAGCGCCGGCATCGGCATCATGCTGTTTGAGAAGGCGCAGGCCGACGTGCAGGCGATCCTGCTGGAGGACCCGGGCAAGCTCGGCGCCATGTACGCGAGCTTCATGGACGAAGCGACCGTGGAATCGCGGGGCATCAAGCCGCTCGAACCGCTGTTCGCCGAGGTCGAGGCGATCGACGGCGCGACCGCGCTCGCCCGTTACTTCGGCCGCGCCCAGGGCCGCGGCATCAGCACGCCGTTCGGCGTGTACGTCTTTCCGGATGCGCGCAACTCCACGCACAACGTCGCCTACGTGGACCAGGACGGCCTCGGATTGCCGAACCGCGACTACTACCTCAAGACCGAGGACACCTACGTCGAACTCCGCAGGAAGTACGTCGACTACCTCGCCACGCTCCTGACGCTCGCGGGAGAGGCCGACGGGGCGGCGCGTGCGGCGAGGATCCTGGAGCTGGAGACGAAGCTCGCGACCGACCAGTGGACGCCGGTCGAGAACCGCGACCCGGTCAAGACCTACAACAAGCACAGCCTCGAATCGGCGGCGAAGCTCGCACCGGGTTTCGACTGGAACGCCTGGCACGCGGCCACCGGGCTGCCGGCCGGCGAATTCGTGCTGCGCCAGCCGAGTTACGCAACCGCGCTGGGCGGCCATCTCGGCGCGGCCGATCTCGCGACCTGGAAGGACTATTTGAAGGTGCGCACGATCGGCGCCTACGCGCGCGTGCTGCCTGCGCCCTTCGTCGAGGCTTCCTTCGACTTCAACTCCCGCACGCTGCGCGGCACCGAGACGCTGCGGCCGCGCTGGAAGCGCGCGGTGCAGGAGACCGACAACGCGATGGGCGAGGCGATCGGCGCCGCCTACGTCGCGCGCCATTTCCCTCCGGAGGCGAAGGCGCGGATGGTGACGCTGGTCGACAACCTGCTCGCCGAGTTCGACCGCGGCATCGACCAGCTCGACTGGATGAGTGCCGCGACCAAGGCCGAGGCGCACGACAAGCTCAGGAAGATCAAGGTCAAGATCGCCTATCCGGACAAGTGGCGCGACTACGCGGGCCTCGAGATCCGGACCGATGACCTGGTCGGCAACGTGATGCGCGCGAACCAGTTCGAGTGGAACTGGCAGGCGGCGCGCGCCGGCCAGCCGAAGGATCCGACCGAGTGGTTCATGACGCCGCAGACGGTCAACGCCTATTACCTGCCGACCAACAACGAGATCGTGTTCCCGGCCGCCTTCCTGCAGCCGCCGTACTTCAACATGCAGGCGGACGACGCCGCGAACTACGGCGCGATCGGCTCGGTGATCGGCCACGAGATCAGCCACGGCTTCGACGACAAAGGCCGTCAGTACGACGGGGACGGGAACCTCCGCGACTGGTGGACGGCGGAGGACGACGCGAAGTTCAAGGCCAAGGCGGCCGGGCTCATCCGGCAGTACTCGGCATTCGAGGCCTTGCCCGGGCTCAGCGCCAACGGCGAGCTGACGCTCGGCGAGAACATCGGCGACCTGTCCGGTGCCGCCGTCGCCTACCGCGCCTATGTCGCCACGCTCGGCGGTGCCGAGGCACCGGTGATCGACGGGTACACCGGCGCGCAGCGTTTCTTCCTCGGCTACGGCCAGGCCTGGCGTGCCAAGTGGCGTGAGGGGCTCATGCGCGAGGTCGTGCTCACCGACCCGCACGCGCCGAGCGAGTTCCGCGCCAACGGCGTGGTCGCCAACATGGACGAGTTCTATGCCGCCTTCGGCGTGAAGGACGGGGACAAGCTCTGGCGGCCGGCCGCGGAGCGCGTGAAGATCTGGTGATCGCGCGCCCCCCCGGGGATAATGCCCGGGTCATGACGGCACGGGCCCTGCTGCGCATCGCGATTCCCCTGCTGGCGGCGTCCGTCGCCGCCTGCACGCCGTTCGAGTCGCTGTGGAAGAAGCCCAAGGCCGCGGAGCGGCCCGCGGCCGAAGCGCCGCCGCCGCTGCCGCTCGGCGAGGCGACCCACCGCTTTTTCATCACGCCCGGCCAGGATGTCATCGGCCGCGTGCAGGTGACGCACTCCCGGCACGAGGACACCTTCGCCGACATCGCGCGACGCTTCAATGTCGGCTACACCGAGCTGGTGCGCGCGAACCCGGGCGTCGACCCGTGGCTGCCGGGCGAGGGCACCGAGATCATCCTGCCGACCGAGTTCATCCTGCCGGACGCGCCGCGCGAGGGGCTGGTGCTGAACCTAGCGCAGATGCGCCTCTATCACTTCCCGAAGCCGGAGAAGGACGCGCCGGTCGAAGTCATCACGCACCCGATCGGCATCGGCAAGGTCGGCTGGGCGACGCCTGAGGGCACGACCAAGGTCGTTTCGCACGTCAAGGACCCGATCTGGACGCCGCCGGTCTCGGTGCGCAAGGAGCACGCCAAGGACGGCGACATCCTGCCGGCGACCGTGCCGCCCGGGCCCGACAATCCGCTCGGCCGCCACATGATGCGGCTCGGCTGGCCGAGCTACCTGATCCACGGCACGAACAAGCCGCCCGCGGTCGGCATGCGCGCGAGCGCGGGTTGCGTGCGCCTCTATCCGGAGGACATCGCGCTCGTCTACGAAGCGGTGCCGGACGGCACCAAGGTCACCGTCGTGAACCAGCCGTTCATGCTCGGCTGGCGCGACGACCGGCTCCTGGTGCAGGCCTATGAACCGCTCGTGGACGACACGCGCGACTGGGACGACGTGCCGAAGGCGCTACGCCAGAAGCTCAGGAAGCCGAAGACGACGCTCTGGAAACGCATTGCCGAGCACGACGAGGCAATCGACTGGGAGGCGGTACGCGCCGCCGCGGCCGAACCGCGCGGCATCGCGTTCACCGTGGGCCCGGGCCCCGGCCGCGACATCGCGGCGAGGGTGGCCGAAGCGCCGCGCGTGCAGAATGTCCTGCCGGTCGGCGCGACCTGGAACGGCGTCGAGGATCAGTACGCGGGCGATCCGCAGTTCGCGAAGCCCGACGAGCGCGAGCCGGAAAAGGCCAGCACCGGTCGCTGAGCGGGCATGGCGCCGGACGGCCCGCCATGCCCGTTCATGATAATCTGCGCGCGAGCTCAGGGAGTCAGCCGTGACGGAACGACTGGCCGGCATCCAGGTCCAGGAAGAAGCCGGCTCCGGGCATGCGATCGCGGAGACGCCGATCGGCGGTCACGGCATTCGTCGGCCGCTGCCTGCGCGGGCCGGTCAACCGGCCGGTGCGCATCACCGGGTTCAACGAGTTCCAGCGCGTGTTCGGCGGCCTGTGGCAGCCGTCGACGCTGTCCTACGCGGTCGAGCAGTACTTCGAGAATGGCGGGCACACGGCGATCGTCGTGCGCGTCGCGAATGGCGCGCGCCGCTGCACGATCGAGCTCGCCGCCGGCAACCGGCCGCTGGTGCTCGAGGCGCTCGCGCCCGGCACGCGCGAGTTCCTGCGCGCCGCCGTCGACTACGACGGCATCGGCGACAACGAGGACGACTGCTTCAACCTCGTGATCCAGCGCGTGCGCACGCCCGGCTCGGAGCACATCGAGGACCAGGAGATCTACCGCCGCATCTCGATCGACCCGGATTCGTTGCGCTCGGTCGCGACGGTGCTCGCGGAGTCGGAGCTCGCGGGTGTCCGCCTGCCGCTGCCGCAACTGCGCCCGGACCCGACGCCGCGCCACGATCCGCGCGGGATCGCGGGCTACGTGTTCTCGGGCAGCGACGCCGATGACGGCGCGCCGCTCACGGACTATGACGTGATCGGCTCCGCGGCGGAGGGCACGGGCCTGTTCGCGCTCGATGCCGCCGACGCCTTCAACCTCCTGTGCATCCCGCCGCTGACGCGCGACCTCGATCCCGGGGCGAGCACGCTGCTGGTCGCGAACCGGTTCTGCCGCGAACGCCGCGCGATCCTGCTGGTCGATGCGCCCGCCGCCTGGGACAGCACGGCCAGGGCGCTGGCGGACATGCGCCACTGGCCGCTGCCCTCGGATTCGGCCGCCATGTTCTTCCCGCGGCTGCTCGCCTACGACAAGTTGCGCGGACGCTTCGAGGCGTTCGCGCCCTCGGGCGCGGTCGCGGGCACGCTGTCGCGCGTCGCGGAGCACTGGCCGGTGTGGGCGGCCGAGAGCTGGGAGGACGCGATCGTGCGCCCGGGTCTCAAGCTCGCCTGTGCGGTCGACGACGAACAGCGCGCGCGGCTCGCGGCCGCCGGCGTCAATACCGTGCAGACCGTGCGGCGCCCCGGGCGCGAGGGACCGGGCGCCTGCACGCTCGCCGGTCCCGGCGCCGCCAACCCCGACTGGCGCTCGCTGCCGGCCCGGCGGCTCGCGCTGCTGGTGCAGAACAGCATCGAGCGCGGCACGCGCTGGACGTTGTTCGAGCCCAATGAGCCGGTGACCTGGCGGCGCGCCGAGCACCAGGTGCGCCAGTTTCTCGCCATGCTCGAGGAGCGCGGCGCCTTCGCTGAGCGCGAGCCCGGTGACCGCTGGTTCGCGGTCTGCGACGAGCGCGTCAACCGCGAGCGGCACCGCGAGCAGGGCGTGTTCAACCTGATGTTCGGAATTCCGGCCGCGCGTGCCGGCGGCTTCCACGCCTGGCTCGTCAGCCACCGGGCGGGCGGGAGCCGCGTGCAGACGGTCAGCCCGAATCTCGCCGGGCTGCCGGACATCGGGTTCACGCAGGCGCTCGCCACTCTCGACGTGCCCGACGTCGGCTTTTTCTAGCCGAAGCCCCCGCCGCCCGGCGTCTCGATCACGATTTCGTCGCCCGCCGCGACGCGCTCGACCGCGCACGCGGGCAGGACGGTCGTCGCGCCGCCCGCGCGGACGAGCCGGTTGACGCCGACCCGGCCGGGCGCGCCGCCGGCGAGCCCGAACGGCGCGACGCGCCGGTGATTTGACAGCACTGCGACCGTCATCGGCGCGCGGAACGCGATGCGGCGCACGAGGCCGTCGCCGCCGCGGTGGCGGCCGCTGCCGCCCGAGTCGCGCCGGTAGCGGAATTCGCGCAGCAGCACCGGGTACCGGCTCTCGAGCACCTCGGGGTCCGTGAGGCGGGAATTCGTCATGTGGGTGTGCACGCCGGACGCACCGTCGAAGCCCAGTCCCGCGCCTGCGCCGCCCGCGATCGTCTCGTAGTACTGGTGCCCCGCGTCGCCGAAGGTCAGGTTGTTCATCGTGCCCTGCGACGCGGCGAGCGCGCCGAGCGCGCCGAGCAGCGCATCCACGACGCATTGCGACGTCTCCACGTTGCCGGCGACGACCGCAGCCGGCGCCACCGGGTCCAGCATCGAATGCTCCGGCACGCGGATCGCGAGCGGGCGCAGGCAGCCCTCGTTGAGCGGGAAATCGGCGTCCACCAGCGCGCGGAAGACATAGAGCACGGCCGCCGTGCAGACCGCGCGGGGCGCGTTGAAATTCCCGGCGTGTTGCGGCGAGGTGCCCGCGAAGTCGACCACGGCGCTGCGGGTCGCGCGGTCGACGCGCACCGCAACCTCGATCGCGCTGCCGTCATCCATCTCGTAGCGCATGCGGCCGTCGCGGAGCCGGCCGATGACCTCGCGCACGCAGGACTCGGCGTTGTCCTGGACGTGGGCCATGTAGCGCCGGACCGTGTCGAAGCCGGTGCGCGCGACCAGCGACTCGAGCTCGGCGGCGCCGCGCGCGTTGGCGGCGAGCTGGGCCTTCAGGTCGGCGACATTCTGGTCCGGGTTGCGCGCGGGCCAGGGACCCGAGCCGAGCCGCTCGCGCAGCGCGCGTTCCCGGATCGCGCCGCCTTCGACCAGCAGGAAGTTGTCGAACAGCACGCCTTCCTCGCCGATCGTGCGGGACGCGGGAGGCATCGAGCCCGGCGTGATGCCGCCGATGTCGGCGTGGTGCGCGCGCGAGGCGACGAAGAAATCGGGCGCGTCGCCGCCGCCCGCGAACACCGGGCTGACCACCGTGATGTCCGGCAGGTGCGTGCCGCCCGCGTAGGGGGCATTCAGCATCCAGGCGCAGCCGGGCCTGAGGCCGTGCGGATTCGCCGCGATGACGGCGCGCACGCTCGCGCCCATGGAGCCGAGATGCACGGGCATGTGCGGGGCGTTCGCGATCAGCGCCCCGCCGGCATCGAACAGCGCGCAGGAGAAATCCAGCCGTTCGCGGATGTTGACCGAGACCGCCGTCGCCTGCAGCACTGCGCCCATCTGCTCCGCCACCTGCATGAAGCGATGGTTGAACAGCTCGAGCTGCGCGGGATCCGCGCGACGCGCGTCGATCACGGCCGCGGTTTCGCGGCGCATCCGCGCGAGGCGCAGCATGCCGTCCGCGCGCCGCTCGGCCGACCAGCCGGGCTCGACCACGGTGGTGGAATTCGGCTCGACGATCAGTGCGGGGCCGGCGACCGGCTCGCCCGGCACGAGCGCCGCGCGGTCGAGCAGGGAGACTTCGCGCCAGCCGCCGAACCAGGCGCGCACGCGCTCCGCGCGCGCGAACGCCGGGACGACGTCCGCCGGCACGTCCGCCGCCTCGCCGGCGGCCACGGCCTCGACGCAGAGCGTCGCGACTTGCGGCGGATCCGCGGGCGGCGCGAAGCCGAAGCGGCGCGCGAACGCGCCGCGGAATGCGGCCAGCATCTCCGGCAGCGGGGCGAACGGAATCGCGAGCGCCGTCTCAGTGCCGGGCGCGCGCAGCTCGAGCGCACGCAGGATCCGCACCGCCTCCGCGGCCGTGCCTTGCGCGCGCATCGCCGTCTCGAGCTCCGAGGCGATCGCCGCGAATGTGGTGTCGAGGCCGGCGAGCGCCGCCTCGTCGAGCATCCGCTCGAGACTCTGCCGGCGCATCAGCCGGCGGTCCGCGAGGCCGATGCCCCAGGCGGAGAGAACGCCGGCGAGCGGGTGGACGAGGATCTCGGCGATGCCGAGCGCCTCGGCGACGCGGCAGGCGTGCTGCGGCGCCGCGCCGCCGTAGCAGAGCAGCGCGAACTCCGCCGGGTCGTGACCCTCGCGCACCGACACGTGCCGGATCGCGCGCGCCATCGACTCGACGGTGACGTCGAGAAAGCCGGCGGCGAGGCGCTCCGGGTCCGGCGGATCACCCGTCGCGCGTGCGACCTCGGCGGCGAGCGCGCCGAACTCGTGCTGCACGGCACCCGCGTCCAATGGCTGGTTGCCGCCCGGGCCGAAGATCGCGGGGAAGTTGGCGGGCCGGATGCGGCCGAGCAGGACCTGCACGTCGGTGACCGCAAGCGGGCCGCCGCGCCGGTAGCAGGCCGGGCCGGGATTCGCGCCCGCGGAACGCGGCCCGACCTGCAGGCGACCGCCATGGTACGCGAGCAGCGAGCCGCCCCCGGCGGCGACCGTGTGGATGTTCATCATCGGGGCCTGCAGGCGCACGCCGGCGACCTCGGTCTCGAAACGCTGCGGCAGGGCGTCGTCATAGAGCGCGACGTCGGTCGAGGTGCCGCCCATGTCGAACGCGATCAGGCGCCGGCGCCCCGTGCACCCGGCGATGCGCGCAGTGGCGACCAGGCCGCCGGCCGGGCCCGAGAGAACGGCGTTGCAGGCGCGAAAACCCTCCGCACCGACCAGCCCGCCGTTGCTCTGCATGAACTCGAGCTGCGCCTCCGAGTGGCGTTCGCCGAGCCCGGCGCGGAACGCGCGTACGTAGCGGCCGAGCAGCGGCATCAGGTAGGTGTCGACGACCGTGGTATGGCCGCGGCTCACGAAGCGGATCTGCGGTGACACCTCGTGCGAGGCGATGACCTCGGCGAAGCCGAGGCCGCGCGCGAGCGCCGCGGCACGCCGTTCATGGTCCGGGTGCCGGTAGCCGTGCAGGAACACCACGGCGACGCTCTCGATGCCGCGCTCGCGCGCGCTCACGAGTCCGGCGGCGAGTCGCGCCTCGTCGAGCGGCTCGAGCACCTCGCCCTCGGCGGTCACGCGCTCGTGGGCCTCGACGGTGAACGCATACAGCGGCGCGGGCAGTTCGATCCTGAGGTCGAAGAGCAGCGGGCGGTTCTGGTAGCCGATCGCGAGCGCATCGCCGAAGCCCAGCGTGGTGACGAACGCGGTCGGCACGCCGCGGCGCTCGAGCAGCGCGTTGGTCGCGACCGTGGTGCCGATCCGGATCACGTCGATGCGCGCGCCGGGTCCGCCTTCGCGGTCCAGCATGTCGAGGATGCCGGCGATGCCCGGGTCCAGTCGGTCGCCGTCGTCCGACAGGCGCTTGGCGACGTGCAGGCCCCCGTCCGGCGCGCGGCCGATGAGGTCCGTGAACGTGCCGCCCCGGTCGATCCAGAACTGCCAGCCGCGCCGCTCCCCCATGGGGCTCAGGATAGCGGGTCGGGGGCGTACACCTTCCGCAGTTGCGTGAGGGCGCCGTTCGCGAGGCGCTCGCAGGCGTCGCGGTAGCCGATGTCGATCGCGCGGCGGAATCCCTTCCAGTCGAGAAGGTCGAGCGATTCGAGCGCGGGCGTGATGAGCAGGTCGCTCTGGCTGCGCCGCTCGGAAGTCGCGGTCGCACTGTTGACCATGCCCGCGCGCCACAGGATCTGCAGGATGTTCGGACGCCGCCGCTTGCTGCGCCCCCCGAACAGCTTCCAGACCGAGGGCGTCTCCGTCGACTCGACGTCGGTCGTGAAAGCGCGGTCCATGCCGCAGTCGACGCCGATGACCGCGCCACGGCCGCTGGCGCGCATGACGTCCACCGGCAGGTTGTTCATGGCGCCGCCGTCGACGAACACCTCGCCGCCCTGGAATACCGGCGGCAGCACGCCGGGGATCGCGACCGAGGCCCGCAGCCAGCGCCACAGCGGCCCGCGCTGGTGGACGGCGATGCGGCCGGTCGTCAGGTTCGAGGAGACACAGAAGAACGGCAGGGGCAGGTCCTCGATGTCGATGTCGCCGAGTTCGCGGCGCAGCAGCATGCCGACCTTGCGGCCGGAGACCAGCGACACGAGCGGTAGCGTGAAGTCGGAGAGCGGGTTGGTGTCCACGAAGCAGCGCCTGAAGCGCTCCACCAGCTCGGCGTCGTCCCAGTCCTTGGCGACCCCGGCGGCGAGGATGCCGCCCATGCTGGTTCCGCCGACCAGGTCGATCGGCACTCCGTGCTCGCGCAGCGCGCGCACGACGCCGAGGTGCGCGAAGCCGCGCGCGCCGCTGCCCGAGAGCACGAGGCCGACCGCGCGCCCGGTCAAGAGGCGCACAACTCGCTCGAAGTCGGCGGCCCCGCGCACGTGGTGGTGCCGGATGCCCGGGAGCGACGCCTGCCAGCGCGCCGCGGCGCCGCTCGCGATGCCGGTCTCGTGCAGCAACAGGAGCTCCGCGCGGCGCAGGCCGCCGTCCTGCCACAGCGGGCGCATCCAGCCGGCGTCGCCGTCGGTGCCGCGCGCGGCCAGCAGCGCGACGTCCGCCTGGCGCAGGCACAGCCGCGTCCAGGGCGTGTCGCCTGCATCGGCGGGATACACCACGAAATCATTCTGCGATTCGCGTTCGTGAAACCAGCGCGGGCTGTGGCTCCCGGCGCGCTGCCGCCCGACCACCTCCACGCGGCCGAGCCGCCCGACAGCGCGCACGAATTGACTCGCGAGCGAGGCCAGCTCGATGCCGGGATCGAGCGGGACGAGGGCGATGGTACGCGGCACGATTTCGTGCGTGTGCTCGCGCTCGCGGTCCACGAGGCGGTTCACGCTGAGGCGCGCGAGGCGCAGGATCGCCTCCGGGTGCCCGAGCAGCACGCGCTCGAATGTCGCCGCGGACAGCATCGCGAGTTCGGAGTCGCGCAGCGACCGCACGCTCGCCGTGCGCGCCCGCGAGACAATGAGGCCCATTTCGCCGACCGTCTCGCCGGCCGCGATGCGCCCGATGAGTTCGCCGCCCGGGCCGTACACGCCGAGGCAGCCGCTCACCACGAAGTAGACCGCGTCCGCGGGGCTGCCGGCCTCGAACAGCGTCCGCCCGCCGGGCAGGGACAGCCACTCGAGACCGGTGACGGCCTCGTCGACCACCGACTTCGGCAGGCCGGAAAACAGTGGGAGTGCCGCGAGCATCGCCCAGGGATTGGCCCGCGGGTCGATCTGGGTCCGGTCGTCCTCGGTGTCCACGGCATCGCGACGATAGCACGCGATGCGCCGGCCGCTAGAATCGCCGTTCATGAGTGTGACGGACCGCAAGCTGCTCGAGCGGATCTGGAAGGCGGTCGCGGCGATTCCGCGCGGCGAAGTCGCGAGCTACGGCGGCATCGCGCGTCGCGCGGGGCTGCCGCGCCGCGCCCGGCTGGTCGGCCACGCGCTCAAGGTCGCGCCCGCGAACCTAAAGCTGCCGTGGCACCGGGTTCTCAACGCCCAGGGCCGGATCAGCCTGCCCGCGGGATCGAGGGCGCACCGGATGCAGCGCCGCCTGCTGGAGCAGGAGGGCATCGTGTTCCGGAACGGGCGGGTCGATCTCGCGCGCGCCGCGGGCTTCGATCTCGACGCGCTCCTGTGGCGTCCGCGCAGGGACTGATACCATCCGCGCATGGCGAGTCGTCACGTCGTGTTCTCGCACGGGCAGGAGAGCGGCCCATGGGGCACCAAGATCTCCGCGCTGTCCGAAGTCGCGAAGAGCGAGGGCTGGAACGTCGACTCGGTCGACTACCGCGGCGTCAGTGACGCCCGCGACCGCGTGACCCGGCTGCTCAGCTTCTGCCGCGACCTGCGCGGCGACCTCGTGCTGGTCGGCTCGAGCATGGGCGGCTACGTCGCGACCTCGGCCTCGGCGCTGCTGCACGCGCGCGGGCTGTTCCTAATGGCGCCCGCGTTCTATATGCCGGGCATGGAGCAGCTGACCTCGAAGCCGGCGCCTTGCCCGAAGACGATCGTGCACGGCTGGAAGGACGACGTCGTGCCGGTCGAGAACAGCGTCAGGTTCGCGCGCGAGCACTCGGCGACGCTGCACATCCTCGACGCGGACCACCGGCTGCACGACGAGCTGCCGCTCGTGAACTACCTGTTCGAATTCTTCCTCGTCTCCCTCGACCTGCCCAAACGCCGCTGAATCGAACGCTGCCAATCGTGCGCGTGCTTCGCCGGCGGGACTCTCCTCGCTCGCTCAGAAGAACAGAAATTCGCTCGCTCGGAGGTCCCGCCACGGCTCGCACGCGCGCGATACGCCGCGGCCGTTCACGCGCGCGGCGTGCCGCGGCATGTCTGGCGCGCGCGAGGTGGCGGGGTCCTCGCGAGCGAACCCTTAGAGTTCCGGCAGGGTTCGCGAGCGAGGAACCCCGCCGGATCCCGCGCGCGCCGAACCATGCCGCGCCGCGATTACGCGCTATGCTTGCCGCCGGATCGCGTGGGGAGGTGCTCGCATGCGCATGTGCGTGACGATCGTGTGGCTTTCGACCGCGCTGGCGCTTGCCGGCTGCGGCGGTCCGGGCGAGCCGGAGCAGGAAGAAGAACCGATGAGGGTCGAGGACACCGCATTCGGCCCGCTCGTCGGTACGCCGAAAAAGGTCGAGCAGCGCACGGACGCGGCCGCCGAACAGCATCGCGACGCCATGAACCGGCGCCTCGAGGAGGATGAAGGCGGCGCGCGGGACGAGCAGCCGGCGGACTGAGCGGATTCACACGTGAACCGCACGCTCATGTGGATGCTGCGCGGCCTCATGCGCGTGTTCGTGCGCCCGGCCGTGGTGCCGGAGGACGCGCTCTCGAGGCTGCACGGGCGTGCGCGGCCGCACCTGTACGTGCTCGAGGAGCGCAGCCTTTCCGACCTGCTCGCGCTCGAGATCGCCTGCATGCAGGGCGGCCTGCGCCGGCCGGGCAAGCGCCTCAAGCTGCGCGACCTCGACCTGCCGCACTCCGCCGTCGCGCTCGAGCGCCGGGCGGGCGTGCTGCGCAGGCGCGCCGACCGCCGCACTCCGCCGGAGTTGTCGCGCGCGGTCGCGGCGGCCGGCGCTGATCCCGCGCTCGAGCTCGACGTCGTGCCGGTGGCGGTCTACTGGGGGCGAGCGCCGCAGCGCGAGAAGTCCTGGCTCGGCCTGATGCTGTCGGAGAACTGGGCGTTCGTCGGCCCGTTCCGGCGCCTGGTCTCGATCGTGTTCAACGGGCGCAGCACGCTGATCCGCTTCGGCGAGCCGCGCCCGATCCGCGGCTATGCGACGGTCGGACAGGACGGTGCGCGCGGCGCGCGCCGGCTGCTGAAGGACATGCGCGGCGAGTTCCGGCACATGCGCGCGGACACGCTTGGCCCGGACCTGTCGCGGCGAGGGGCCATCATTGCGCAGGTGCTGCGCACGCGCGCGGTGCGCCAGGCGGTGCGCCAGGAGATCCGCGACACGAAGCGAACGCGGCGCGACGGCCTCCTGGTCGCGCGCCGGCACGCGCTCGAGATCGCGGCCAACTATTCGCATACCTTCGTGCGGCTGTCGGAGCGCATACTCAACCGCTTCCTGCCGCACGTCTACGACGGCATCGAGGTGAGGAACGCCGAGTACCTCGACCGGCTGCCGCCGGCCTGCGAGATTGTCTACACGCCCTGCCACCGCAGCCACTTCGACTACCTGCTGCTGTCGTACGTGATCTACCAGCGCGGCTACGCGGTGCCCTACGTCGCCGCGGGCGTGAATCTCAACCTGCCGGTGATTGGCCGGCTGCTGCGCAAGGGCGGGGCGTTCTACATCCGGCGCAGCTTCCGCGGCTCGGGCCTGTACCCGATCGTGTTCATGAAATACGTGGACGTGATGATGAACCGCGGCCACCCGATCGAGTTCTTCATCGAGGGCGGGCGCAGCCGCACCGGGCGCCTGCTGCGCCCGCGCACCGGCATGCTCGGCATGACGGCGCGCAGTTTCCTGCGCGATACGCGCCGCCCGGTCGCCTACGTGCCGGTCTATTTCGGCTACGACAAGCTGCTCGAGGGCGAGACCTACATCGACGAGCTGATGGGCCGGCCGAAGAAGAAGGAGTCGATCGGCGGCCTGATGCGCGCGCTGCCCGAGTTCCGCCGTCGCAGGCAGCATGGCCGCGTCTACGTCTCGTTCGGCGAGCCGCTGCTGCTCGACGGCGTGCTCGACCAGGTGCACGCCGGCTGGCGGCAGGGCGCATGCGACGAGAATTCGCGGCCTGTCTGGTTCGGCGAGGCGGTGGATGCGGTGGCCGCCGAGATCATGCGGCGCATCAACGCGGCCGCCGCGGTCAACCCGGTGAACCTGCTGTCGGTCGCGCTGCTCGCCGCGCCGCGGCAGGCGATGCTGGAAGCCGATCTCGAGCGCCAGTTGCAGCTCTGCATCGAACTCCTGAAGGCGTTTCCCTACTCGCCGGATGTGTCGGTCGCGGCATCGGACGGGGTCTCGATCATCCGCTATGGCGAGCAGATGGGGATCCTGGAACGCCGCAAGCATCCGCTCGGCGACGTGCTGCGCATGGACGAGCGCAACGCCGTGCTCGCGACCTACTACCGCAACAACGTCCTGCACCTGTTCGCGATGCCCTCGCTGGTCGCCTGCGCTTTCCTCAACAACTCCGCCATGCGGCACGAGGACATCCAGCGCCTGTTGTGGCGCGTGTACCCGTACGCGCGCGCAGAGCTCAATCTGCGCTGGCGCGAGGAGGAGCTGCCGGGGGTCGTGGACGGCGTGCTGGCCGCGCTCGCGCAGCAGGGCCTGCTGGTGCGGGACGCCGACCGGGGGCTCTGGCGGCGCTCGCCGACCGGCAGCGCGGAGTCGGTGAGCCTGTCGGTGCTGGCCCAGGCGACCATCCAGTCCGTCGAGCGTTATTACCTCGCGATCGCCTTGTTGCTGCGCGCCGGGCGCTCGGCGCTGTCGCCGGAGGCGCTGGAGCAGCGCTGCGTGTCCATGGCGCAGCGCATGTCCATGCTGTACGGCCTCACCGCGCCGGAATTCTTTGACCGCGCCATGTTCCGCGACTTCATCGACCTGCTGCGCCAGCGCGGCGTGGTGCGCCTGGACGGCGCGGGGCGCCTCGACTTCGACGATGCGCTGCTGACCGTCGCCGAGGACGCACGCATCGTCCTGTCCGAGCAGATTCGCAGCAGCATCCTGCAAGTCACCCACAGCTGATCCGTGCTTTCGTTTTGCAGTGCAAAGCGGGAGCACTGTTATATCCTTGCGGCAAATCCCAACCGGTCCTGGCCCTGGGGAACCACATGACCAAGACGTTGCTCCTCCGTTGCCTGCCCTCGTCGCGGCGATCCTGGCTCCTGCAGCGGTGCATGCGGTCGATTTCGCAGCCGGAGGCTGGAACGGCAGCTTCGACACGACACTGTCCTTCGGCCAGACCTGGCGCGAGGAGTCGCGCGATCCCCGGCTGATCGGCACCGCGGACGGGGGCAGCGGGCGCTCGCCGAACATCGACGACGGCAATCTCAACTATCGCAAGGGGCGCGCCTCGAGCGCCTACAAGGCGGTGGCGGAGTTGTCCCTGGACCGGGGCGAGAACTTCGGCGTGTTCGTGCGTGGATCGGCGCTCTACGACACGCTGGTCGAAGACTCGAACACCGATCGGACGCCGATTTCGGAGACTGGCAAGGACCTTGCGGGTTCCTACCTGCGCCTGCTCGAAGCCTTCGTGTGGGGCCGGTGGGATCTCGGCGGCCACGACCTCGACTGGCACGTCGGCCGCTAGGTGGTGAACTGGGGCGAGAGCACCTTCATCCAGGGCGGCATCAACGCCGCGATCAACCACTTCGACGTGTCGGCCCTGCGCCACCTCGACATCACGCCGACCACCGCCATCACCCGCTGGACCGGCGAGGCGCTCGACCTCGGCCTTGCCGTCGAGGTCCTGATGCAGCGACGCGCGAAAAGCGTTCCCGCGGAAACGTCTGCCGATGGCGGGCGGTGAACTGGTCGAGGCGACGGGATTCGGACCCGCGCATGGCCTAGTCCGTCGCTGGCCGTCTGCGTAGCTGCTTCTTTGCCTGGTTGATCCGCTTCCCCTCCAGCCGCCGCGCCTTCGCCGCGCGCCCCGGCTTCGTCTTCTTCCGCGGCTTCGGCACGTGCCGCGCCTGCTCGATCAGCCGTTCCAGCCGCTCGATCGCATCCCGCCGGTTCGCTTCCTGCGTCCGGTGCCGGTGCGCCCCGAGCACGAGCTCGTCCCCGCGCGTGAGCCGGCGGCCGGCCAGCACGCGCAGCCTCGCCTTGCCCGCCTCATCCAGCAGTGACGTCGCTGCCACGAGAAACCGGAGTTCGCAGGCGGTCGCGACCTTGTTGACGTTCTGGCCGCCGGGGCCGGGGCTGCGCACGAATGCGAGCGTGTACTCGCCGGCGGGAATCACGCTCAGTCCTGGCCGTCGGTCGACGGCATGACCGGCCGGTCGTCGCGCGGCGCCAGCGTCGAGGCGGACTTCCCGCCCTCCAGGATGCGGATCTCGCGCTGCGCGGGCGGAATCGTGATCCCGTGCTCGCGGAACAGCGCCCAGATGCGCCGGTTGACGTCGGAGCGCACGTTGTTGACGCCCTCGGCCGGATCGCCGATCCAGAAGCGCAGCTCGATCTCCATGCCGTAGTCGGCGAACTCGAGCAGGCGCGCGACCGCGGGCGGATCCTTCAGGATGCGCGGGTGCTCGGCCGCCTGCACTAGCAGGCCGAGCGCGAGCTCCACGTCGTCGTGGTAGGCGATGCGTACCGGGAGCCGGAGGCGCACGCGCGGGTGGCCGTAGCTCCAGTTGGTGAGCGGGTTGGTGATCACGTTCTGGTTGGGCACGAGCGTCGCGACGCCGTCGCGGTCGCGGATCACGACGTGCCGGCCGCGCAGCTCCTCGACCCAGCCGAAGCCGGTGGTGCTGGTGCCGGTCGCGCCGGTGAAGCTGATCACGTCGCCGGGCTTGATCGAGCGGTCGATCAGCAGCACGAAGCCGCTGACGAAGTTCGCCGCGATCGCCTGCAGTCCGAAGCCGAGCCCGAGGCCGATCGCGCCGGAGAAAACCGTGAGCGCCGTGAGGTCGACGCCGGAGGCCTGCAGGCCGAACAGCACGCCGAACGCGATCAGGAACGCGTAGGCGAACTTGCCGATGCCGATGCGCGTCGCGGGCGCGAGCTCCTGGATCGCGCTGATGCGCCGGTCGATCCAGCGCGCGATCCAGACGCTCACGACCACGAACACCGTGACCGTCGCGATCGCCTTCAGCACCGACCAGATAGTGATGCGCGTCTTGCCCTCGGTGAGCCCGATCGAGTCGAGCGCGGCGACGACCGGGTCGAGCCAGCCGAGCGTCTCCGCCGCGATCAGCGCCCAGACGAGGAGCGTGACGCGCAGTTCCCAGAACTTGATGGTCCGGCTCTTGCCGAGCGAGAGGCGCACGAGGAAGGTCGCGAGCCGGATCAGCGCGAGCAGCAGGAGCAGCGTCGCCGCGGTCTCGTACCAGGGCCGCGGCGCGCCGGCCGTGACGAACAGCGCGAGCCCCAGTATCAGGAGGCCGGCGAGATAAGGCGCGACCACCGCGAACGCGTCGACCAGGAACCCGTGCGCGCGGCCGTTCGGATGCCCGAGGTACCAGCGCCTGCCCCAGACGACGCCCGCGGTCACGAGCAGGGCGGTCGCCGCGACCACGGGGAACTGCGGGTCGGCGGCGAAAGCCTTCGCCGCAGCGTACAGGGCCGCGGCGCGCTCGATCATGCGTTGAGGTCCGGGATCAGCTCGCTCTCAAGGCGCAGGATCTGGTCCTTCAGCATCAGCTTGCGCTTCTTGAGGCGCCGCAGCTGCAGCTCATCCACGTACAGGTCGAGCGAGAGGCGACAGATCACGTCGTCGAGGTCGCGGTGCTCGATGCGCAGCTCGCGCAGGCGCTGCATGCGCGCGAACAGTTCTGTGTTGACCTTTTCTTCGTCCGTCATGCCGGCAGGAAATCGGACCAGATCGGCCGGATGGATTCCGGAAGCTTAGCCAAACGACCCGGGGGATTCCACGGCACTGCGGGATCGTGGAAGTCCGATCCCGCCGACCCTTCGAGCCCGCAGCGGACGGCGAGCGAGATCGCCTGCTCGCGCTGGGCCGGGCCCGATCCGCCGGTCACGACCTCGATGCCATGGCCGCCTGCTGCCCTGAAATCGGCGCACATTTCGCGTCTTGCGCCGGCGGAGAGCGCATAGCGCAGGGGATGGGCGATCGCGGCCTTGCCGCCGGCGGCGAGGATCCAGGAGGTCGCCTCGGCGAGCTCGGGCCACTCGCCCGGGACGTGGCCCGGGCGGCCGCGCCCGAGCCAGCGCTCGAAGGCCGCGCCGACGTCGGGCACCGCGCCGGCGGTGACCAGCGCGCGGGCGAAGTGCGTGCGGGTCGGCAGGCTCCCCGCGGCGCGGATCGATGCGAGTATCTCGTTGCCCGGCGCGCCGGCCGCCTCGAGGCGCGCGGCGATGCGCTCCGCGCGGCGCGCGCGCAGCGCTTGCTGGGAGGCGAGACCCGCGGCCAGTCGCGCAGCGCCGGGATCGATCGCGAGCCCCAGCACGTGCACGGTCCGGCCGCGCCAGCGCGCCGAGATTTCGACGCCGGCGACGAAGCCGACGCCCGCCGCGCGCGCGGCGCCCGCCGCCGCCTCCACGCCCGCGACCGTATCGTGGTCGGTGAGCGCCATGAGCCCGACGCCGCAGGCCTTGACGTGGGCGACGAGCGGGTCGGGCTCCAGCACACCGTCCGAGGCCGACGAATGCAGGTGCAGGTCGACCGGAGAGGGCGCGTTCATGCCAGTCGCGGGGCGAGGCCCACCGTATCCACGCGGTCGCCGGTCATGACCACGAAGCCGCGCTGGCGGGCATAGCCGTCGGCGGTGTAGTCGAAGAAGTAGGTGCGGTGCCAGGCGAGCGGGGCGTCGCCGCCGCGCACGATGCGCAGGCGGTGGATCGCGACCGTGCCGTCCAGCATCTGTACGCCCGCGCCGTCGCAGGTCTCCTGCGCGACCCGGTTCGCATGCTCGCGGGCGGCAAGGCTCGAGTGCCAGAACAGGCCGAGCACGGCCAACGAGGCGACCGCGAGCAGCAATCCCCAGGTCATCGCACGAGCGCGAGCCAGTCCGTGTTGGCGTCACCGAAGCCCACGAAATCCGGGTTCAGCGTGTTTTCGCGGTTGTAGGCGAGCGGCTCGCCGTCCAGTTTCAGCACTTGGCCGCCGGCCTGCTCGAGCACGCACTGGCCCGCGGCCGTGTCCCACTCGCTGGTGGGCCCGAGGCGCGGGTACACGTCCGCCATGCCCTCCGCGACGAGACACAGCTTGAGCGAGCTGCCGACCTCGACCAGCTCGTGCGCGCCTACGCGCGCGAGGAAACCGTCGAGCGAGCTGCCGCGGTGCGAGCGGCTGCCGACCACGCGCACCGGGCCAGCGCCGCGCTTCGCGACGCGGATCGGCCGGCCGCTGGCTTCCTGGTCGGACCGGAAGCTGCCTGCGCCCTCGCAGGCGTAGTAGGTGCGCTCGAGCACGGGCGCGTGCACCACCCCGAGTATCGGGCGATGCTTGTCGACGAGCGCGATGTTCACCGTGAACTCGCCGTTGCGCTGCACGAATTCCCGGGTGCCGTCGAGCGGATCGACGACCCAGAGCCGGCCCCAGTTGCGGCGCGTGGCGAACGGAGCCTGGGCCGATTCCTCGGAGAGGATCGGGATTTCCGGCGCGATGCGCTTCAGGCCCGCGAGGATCAATTGCTCGGAGCGCAGATCCGCCTCGGTGAGCGGCGAGCGGTCCTCCTTCTCCTGGACGCTGAACGAGGACGCGTAGACCTCGAGGATGGAACGGCCCGCCTCGCGCGCGAGCGCGGTGACTTCGACCAGCAGCCGGTTCGGGTCCATGGTGCCCAGCTAGCCGCGGCGGCGCCTGCGCCGTTGCGGGCGACCGGGCTCGCGCTGCTGCCGGCTGGGCGGCGGCCCGTCGCCTTCTTCATCGCCGAACGAGCGCGGCGCGAAGTGCGCGGGACGCAGTTCCGGCAGCTCGGCCGGCTCGAAACTGCCGACCGGAATCCGGTGGCCGATGAAGGCCTCGATGTCGGGCAGCGACACGACGTATTGCTCGCAGCCGAAGCTGACCGCGTCGCCCGCCGCGCCGGCGCGCGCGGTGCGGCCGATGCGGTGCACGTAGTCCTCCGGGTCCTGCGGCAGGTCGTAGTTGAACACGTGACTGACGTCCGGGATGTGCAGGCCGCGGGCCGCGACGTCGGTGGCGACCAACGCCGCGAGCTTGCCCTCGTGGAACTCGCGCAGCATGCGCATGCGCTTCCTCTGCGGTACGTCGCCCGACATCGCCGAGGCCACGATGCCATTGGCGCGCAGCAGGCGCTCGAGCCGTTCGGCGAGGCGCTTGGTGTTGACGAACACGAGGGTGCGGGTTGCCGCGTCCTTGCGCAGCAAATGCACGAGCAGCGCCGCCTTCTCCTCCATCGCCGGATAGTAGATGACCTGGCGTACCCGCTCCGCGGTGATGCGCTCCGGCTCGATGCGGATCAGCTCCGGGTCATTCATGTGCTCGTAAGCGAGCTCGAGCACGCGGTGCGAGAGCGTCGCCGAGAACAGCAGGTTGAGCCGGTGCTCCGGCGCCGGCAGGCGGCGCAGCAGGAAGCGGATGTCCTTGATGAAGCCGAGGTCGAACATGCGGTCCGCCTCGTCGAGCACCATCACCTGCACGTGGCGCAGGTCGAACACGTGCTGGCGGAAGAAATCGATGATGCGGCCCGGCGTGCCGATCAGCACGTCGACGCCCGCGGCGAGCGTGCGGCGCTGCTTGTCGTAGTCCACGCCGCCGAAGGCGAGGCCGAGCGAGAGACCGGTGTACTGGACGAGGATCTCGGCATCGCGGTGGATCTGGATCGCGAGCTCGCGCGTCGGTGCGAGCACCAGCGCGCGCGGCGAGGTCGCGGGCCGGTCGGGGGAGGCCGGGTAGCGCAGCAGGTGCGAGAACAGCGCGACCAGGAATGCCGCGGTCTTGCCCGTGCCGGTCTGCGCCTGCCCGGCGACGTCGTAGCCGGCGAGCGCCCGCGGCAGCGCCTGGGCCTGGATCGGCGTGCAGCGCTCGAAGCCGGCATCGGCGATGCCGCGGGCGACGGGTTCAGGCAGGTGCAGTCCGGTGAAGGAAAGGTCCGAGAATTGTTGCACTTGAAAAAAAAGCCTCGACGCGCTACAAAAGGCGCCTAGCGGTGCGGATCCCCGCACGTATTGCTCCCAGACGCGTTCAATATTGTGCCGTATCGGGCATTCGCCCGTCACCGATCAACTTGAAACTAGGAGAGATGCCCGCGTGAGCGGCAATATCGTCCATACCACCGACGCGACGTTCGAAACCGACGTCCTGAAATCCCAGACACCCGTCCTGCTCGATTTCTGGGCCGAATGGTGCGGCCCCTGCAAGGCGATCGCCCCCATTCTCGACGACATCGCGAGGGACTACGCGGGTCGCGTGAAAGTGGCCAAGCTCAACGTCGACGACAACCACCAGACCCCCTTCAAGTACGGCGTGCGCGGCATCCCGACGCTGATCCTGTTCAAGAACGGCGCCCCCGAGGCGCAGCAGGTCGGCCTGGTCCGCAAGTCGGAGCTCGCGGCCCTGCTGGACCAGCACCTGTGAGGGGCTATCTCGGCAACCAGTCGCGGAACCGCCAGAAGGGCCACCGCAATCGTGGTGGCGGCCCGCGCCCCGGCCAGGAAGGCCTCCCGGTCGACGATCACACGATGATGGACGGCCCGGACGGCGACATCATCTCCCCGGAGGAACTGGCCGCGTCGCGCAGCGCGATGAGCCTCACGGTCCTCAAGAACAAGCCGGTGCACGAGCTGGTCGCCATGGCCGAGGGCATGGGCCTCGAGAACATGGCGCGGCAGCGCAAGCAGGACGTGATCTTCTCGATCCTGAAGGCGCACGCGAGGGGCGGCGAGGACATCTACGGCGACGGCGTGCTCGAGATCCTGCAGGACGGCTTCGGCTTCCTGCGCTCCGCCGACAGCTCCTACCTCGCCGGGCCGGACGACATCTACGTCAGCCCGAGCCAGATCCGCCGCTTCAACCTGCGCACCGGCGACTCGATCTCCGGCCTGATCCGCCCGCCGAAGGACGGCGAGCGCTACTTCGCGCTGCTGAAGGTCGGCGAGATCAACTTCGATACGCCCGAGAGCGCGCGTCACAAGCTGCTGTTCGAGAACCTGACGCCGCTGCATCCGACCAAGCGCCTGAAGCTCGAGCGCGGCAACGGTTCGACCGAGGACCTGACCGCGCGAATGATCGACCTGATGGCGCCGCTCGGAAAGGGCCAGCGCGGCCTCATCATCTCGCCGCCGAAGGCCGGCAAGACGATGCTGCTGCAGAACATCGCGACCTCGATCACCTGGAACCACCCCGACGTCTACCTGATCGTGCTGCTGATCGACGAGCGGCCCGAGGAAGTGACCGAGATGTCGCGCACGGTGAAGGGCGAGGTCGTCGCCTCGACCTTCGACGAGCCGGCGAGCCGGCACGTGCAGGTCGCCGAAATGGTGATCGAGAAGGCCAAGCGCCTGGTCGAGCACAAGCGCGACGTGGTCGTGCTGCTCGACTCGATCACGCGCCTCGCGCGCGCCTACAACACCGTCGTGCCGAGCTCCGGCAAGGTGCTGACCGGCGGCGTGGACGCAAATGCTCTGCAGCGCCCGAAGCGCTTCTTCGGCGCGGCGCGCAATGTCGAGGAGGGCGGTTCGCTGACCATCATCGCGACCGCGCTGATCGACACCGGCTCGCGCATGGACGACGTGATCTACGAGGAATTCAAGGGCACCGGCAACTCGGAAATCCACCTCGACCGGCGCATCTCCGAGAAGCGCATCTTCCCGGCGTTCAACATCAACCGCTCGGGCACGCGGCGCGAGGAGCTGATCACCACCCAGGACGAGCTTGCCAAGATCTGGATCCTCAGGAAGCTCCTGCACCCGATGGACGAGCTGGCCGCGGTCGAGTTCCTGCTCGACAAGATGAAGGACACGAAGACCAACGGCGAGTTCTTCGATTCCATGAAGCGCGGATGACCGCGGCGCTGCGCCACCTCAGCCGGGTCGATCCGGTGATGGCGCAGCTTATCCGCCGCGCCGGGCCCCATGCCGTCAGGCCGGAGCGCGGCGCGGGCGCCTACGAGGCGCTGGTCCAGGCCGTCGCGCACCAGCAGCTCACCGGCATGGCGGCGAGGACCATCCTCGGACGTTTCTATGCGCTGTACGGCGGCGATCGCTGCCCGGCTCCGGCGCAGCTCGTTGCGACGCCCGACGAGCAGCTGCGCGGCTGCGGTTTCTCGCGCGCCAAGGCGGCCGCCCTGAAGGACATCGCCGCCCGGGCACTGGACGGGACGATCCCGGCGCGTCGCGCGCTCGCGCGCATGAAGGACGAGGCGATCATCGCGCGGCTCATCGAGGCGCGCGGCGTCGGCCGCTGGACCGTGGAGATGTTCCTCATGTTCACGCTGGGCCGCCAGGACGTGCTGCCGGTCGACGATTACGGGATCCGGCTCGGCTACCGGATCGCCTACGGCAGGCGCACACTGCCGAAGCCGAAGGTGCTCGCAAAGTTCGGCAGGCGCTGGGCACCGTACCGGACGACCGCGTCGTGGTACCTGTGGCGGGCGGTGGATCTCGCGAGGGCGGAACGTGGACAAGCTGGCTGAGCTGGCTGCGAAGCAGGGCACGGTGCTCGGCGACGGCGCCATGGGCACGATGCTGCACCGCGCCGGGCTCATTCATGGCGCGCCGGAGCGCTGGAATGTCGAGCGGCCGGATGTCGTGCTCGGAATCCACCGCGGCTACGTCGAGGCTGGCAGCGACTTCATCTCGACCAATACCTTCGGCGGGACGCGCAATCGACTGGCGCTCGACGGGCTCGTGGAGCGCGTCGCGGAACTCAACGAGGCCGGCGTGCGGCTCGCGCGCGAGGCGGCCGGCAGCCGGCTGGTGGCGGGCTCGATGGGCCCGACCGGCGAGCTGATGGAGCCGCTCGGGCTCCTGACGCCGGACGGCGCGCGCGCCTCGTTCGCGGAGCAGGCGAGGGCGCTCAAGGCGGGCGGCGCCGACTTCGCGCTGATCGAGACGATGAGCGCGCTCGAGGAGGTGCAGGCGGCGGTCGAGGGGGCGCGCGAGGCCGGGCTGCCGGCCGTCGTCACCATGAGCTTCGACACGCACTTCCGTACCATGATGGGCGTCAAGCCGGCGGCAGCGCTCGCCGCGATATCGGCACTCGGCGTCCAGGTGATCGGCGCCAACTGCGGCAACGGACCCGGCGAGATCGAGCGCGTCATGACGGAGATGTCGCAGGCGTTGCCCGTGGGCGTCGTCCTGATGGCCAAGTCGAACGCCGGCATGCCGCGCTGGAAGGACGACCGCATCACCTACGGCGGCACGCCGGAGGTGATGGCGGACTACGCACGGAAGATGGCGCGGCTCGGCGTGCGCGTCATCGGCGGCTGCTGCGGCAGCACGCCGGAGCACATCGCGGCGATGCGCAGCGCGCTCGCCTAGGCTTTGGCGTCCGGGAATTCCTTGTCGAGGATGCGCACCAGCTCCTCGTCGATGCGGTCGCGGAACATCGCCACTAGGAAGCCGAGCCTGGCTTCGACGACGACGTCGTTTTTGCCGACGGTCACCTTGCCGTCGACGCTCGGGTGATTCACCGACAGCACGTCGCCCGCCACTCGCACTCGGCGTCGAATTTCTTCGCCAGCACCTCGGCGACCCGCTCGACTTTCCTGCGTGCGGCCTTGGGCGTCAGGTCATGCTCGCGGCGCAGGTGGATCCTGCTCATAGCGCCCGCCAGCCTATATCGCGCCGGTACTGCATGCCATCCCAGCGGATGCGGTCCACGAGCCCGTAGGCCGCGCGCTGCGCGGCTGCGACGCCGTCGCCGAGGCCGACCGCGCACAGCACGCGCCCGCCGGCGGTGACGATGCGTCCCGCAGCGGATTTCGTAGCGGCATGGAAAACCTTGCCGGGACACCGGGCGGCATCGTCGAGCCCGCTGATCGGATCGCCGGTACGAGGTTCGTCCGGGTAGCCCGCAGCCGCGAGCACGACGCCGAGCGCCGCGCGTGGGTCCCAGTCGGCGCGCACCGTATCGAGCCGGCCTTCGAGTGCGGCCTCGATGAGCGTCACGAGGTCGCTCCTGAGGCGCGACAGCACGGGCTGGGTTTCCGGGTCGCCGAAGCGGCAGTTGAACTCGAGCACGTTCGGCGTGCCGTCCCTCGCGATCATGAGGCCAGCGTACAGGAAGCCGGTGTAGGGCATGCCCTCGGCGGCGAGGCCGGCGATCGTCGGCGCGATGACTTCGCGCATGATCCGCTCATGCAGCGCCGGCGTGACGACTGGCGCGGGCGAGTAGGCGCCCATGCCGCCAGTGTTGGGGCCCTGGTCGCCGTCGCGCAGCCGCTTGTGGTCCTGCGAAGTCGCGAGCGCGAGCACGTGCCGGCCATCCGCCATGACGATGAAGCTCGCTTCCTCGCCCTCGAGGAACTCCTCGACGACCACGACGCGGCCGGCGTCGCCGAAATTACCCGCGAACATGCCCTCGGCCGCGCGGACCGCCTCGTCGGCGCTCGTCGCGATGATCACGCCCTTGCCGGCCGCGAGGCCGTCCGCCTTGACCACGATCGGCGGGCGCTGCGCGCGGACGAACGACGGGTCGAAGGTCTCGCGCGTGAACGCGGCGTAGCGCGCCGTCGGGATGCGATGGCGGACCAGGAACTCCTTGGTGAACTGCTTGCTGCCCTCGAGTCGCGCGGCGAGCCGGCCCGGCCCGAAGCAGGCGAGCCCCGCGGCGGCGAACGCGTCGACCACGCCCGCGACCAGCGGTCCCTCCGGTCCCACGACGGTGAGCCCGATGCCCTCAGCACGGGCGAGCGCGACGAGCCCGGCGATGTCGGTGGCGCCTACCGCGACGTTGCGGCACTTCGGCTCAAGCGCCGTGCCGGCGTTGCCGGGAGCGACCAGGACTTCCGAGACGCGCGGGGACTGCGCAAGCTTCCAGGCCAGCGCGTGCTCGCGGCCGCCGCCGCCGATGACCAGGACCTTCACGCGCTCAGTGCCGGAAGTGGCGCATGCCGGTGAACACCATCGCGATGCCGCGCTCGTCGGCGGCGGCGATCACTTCGTCGTCGCGCAGCGAGCCGCCGGGCTGGATGACGGCGCGAATGCCGAGCCCGGCCGCGGCGTCGAGGCCGTCGCGGAACGGGAAGAAGGCGTCGGATGCCATGACGCTGCCCGCAACCTCGAGTTTCGCGTCAGCGGCTTTCATCGCGGCGATGCGGGTCGAGACGACGCGGCTCGTCTGGCCGGCGCCGACGCCGATCGTGCGGCCATCCCTGGCGAACACGATCGCATTCGACTTCACGAACTTGCACACGCGCCAGGCGAACAGCAGGTCCGCGAGCTCGGGCGCCGTGGGCGCGCGGCGCGTGACGGTCTTGAGCGCGCCGGCCTCGATCCGGCCGTCGTCGCGCGTCTGCGCGAGCAGCCCGCCCGCCACGGACTTAAGCTCGAGCGCCGGGGCGGGCGCGCCCTCGAGTGCGCCGGTTTCCAGCACGCGGACATTCTGCTTGCCCGCGAGCGTCGCGAGCGCGCCGGCCGCGTACGCGGGCGCCGCGATCACTTCCACGAACTGGCGCTCGACGATCGCCGTCGCGGTCGCCGCATCGAGCGGGCGGTTGAAGGCAATGATGCCGCCGAAGGCCGAGGTCGGGTCCGGCTCGTACGCGCGCTCGTAGGCGGTGTGCAGGTCCGCGGCGACGGCAACGCCGCAGGGGTTCGCGTGCTTGACGATCACGCAGGCGGGCGCGTCGAACTGGCGCACGCACTCGATCGCGGTGTCCGAGTCCGCGATGTTGTTGTACGAAAGCTCCTTGCCCTGCAGCTGGCGGGCCGACGTCACCGATGCGCCGGCCGCGAGCGGGTCGGCGTAGAACGCGGCCGCCTGGTGCGGGTTCTCGCCGTAGCGCAGGTCCTGCTTCTTGCGCAAGCCCGCGGCGAATCCGTCGGGGAAGCCGGCGTCGCCCTGCTGACGCCGCAGCCAGCCGGCGACCAGCGCGTCATACTCGGCGGTGTGGCCAAAGGCCTTGGCCGCGAGGCGGCGCCGCGTCGCCTCGCTTGTGGCGCCGGCGCCGAGCTCCGCGAGCGCGGCCGGGTAGTCCGCGGGATCCACGAGCACCGTGACGCGCGCGTGGTTCTTGGCCGCGGCCCGCAGCATCGCCGGGCCGCCGACGTCGATGTTCTCGATCGCCTCGTCGTAACTGCAGCCCGGTTTCGCGATCGTCGCGGCGAAGGGATAGAGGTTGATCACGAGCACGTCGATCGGCGCGATGCCGTGCTCGCGCATGACCGCGTCGTCGGTCCCGGCACGGCCGAGCAGGGCGCCGTGCACCTTCGGGTGCAGCGTCTTCACGCGCCCGTCCATGATCTCGGGGAAGCCGGTGAGCGAGGCGACCTCGGTGACCGCGAGCCCGGCGGTCGCGAGCGCGCGCGCCGTGCCGCCGGTCGAGATCAGCGTGAAGCCGAGCGCCGCGAGTTCGCGCGCGAGCTCCACCACGCCGGTCTTGTCGGAAACGGAAAGCAGCGCCCGCCGGGCGTCCGGCCTCGCCATCTCGTCAGGAAGCCAGCCCGTATTCGCGCAATTTCTTGCGCAAGGTGCCCCGATTGATGCCGAGGATGGTCGCGGCGCGGCTCTGGTTGCCTTGCGCGTAGTCCATGACCGCCTGGAACAGCGGCTGCTCCACCTCGCGCATCACGAGGTCGTAGAGCCGGCCCGGCCGGTGACCGTTCAGGCTGTCGAAGTAGCTCGTCAGCGCGCGCTCGGTGTGATCGCGCAGCGGGATGTCGCGCGAATGGCCATTGACGGGCCGGGCCCGGTGCCGTGCAGTCATTCCCAGTCTGTCCCCGTTTTCCGTCCGTCGTTGTCGGTCAGGCTGCCAGTGCGTCCACGAGCCGCAGCTGCTCGTTCGCCGACTCCGTCGTCAACAGCCCGGCTGGCAAGTGGCCGAACTCCGGGTGGAGTCGGCAATACCAGCCGAGATGCTTGCGCGCCACGCGGACTCCTTTCGTCTCGCCGTAGAAAGAGTAGAGAGCCTCAAGGTGCGCGAGCATGATACCACGGACCTCCGCGAACGAAGCCGGCGGCGCGTCGTTTCCGGCGAGGCCCGCGGCGATTTCCCGGAAGATCCACGGCCTGCCCTGCGCGGCGCGGCCGATCATCACGCCGTCGGCGCCGCTTTGTTCCAGCGCCTTCAAGGCCTTGGCGGCACAATCGATGTCGCCATTCACGAACACGGGCAGGCGGACAGCGCGCTTGACGGCGGCGACGGTCTCGTATTCCGCCTCGCCGGCGAAGAAATCGGCGCGCGTGCGGCCGTGGACCGCAAGGCCGGCGACGCCTTCGCGCTCCGCGATGCGCGCGATCGCGACCGCGTTCCGGTTCGCCCGGTCCCAGCCGGTGCGCATCTTGAGCGTCACCGGCACGCCCGCGGCGGCGACGACTGCGGCGAGGATGCGCCCGACCAGCGGCTCGTCGCGCATCAGCGCCGAGCCCGCGGCCCGGTTGCAGACCTTTTTCGCCGGGCAGCCGAAATTGATGTCGATGACCTGCGCGCCGAGGTCGACATTCATGCGTGCCGCTTGCGCCATCATCCCCGGGTCGTCACCGGCGATCTGCACAACCCGCGGCTCCGGTTCGCCGCGGTGATCGAGCCGGTGGCGCGACTTGGCCGTGTTCCACAGCCGCACGTCCGAGGTGACCATTTCGGAGGCGGCGAGCCCGGCGCCCATGCGGCGGCAGAGACGACGGAACGGCAGGTCGGTCACGCCGGCCATCGGCGCGAGCGCGAGCGGCGCCGCGAGCTCGAAGGGTCCGATCCTCACGGGCGCGCGCTCGTCAGCTGGCTTGCGCAGCGGACGCCGCCGTCCGCGGGCAGGCAGACGTCGAGCTCGAAACCGACCGCCTCGGTCCCGGGATCGACGATGCGGATCACGGCATCGGCACGCTGGCCGGGCTCGAGCAGCGTCTGCGCCCCGCTGCCCGGGAGGTAGTCGGCGGGGCCGATGTCGCGTTGGCCGAGCGTGCCGCCGAACCGGTCCTGGAGCGTCAGGCGCAGGAGCGGCATGGGCTGCGAGTAGCTCGCCCGATTGACGATGCTCGCGCGCAGCATCAGGCGGTTCGCCTCGCGCGGATCACTGGCAGCGCCCCATTGGCGCAGCTCATAGGCCGACAGGTCGGTGGGCGCGAGGACCGACAGGCCGAGCACGTCGTACAGGCCCGCGAGCGGCCGGGCCGACCGACGGATTGCGTACCAGCTCGTTGCGCCGCGCATGCACGACCTGCATCACGAGCAGCAGGCCGAGGGCCGCGATGCCGGCCACCCAGGGCCAGCGTCGCTCCCCCGGTTCGGGGTCGTCACGTTCCTCGGGCTCGAACAGCCGAGCCGCCTCCTCGCGCGCGGCCGCTTCCTCGGCCAGGCGCCTGCGCATCTCGTCCGGGATCAGGATTCGCGGCGCCGTGGTAGCCGCCGGCACAGGCTCTGGCTCCGTCGTCTCGAGCACGATCGACTCCGCCGGCATCGGCTCGTCGCTCTCGTCGAGGACGAGGATTGGGTGCTCATCGGTGCTGTCGAAGTCCGCCGCCTCACCCACGGGCGGAGCCGGCGCCGGTTCGGGCGCCGCATCCGGCACCGCGACGAGCTCGACCGGCGCGGACAGTTCGGTGTCCTCGGCGCCGGGCAGCTCCTCGACGGTCATGGAATCGCCCGGCGACGGCGCGGCGTCCTCCGGCGCCGCCTCGAAGGCCTGCTCGCTCAGGTTCTCGAGCGCGTTGAAGGACGTCGAGCAGACGCCGCAGCGGACATCGCCTTGCGCGACGCGCAGGACTTCCGCGGTGATGCGAAAGACCGTCGTGCAATCGGGGCACTGGGTGTACACGCCTACTCCACGCGCCGCCGGCCTGCGAGCAGGATCCAGCCTTCGCGTTCCGCCGCCGGGCCGATATCAAACCACGGCCGATAGGCCTGCGCTACTTCGCCGGCCTGCGGCGAGAGCAGGCCCGCGAGCACCAGTTGTCCGCCCGGTTCCGCCCGCGCCGAGAGTTCCGGCGCAAGCCCGATCAGCGGACCGGACAGGATGTTGGCGAGCACGACGTCGAAGCGCCCCGCGATGTCCGCCGCGCTCACCGGTATGAAGATCCGGTCCGCGAGCCCGTTCTTCGCGGCATTTTCGCGTGTTGCCCGCAGGGCCTGCGGATCGATGTCGAAGGCGGTCGCGCAGCCCGCGCCGAGCTTCAGCGCCGCGAGCGCGAGGATCCCCGAGCCGCAGCCGTAGTCGAGCACGTGCTCGCCGCCCCGGATCGCCCCGTCGAGCCACTCGAGGCACAGCGCCGTGGTCGGGTGAGTGCCCGTGCCGAAAGCGAGACCGGGATCGAGCTCGAGCACGACGGCCGCGCGAGTCGCCGGCCGTTGGCCGGCAGGGCACACCCAGAGCTGCCGGCCGAAGCGCATCGGGCGAAAGTCCTTGAGCCACTCGCGTTCCCAGGCGCGGTCCGCGAGGAACTCGATGCCGATGGCGCCGGGCGGCAGGCCGAGCACGGCCTCGAGCGTTGCCGCGGCGATCTTCGGCTCGATCGAGACCGGAAAAATTGCCCGCAGCCGCACCGACTGCCAGAGCGGCGTTTCTCCGGGTGCCGGCTCGAGCAGCGGCTCGTCGCCCGCGTCCGCGAGGGTGACGGCCATGGCGCCGAGCCGGCGGCAGGCGTCCTCGGCAGGCGCGAGCTCGCGGCCCGGGAGCTCGATGACGAGCTGGTGGAACGGCATCGGCTGCCCGCCGCCGGGTCTACTTCAGGCCGAGCCGGCGCTCGAGGTAGTGGATGTCGAGGCCGCCCTGGCGGAAGGCGGAATGCCCGAAGATCTCGAGGTGCAGCGGGGCATTGGTCTTGATGCCCTCGACCACCATCTCGGACAACGCGTTCCTCATGCGCGCGATCGCCGAGTCGCGGGTCTCGCCGTAGGAGATCAGCTTGGCGATCAGCGAGTCGTAGAACGGCGGCACGTTGTAGCCGGAATACAGGTGGCTGTCCACGCGCACGCCCGGCCCGCCCGGCGCGTGCCAGAGCCGTACCGGCCCCGGCGAGGGCGCGAATGTCTTGGGGTCCTCGGCATTGATGCGGCACTCCATCGCCCAGCCGCGCAGCACGATGTCCTCCTGCTTGAAGGGCAGGGGCTCGCCGGCCGCGATCCACAGCTGCATCTTGACGATGTCGACGCCGGTCACGAGCTCGGTCACCGGGTGCTCGACCTGCACGCGCGTGTTCATCTCGATGAAGTAGAAGTTGCCACCCTCGTACAGGAACTCGAGCGTGCCGGCGCTGCGGTAGCCGACGGCGGCGCAGGCCTCGACCAGGCGCTCGGTCATGTCGGCGCGCTGTTTCGCGGTGATGCCGGACGCGGGCGACTCCTCGATGATCTTCTGGCGCCGGCGCTGCAGGGAGCAGTCGCGCTCGCCGAGGCAGACCACGCTGCCGTAGTTGTCGCCCAGCACCTGGAACTCGATGTGCCGCGGCTTTTCCAGGTACTTCTCCATGTAGACCGTGTCGTTGCCGAAGGCGGCGAGCGCCTCGGTCTTGGCGACGTTGATCGCGTTCACGAGCGTCGCGTCGCTGTGCACGACCCGCATGCCGCGCCCGCCGCCGCCGCCCGAGGCCTTGATGATCACCGGGTAACCGATGGCCTTGGCCATCCGGAAACACTCGTCTTGGTCCTCCGGCAGCGGACCGTCCGAGCCCGGCACGCAGGGCACGCCGTGCTCCTTCATGGAGCGGATCGCCGAAACCTTGTCGCCCATCCGGCGGATGGTCTCGCTCTTCGGGCCGATGAACACGAAGCCGCTGTTCTCGACGCGCTCGGCGAAGTCCGCATTCTCGGACAGGAAGCCGTAACCCGGGTGGATTCCGACCGCGTCGGTCACCTCGGCGGCGCTGATGATCGCCGGCATGTTGAGGTAGCTCTCGCGCAAGGCGGGCGGGCCGATGCAGACCGTCTCGTCGGCGAGCAGCACGTGTTTCAGGTTCTGGTCGGCCGTCGAGTGGACGGCGACGGTCTTGATGCCGAGCTCGCGGCAGGCGCGCAGGATGCGAAGCGCGATCTCGCCGCGGTTGGCGATGACGACCTTGTCGAGCATCGGGCGTTACTCGATGGCGAAGAGGGGCTGGCCGAACTCGACCGGCTCGCCGTTCCTGGCGAGCACCGCGACCACCTGGCCGGCGCGCTCGCTCTCGATCTGGTTCATCATCTTCATCGCCTCGATGACGCACAGCACCTGGCCGACGCGGACTTCCTGGCCGACCTCGACGAAGGGCTTCGCGCCGGGGGAAAGCGAGGCGTAGAAAGTGCCGACCATCGGCGCCGTCACGAGATTCTCGTCGCGGGCCGGGGCGGGAGCCGCTGCGGCAGCCGGCGGGGCGGGGGGCGCCGGTGCGGCGGCGAGGGCAGCGGCCGGCGCGGCTGCGGCCGCCGCGTACTGGGTCACGACCGACGGGCCCTGGGCGGCGCGCGCGATGCGCACCGACTCCTCGCCCTCGGTGATCTCGATCTCGGCGAGCCCGGACTCCTCGAGCAATTCGATGAGCTTCTTGATCTTGCGGATATCCATCAATCCCCCCCGGATTGCCCGTCCAGGCGGTCGAGCGCCGCCTTCAGCGCGAGTTCGTAGCCCAGTGCCCCGAGGCCGACGATGCAACCGGCCGCGATGTCGGAAAAATACGAGTGCCGCCGGAACGGCTCGCGGGCGTGCACGTTCGATAGGTGGACCTCGATGAACGGCACGGCGACCGCGAGCAGCGCGTCGCGCAGCGCGATGCTCGTGTGGGTGAAGGCGCCCGGATTGACGATCGCGTAGTCGACGGGCGCGGTTGCTAGGGCCTGGACCCGGTTCACCAGCTCGTGCTCGGCATTGCTCTGGAAGCTCTCGAGCGCGGCCCCGCGGTCCCCGGCCTGGGTCTTGAGGCGCACCTCAATGGTGGACAGGGTGACATCGCCATACCAGCCGGGCTCCCGGCGGCCGAGCAGGTTCAGATTGGGCCCGTTGATGAGTAGGATCCGGCGCATGCGCAGATCGAGTCTACATCATGCCGGTAAAAGCGTCGATCTGACGCCAAATCAGCCGATCTTGGGGGCCTGGGTGCGAATCTGCTCCCGGGCAGCCTGCAGGTCGATCCTGCCAGCATCCAGGGCCCGGACGGCCGACAGGATGACGTCCGCCTGGGAACGGTGCAACTCGCCGACGTGCAGGGTCACGATCCGGCCGGCCCGGTCCACGAACACCGTGAATGGCAGGCCCAGCGACTCGACGCCGAACGCGCGGGCGGCGTCGAGGCCGTCCTGTTCGCCGATCAGCACCGTGTACTCGATGGGCGTCGTGCCGAGGAAGGACAGCACGTCCTCGCGGAAGTCGACCGCGATGCCGATCAGCGCGAATTCCGCGAGCGCCGGGTCGCGTGCGATCTCGTTCAGCATCGGGATCTCGCGCCGGCAGGGCGCGCACCAGGTCGCCCAGAAGTTGATGATCTGCGGCCGGCCGTCCCACTCGGAGAGCTGACGCAGCTTCCCGTCCCGGTCGGCGAGCGCGACGTCCGGCCGCCGCTCAGGGATCACGGGCTTCGGCGCCGTCGGCGCTGCGGGCAGGGTGATCAACGCCGGCTCCGGCGCGAGCCAGGCGCGGCTCAGGAGATAAGCGGTCGCACCCGCTCCGAGCGCCAGCAGCAGGATGAGCAGCCAGCGGACCGGGGCCGCCATGCTCAGCACTCGCGCGCAAGGCGTGCGAGATGCGACCGGAAGTCATCCGCTGCGACGTACCCCACCAGACGGAACGGCCGGCACTCGCGGCCCTCGGCATTGAAGAAAGCCGTGGTGGGCGGGCCGTAGACGCCGAAGCGGCGGAACAGGGCCTGGTCCGCTTCGCTGTTCGCCGTCACGTCGGCCTTCAGCAGCACGAAGCCGGCGAGATCCTGCTGCACCTCGGGGACGGAGAACGTGTACTTCTCCATTTCCTTGCAGGACACGCACCAGTCTGCATAGAAGTCGAGCATGGCGGGCTGGCCTGCCGCCTTGGCTGCCGCGAGCTCGCGGTCGAGATCCTCGACCGAGGCGATCTTGCGGAACGGCAGGGATTCGGCCGTGGTGGCTGGCGTCCAGCCGCCGAGACCGGGCAGCGCCGCGCCGCGCAGCGGCTGCAGCGGGTCGTGCCCGCCGGCGGCGGCGCCGATCATCATGATGACGCCCCAGGCGATCGCGGCGAGACCGGCGCCCTTCGCGACCAGGCGCAGGCCGGCGTTGCCCGGGCCGGTCCGGCCGAAGCCGCCGAAATAATAGCCGGCCACGATGACGAGCAGCGCCCAGAGCGCGAGCGTCAGCGAGCCCGGCAGCACGCGCTCCAGCATCCACACCGCCACCGTGAGGAACAACACGCCGAACAGGGCCTTGATGGTCGTCATCCAGGGCCCGGCGTGAGGCAGGAACCGGCCGCCGGCGATGCCGACCAGGAGCAGGGGCGCGCCCATGCCGAGACCCATGGCGAACAGCGCGAGCGAACCGCGCAGGATGTCCCCGGCCTGGCCGATCACCGCGAGCGCGGCCACCATCGGCGGCGCGACACAGGCGGTCACGACCAGCGCCGAGAGCGCGCCCATGATCGCAGTGCCCACGAAGGTGCCCGACTTCTGCCGCCCCGACACGGCCGCAAGTCGCGTCTCGAGGGCAGCCGGAATCTTGAGGTCGAACAGGCCGAACATGGCGAGCGCGAGCACGACGAACAGCGCGGCGAAGGAGATGATGATCCAGGGCTGCTGGAAGAAGGCCTGGGCCTGCTGGCCCGCGGCGGCGAAGGCGGCGCCGGCCGCCGTGTAGGTCAGCGCCATGCCGAGCACGTAGACGAGCGACAGCAGGAAGGAGCGGCGCGGGGTCGCCGCCGCGCCCTGGCCGGCGATGATGCCCGACAGGATCGGGATCATCGGCAGGACGCAGGGCGTGAACGCGAGCAGCAGGCCAAAGCCGAAGAAGCTCGCCATCACGACCAGGAGGCTCCCGCCGGCGATCAGGCTCGACAGGCGGTCCTGCTCGGACACCATCGGCGGCGGCGCATCGCGGAGCGAAACCGTCCCCGGCGGCGGCAGGTCGATCCGCACGGTCTTGGTTACCGGCGGGTAGCACAGGCCCGCATCCGCGCAGCCCTGGTAGGTCACCGCGAGCTCGAAGCTCGAGCCGCCCTCGGGCCGCGTCACGGGCAGGGTTGCGGTCAGTACGTCGTAGTACACCTCGACGTCGCCGAAGAACTCGTCGGTCTTCTTCTTGCCGTCCGGCATGACGACGTCGCCGAGCGCGAAGCCGGCGGTCGGCGTCTTGGCGGACAGGCGATGGCGGTAGAGGTAGTAGCCGGGCGCGATCTGCCAGTCGAGCAGCGCGCGGTCCGCTCCGTCCGGCACGGCCGCGAAGACGAAGGCCTCATCGACCGGCAGGAACTGGTCTTCGTTGGAGGCCGGGCCGAGCAGGCCCTGGGCGGCGGCGGCGCCCGCAAGGGCAAGGCCGAACAGGCAGGCGAAGGGCCGGATTATCTTCATGGCGGCCGAGAGGTTAGCGGTCCAATGGGCGCTTGTCGCGACCGCATACCAGTTTTTTCGTCAATTCAAAGAGTTATGTCGGCTTATCACTCGATGGCCGAGAGTGCTTGAAATTGGCCCGCCGATCCCTATCATTGGCAGCCGATCGGGCTGAGTGCTAACGAATTCCCAAGGAGTGTTGAACCATGAAGATCCGTCCGCTTCATGATCGGGTGATCGTCAAGCGCGAAGAAGAAGAGCGCAAGTCCCCAGGCGGCATCGTCATCCCTGACACCGCTGCCGAGAAGCCGATTCGCGGCAAAGTCGTCGCCGTCGGCAAGGGCAAGATCCTGGAAGACGGCAAGGTCCGTCCGCTCGACGTCAAGGTCGGCGACAAGATCCTGTTCGGCAAGTACGGCGGAAACGAAGTCAAGGTCGACGGCGAAGAGCTCCTCGTGCTCCGCGAGGAAGACATCATGGCCATCATCGAGAAGTAATCCAGAGGACCAAGAATCATGGCAGCCAAGGAAGTCAGATTTTCGGACGACGCGCGGACCCGCATGGTGCGCGGCGTCAACCTGCTCGCGAACGCCGTCAAGGCGACGCTCGGCCCCAAGGGCCGCAACGCCGTGCTCGAGAAGAGCTTCGGCGCCCCGACCGTCACCAAGGACGGCGTGTCGGTCGCGAAGGAAATTGAACTCAAGGACAAGTTCGAGAACATGGGCGCGCAGATGGTGAAGGAAGTCGCGTCCTCGACCTCGGACGAGGCCGGTGACGGCACGACCACCGCGACGGTGCTCGCCCAGGCGATCATCCGCGAGGGCATGAAGGCCGTCGCGTCGGGCATCAACCCGATGGACGTCAAGCGCGGCGTCGACCTCGCGGTCGTCGCAGCCGTCGACGAGCTCAAGAAGCTGTCGAAGCCCTGCAAGGACTCGAAGGCCATTGCCCAGGTCGGCACGATCTCGGCGAACAGCGACGAGGCGATCGGCAAGAAGATCGCCGAGGCGATGGAGAAGGTCGGCAAGGAAGGCGTGATCACGGTCGAGGAGGGCTCCGGCCTCGACAACGAGCTCGAGGTGGTCGAGGGCATGCAGTTCGACCGCGGCTACCTGTCGCCGTACTTCATCAACAACGCCCAGAACCAGACCAGCGAGCTCGATGGCCCGTACATCCTGCTGTACGACAAGAAGATCTCGAACATCCGCGAGATGCTGCCGCTGCTCGAGGGCATCGCGAAGGCCGGCAAGCCGCTGCTGGTGGTCGCCGAGGACGTCGAGGGCGAGGCGCTCGCGACGCTGGTCGTGAACACCATCCGCGGCATCGTCAAGGTCTGCGCGGTCAAGGCGCCGGGCTTCGGCGACCGCCGCAAGGAAATGCTGAAGGACATCGCGATCCTGACCGGCGGCACCGTGATCGCCGAGGAAGTGGGCCTGTCGCTCGAGAAGGCGACGCTCAATGACCTCGGCAAGGCCAAGAAGATCGTCGCCGAGAAGGAGAACACGACGATCATCGACGGCGCCGGCAAGGCCTCCGACATCAAGGCGCGGGTCGACAACATCCGCCAGCAGATCGAGGACGCCACGTCCGACTACGACAAGGAGAAGCTGCAGGAGCGCGTCGCGAAGCTCTCCGGCGGCGTCGCCGTGATCAAGGTCGGCGCGGCCACCGAGGTCGAGATGAAGGAGAAGAAGGCCCGTCTCGAGGATGCGCTGCACGCCACGCGTGCCGCGGTCGAGGAGGGCGTGGTCCCGGGCGGCGGCGTGGCGCTGGTGCGCGCGCAGAAGGCGCTGGAGAAGCTCTCGGGCATCAACGAGGACCAGAACGTCGGCATCCGCATCCTGTCGCGCACGCTCGAGGAGCCGCTGCGCCAGATCGTGCAGAACGCCGGCGAGGACGGCTCGGTGGTGCTCGCCAGGGTGCGCGAAGCCAAGGGCGCGCACGGCTACAACGCCGCGACCGGCGAGTACGGCGACATGATCGACATGGGCATCCTGGACCCGACCAAGGTCACGCGCCTGGCGCTGCAGAACGCGGCTTCGGTCGCGGGCCTGCTGCTCACCACCGAGGTGATGGTGGCCGAGGCTCCGAAGGAGGAGCACGACCATCCGGCCCCGGGCGGCATGGGCGGCATGGGCGGCATGGACATGTAAAGCCGAGAGGCTTTACGGTTCGAACGAAGGGCCCGGGAGACGACTCCCGGGCCTTTTTCTTGGGGCGAGTCCGTGTTTCCGATCGAACCGGCGGGATTTGCCGATGCCGACGGGCGCCATCGCGACATAGCCTCTCGCGTCCCTGCCCGTTGCCGGGACGACCGCCATGTCCGTCGCCGTTCGAGCGCAGCGACCGCGTGCGCCGCCGTTCATCGATCCACCGAGCTATGCCCGGCACCGACCCGAAGCGACGCTGCTGTATCAACTCGTCGGGCAGCACTTCCCTGCATTTCGTGAGCTGCGCGCCGAGGCCGGCAGGCCGCTTCCGCGGTACGTTCAGGAGGAGTTCGAGGCCTACCTGAAGTGTGGCCGGCTGGAGGAGGGGTTCCTGCGCGTGCGCTGCGAGCAGTGCCATGCGGAGAAGCTGGTGGCGTTCACCCCGGCACCCCCGGCACCCCCGGCACGGGGCCGGGCGCGGCCTCAAGCACACTTGATACAGTGCCTCGCAGTTGCCCCTGCTCTATTACGGATTTTTTATAGACGCGGCGCGATCTCTGGACGCAGGTCATCGATCTGAATACCCTTGAGCGGTTATGAATCCTTATCTCTACACTGTCCCCGTGTTCTTTTTAATGATTGCAACCGAATACTGGGTATCGCGCATACGAGGCCGTGATTTGTATCGGTTCCAAGATACGGTGACATCGCTCAATGCCGGGCTCGTGAGTCAGTTCATCAACATAATGGGAGGCGCCTTTAGCGTGTACATGTACTCGCTATTAGTGGGGCAATTTAGCCTTCTAAGCTGGGATACGAGTCAGCTCTGGGTTTGGGTCTTCGCACTGGTACTTTACGATTTTTGTTACTACTGGGTACACCGGGCTGGTCATGAAGTGAACCTGTTCTGGGCATCTCACGTCATTCACCACAGTAGCGAAGAATTCAATCTGTCAACCGCGCTACGCCAATCGGCCACCGGCTTTTATTTCAAGTGGGTGTTTTATTTTCCGCTGGCGGTGCTAGGTATACCAACCCAGATTTTCGTTGTGGTCGCGCTTATAGACCTGCTTTATCAATACTGGGTTCACACCCAGTTGGTCGGTCGGATGGGAATCTTTGAGCGATTCCTTGTAACGCCTTCCAACCACCGCGTGCACCACGGGCAGAATGATTACTGCATCGATAAAAATTATGGGGGAATCTTCAGCATCTGGGATCAACTCTTTGGCACCTATGCTGATGAGCGGCCAGACGAGATGGTCATCTACGGTGTACGAAAACCCCTACGTAGTTGGGACCCTGTTTGGGCAAACATCCAGCATTACTTCGTCATTGGTCGACTGGTTCGCGCCTCGCGATCATGGCACGAGAAATTCATGTGCGTTTTTGGTCCACCACGTAGTCCTGCTCATCTTGAGGCGGTTGGCGAGGCGCCGTTCAGGGCGGCGGAGTTCGTATCCTTTTCAACGCCGTACACCTCCCGAATGAAACATATCGGCGCCGCCTCGACTATATTTGGCACGTTTATGTTGATGTTGCTCTACCTTGTTGCCCCCCGACTTTCGATCTGGGAAAGCTTGGCATATTCTTTTTTGATGCTCGGATTTTTCAGTTTTATAGGGCGGCTTTGGGTACGCCCTAGCATGATGGGATCGACGTCCCCCCGCTTTCAGTAGCAGGTTGATTTAGAGTTTTCCGGCATTGTAATGGGCCTCATGGCCAGCTGCTTTGCGTACTGGCTGGGCGTCATGCCAGCCAGGGACTTCTTCGGTCTCTCCTC
>VGUH01000005.1 GCA_016874295.1 Gammaproteobacteria bacterium | reverse complement strand
TCTCCGACTTGCGCATCGATCCTCCGCCCAACATGCAACATCATGTTGGACCCCAGATCAGCGCACAAGTTGCAACTCATTTACGCAAGTCTCAATAAGGGCACGGACATCGCGACCATGACCGCCGCGCAGCTCATCGGACTCGGCATCCAGTTCAGCATCGCGCTCATGGTGCTGGGCGTCGCCCTGGGCGGCGGCGGGCGGCCGTGCCAATTACGTCCCGAGACTCGGTCGCGTCGCAGGCCGGAGACTTCACCGTGCTGGCCGCATTCGCCAGCGGCTAGACTGCCCGGCATGCAGAGGAATGGCCCCGTCCGCGGTTCCGTGATCGACCGTCGCCTCTCCGTCGCGCCGATGATGGACTGGACCGACCGGCACTGCCGGTATTTCCTGCGCCAGTTCTCGCCGCGCGTGCTGCTCTACACCGAGATGATCGTCGCGCAGGCGATCGTGCGCGGCGACCGCCGGCACCTGCTCGAGTTCGACCCGGCCGAGCACCCGGTGGCGCTGCAGCTCGGCGGCGCTGAACCGACGACACTCGAGGAAGCCGCGGCGATCGGCGCGTCGTTCGGCTACGACGAGATCAACCTGAACGTCGGCTGCCCGAGCGACCGCGTGCAGCAGGCGACCTTTGGCGCCTGCCTGATGGCGCGCCCGCGCCTGGTCGCGGACTGCGTGCGCGCGATGCGCGCGGCGGTCTCGGTGCCGGTGACGGTCAAGTGCCGCATCGGCATCGACGACCACGACGACTGGCCGTTCCTGCGCGGGTTCGTCGCCGCGGTCGCGGAGGCGGGTTGCGAGGTCGTGATCGTGCACGCGCGCAAGGCGATCCTGAGAGGCCTCACGCCGAAGGAGAATCGTGAAGTGCCGCCGCTCATGTACGAGCGCGCGTGGCGCGTGAAGCGGGAGTTTCCGGCGCTCGCGGTGGTCGTGAACGGCGGATTGCGCACCGTGCCGCAGGTGGCGGAGCAGCTCGCGCACGTGGACGGCGTGATGCTGGGCCGTGAGGCCTACCACAATCCGTACCTGCTGCCGGCGCTGCACCGCGCGGTGTACGGCGACGCATTCGAAACGCCTGCCGCGGACGCGATCGTCGGCCGCATGCGCAGCTATGCCGAGCGTGAGTCCGCGCGCGGTACGCCGCTGCGCTCGATCACGCGTCACATGCTGGGGCTGTTCCACGCGCAGGTCGGCGCGCGCGCTTGGCGGCATGCGCTGTCCGAGGGCGTCAATCGCGCGGGTGCGTCGCCCGCGCTGCTCGCCGGCGCGCTGCGCGCGGCGCTGGCGGCTCAACCGGCGTCGAGGTAGCGGCGGAAGCGCTCGGCGCCGCGGCCGTCGCGCGGGCCGAGCAGGTCGTGCAGCGTCGTCGTGTCGAGCCAGGCCGGGGCGGAACTGAGGCCGCAGGCCTCGCGCGCGCTGGAGTGCGGCCAGTCGATCGCGCGCCGCACCAGCCGGCCGCGCACCGGCGCGAGCAGCGCGTGGCGCGCGACCTCGAGCAGGTAGAGATCGGCATTCACCGCGGTGGACAGGCAATGGCCGTAGCGCAGGCGCGAACCCGCGAGTTCCTCGCTCGCGAGCTTGTTGGCGGATGCGCGGCCGTGCAGCACGACGTGCAGGCAGCGGTCGGTGACGCACCAGACGAGGCAATGCAGTCGGTGCCGGCTGCAGAGTTCGCCGATGCGCTTGGCCATCGCGACGCGCGCCGCGGCATCCGGAAACAGCGAATGTCGGCCGAGCGCGCGCGCGACGACGTGGCGCAATTCCGCTCGCGCGGCGTGTTCGAGGCTCAGGGCCATGATCCGCCTCCCTGCGGGTCGAGGCAGCGAGCATGGCGCGGGCCGCGTTTGGGCGCCTTGTCAGTTTCGCGCCTAATAATCCGAATTATGTAATCCCCCGAGGGGTCGGCGGAGCGGGATGGGACAGGATCAGGAACTCGCGATCCTCTTCGCCGATGTGGTCGGGAGCACCCGGCTGTTCGAGGTGCTGGGCGACCTCGCGGCGCGCGACAAGGTCGGCATCTGCCTCGAGATCATGCGCCGGGCCACAGAACAGCATGGCGGCTCGGTGGTGAAGGCCATGGGCGACGAGGTCATGTCGACCTTCTCCGACTGCGGCGCGGCGGTCGACGCTGCGGTCGCGATGCAGACGGCGATCTCCTAGCACGCGGATCTCGAGGTCGAGGGCCAGCAGGTCGCGATCCGGATTGGCTGCCACTTCGGGCCGGTGGTGCGGGACACCCGCGACGTGTTCAGCGTCGCCGTGCACACAGCCAACCGCATGACGAGCCAGGCGAAGGCGGGGCAGATCATCATCACCGACGCGATCCAGCGACGGCTCTCGGAGCAGTGGAAGGCGGGGGCGCGGCGCGTCGACGTCGCCGTGCCGCGCGGCCAGCACGAGGAGATCACGATCTTCGAGGTGCTCTGGCAGCACGGCGAGACGACCAGCATGCTGCCGGCGATCGAGACCATCACCGAACTGCAGAAGCAGTTCCGGATCCGGCTGCGCTACCTCGGCACCGAGCTGGTGCTGGATCCGCGCGAGCGCTCGGCGGCGACCCTCGGCCGCGGCCATGAAAACAATCTCGTGATCAAGGGCAACCTGGTGTCGCGCCTGCACGCGCGCATCGAGGCAGGCTAGAACCGCTTCATGCTCGTGGACCAGAGCACGAACGGCACATTTGTCCAGTCTCAAAACGGAGATGACGCGTTTGTGCGGCGGGATTCGATTCCGCTCAAGGGGCAGGGCGTGATCGGACTCGGCCGGGTTCCCGAGCCGCAGTCCTACCACACCGTGGAATTCATCTGCGAAGAGGGCCCGCAACTTTCACCTTGATGGTGCCGGGTCGCACTTATCGTTGATGGTGCCGGGTCGCACTTATCGCACTTATTGCGAAGCAATAAGCAGGTCACAATAAGTGCGATAAGTGCGACCCGGCACCATCAGGTCCGGCACCATCAGGTCAGGCGGGATTTCAACCGTGTGACTTGCTCGCGCAGCGCGGCTGGCAGGCGCGCGCCGTAGCTCTCGAGGTACTGGCCGATCTCGTCGGCTTCCTGGCGCCAGGCCGCGCGGTCCACCGCGAGCAGTTCGGCGATCGTCGCCTCGTCGATGTCGAGGCCGGCGAAATCGAGCGCGTCGCGCGTCGGCACCGCGCCGATCGGCGTGTCGAGACCCGCGGCCTTGCCATGGCAGCGCTCGACGATCCAGGCCAGCACGCGCAGGTTTTCGCCGTAGCCGGGCCACAGAAAGCGTCCCTGCGCGTCGCGGCGGAACCAGTTGACGTGGAAGATCCCCGGCAGCTTCTTCACGCGCCCGGGCATTGCCAGCCAATGCGCCCAGTAGTCGCCGAAGTTGTAGCCGGCGAAGGGCTTCATCGCCATCGGGTCGCGGCGCACGATGCCGACGTCGCCGCTCGCGGCCGCGGTCGTCTCCGAGGCCATCCCGGCGCCGACCAGCACCCCGTGCGCCCAGTCGCGCGCCTGGTACACCAGCGGCGCGAGTGACCGCCGCCGCCCGCCGAACACGAGCGCCGTGATCGGCACGCCCGCCGCCGCGTCGGCCTGCGGGGAATAGCTCGGATTCTGCTTCGCGGACACGGTGAACCGCGAGTTCGGGTGCGCCGCAGGTCCGTTCGCGGGATCGTAGGGCCGGCCCTGCCAGTCGTACGCCGGCTTGCCCGCGTCGAGCCCTTCCCACCACGGTTCGTGGTCCCGGGTGAGGCCGACGTTGGTGAAGATCGTGTCGTGCCGGATCATCTCGTAGGCGTGACGGTTCGTCTTCTCGTTCGTGCCGGGCACGACGCCGAAGTAGCCCGCCTCCGGATTGATCGCCCACAGCCGACCGTCCGGCCCCGGGTGCAGCCAGGCGATGTCGTCGCCGACTGTCCAGATCTTCCAGCCCGGCATCGAGGCGGGCGGGATCAGCATTGCGAGGTTGGTCTTGCCGCAGGCCGACGGAAACGCGCAGGCGAGGTAGTGGATCTCGCCCTCGGGATTCTGCACGCCGACGATCAGCATGTGCTCGGCGAGCCAGCCCTCGTCGCGCGCCTGCCAGCTCGCGATGCGCAGCGCATGGCATTTCTTGCCGAGCAGCGCATTGCCGCCGTAGCCCGAGCCGAAGCTCTGGATCTCCAGCGATTCCGGAAAGTGCATGATGAAGCGGCGCTCGGGGTCGAGCTGGCCGATCGAGTGCAGGCCCTTGACGAACTTGCCGTCCTTCGCAATCCGCGCGAGTGCCGCAGCGCCCATGCGCGTCATCAGCTTCATGTTGGCGGCAACGTAGGCGCTGTCGGTGATCTCGACACCGCAACGCGAGTAGGGCGAATCGACCGGGCCCATGCAGTAGGGGATGACGTACATCGTGCGCCCGCGCATGCAGCCGGCGAACAGCGCGTCCATCTTGCGGCGCGCCTCGGCGGGTGCCATCCAGTGGTTGTTCTGCCCGGCGTCCTCCCGCTGTTCGGTGCAGACGAAGGTCAGGTGCTCGACCCGGGCCACGTCCGAGGGGTTCGAGCGGTGCAACCAGCAGCCCGGGAAGCGGTCGGGGTTGAGCTGGAGAAGGCTGCCGTCCGCCTGCATGCCGCGGAGCAGATGGCGGTATTCGGCCTCCGAGCCGTCACACCAGTGCACGTGGTCGGGACGCGTGCGGGCGGCGACTTCGAGCACCCAGTGCCGCACGGACTCGGAGGCGTGAGCGGGTGCGCCGGATCGGTCGGGTGCGGTGGCCATCTGGCGGACTGGACCTCGAAAGGAAGCTGCAGGAGTGTAGCAGGCGACCTCCGGAATGGGCCTCATATTGACCTAAAGCGCGCGCCAAACCCATTGATCTCGAAGAAGTTTGCCCTGAGACTGCCGCCTGTCCGACGGATCCTTTCGAGGCAAGCGACGATGCGAACACTGGCAAGGCTCGCCCTGGCCGCGCTGGGCATGACGGCGGCCGCATCCGCCGGCGCTGATGCGCGCGCGGAGCTGCTCCGGCTGTTTGCCGATGAGCGCAGTTTCACCTGGCGGGAAGATCCGCTCGCGGCCACCGAAGACGGCGTACACGACTACGACGACCGGCTGCCCCGCGTGACGCCGGCCGACCAGGCGCGGCAGCTGGAGGCTGACCGGGCGTTCCTCGCGCGCCTGCATGCGATCGATCGCGGCGGGCTGCCGGATTTCGAGGCCGTGAGCTACGACCTGTTCGAATTCATGCTGGCCCAGCGCGTCGCGCTCGCGCGCTACCGCGCGTATCGTGCGCCGCTCGTCAGCGACAGCGGCTTCCACACCGCAATCCTCCTACTGCACGACCTGCAGGCGCCGCGCACACTCGAGGACTATGAGAACTACATCGCGCGCCTGCGCGACGTGCCGCGCTACTTCGCCGAGAACATCGCCAACATGCGCCTCGGCATCGCCGAGCGCTTCGTGCTGCCGGCGGCGGTCATGCCCGGCATCTCGAGCGTGATCACCGCGGCGCAGTACACCGGGGCGGAGGATTCGCCGTTCTGGATTCCCTTCGCGCGCTTTCCCGAGAGCGTGCCCGAGGCCGAGCGCGCGCGGCTCGCGGCGGCCGCTCGCGCCGCGATCGAGGGCCAGGTCATCCCGGCCTATGCGAATTTCAAGGTCTTCTTCGAAGGCGAGTACCGCCCGGCGGCGCGCACCTCGATCGCCGCCAGCGACCTGCCGGACGGCAAGGCGTACTACGCCGACCTCGTGCGCTACTACACGACGCTGCCGGAGGCGACGGCCGAAGCCGTGCACGCTACGGGACTCGCGGAGGTCGCGCGCATCCGCGCGGAGATGGAAGCCATCGTCCGCGAAGGCGGTTTCCAGGGGAGTTTTGCGGAGTTCCTCGCCTTCCTGCGCAGCGACCCGCGGTTCTACGCAAGTACCCCGGAGGAGATTCTGCGTTACGCGGCCTGGATCACGCGGGAAATCGACGGCCGCATGCCGGACTATTTCGGGCGCATTCCGCGCGCGCCCTACACGGTGACGCCCGTGCCAGAGGCGCTCGCGCCCAACTACACGGCCGGCCGCTACAACCCCGGCCCGATCGGCGGCGCCGGCGAGTACTGGGTCAACACGTACTCGCTGGAGAATCGCCCACTTTACGCGTTGCCCGCGCTCACGCTGCACGAAGCCGCACCCGGTCACCACACGCAGGGGGCGCTCGCGCGCGAACTCGAGGGCGTGCCGGCGTTCCGGCGCAATTTCTACCCGCATGCCTTCGGCGAGGGCTGGGGGCTGTATGCCGAGTACCTCGGCGTGGAGATGGGCATCTACCACACGCCGTACGAGCGTTTCGGCCGCCTGACCTACGAGATGTGGCGCGCGGTCCGTCTCGTGGTGGACACCGGCATGCACGCCTTCGGCTGGTCGCGCGAGCGGGCGATCGAGTTCCTGACATCGAACACGGCGCTCTCCGGGCACGAGATCCGCACCGAAGTGGACCGCTACATCGCCTGGCCGGGCCAGGCGCTCGCCTACAAGACCGGCGAACTGCGGATCAAGTCGCTGCGTGAGCGCGCGCAGGAATCGCTGGGCGAGGAGTTCGACCTGCGCGCATTCCACGATGCGGTGCTGGGGCAGGGCGGCGTGACGCTGCCGGTGCTCGAGCAGCAGGTCGAGGCGTATATCGCCCGCGCGCGGGCTCCGTGAGCGCAACGGGCGAATTCGGCCGGCTGCTCGGCCCGCAGGGCCCGCTTGCGCGGGTGATTGCGGGCTTCGAGTCGCGCCGCGAGCAGCAGCACATGGCCGACTGGGTCGGTGAGGCGCTCGCGACGCGGAGCATGCTCGCGATCGAGGCGGGCACCGGCACCGGCAAGACCTTCGCCTACCTCGTGCCGGCGCTGCTCTCGGGCCGGCAGGTCATCATCTCGACCGGCACGCGCACGCTCCAGGATCAGCTTTACCACCGCGACCTGCCGACGGTCGGGGCGGCGCTCGGCCGCCCGGCGCGCGTGGCGCTGCTGAAGGGCCGCGCGAACTACCTCTGCCTGCACCGCCTCGAGCTTGCGGAATCGATGCCGCAGCTGCCGGGCATGCCGGCGCCGAATGCCCGCATGCTCGCGCGCATCCGCCGCTGGTCGCGCGGCACCTCGACCGGCGACCTCGCGGAAGTCCGCAGCCTGCGCGACACCGACCCGGTGCGTGCGGCGGTGACGTCGACGCGCGAGAACTGCCTCGGCAGCTCGTGTCCCGCCTACGCGCGCTGTCACGTGGTCGCGGCGCGGCGTGAGGCCCAGGCGTCCGACATCGTGGTCGTGAACCACCACCTGCTGCTGGCCGACCTCGCGATGAAGGACGAGGGCTTCGGCGAACTGCTGCCGGGCGCGGAAGCCGTGATCCTCGACGAGGCGCACCAGGTGCCGGAGATCGCGGCGCAGTTCTTCGGCCTCGAGTTTTCCGCGCGCCAGTGCGCGCTGCTCGCACGCGACGCGCTGGCCGAGCTGACGCGCCTCGGGCTCGCGGGCACGCCGGCGCGCGAGCGGATCGCGGGGCTCGAATCGGCGATCGCCGAGGCGACGGTCGCGCTCGGCGGCGGGCGCGACCGCACGGACTGGCTGGAACTTCCGGACCGTTTCGTCGCCGCACTCGAGCGCATCCGCGAGGCCCTCGCCGCTGCTGCACCCGAGCTTGCCGCCGCCGATCCCGAGGATCCGGGGCTCAAGCAGGCGATGCGCCGTGCCGCGAAGCTCGCCGGGTCACTCGAGGCGATCATGGACGCCGGCGCGGATGACGGCATCCGCTACGCGGAGGCGGGCCGCGGCGGCTTCTCGCTCGCATTTACGCCGTTCGAGGTCGCCTCGCGCCTCGGCGAACTCATGCGCGCCCAGGGCGGCGCCTGGATCTTCACCTCGGCGACGCTGGCCGTGGGCGAGGATTTCTCTCACTTCCTCGGGCGCATCGGCGCGCCGGCCGCGCGCGCGGTGCGGATCGAGAGCCCGTTCGACTTCGAAAGCCAGGCGCGGATCTTCCTGCCGGAGGGACTGGCGGACCCGGCGAGCCGCGACTACACCGCGTGTGTCGTGGAGGCGGCCCTGCCGCTGGTCGAGGCAGCGGGCGGACGCGGCTTCCTGCTGTTCACCAGCCACCGCGCGCTCGCGGAAGCGGCGCGCCTGCTCGAGGCGCGCCCCGGCTTCCGCGACCGCTATCCGCTGCTGGTGCAGGGCGAGGCGCCGCGCGAGTCGCTGCTTGCGCGCTTTCGCGAGCTTGGCAATGCCGTGCTGCTTGGCACCGCAAGCTTCTGGGAGGGCGTCGATGTCCGCGGCCATGCGCTCGCGCTGGTCGTGATCGACAGGTTGCCGTTCGCGGCGCCCGAGGATCCGCTGCTCAAGGCGCGGCTGGAAGGCATCCGCCGCCGGGGCGGCAACCCGTTTCATGAATTCCAGCTGCCGCAGGCCGTGCTCGCCCTCAAGCAGGGCTTCGGCCGCCTGATTCGCGACCGCGAAGACTTCGGCGTCGTCATGCTCGCTGACCCGCGGCTGCGCACGCGCGGCTACGGGCGCACGTTCCTGGCCGCGCTGCCGCCGGCGACGGTCGTGACCGACGTCCAGGAGGCGGCGTCGTTCCTGCGCCGTCGCCTCGCGCTCGCGGGCGTGACGGTGCCCGAGGCGGCAAGCGCATGAAGGTCCTCGCGATCGACGCGGCGACCGAGGCCTGCTCCGCGGCGCTGCGGATCGGTGATGCGCTCACTGAGCGATTCGAAATCATCGGGCGCGGGCACGCCGCCCGGCTGCTGCCGATGGCCGACGAACTGCTGCGTGAGGCGGGGCTCACGCTGCGTGATCTCGACGGCATCGCCTTCGGGCGGGGCCCGGGCGGGTTCACCGGCCTGCGCATCGCCGCGGGCGTCGCCCAGGGCCTCGCGGCCGGCGCGGGCCTGCCGATCGTGCCGGTCAGCAACCTGGCGGCCGTCGCGGCCGGCGCCGGACGGGCGTCGGGCGCGGACCGCGTGCTCGCCTGCATGGATGCCCGCATGGGGCAGGTCTATTGGGCGGCGTACGAGAACTGCGGCGATATCCCGCGTGAAGTAACACCCGAGCGGCTGAGCAACCCCGGCGAGGTGGCGCTGCCGGCGGGCGCGACCTGGTACGGCGCAGGCCACGGATTCTCCGCCTTTCCGGAGGTCGCGACGCGCCTCGGCGCGAGCCTCGCCGGCGTCGACGCCGATGCCCTGCCGCGCGCGGCGGAGATTGCACGCATCGCCGCCGCGGAACTCGCCGCCGGTCGCGGCCTGCCGCCCGCGCTGGGTTTGCCCGTCTACCTGCGCGACGACGTCGTGCACCGGCGCTGAACCGGGCGGCAGGATTTCGGGCGCACAGACCGGCAACTGAACTGCGCGGGAAACGCACGTAAAATGCCCGCGCGACGAGGCACCGAGTGCCTCGCAGAGGCATATCCTCGAGGAGTACACGGGTGAACAAGTCAATAGCGGCCGGCGCAATCGCAATGCTGCTTTCCGGGCCGGCACTCGCACAAAACGCGCCCACCCTGGAAGGGATCCTGCGGGAACTCGCGGCGCTCACCGAGCGGGTTGAGCGGCTGGAACAGGACAACGCCCGGCTGCAGACCGAGAATGCAGCGCTGAAGGTCACGCCTGAGCGGCAGGTCGCGCAAGACGCGCCCCAGGCTGTCGAAGCAATGCGAGTCGCTAATGCCGCAGAGTGGGCCCCGCGGCTCAGCTGGACCGCCGACCTGCGTTACCGCCACGACTATCTGGACGCGGAGGAGGCGCCCGACGACCAGACGCGGCACCGGATTCGCGCGCGGCTGGCACTGCGCGCGAGGATCAGCGACACGCTGAGCGGCACGATCGGCATCGCGACCAATTCGGACACGGGCGATCCCCGCACCACCATGCAGACGCTCGGTGACGGAGGCTCGCGCAAGGGACTGGGTCTCGACCTCGCGTATGTCGACTGGCAGCCGGTACAGGGCCTCGGGCTGGCATTCGGCAAGATGCCGCAGCCCTGGTACAAGGCCACCGGGTTCTTCTTCGACAACGACCTCAACCCCGAGGGCATTGCGGTCCGCTATGCGACCGGCCCGTTCTTCGCACACGCGTTCGGTTACTGGCTGTCGGAGCGCAGCGCTGCCAGCGATGCGACCCTGCTCGGCGGACAACTCGGCATGACCGGGCAGCTCGGGGACGTGAAGCTGACCGGCGCGCTCGGCTACTTCGACGTTGGCGCGGTCCAGGGCGAGATCACGACGCCGGACCTGTCCGTACCGTGCGTGCACAACGGCGCATTCTTCGCCGGTCCGCAGGGCAACACCACGTTCACCGACGCGTCCGGTTGTTCGCGGCTGCTCCACGACTACAACATGGTCGAGGCGATCGGCCAGGCCGAGTTCCAGGTGGGAAACCGTCCCGCGCAGGTTTTCGTGCAGGCGATCCGGAACCAGGAAGCGGACCAGCTCGACACCGGATGGCTCGCGGGGTTCACCTTCGGCAAGGCGGCCGACCCGCAGACCTGGGAGTTCGGTTACGCCTACGGCGTGATCGAGAAGGACGCCCATTTCGGCCAGCTCATCGACTCGGACTTCGCCGGCGGCGTCACCGACGTCGACGGTGGCATTCTCAAGGTCGGCTATGCACCCGCCCGCGACTGGATGCTGAATGGCACGTACTACATGAACCAGAGATTCATCGATGCGCCGGGTGCGACCGAACGCAGTTACGATCGCTACCAGATCGACCTGAACTGGAAATTCTGAGTGGGCCGGGCAAGCATGCGCGCCTGCGCGAGTACACTGCCCGCATGATGCCGACTCGGCAACAGGGCAACTTCCTGCTCGCCTGCGCCGCCGCCGCGGCCGTCGCCTACGCGTTCTACGCGCAGTACGGGCTCGATCTCGTGCCCTGTCACCTGTGCATCTTCCAGCGCGTGACGCTCGCGGCCTTGGCTGCGGTCTTCCTGCTGGCGTCCGTGTTTTCCCGCCCGGGCGCGAGCGGCGCGATCTTCGCGGCGCTGATCGGGATCACGGGACTTGCGACGGTCGCGACCGCGGGCCGGCACGTGTGGATCCAGCTGCAGCCCGCGGGCGCGGTGCCGGCCTGCGGCGCCGACCTCGACTTCATGATGGACGTGTTCCCGCTGACCGAGGTGATCCTGAAGGTCTTCAGGGCGGGCGGCGAATGCGCCAAGGTGGACTGGACCTTCCTCGGCCTCTCGATGCCCGGCTGGGTGCTCGTGCTCGCGGCCGCGCTGACCGCGGCGGGCCTGTGGATCAACCTGCGAAAAGCGTCCTGAGCGTTCCCGCGTAGACCTGCTGCAGGCGGTCGAGATCCTCGACCGCGCAGCATTCGTCGAGCTGGTGGATCGAGCGGTTCAGCACGCCGATCTCGATGACTTCCGCCCCGAGCTCGCTGAAGAAGCGGCCGTCCGACGTGCCGCCGCCGGTCGAGAGCGCCGGGCGCCGGCCGGCGACCTTCGCGACCTGGTCCGCCACGAGCTGCGTGAACGGGCCGGGCTCGGTGTAGTAGGGCAGTGCCGCCTCGCGCCATTCGATCGCATGCCGCAAACCGTGTCGCGCGCAGCAGTCGGCGACGGCGCGCTTGAGGCCCTCGAGGTTCTGCGCCGGCGACCAGCGCAGATTGAAGGTCGCGCCCAGTTCGCCGGGGACCACATTGGTCGCGCCGCTGCCCGCCTGGATCTGGACCACCTGGAACTGCGTCGGCGGAAAGCCCGCGTAGCCGTCGTCCCAGCGACGCGCGGCGAGCTCGGCCAGCACCGGCAGCACGGCGTGGATCGGGTTGAGCAGCCGGTCCGGGTAGGCGACGTGGCCCTGGATACCCGCGACGTGGAGCCGGCCCGACAGCGAACCGCGCCGGCCGATGCGCACGGTGTCGCCGAAGGCTTCGAGGCTCGAGGGCTCGCCGACCAGGCACCAGGCGATGCGCTCGCCGCGCTCGCGCAGGCGCGCGACGACGCGGCGCGTGCCGTCGACTCCCGGGCCTTCCTCGTCGCTCGTGAGCAGGAATGCGATCGCGCCCGGGTAGCTCTGCCGCTCGCGCACGAACGACTCCGCGGCCGTCACCATCGCGGCGACGCCGCTCTTCATGTCGGCCGCTCCGCGCCCGTACAGGATGCCGTCGCGGACGACCGGATCGAACGGGTCAGAGGTCCACTTCTCGAGCGGCCCGGCCGGCACCACGTCGGTGTGGCCGGCGAAGCACAGCGTCGGGCCCGCGCCGCCGCGATGGAGCGCCCACAGGTTGTCGACCGCGCCGAAGCGCAGGTGCTCGACCGCGAATCCGGCAGCCTGCAGCCGCGCGGCGATCAGCCGTTGGCAGCCGGCGTCGTCCGGCGTGACGGACTTGCGGCGGATCAGTTCCTTCGCGAGCTCGAGGGTCTCGGACATTCGCGCGACTTTACCGAATCACTCATGTGCGTGCTTGGCCGGGCGGGATCCCGCACTCGCTCCTGGCGGCGAATGCCGTGTTGCCGCCGTCGTTACGTGCGCAGGAGCTCGTTGATGGAGGTCCTGGCGCGCGTCTGCGCGTCGACGCGCTTGACGATCACGGCGCAGGCGAGCGAGTGCGAGCCGTCGGCGGCGGGCAGCGAACCCGGGACCACGACCGAACCGGCCGGCACGCGGCCGTAGCTGGTCTCGCGCGTCTGGCGGTCGTAGATGCGGGTGCTCGCGCCGATGAACACGCCCATGGACAGCACCGCGCCTCGCTCGACGATCACGCCCTCGACGACTTCCGAGCGCGCGCCGATGAAACAGTCGTCCTCGATGATCGTCGGCCGTGCCTGCAGCGGCTCGAGCACGCCGCCGATACCGACGCCGCCCGACAGGTGGACATTGCGCCCGACCTGGGCGCAGGAGCCGACCGTCGCCCAGGTGTCGACCATCGTGCCTTCGCCGACGTACGCGCCGACATTCACGAACGAGGGCATCAGCACGGCGTCGCGCGCGACAAAGGCGCCGGCGCGGACGACGGCGCCCGGCACGACGCGCGCGCCGTCTGCTGCGAAGCGCGCCGCGTCGTGGCCGGAGTACTTGAGCGGCAGCTTGTCATACCAACGCAAGGGCCCGGCTTCATGCACCACGTTGTCGTGGGTGCGAAAGTGCAGCAGCACCGCCTTCTTGAGCCACTCGTTGACACGCCAGCCGCGGTCCTCCGGCTGCGCGACCCGTGCGCGGCCGCTGCCGAGCAGATCGAGGCATTCGTCGATCGCGGCGAGCAACTCACGCGGCGCGCTGCCGGGTCCGAGCGCGGCGCGGTTCTCGAAGGCCTGCTCGATGAGGGTGCGCGTGTCCATGGGGCTCAGGCCGCGTCCACGCGGGCATCGAGCGCGAGCGTCAGCGCCTCGGCGAGCGCCCGGCACCGGGCCGGCTCGAGCGGGCGACCCGCCTCGTCGGTCAGCGTGAAGACGTCCTCGGCACGCTCGCCGACGGTCATGATCTTGGCGCCATGCAGCTCGAGGCCCTGCTCCCAGAACAAGTGGCCGATCTCGGACAGCAGCCCGGGCCGGTCGCCGGCCACCACCTCGACCAGCGTGCGACCGTTCTCCGGGTCGGCGCTGAAGCTGACCTGGGTCGCGGTCGTGAACATGCGTACCTGGCGCGGCACGCGGCGCGTGACCGCGGGCGCCTGGGTGCTCCGCTCGCCGAGCGCGCGCCGGAGGTGGTGCTCGATGCCCGCCATGCGCTCGCGATCGTTGATCGGCAGGCCCGTGTCCTCGAGCACGAGATAGCTGTCCAGGCTCCCGCCGTCGGCGGTCGGCGTGATCCGCGCGTCCTGGATGCTGAGGCCCTGCTGGTCGAGCGACGCCGTCGCGCGTGCGAAGCTGTGGCGGCGCCCGTGCGTGTATACCAGCACGACCGTGGCGCCGCCCCGTCCCGGGTGCTCGGCGACGGCGACGAACGGCCCGGTGTCGCCGGGCGCGCGGGCGGCGAGCCCGGCCGTGTGCCAGGCGACTTCCTCCGCGGAATGGCGCAGGAAGTAGGCGTCGGTGAGCGTGTCCCAGACGCGCGCGACGGCCTCCGGGGAGACGCCCGCGGCGTCGAGCCTGACGCGCGCCAGCGCCTGCGTGTCGGCCGCGAGTTCCTCGCGGTCGAGCGGCGACTCGAGGCCGCGGCGCAGCGCCGTCTTGACGCATTCGTACAGCTCGTCGAACAGCGTCGCCTTCCAGGAGTTCCAGAGCCGCGGGTTGGTGCCGCGTACGTCCGCGACCGTCAGGACATAGAGATAGTCGAGGCGGGTCTGGTCGCCGACCTCGCGGGCGAAGGCGTTCACGACCTGCGGATCGGAGATGTCCTGCTTCTGCGCCGTCACGGATAGCTTCAGGTGGTGGCGCACCAGCCAGGCTACGAGCCGCGCGTCGTAGCGCGACAGGCCCTGCTCGAGGCAGAAGGCCTCGGCATCCACCGCCCCGAGCTCCGAGTGGTCGCCGCCGCGGCCCTTGGCGATGTCGTGGAAGATCGCCGCGAGATAGGCGAGTTCGGGCCTCGGCAACGCGCGGAAGATCTGCGCCAGTTTAGGAAACTCGTGGTCGTAGCGCTCGAGCGCGAAGCGGCGCAGATTGCTGACCACGAACAGCGTGTGCGCGTCCACCGTGTAGGCGTGGAACAGGTCGTACTGCATGCGGCCGACGATCCGGCCGAAGGCCGGAATGTAGCGCCCGAGCACGCCGTACAGGTTCATGCGCCGAAGCTCGTGCGTGACCCCCGCTGGCGCGCCGAGGATCTCGAGGAACAGGCGGTGATGGCGCGGGTTCTGGCGGAATTCCTCGTCGATCAGCCAGAGGCTGTCGTGCACCAGGCGGATGGTGCGCGCGCGCACGCCCTTGAGGCGCGGGTTCTGCTGCAGCACGACGAACAGCTCGAGCAGCGCCGACGGCTGGCGGGTGAAGACGTCATCCGACACGGCCTCGAGACACTCGTCGCGCTCGCGGAAGTGCGCGGCGAGCGGCAGCGCCGGCGCGTCGCGCGCGGCCAGGATCTCCTCGCGGAACTGCTGCAGCAGGAGTTCGTTCAGCCACGATACGAGCATCGCCGTGCGGTAGTAGCGCTGCATGAACTGCTCGACGGCGAGCGTGTAGGTCGCGTCCTCGTACCCGAACATCCGCGCCAGGCGGATCTGGTGGTCGAACAGCAAGCGGTCCTCGCGGCGGCCGCTCACGACGTGCAGCGCGAATCGCACGCGCCACAGCCAGGCCTGCGCCGACTCGAGCTGCGCGAGCTCGCGGGCCGCGATGAACCCGTGCTCCGCGAGCTCCGCGAGCGTCTCGGCGCGGAAGTGGCGCTTGGCGACCCAGGCGATGGTCTGGATGTCGCGCAGGCCTCCCGGACCCTGCTTCACGTTGGGCTCGAGGTTGTAGGCCGTGTCGTGGAAGCGGTGGTGCCGCTCGGTCTGCTCGGCGAGCTTGGCGTCGAAGAAGTCGCGCGAGGACCAGAGCCGGTCGGGCGCGAGCGCGCGGCGCATGGCCTCGAACAGGGCGGGCGGGCCCGCCAGGAGGCGCGCCTCGAACAGCGTGGTGGCGACCGAGAGGTTGCCGAGCGCCTCGCGCTGGCAATCGTCGATGGTGCGGACGCTGTGTCCGGTCTCGAGGCCGATGTCCCAGAGGAACGACAGGAAGCGCTCGAGCGGCGCCGTCCACGAGGGCTCCTCGCCCTGCGGCAGGAGCACCATGACGTCCACGTCGGAGCAGGGCAGCAGTTCGCCCCGACCGTAACCGCCGACTGCGACCAGGGCGAGCGCGTGCGCCGGACCCGCCGCGTGCAGCTGCCAGGCGCGCGTGACGAGGTCGTCGACCAGCAGCGCGCGGTCGCGGACCAGCGCGTCGACCGGCTCGTCCGCCCGGAAGCGCCGCGCGAGAGCGGCGTCACCGTCGGCAAGCGCGGCGCGAAAATCGGCAACCGGATGGGCGCAGCCGTCGAGGCGGCCGGCGAGCGAGTCGAGGTAAGCCCAGGTGCCGGGCACCGCTCAGGCCGCGGCGCGCTCGGCGGCGCCGAGAGTCAGCACTTCGAAACCCTCCGGCGTCACCAGCACGGTGTGCTCCCATTGTGCGGAGAGCGAGTGATCCTTGGTGACCACCGTCCAGCCGTCGCCGAGCAGCTTCACGTGGCGCTTGCCGGCGTTGACCATCGGCTCGACGGTGAAGGTCATGCCGGCTTCCAGCACGAGACCGGTGCCGGGTTCGCCGTAGTGCAGCACCTGCGGGTCCTCGTGAAACACCCGGCCGATACCGTGGCCGCAGTATTCGCGCACGATCGAGTACCCGTGGCCTTCGACAAAGCCCTGGATGGTGTGGCCGAGGTCGCCGAGGTGAGCCCCGGGCCGGATGGTGCGGATGCCGCGCCACATGGCTTCGAATCCGGTCTCGCACAGGCGGCGGGCCTGGATCGAGGGCTCCCCGATCATGAACATGCGGCTGGCATCGCCGTGGAACCCGTCCTTGATGACCGTGGCATCGATGTTGAGGATGTCGCCGGCCTTCAGGACCTTGTCGCCAGGGATCCCGTGGCACACCACGTGATTGACGGAGGTGCAGATGGACTTGGGAAAACCCTTGTAATTCAAGGGCGCCGGGACGGCCAGCTGCACGTCCACGATGTAGTCGTGGCAGATCCGGTCGATTTCACCGGTCGTCATCCCCGCCCGGACCTTCGCGCTGATCATGTCGAGCACATCCGCGGCGAGGCGTCCGGCACGGCGCATGGCCTCCTGCTCCGCCGGGGTCTTCGTCTGTACTTGGTTTTGGCTTTGCATCAGCATGGGGGTGCTGCGGGAGGGGGTTCGGAGCGCGCCTATCACGTTGTTTCGACGGGACAAAGATGGTATAAAGCGCGGCGTTTTTTCTCAACCAAATCCACACGCGTACCGTCACGTGCGGCTGGGTGCCGGTCCCTTGACCGGTTGCCGCATGCGGGTCCGCGGAGGGCTAACCCGAAAGGAGTGATCATGGCCAGCCTGTCCATGAGGCAGATGCTTGAGGCGGGGGTTCATTTCGGTCATCAGACCCGCTTCTGGAACCCGAAGATGGCGCCGTTCATCTTCGGCGAACGCAACAAGATCCACATCATCAACTTGGAGCGGACGCTGCCGCTCTACAACGAGGCGTCCGCCTTCGTGAAAGGGGTGGTTGCCGATGGCGGCCGCATCCTGTTCGTAGGCACCAAGCGCAGCGCGCGCGACGCCATCCAGGCCGAGGCAGTCCGCTGCGGCATGCCGTACGTCAATCAGCGCTGGCTGGGCGGCATGCTCACCAACTTCAAGACCATCCGGCAGTCGATCAAGCGCCTGCAGGAACTCGAGGAGCTGCGCGACTCGAGCGCGCTCGAGCGCCGCAGCAAGAAGGAGGCGCAGACGCTGCGCCGCGAGATGGACAAGCTGAACCGCAGCCTCGGCGGCATCAAGGACATGAACGCGCTGCCCGACGCGCTGTTCGTCGTCGACGTCGGCCACGAGGAGATCGCGGTCCACGAAGCGCGCAAGCTCGGCATCCCGGTGGTCGCGATCGTGGACAGCAACTGCAGCCCGGACGGCATCGACTACGTCATCCCGGGCAATGACGACGCCATGAAGGCGATCCAGCTCTATGCCGCGGGCGTCGCCGACGCGGTGCTCGATGGCAAGTCGGCGGTGCCGGCGGTTCCGACCGGCGAGGATGAGTTCGTGGAACTCGACGAGGCCGGCCAGCCGCGCCGCAAGGCGCAGGCCCGCGCCCCGCGCAAGCCGGCGCATGTGCGCCGCAAGGCCCCGGCACGCGCGCGCCAGACCGCGGAGACCGCATCCGCCGCGACCATGCCGCCGACCGGCGCCAGCGAGGCGGTGGACACGGGCGAGGACGAGCCGCTCGGCGACGACGCGCCGGAGGCGGCGCGCGCCAAGGCGCCGGCGCGGCGCCGACCCGCGGCGCGCAAGACCGACATGGGCGGGGAGTGAGATGAGCATCAGTGCGGAGACCGTCAAGGCGCTGCGCGAGCGCACCGGCGCGGGGATGATGGAATGCAAGAAGGCGCTGCTCGAGACCGGCGGCGATCTCGACGCCGCGGCCGAAGTGATGCGCAAGGCCGGCCTTGCCAAGGCCGACAAGAAGGCGGGCCGCATCGCCGCCGAGGGCACGATCGTGACTGCGGCCTCTGCCGACGGCCGCGCCGCCGTGCTGGTCGAGGTGAACTGCGAGACGGATTTCGTCGCGCGCCAGCCCGAGTTCCAGTCATTCGCGGCCGACATCGCGCGCGCGGCGCTGGCCGCCGGCGCGACCGCGCCGGAGGCGCTCGCCGCACTCCCGCTCGCGGGCGGCTCGACTGTCGACGAGGTTCGCCGCCACCTGGTTGCCAGGATCGGCGAGAAGATCGACGTGCGCCGCGCGGCGATCCTGCACGCGCCCGAGCGGATCGGCGCGTACATCCACGGCACGCGCATCGGCACGCTGGTCGGCGTCACGGGCGGCAGCGACACGCTCGCGCGCGACCTCGCGATGCACGTCGCGGCCGCGAACCCGCAGTTCGTCGCCCCCGGCGACGTCCCTGCCGACGTGGTGGCCAAGGAGCGGGAAATCCTAGCGGCCCAGGCGGCCGCCGAGGGCAAGCCCGCGGCCATCGTCGAGAAGATGGTCGAAGGCCGCCTGCGCAAGTACCTCGCCGAAATCTGCCTGACCGGCCAGCCGTTCGTGAAGGATCCCGACACGACCGTGGGCAAGCTCCTCGAGCAGGCCCGTGCGCGCGTCAGCGGTTTCCTGCGTTACGAGGTCGGCGAGGGCATCGAAAGGAAGCAGGAAGACTTCGCTGCGGAAGTCATGGCCCAGGTCGAGGCCGCGAAAGGCAGGGCCTAGGGAGGAGTCGATGGGTGATGCCGAGTCTCGGCGACCGCTGGCGAGGATTCTGCTCAAGATCAGCGGCGAGGCGCTGCTCGGCGGCGCCGACTACGGCATCGATCCCGCGATCCTGAAACGCATCGCCGGCGAGATCCGGGACGTGCTGGCGCGCGACATCCAGGTCGCGGTCGTGATCGGCGGCGGCAACATCTTCCGCGGCGCGGGTCTCGCGCGCGCGGGCATGGACCGGGTGACCGCGGACCACATGGGCATGCTCGCGACGGTCATGAACGCGCTCGCGCTGCAGGACGCGCTCGAGTCGCTCGGCAGCTACGCGCGCGTGATGTCCGCCGTGCGCGTCCAGGAAGTCTGCGAGGACTACATCCGCCGCCGCGCCGTGCGCCACCTCGAGAAGGGCCGCTGCGTGATCTTCGCGGCCGGCACCGGCAACCCGTTCTTCACCACCGACACCGCCGCGGCGCTGCGCGCGATCGAGATCGGCGCGGACCTGCTGTTGAAGGCGACCAAGGTCAACGGCATCTACGACGACGACCCGGTGCGCAACCCGCAGGCGGAACGCTACCGGCGCCTGTCCTTCGACAAGGTGCTGGACGACCGGCTGGGCGTGATGGACGCGACGGCGATCGTGATGTGCCGCGACAACGGCCTGCCGCTTCGGGTCTTCAACCTCAACAACGAGGGCGACCTGCTGCGGATCGTGGACGGCGAGGACGTGGGCACGCTGGTGGCAAACGGCCTGTAGGCGGGGGGGAGTCGAATCATGCAGGATGAAATGAGTCGCGACGCGACACAGCGAATGGGCAAGTGCGTCGCTCTGTTGCGGGATCATTACCGCAAGATGCGGACCGGGCGTGCGAACGTCGGCCTGCTCGAAGGGCTCAAGGTCGAGTACTACGGCACCGAGATGCCGATCAACCAGGTCGCGAGCGTCAGCGTCGAGGACGCCCGCACGCTGGTGATCTCGCCCTGGGACAAGGGCGCCGTGTCGGCGGTGGAGAAGGCGATCCTGAAGTCCGACCTCGGCCTCACGCCGAACACGGCCGGGCAGGTCATCCGCCTGCCGTTGCCGCCGATGACCGAGGAACGCCGCAAGGAGCTGACCAAGGTCGCGAAGCACGAGGCGGAGAACGCGAAGGTCGCGGTGCGCGCCGTGCGGCACGACCTCATGAACGAGCTGAAGGAGATGCTGAAGGAACGGCTGATCTCCGAGGACGACCACCGGCGCAGCCAGGAGGAGATCCAGAAGCTCACCGACCGGCATGTCCACGACATCGACGGCGTGCTGGCCGAGAAAGAAAAAGAACTGCTGCAGGTCTGAGATGCCGCCGAGCGCCCCGCAACCCCCAGGCACGACCGCGGTGCCGCGGCACGTGGCCGTGATCATGGACGGCAATGGCCGCTGGGCAGCGGAGCGCTCGCTGCCGCGCACGGCCGGACACCGCGCCGGCGTGCGCGCGGTGCGGACCACGATCGAGGAATGCGTCCGCCACGGAGTCGCGGCGCTCACGCTGTTCGCCTTCTCGAGCGAGAACTGGCAGCGGCCGGCCGGGGAGGTGAGCCTGCTCATGCAGCTGTTCCTCGAGTCGCTGGAGCGCGAGGTGGCCGAGCTCGACGCCAACGGCGTACGCATCCGCTTCATCGGCGACCGCGCCCGCCTCGCGCCCGCGCTGGTCACGCGCATGGCCGCGGCGGAAGCGCTCACCGCCGCCAATACCCGGCTCGACCTCGCGGTCGCGGTCGCCTATGGCGGCCGCTGGGACATCGTGCAGGCCGCACGCCGGCTCGCGGGCGAGGTCGCGGCGGGCCGACGCCATGCCGGGGACATCGACGAGGCGGCGCTTGCTGAATGCCTCGCAACCGCGGGCCGCGAGCCGCCGGACCTTTTCATCCGTACCGGCGGCGAGCGGCGCATCAGCAATTTCCTGCTCTGGGATCTCGCCTACACCGAGCTCTGGTTCACCGACACGCTGTGGCCCGACTTCGGCGCCGGCTGCTTTGCCGCGGCGCTGGCCGACTTCGGCGGGCGGCAGCGGCGCTACGGGCGCGTCACGGGCCAGGCGGAGGCCGGCTGATGCTGGGTCGGCGCATCCTCACCGCCTTCGGGCTGGTCGCGTTCCTCGCACTGGTGATCGTTGTGCTCCCGTCCGGCTTCGCCATTCTCGCGCTCGGGCTCCTGATCCTGACCGGCGCCTGGGAGTGGTCGCAGCTCGCGGGCATCCGCCGCACGCCGGCGCGCATCGCCTACCTCGCGGCCAGCGCGGCGGTGATGGCGCTGCTCTGGAAGCTGGCCGCCGTGCCGGGCGGTTTCGAGCGCGTGATGCTGGTGACGATGCTCGGCTGGATTCCGCTGTTCGGCTGGGTCGTCCTCGCGCCCGGCTTCCGGGCCGTTGGCTTCGCGGCGATTGCAGGCCTGTGGGCGCTCGCGCCGACCTGGCTCGCGCTCGTGCGCCTCTACCTGCAGGACGGCAGCGGGCGCGAGCTGGTCGTTTTCGTGCTGCTGCTCGCCTGGGCGACTGACATCGGCGCCTATTTCGCGGGCCGGCGCTTCGGCCGGATGCGCCTCGCGCCGGTCGTGAGCCCGAACAAGACCTGGGAAGGCGTGCTCGGCGGGCTGGTCGCAGGTTTCATGGTCGCGCTGGCCGGTCGCGCGTGGTTCGACCTGCCGGCCACGGCGTTCCTCTCGCTGTGCGTCGCCGCGGTGCTGGTCTCGGTGGTCGGCGACTTGCTGGAAAGCATGTTCAAGCGCCAGCAAGGCCTCAAGGACAGCGGTAGCATCCTGCCGGGGCACGGCGGCATGCTGGATCGCATCGACAGCCTCACGTCGTCAGTTCCGCTGCTCGCGCTCGGGTTCGTCTGGCTGGATCTGGTCGCATGAAAGGACTCGCGGTACTCGGCTCGACGGGCACGGTGGGCGAGGCGACGCTCGACGTCGCGGCCCGCCATCCCGACCGGTTCCGGATCGTGGCCCTCGCGGCCCACTCGAACCACGAGGCCCTGTTCGCGCAGGTCGAGCGCCATCGCCCGGATTGTGCGGCACTGGTCGATCGCCAGGCTGCCGCCCGGCTCACGCATCGCATTGCGGCGGCGGGATTGCCGACCCGTGTGCTGGCCGGACCGGACGCGCTCGCGGTCGCGGCGACGGCGGCAGACGTGGATGCGGTCATGGCGGCGATCGTGGGCGCCGCGGGCCTCGCGTCAACCCTGGCGGCGGTCGATGCCGGCAAGCAGGTCCTGCTGGCCAACAAGGAAGCGCTGGTGCTCGCGGGGCCGCTCCTCATCGACGGCGCGCGCCGCTCGGGAGCGACGATCCTGCCGATCGACAGCGAGCACAATGCGGTCTTCCAGTGCCTGCCCCCCGGCTGCCTGACCGGCGGAGCGCCCGCTGGCGTCACGCGGATCGTGCTGACCGCGTCGGGCGGCCCGTTCCTGCGCGCGCGCCGCGAGGACCTCGCCGTAGCCACGCCGGAACAGGCGGTGGCGCATCCCAACTGGCGCATGGGGCCGAAAATCTCGGTGGATTCGGCGACACTCATGAACAAGGGTCTCGAGCTGATCGAGGCCTGCCACCTGTTCGGCCTCGGTCCGAATGCCGTGCGCGTCGTGATCCATCCGCAGAGCATCGTGCACGCGCTGGTCGAGTACGCCGACGGTTCGGTGCTGGCCCAGATGAGCCGGCCCGACATGCGCGTGCCAATCGCGCACGCGCTCGGCTGGCCGGAGCGGATCGACTCGGGCAGCGCCGCGCTCGACCTCATCCAGATTGCGAGGTTGTCTTTCGAAGACCCTGATTATGAAAGATTTCCTTGCCTTGGGCTTGCGCAGTTTGCAGCCCGGTGCGGTGGCACGATGCCGGCCGTTCTCAACGCGGCGAACGAAGTCGCGGTTGCGGCTTTCCTGGGGCGGCGGCTGAACTTTGCCGGTATCGCCGCAGTCATTGAGAGCGTGTTGCAGCAGCACGAGGCGGGCGCCGTGACGAGTCTTGCGGATGCGCTCGCCGCCGATGCCTGGGCGCGCGAGCGCGCGCTACGCGCGCTGGACTCGATCGCGAAGCAGGCGGCGGGCGCATGAGCGCGGGATTCCTGACGTCGGTCATCGCCTTCATCGTCGCGATCGGCGTGCTGGTGACCGTGCACGAGTTCGGCCACTACTGGGTCGCGCGCCGGCTCGGGTTCAAGGTGCTGCGCTTCTCGATCGGCTTCGGCAGGCCGCTCGTGAAGCGCGTGAGTCGCGACGCCGACCGGGTGGAGTACGTGCTGGCCGCCATCCCGCTCGGCGGCTACGTGCGCTTGCTCGACGAGCGCGACGGGCCGGTGCCCGCGGGCGAGGAGCACCGCGCGTTCAATCGCCGCCCGCCGCTCGCGCGCATCGCGGTGCTGCTCGCGGGGCCCGTCGCCAACCTCGTGTTCGCGGTACTCGCTTACTGGCTGCTGTTCATGCACGGCGTGCCGGGCCTGAAGCCGGTGCTCGGCGAGGTGGTGCCGGACTCGATCGCCGCGCGCGCCGATCTTCGACGCGGTGACGAAATCACGACCGTTGCAGGCGTCGCGACGCCGACCCGCCAGGCCGCGGCCCTCGAAATCCTCGAGGGCGTCGTTGCGACCGGCCGCGTGCCGGTCGAGGTGCGCGGCAGCGGCGGCGGGGCGCGGCTGCTGACGCTCGAGGTTCCGGAGGCGGACCGCCGTGCGCTCACCGAGCCGGGCGTGCTGCTTTCCGGCCTGGGATTTACCTTCTGGTACCCGCCGCAGCCCGTGGTCGTCGGCGAACTCACGCCGGGCTTTCCCGCCGCCGACGCCGGCATCCTGCCGGGCGACCGCGTGGTCGAAGTCGAAGGCGCGCCCGTGGACGACTACCTTGAGTTCGTCGCCGAGATCCGCGGGCGCGCAGGGCAGTCCACCCGGCTCGTCGTGCTACGCGACGGCCGTCGGCTCGAGCTCGAGCTCGTGCCGCGCGCGGTGGAAAAGGACGGGCGCACCGTCGGCAAGATCGGCCTCGGCGCCGCGATCGACGCGGCGGCGGGCTTCCCGGAATCCATGCAGACCGTCGAGCGGCACGGGCCGCTTGCGGCGCTCGTGCCCGCCGTGCGCGAGACCTGGGACAAGAGCGCGCTGACGGTGCGCTTTCTGTGGCGCATGGTCACCGGCCACGTGTCGACCAAGAACATTTCCGGCCCGATCAACATCGCGCAGTACGCCGGCCTGACGGCGGCCGAGGGCTTCACTTACTATCTCGGGTTCCTGGCGCTGGTATCGATTTCACTCGCGATCCTGAATCTGCTGCCCGTCCCGGTACTGGACGGCGGACAGATCGCGTTCCAGCTGGTCGAGGTGGCCAAGGGGGCGCCGCTGTCGATGGAGGCACAGTTGATCGGTCAGAAGGTCGGTATCGCGATGCTGGTGCTGCTGATGGGCTTCGCGTTCTACAACGACCTCGCGCGGCTGTTCGGATGACGGCGCACACCCGCATCCGCGCCCTGCTGCGGCAGTTCGTGGCGGGCTTACTGCTCGCGGGCAGCGTGCCGGCCCTGGCGCAGGCACCGGCCGCTTTCACGGTCGGCGACATCCGCGTCGAGGGGTTGCAGCGCATCTCCGAGGGCACGGTCTACAACTACCTGCCGGTCAATATCGGCGACCGTCTCGATTCGCGGCGCATCCAGGAGGCGATCCGGGCGCTGTTCGGTACCGGGTTCTTCAGCGACATCGAGATACGGCGCGACGGCGAGACCCTGGTGGTGGTGGTGCGCGAGCGACCGTCGATCGAGAGTTTCGAGCTGTCCGGCAACAAGGACATCAAGACCGAGGACCTGCAGCAATCGCTGCGCAGCGTCGGCCTCGCGGCCGGCAAGACCTTCGACCGCTCGGTACTCGAGGAGGTGCGCGGGTTCCTGACCGACCAGTACTTCAGCCGCGGCAAGTACGCGGTGCGCATCGACCCGCAGGTCGAGGACGTGCCGGGTAACAAGGTGCGCATCAGGATCGAGATCGTCGAGGGCAAGCGCGCACGCATCCGGCAGATCAACCTGGTGGGCAATACCGCCTACGACGACGACGAGCTGCTCGACGCCTTCGAGCTGAAGACGCCCAACTGGCTGTCGTGGTACCGGCAGGACGACCGCTATTCGCGCGAATCGCTGCAGGGCGACATCGAGACGGTCACCTCGTACTACCAGGACCGGGGCTATGCGAATTTCGCGGTCGAGTCGACGCAGGTCGCGATCGCGCCGGAGATGGACGACATCTTCATCACCATGAACCTGCACGAAGGCGAGGTGTACACGGTCGGCGAGGTCAAGCTGGCCGGCACCATGAAGGTGCCGGAGTCCGAGCTGCAGCGCCTGCTGCTGGTCGCGACCGGGCAGACCTACTCGCGCAAGCTGATCACGCAGACCCAGGAGCTGATGTCGTTCCGGCTCGGCGCCGACGGCTATGCCTTCGCCAAGATCGACCCGGTGCCGACCGGGCACGAGGACACGAAGACCATCGATCTCACGTTCTTCGTCGACCCGGGCAACCGCGCCTACGTGCGCCGGGTCAATTTCGTCAATACCGGCGCGATCGACGACGCCGTGCTGCGGCGCGAGCTGCGCCAGATGGAGGGCGCCTACCTGTCGAACGCGCTGCTCGACCGCTCCAAGGAGCGCCTGCAGCAGAGGCCGTACATCGAGAAGGTCGAATACGAGACGCGCCCCGTCGCCGGCACGCCGGACCTGGTGGACGTCGATTTCGACATCAAGGAAGGCCTGCCGGGCCAGTTCAGCGGCGGCATCGGCTATTCCGAGTCGCATTCCTTCATGCTGAACGGCAGCTTCGTGCACTCGAACTTCATGGGCTCTGGCGAGCGGGTCGCGCTCGACCTGATCGCCGGCAAGTACTCGAAGCAATACAGCATCTTGCACACCGACCCGTACACGACCATCGACGGCGTGTCGCGGACCCTCGGCGTGCAGTACCGGGACGTCACGCAGTTCGTCTCGGCGGCGTCGGACTTCTCGACCACGACCATGTCCGGGACGATGGAGTGGGGCTACCCGATCTCCGAATACCAGGGCCTGCGCTTCGGCCTCATCGCACAGCGCTCGGACCTGGTGGTCGATCCGCGCAGGAGCGCGAGCGAGGCACTCCAGTGGGTGCGTAACAACGGCAACCCGTACGTGCGTGACATCGAAAATGAGATCCCGCCTGTCACCCCGGGCGACGACCCGACGATCGTGATCACGCGGCTGTACGGCACCAAGTTCGACACCTTCGAGGCGGTCGCCGGCTGGGTCTTCGACACGCGCAATCGCGCGATCTTCGCGGACCGCGGCACGCAGCACTCGGTGAGCGCGGCCGTGACCATCCCGGGCAGCGAAGTCGAGTACTACACGCTGCGCTACGACTACCTGCAGCTGTTCCCGGTCTGGAGGCAGTGGACCGTCGCGCTCGCCTCGGAGATCGCCTGGGGCGACGCGCTCGGCAAGGACACGACCTCGCTGCCGCCGTATCGCCAGTTCTTCGCCGGCGGGCCGGACACGGTGCGCGGTTTCTCCGATAGCCGGCTCGGCCCGAAGGACAGTTTCGGCAACCCGTACGGCGGCAACCTGAAGGTGACCGGCCGGGCGGAACTCCTGTTCCCGGTACCGGCCAAGTGGCGCGCGAGCACGCGCATCAGCGCGTTCTACGACATCGGCAACGTCTTCTCGCAGGGCACCGGCATCGCCTTCGTGGGCCGCGACGGCGGTACGCCGGTGGACTACGAGTTCGACTACAATGAGCTGAAGCAATCCGCGGGCGTAGCGGTTCAGTGGTTGGCCCCGCTCGGCATCTTCCGGTTCAGCTACGGCTTCCCGCTGAACGAGTTCAAGGGCGACGCGATCCGCTACCCGGACGAGGTGGAGCGCTTCCAGTTTACGATCGGTTCGGCATTCTGAGCATCGAGGCAAGATGACACCCATGACACGTACGACAATCTCCTGCGCGCTGGTCGCTGTGCTCGCGTTCGCGGCGGCCGCCGCGGCCGAGGCTCAGGCGCTCAAGATCGGCTTCGTCAACTTCGGCCGCCTGCTCGAGGAGTCGCCCCAGGCGAAAGCCGCCCAGGCGGCGCTCGAGGCGGAGTTCCTGCCGCGCCAGCGCGACGTCGCGGCGCAGCGCAAGACGCTGCAGGAGAAGGTGGACAAGCTGCAGAAGGAGGCCGCCGTGATGTCGGAGGCCGACCGCCTGCGCGCCGAGCGCGAGGCGCGCGACCTCGAGCTCAACGTCAACCGGCGCTTCAACGAGCTGCAGGAGGACCTGAACCTGCGCCGCAACGAGGAAGTCGGGCGCATGCAGCGCTCGCTGCTGCAGGAAGTGCAGGCCTACGCGCGCGCGAACGGTTACCAGCTGATCGTCAGCGAGGGCGTGCTGTTCGCCGCCGAGGGCGTGGACATCACGCCGCAGGTAGTCGCCGCCATCAAGGCCAAGGCGCCAGCAGCGGCAGCGCCGACCAAGCCCTGAGCTCCGCCCGTCGCCAGGGAGGGCCGCGATGACGATGACGCTCGGCGAAATCGCGGTCCGCTTCGGGCTCGAGCTGATCGGCGATCCCGGCCTCGCGGTCGACGGTGTCGCGGCGCTTGCCGGCGCGGGCCCGGGCAAGCTCACGTTCTGCACCGGCGCGAAATACCGCAGGGAACTCGCCGCGACGCGCGCAAGTGCCGTCGTGCTGGCCCGCGAGCTCGCGGCCGACTGCCCGGTCGCGGCGCTCGTGAGCCCGAATCCCTACGCCGCCTACGCGCGCATCGCCCTGGCCCTGCATCCGCTGCCGGCCGTCACCGGCGGCCGTGCACCGGGCGCCGTGGTCGCGCCGACCGCGCAGGTCCCGCCGTCCGCGTGGGTCGGGCCGAACGCCGTGATCGGCGCCGGCGCAGTGATCGGCGAACGCTGCTCCATCGGCCCCAACTGCGTGGTCGGCGAGGGCGTCGTGCTCGGCGACGACTCGCGCCTGCTAGCCGGTGTCACGCTGCACGCGGGCGTGGTCGCGGGTCGGCGCTGCATGTTCAAGGCGGGCGCGGTGGTCGGCAGCGACGGCTTCGGCTTCGCGCCGGACACGGACGGCTACGTGAAAGTCCCGCACCTGGGCGGCGTGCGCCTCGGCGACGACGTCGAGATCGGCGCGAACACGACCGTGGACCGCGGCACGATCGACGACGCGGTGATTGCTGACGGCGTCAAGCTGGACAACCAGGTTCAGGTCGGCCATAACTGCCGCATCGGCGCGCACACGGTGGTCGCCGGCTGCGTCGGGATTTCCGGCAGTTCGACCATCGGCAGCCGCTGCATGATCGGCGGCGCGGTCGGCATCGCCGGGCATCTCGAGATCGGCGACGGCGTGGTGGTGACGGGCTATACGCTGGTCACGCACTCGCTGCCGGGTCCGGGGGTGTACTCGTCGGGCTGGCCGGCGATCGAGGCGGCACGCTGGCGGCGCGCCGTCGCGCGCCTGCATCGGCTGGACGCGCGCGGGCGCGGGGCGAAAGGCCGGCAGGGGGACGAATGAGCGAAGGCTTCCCGATGGACATCCAGGCGATACTCGCGCAGCTGCCGCACCGCTACCCGTTCCTGCTCGTCGACCGCGTCGTCGAGTGCGTGCCCGGCAAGCGCATCCACGCGCTCAAGAACGTCACCATCAACGAGCCATTCTTCCCCGGCCACTTCCCGGGCCGGCCGACGATGCCGGGGGTCATGATCCTCGAGGCGCTGGCGCAGGCGGCCGGCATCCTCGCCTTCAAGACCGCAGGCGTGGTGCCGGACGACAAGTCGCGTTTCTATTTCGTCGCCATCGACGGCGCGCGCTTCAGGAAACCGGTGGTGCCCGGCGACCAGCTTGCGCTGAAGGCGACCTTCGATCGCGCGATGCGCGGCATCTGGAAGTTCAGCACGGTGGCGACCGTCGGGGACGAGGAGGTCGCCTCGGCGACCATGATGGTGGCCCCGGAGGTCAAGCCTTGATCGACCCGCGCGCCATCGTCGATCCCGGCGCCGAGATCGCCGCCGACGTCGAGATCGGCCCGTTCACGGTGATCGGCGCCGGCGTCACGATCGGCGCGGGCAGCTGGATCGGCCCGCACGCGGTCGTGAAGGGCCCGACGGTGCTCGGGCGCGGCACGCGCGTATTCCAGTTCGCCTCGATCGGCGATGCGCCCCAGGACAAGAAGTACGCCGGCGAGCCGACCCGCCTGGTGGTCGGCGACCGCAACGTGTTCCGCGAGTTCTGCTCGATCAACCGCGGCACCGTCAGCGGGCGCGGCGAGACCACGATCGCGAATGACTGCCTGTTCATGGCCTATTCGCACGTGGCGCACGACTGCATCGTCGGCAGCCACTGCGTCATGTCGAACTGCACGGCGCTCGCCGGGCACGTGGAACTCGGCGACTGGGTCATCCTGTCCGGTTATGCCGGTGTCCACCAGTTCTGCAAGATCGGCGCGCACTCGTTCCTCGCCAACAATGCCGCGGTCACGCGTGACGTGCCGCCCTACCTGCTGGTGGCCGGTTCGCCGGCCGAGCCCAAGGGCGTCAACAGCGAGGGGCTGAAGCGCCGCGGCTTCGACGCCACCCAGTTCGCGAACATCAAGAACGCGTACCGGCTGCTGTATCGCTCCGGGCTCAAGCTCGCCGAGGCGAGCGAGCAGTTGCGCGCGCTGGCGGCGGCGCAGCCCGAGCTCGTGCCGTTCGTGGACTTCCTCGCCGCGAGTGAACGCAGCATCATCCGGTAACGGGAATGACGGGGCGCGTCCCGTTCGTTCTCTCACGATCGGGCTGGTGGCCGGCGAGTCCTCGGGCGACAACCTCGGCGCTGCGCTGATCGAGGCGATCGCGGCGCGCGCGCCGGGGACGCGCTTCGTGGGCGTCGCCGGCCCGCGCATGCAGGCGGCCGGCTGCGAGCGGGTCGCGGATGCCCACGAGCTCGCGGTGATGGGACTGTTCGAGGTTCTCCACCACCTGCCGCGGCTCCTGTCGTTACGCCGGCGGGTGCGCGCCGTGATGCGGGAGCTGAAGCCCGACGTCTTCGTCGGCATCGACGCCCCGGAATTCAACCTGGGCCTGGCGGCGGACCTGCACGAGGCGGGCCTGCGCACGGTCCAGTACGTGAGCCCGCAGGTCTGGGCCTGGCGGCGCGGGCGCGCAGGGCGCATGGCGCGCTACCTCGACCTCGTCCTCTGCCTCCTGCCGTTCGAGCAGGCGGTGTACGACGAGGCGGGGCTCGCGGCGATCTTCGTGGGCCACCCGCTCGCGGACCAGCTGCCGCTCACCCCGGATGCGGGCAGCGCGCGCCGCGAGCTTGGCATTGAGCCCGAGGCGCGTGTAGTCGCGATCCTGCCCGGCAGCCGCACCGGGGAGGTCGCGCGGCTCGCGGACGACTTCGCCGGCACCGCCGCCTGGCTGGCGGCGCGGCGGCCCGGCGTCGCGTTCGTCGCGGCGCTCGCCGACGCCGCCACGCGCGCGACCTTTGAGGTGGCACTGCGCCGTCGCGCGCCGGGCGTCGCGGTGCGGGTCGTGGAAGGCCAGACGCAGGCCGCGCTGAACGCCGCCGACGTTGTGCTCGTCGCCTCCGGTACGGCAACGCTCGAAACGCTGCTGTGCAAGCGGCCGATGGTGGTGGCGTACCGCCTGGGTGGCCTGACCGCCTTCCTGCTGCGTGGCCTCGGGCTCCTCAAGGCGCCTTTCTTCGCCCAGCCGAATCTGCTGGCCGGCCGGCAGGTCGTCCCGGAGCTCGCCCAGGGCGAGGTGACGCCCGAGCGTCTCGGCGCCGAGCTCGAGCGCTGGCTGGACGCGCCTGAGGAGGTCAGCAAGCTGCAGTCCTTGTTTACCGATTTGCACGGGCAATTGAGGCGCGACGCCAGCGGGCAGGCGGCGCAGGCGGTCCTGGCGCTCGCCCGCGGGACGCCCTCGTGAGCCGGCAGGCGCGGTTGAGGCTGTTGAACGCCCCAGGCCTCACGGCCGGCGTGGACGAAGCGGGGCGGGGGCCCCTGGCCGGGCCGGTGTTCGCGGCGGCGGTCATCCTCCACCCGCGCAAACCCATCCGCGGCCTGCGCGATTCCAAGCAGCTCACGCCCGGGGAACGGGACCGGCTGGCGTCGAGGATCCGTGCCTCGGCGCTCGCCTGGGCCATCGGCTGGGCCGATGCCGGGGAAATCGACGTGCTGGACATCCTGCAGGCGACGCTGCTCGCGATGCGCCGCGCGTTGCTCGGCCTCGCTGTCCTGCCGGTCCGCGTCTGCGTGGACGGTGATCATTGCCCGGACGGCGCCATGCTGGGCCTCGACTGTCCGATGGAGGCGGTCATCGGCGGTGACGACTCCGTCAAGGTGATCAGCGCCGCATCGATTCTCGCGAAGATCGGCCGTGACGCGTTCATGACCCGCGTGGCCGGCGTGTATCCGGGTTATGGTTTCGAACGCCACATGGGCTACGCAACCGAGGACCACCTGGCTCGCCTCGCGACATTCGGCCCGTGCCGCATCCATCGGCGCAGCTTCGCGCCGGTGGCAGGCACCGTGCCAGCGGCACGCTAAGATCGCGCCATGGCCCAGTCCAGGTCCTCCGCCGTGCGCGCGGCCTTCGTCCACCTTCGGCTGCACACCGAATACTCGCTGGTGGATGGCATCGTGCGCGTGCCGGCGCTCATGCAGGCGGTCGCCGGCGCCGGAATGCCCGCCGTCGGCGTGACCGACCACGCCAACCTGTTCGCGATGGTGAAGTTCCACCGCGCGGCCGAGAAGGCCGGCGTCAAGCCGCTGATCGGGGCGGATCTCTGGCTCGACGGCGGCAGCGAGCGCGCGGAGCCGGTGCTGCTGACGCTGATCGCGAAGGACCCCGAGGGCTACCGCAATCTCACGCGCCTGGTGTCGCGCAGCTACCTCGAGGGCCAGGGCCGCGGCCGGCCGCTCCTGTCGCGCGATTGGCTCGATGCCGGGACGACCGCCGGCCTCATCGCGCTCTCGGGCGCGGCGCAGGGTGACGTGGGGCGCGCACTGCTCGCCGGACGGCGGGCCGAGGCCACGGCGCTGCTGGAGAGCTGGCAGTCCCTGTTCGGCGACCGCTACTACCTCGAGGTGCAGCGCCTCGGCCGCGCGGACGACGAGGCGCACGTGGCGGGAGTGCTCGCGCTGATCGCGTCCCGCCCGGCGCCGGTCGTCGCGACCAACGACGTGCGCTTCCTCGCGCGCCAGGAGTTCGAGGCACACGAGGCGCGCGTCTGCATCCGCGGCGGCCACCGGCTCGACGATCCGGGTCGCCCGCGGGCGTACACCCCCGAGCAATTCCTGAAGACGCCGGAAGAGATGGCGGCACTGTTCGGCGACCTGCCGGAGGCCCTCGAGAACAGCGTCGAGATCGCGCGGCGCTGCTCGCTGCCGCTCGCCGGGGACGGCCACTACCTGCCCGCGTTCGCGGTGCCCGATGGCACGGACGCCAAGACCCGGCTCGGCCGGCTCTCTGCCGAGGGGCTCGCGCGCCGGGTCGGCGCCGCTGCGGCGGAAGCGGGCGCCTACCGCGAGCGTCTCGAGCGCGAGCTCGGCGTCATCTGCCGCATGGGCTTCGAGGGCTACTTCCTGGTGGTCGCGGACTTCATCCGCTGGGCACGCGAGCGCGAGATCCCGGTCGGGCCGGGCCGCGGCTCGGGTGCCGGGTCGCTGGTCGCCTGGGCGCTCGGCATCACCGACCTCGACCCGATCCGGCACGACCTGCTGTTCGAGCGCTTCCTGAACCCGGAGCGCGTGTCGCTGCCGGACTTCGACATCGACTTCTGCATGTCACGGCGCGACCAGGTCATCGAGTACGTCGCGGAACGCTACGGGCGCGACCGCGTCTCGCAGATCATCACCTTCGGCTCGCTCGCCGCGAAGGCCGTGGTGCGCGACGTCGGCCGGGTGCTCGGCCTGCCGTACGGATTCGTGGACGGCATCGCCAAGCTGATCCCGTTCGAACTCGGGATCACGCTCGAGGCGGCGCTCGAGAAGGAGCCGGAGCTCAAGCGACGCTACGACGGCGAAGACGAGGTGCGCGACCTGATCGACCTCGCGCGGCAGCTGGAGGGGCTCGCGCGCAACGCCGGCACGCACGCGGGCGGCGTGGTGATCGCGCCGGCGCCGCTCACCGACTTCACGGCGCTCTATTGCGAGGCAGGCAGCCGCAGTGTCGTGACCCAGTTCGACATGGAAGACGTCGAGCAGGTCGGTCTCGTGAAGTTCGACTTCCTCGGCCTGCGCACGCTCACGATCATCGACTGGGCGGTGCGGCTCATCAATACAAGGCGCCTGGCCGCCGGCGAGGCGCCGCTCGATCTCGCGCGGCTGCCGCTCGACGACGCCGAGACATTCCAGCTGCTGAAGTCGGGCCGCACGACCGCGATCTTCCAGCTGGAGTCGCGCGGCATCACCGACCTGGTGCGCAAGCTGCAGCCGGACCGCTTCGACGATATCGTCGCGCTGGTCGCGCTGTTCCGCCCGGGGCCGCTGCAGTCGGGCATGGTGGACGACTTCATCGCCCGCAAGCACGGCCGCGCCGCGGGCACCATCGATTACCTGCATCCGAGCCTCGCCGAAATCCTGAAACCGACCTACGGGGTGATCCTGTACCAGGAACAGGTCATGCAGATCGCGCAGACGCTCGCCGGCTACACGCTCGGCGGCGCCGACCTGCTGCGCCGCGCGATGGGCAAGAAGAAGCCCGAGGAAATGGCGAAGCAGCGCTCGACCTTCGTGGATGGCGCGGTCGCGCGCGGTGTCGGCGCGGCGCGCGCGGGCTACATCTTCGACCTGATCGAGAAGTTCGCCGGCTATGGCTTCAACAAGTCGCACTCGGTCGCCTATGCGCTGCTCGCGTACCAGACCGCCTGGCTCAAGGCGCACTACCCGGAGGCCTTCATGGCGGCCGTGCTCTCCTGCGACATGGAGCACACCGACAAGGTGGTCTCGTTCATCGACGAGTGCGGCGGCCTCGGTATCGAGGTGCTGCCGCCCGACGTCAACCGGTCGAACTTCGCGTTCACGGTCGCCGGCCCCGGTTCGATCCGCTACGGCCTCGGCGCGATCAAGGGCGTGGGCGAGGGCGCGGTGGAGGCGATCGTCGGCGAGCGCGAGCGCGGCGGCGAGTTCCGCGACCTCGCGGACCTGTGCCGGCGTGTGGACCTGAAGCTCGCGGGCAAGCGCACGCTCGAAGCCATGGTCAAGGCGGGGTGCTTCGACGGCTTCGGACGCACGCGAGCCTCGCTCGCGGCCGCGCTGCCGGCCGCGATCCAGCTCGGCGAGCAGCGTACGCGCGCCACGGCGGCGGGGCAGGACGATCTGTTCGGCGGACTTGCCGGGCACGCGCACGAGAGCGTGCCTCCGGCGATCGTGTTCCCGGCGCTGCCGGAATGGAGCGAGTCGGAGCGGCTGTCCGGCGAGCGCGAGACGCTCGGGCTGTTCCTGTCCGGTCACCCGATCACCGAGTTCGAGCAGGAGCTCCGCCAGGTCGCGCCGGCCCGCATCGTGGATCTCGGCGGGCCGCGGCCCGCCGGCGAGCCGCGCTTCGGCGGCGGCAGGAACGTGACCGTCGCCGGCCTGGTACTCGAACTGCGGCGGCGCGGCTCGCGCATGACGCTGGTGCTGGACGACCGCAGCGGACGCATCGAGGCGAGCCTGTTCGATGACGTCTGGCAGCAGCATCGCGCGGTCATCGCGCGCGACGCGATCCTGGTGGTCGAGGGGCAGCTGCGCTACGACGAGTTCATCGACGACTGGCGCATCAACGCGAAGAAGCTCACGCCGATCCACGAGCTGCGCGAACACGACGCGCGCCGGCTCAAGATCCGCCTGCCCGCGGGCGGCGGCGATCAGCGGCTGCTCGCCCGGCTGGAGGAGATCCTGCGCGCGGGCCGCGGCGGCCGCTGCGCGGTCGAGTTGCACTACATCGGCGGCGAGGCGCGCGGCACCCTGACGCTGGCGGAAGACTGGTCGGTGCGGCCGACCCGGCAGCTGGTCGACGAGCTCGCGCGGCTGGTCGGGCGCGATGGCCTGCGTTTCTCCTACGGCCCGCGCGCCGAATGACGCCGAACTCGTTCTCCCCGGACTGCCGCTGCGCCTTGCGCGCGCGTGGCCGCAGCCGCAAGGGCCTTACGGGCCCGGCACCGAGCCGTTGGCTATACTGACCGGATGTCGCTGCAATTCCTGGATTTCGAACAGCCGATCGCCGAGCTCGAGGCGAAGATCCAGGAGCTGCGGTTCCTCGCCGAGGATTCCGAGCTCAATACCGGCGAGGAGATAGAGAAGCTGCGCAGCAAATCGCGCATGCTCACCGGCAGCATCTTCGCCAGCCTGACGCCCTGGCAAATTACGCAGCTCGCGCGTCACCCGCAGCGGCCCTACACGCTCGACTACATCCCGCTCGTGTTCACCGAATTCCAGGAGCTCCACGGCGACCGCATGTACGCGGACGACCAGTCGATCGTCGGCGGCGTCGCCCGGCTCGACGGCCGGCCGATCATGCTGATCGGCCAGCAGAAGGGACGCGACACCAAGGAGCGCGTGCGCCGCAACTACGGGATGCCGAAGCCCGAGGGCTATCGCAAGGCGCGCCGGCTGATGTTGACGGCCGAGCGCTTCCGGCTTCCGGTGGTGACGCTGATCGACACGCCGGGTGCCTATCCGGGCGTCGGCTCGGAGGAGCGCAACCAGAGCGAGGCGATTGCCCGCAACCTGTTCGACATGGCGCAGCTCAAGGTTCCGGTCGTCAGTTGCGTGATCGGCGAGGGCGGCTCGGGCGGCGCGCTCGCGATCGGCGTGTGCGACCGGCTGCTGATGCTGCAGTACAGCGTCTATTCGGTGATCTCGCCCGAGGGCTGCGCATCCATCCTCTGGAAGAGCGCGGACCGGCGCGAGCTCGCGGCCGATGCAATGGGCATCACCGCGGAACGGCTGTCCCGGCTGGATCTCGTTGACCAGGTGATCGAAGAGCCGCTCGGCGGCGCGCACCGCGAGCCTTCGCTGACGGCGGAACGCCTGCGTGAAACGCTGGCGCGCCACCTCAGCGATCTCACTGCGCTGCCGCTCGACGCGCTGCTCGCCGAGCGCCGCAAGCGGCTGCGCGGCTTCGGAGTCTACGGCGGAAACTGACGTGACGGTGACGGTGGCGGGCTTCGGCCCGGAGCGCGTCGCGGGCCTGCTCGCGGCGGTGGACCCCGGCTGGCGGGAGGCGCGCATCGCGGTCGCGCTATCGGGCGGCCTCGATTCCACGGTGCTTCTGCATACGCTCGCGTCGCTCGCCGCCCGCCTACCGCTGGTGCTGCGCGCGCTGCACGTGGACCACGGTCTGCATCCGGACTCCCCGGCCTGGGCCGCGGCCTGCCGGGAGGCCTGCACGGCCGCCGGTGTCGGTCTCGAGATCATCGAGCTCGGGCTCGTCCCGGCGCGCGGCCAGAGCGTGGAAGCGCAAGCGCGGGAAGCGCGCTATGCGGCGCTCGCCGGCCGGCTCGCCGAAGGCGAACGGCTGGTGACGGCGCACCACCGCGACGACCAGCTCGAGACGGTCCTGATCCAACTCCTGCGCGGCGCGGGAGTCGCCGGACTCGCCGCGATGCCGGGACGTGCGCGGCTCGGGCGCGGCTGGCAACTGCGGCCGCTGCTCACGGTCGATCGCGCCGAGCTCGCGGAATACGCCGCCCGGCTCGGGCTTGCCTGGCAGCAGGACCCCATGAACGAGGCCGTTCGTTTCGATCGCGCGTACCTTCGCGAGCGCGTGCTGCCCGCGATCCGGGAGCGCTGGCCGGCTGCGCCGGCAACCGTGTCGCGCAGCGCCCGTCACCTGGCCGAGGCTTCGCGCCTGCTCGCCGGCCTTGCGGCCGAGGACGCCACGCGGGTGCTGGACGACGGCCGGCTGTCGCTTGCCGCGCTCGCCGGGCTCTCCGGCGACCGGCAGGTCAACCTGCTGCGCTGGTGGCTGCAGCAGGAGGGCCTTCGCCCGCCGCCCGCGGCGCAGCTCGGCGCCGGGCTGCCTGGATTCTTCACGGCCCGCCCGGACGGTGCGCCAGCGCTGCGCTGGGACGAAGGCGAGGTCCGCCGCTATCGAGGGCGGCTCTACGCGTTCGGACGCCTGGCGCCACCGCCGGATCAGTCTCCCGCCGGCCCCGCACTCGAACTGGGGCCGGGCCTCGGTCGATTTCGTCTGGTTGCCGGGCACGAGGGCGGGCTGCGGCCGGCCGCTGGCGCAGGCGCGACGATCCGCTTTCGCGCCGGCGGGGAGGCGCTGCAGCCGCATCCGGGGCGTCCGCGCAAGCGCCTCAAGGATCTGTTCCAGGAAGCGGGCGTCGTGCCCTGGATGCGCGACCGCCTGCCGCTGGTGTACGTGGGCGAGCGGCTCGCCGCGGTGGGCGACCTGTGGATCGACGTGGAGTTCGCCGCCGGGCCCGGCGAGCCCGCCCTGAAACCGCTCTGGGAGGAGCGACCGAGGATTTTCTAGCGCCGGCCGGTCCGTACTAGCGCCAGCATTCCGCGGTGTTGTCGTCGCCGCCGTCGTTGAGTGCCGAGCGGACACCCCGGTCGGTCACGCTGAAGGACGCGCAATCGAGGTCCTGCGCCTGGTTTTCGCCGGCGACGGCGGTCGCGGTCACGGTGAAGCCGGTAGCGTCGGGAGCGACGATGGTCAGGGCATACCAGCCGTTCTCGCTCGCGTCGGCGCCCTGGACCACCCGCCCCGCGCAGTTGGGCGCCACTCCGAGCGTGTCCCCGTAGTCGTTGCATTGCAGGTAATGTTTCTCGAGCTGCGTCGCGAGCGCCAGCAGTGCGTCCTTTGCGTCCGACCGCTGGCTGCGGATCACGTAGTTGCGGTAGGACGGGATTGCAACCGCCGCCAGGACCCCGACGATCATGATCACGACCACCAGCTCGACCAGGCTGAGCCCGCGCTGTACCCGGCGGTGAGTGTCACCGGTCTTCATGTCTGGAATCCGATCTGGAAGGTCACCGGGGCCGCCTCGCCGACCTCGGTCCAGCGGACCGTGATCACGTAATTGTTGGGTTCGCCCGCGGCCAGGGGCGGCGTCACCACGACCTGGCCCTGGCCGTTCGGCAGCGTCTGCGCGAGCGTCGCCTTCCAGCGGGCCAAGTCGGTCGCCGCCAGTTCGGCGTCGGCGCAGCCGCCGGTGCCGTCGCACGCGGGCACCTCGACCTCCACGTCGGCGTACAGCGTGGCGTAGCCGTTGGTCGCGGTGCGGTTCATGCGGATGCGGTCGGCCAGGTCAGCCGCGAGGTTCACGACCTGGGTCCGGTAGGTGGCCGTGCGCCCGGACTGCAGGCTCTTCAGGAGCAGGCCCGCGATGCCGAGCAGGCCGATGGCGAGCACGACGAAGGCCACCAGCACCTCGACCATGGTGAACCCTGCCTGAGCGGGGCGACGCAGGACGCCGGCGGCGCGGGTATGGCGGCTCACGGCTGGCAGCCGCCTACGGCGGTTCCAATGTCGCCGATCAGGTCCTGAATCTCATCCAGGCTGCGGGTTACGCCGGCGCGCCCCGTGACCGCGATCAGGATGCCGCGCGCGGAAGACAATTCGCCGGCGCTCGGTACGTTGCCGCGCTCGTCGCACAATACGATCTGGGACCGGTTCGGATCGAGCGCGAGCCCGTTGATCAGGTAGGTCACGGAGAACGGGTCGGCCGAGGAGCGGGCTGTGATCCGGGCGTCCATGGGCTCGCGCTGCATCAGCACCGCCTCGCCGGCCCCCCCGGGTACCGCTCTGATTCAGGTCCACGAAAGAGAACCAGCCGGTCAGCTCATCCGAAGCCGCACAGGTCGGGTCATCGTTCTGCGACCCGTCGGCATTGATGGTGTCAGTGCTGGTGCAGAGGGTCACGGGCTGGCGCCGCTTGATCGCTTCCGAGCGGGTGAAGTGCAAGGCGGCCATCACGTCGCTCGCGGCGGCCGTGATGCGTCCGTTGCGCAGGAAGTCGCCCATGGCCGGGATCCCGACGGCCATCAGGATGCCCGCGATGGCGAGGACCACCATGAGCTCGAGCAGGGTGAAGCCGACCTGTGCACTTTTCATGGGTCGCACTATAAGGAGCGCGGTGCAGCCCGAATCGCGCCTTCCGACGGGCGATCATGCGGCGGCGACGAACGGCCGAACGGCGGGTTTCGGCCTCGTCTTATGTCGGCTCGCGCGTGACGCGGATCACATTTCCTCTGGCGGCCCCCGCAGCGCTCGACTAGACTGGTTTCCCGTCGTTTCGGGCGGACGGCGGGGACTCCGATGACGCGTTTTGTGTTCGTGACCGGCGGCGTGGTGTCGTCCCTGGGCAAGGGACTCGCTTCCGCAAGCCTCGGCGCCATCCTCGAGGCACGCGGCCTCAAGATTCGCATGGTCAAGCTCGACCCGTACATCAACGTGGATCCGGGCACCATGAGCCCGTTCCAGCACGGCGAGGTGTTCGTCACCGAGGACGGCACCGAGACCGATCTCGACCTCGGCCACTACGAACGCTTCGTGCGCACGACCACGGGCCGCAACAGCAATTTCACGACCGGCCGCATCTACGAACGCGTGATCGCCCGCGAGCGGCGCGGCGACTACCTCGGCGCGACGGTGCAGGTCATCCCGCACATCACGGACGAGATCATCCGCAGCATCCGCCTCGGCGCCGGGGATGCCGACGTGTGCATGGTCGAAATCGGCGGCACGGTCGGCGACATCGAGTCGCTGCCGTTCCTCGAGGCGATCCGCCAGCTCGGCGCCGAGGTGGGCCGCAACCAGTGCGTGTATATGCACCTGACGCTGGTGCCCATCGTCGGCGGCTCGGGCGAGATCAAGACCAAGCCCACGCAACACTCGGTCAAGGAACTGCGCGGCATCGGCATCCAGCCGGACGTGCTCCTGTGCCGCTGCCGGGATCCGCTGCCGGAGGAGCAGCGCCGCAAGATCGCCCTGTTCACCAATGTCGAGGAGCGCGCCGTGATCTCGGCGGTGGACGCCGATGACATCTACAAGATCCCGATCCTGCTGCACGAGCAGCAGCTCGACGCGATCGTCTGCGACAAGCTCGGCCTCAACGCGCCGCCCGCCGACCTGCGCGAATGGCAGCAGGTGGTCGCCGGCCGTCAGCAGTTCGAGGCGACGGTCAATATCGCGATGGTCGGCAAGTACGTGCAGATCCGCGACTCGTACATCTCGCTCAACGAGGCGCTGCGCCACGCCGGGCTCAAGACCCGCACGCGCGTCCAGGTGCACTACGTCGAGTCCACCGACCTCGAGAACGCCGGTACCGCGAGCCTCGCCGGCATGGATGCGATCCTGGTGCCCGGCGGCTTCGGCGAGCGGGGCATCGAGGGCAAGATCGCGGCGGTCCGCCATGCGCGCGAGCACGGCGTGCCGTATCTCGGCATCTGCCTCGGCATGCAGGTCGCGGTCATCGAGTTCGCGCGCGACGTGCTGGGGCTGCCCGGCGCGAACTCGACGGAGTTCGAGCGCAGCGCCGCCGACCCGGTCATCGCGCTGATCACCGAGTGGCGCGACCGATCGGGCGAGACGCTCAGGCGCGACGACCGCTCGGACCTCGGCGGGACGATGCGCCTCGGCGCGCAGGAGTCGCGCATCCTGACCGGGACACTGGCCCGCAAGGTGTACGGGCGCGACGTGATCCACGAGCGGCATCGCCACCGCTTTGAGTTCAACAACAACTACCTGGAGCGGATGCAAAAGGCGGGCCTTGCGATCTCGGCGTTCTCGGAGGACGGCCTGGTCGAGATCGTCGAACTGCCCGCGCACCCGTGGTTCATCGGCGTGCAGTTCCACCCGGAGTTCACCTCGAACCCGCGCGACGGTCATCCGCTGTTCACCAGCTTCGTGCGCGCGGCGCGCGAGCACGCGGCGCGGGAACCCCGGGCGGGCAGGCTGTCGCAGGCGGCGAGCGCGTGAAGCTCGCCGGGGCGGAGATCGGGCCGGACCGGCCGCTGTTCCTGATCGCCGGGCCGTGCGTGGTCGAGAGCCCGCAGCTCACCCTCGACATCGCCGGGGAGCTCAAGGAAATCGCGGGCTCGCTCGGCGTGCCATTCGTCTTCAAGGCCTCCTACGACAAGGCGAACCGCTCGTCGCGCTCCTCGTTCCGTGGCCCGGGCATCGAGGCGGGGCTCAGGGTTCTCGCCGAAGTACGCCGCCAGCACGGCGTGCCGGTGCTGACCGACGTGCACGAGGACACGCCGCTCGACGAGGTGGCGGCGGTGGTGGACGTGCTTCAGACCCCCGCGTTCCTGGTCCGGCAGACGAACTTCATCGTCAGTGCCTGCTCGCAGGGTCTCCCCGTGAATATCAAGAAAGGCCAGTTCCTGAGCCCCTGGGAGATGGCCAACGTGGTCGAGAAGGCGCGCTCGACCGGAAACGCCGAGATCATGGTCTGCGAACGCGGCTTCAGCTTCGGCTACAACAACCTGGTGTCGGACATGCGTGCGCTGTCGGTGATGCGCGCGTTCGGAGCCCCCGTGGTGTTCGACGCCACGCATTCCGTGCAGCTGCCGGGCGGCAAGGGCACGGCCTCCGGCGGGCAGCGCGAGTTCGTGCCGGTGCTGGCGCGCGCGGCGGTGGCCGCGGGCGTTGCCGGCATTTTCATGGAGACGCATCCTGACCCTGAGAAGGCGCTGTCGGACGGGCCGAACGCCTGGCCCCTGCCGCGCATGCGCGAACTGCTCGCGCTGCTCGTCGAGCTGGACCGCACGGTCAAGTCACGGCCGTTCGCCGAAGCCTCGCTCGGGGCCTCCTGATGCGCATCGTCGACATTCGCGGCCGCGAGATCATCGACTCCCGCGGCAACCCGACCGTGGAGGCCGACGTCGAGCTGGCGGACGGCACCCTGGGCCGCGCTGCGGTCCCGTCGGGCGCCTCGACGAGTACGCGCGAGGCCGTGGAACTGCGCGACGGGGACCCGAAGCGATATCTCGGCAAGGGCGTGCTGAACGCGGTGCAGCACGTGAACGGGACGCTGCGCGACTCGCTGGTCGGCCGCGACGCGGCGGACCAGGCGGCGATCGACGCGCGCATGCGGGAGCTCGACGGGACCGAGAACAAGTCGCGGCTCGGCGCGAACGCGATTCTCGCCGTATCACTTGCGATCGCGCATGCCGCCGCGCGCGCGCGCCGGTTGCCGCTCTACCGGCATCTCGGCGGCGACGATGCCGTCGTGCTGCCGGTACCGATGATGAACATCGTCAATGGCGGTGCGCACGCGGACAACAGCCTGGACATCCAGGAGTTCATGGTCGTGCCGGCGGGTCTGCCGAGCTTCCGCGAGGCGCTGCGCTGCGGCGCGGAAATCTTCCACCGGCTGAAGAAGATCCTGCTGGAACGCAGGCTCGCGACCGCGGTCGGTGACGAGGGCGGCTTCGCGCCGGACCTGCCGTCCAACGAGGCGGCTCTCGCCGTGATCCTCGAGGCCGTCGAGCAGGCGGGCTACCACCCGGGCCACGACGTGTGGCTCGGGCTCGACGTCGCGAGCAGCGAGTTCCACCGTGACGGGAGCTACGTGCTCGAATCCGAAAAGCGCCGGTTCAGCGCCGCCCAGTTCGCCGAGTACCTCGCGTCGCTGGCGGAGCGCTACCCGATCCTGACCATCGAGGACGGCATGGCCGAGTCGGACTGGGACGGGTGGGCGCTGCTCACGCGCCGCCTCGGCGGGAAAGTCCAGCTGGTCGGCGACGACCTGTTCGTGACCAACACGGAGATCCTGGCGCGCGGCATCGCCGAGAACGTCGCCAACGCGATCCTGGTCAAGCCGAACCAGATCGGAACCCTGACCGAGACGCTGGCCGCGATCGACATGGCGACCCGCGCCGGCTATGCCGCCGTCGTCTCGCACCGCTCGGGCGAGACCGAGGACTCGACCATCGCCGACATCGCGGTCGGCACGTCGGCGACCCAGATCAAGACCGGCTCGCTGTCGCGCTCGGACCGCACGGCGAAGTACAACCAGCTGCTGCGCATCGAGGCCGAGCTCGGCGCGCGTGCGCGCTACGCCGGGCGCGAGGCGTTCCCGGTGCGCCGACGCTAGCGGCCGTGGTAGGCTGACCGCGCCATGAAACTCGCGCTGGCCGTCCTGATCACCGCCCTGGTCCTGCTGCAATACCGGCTGTGGGTTTCCGACGAGGGCATGCGCGAGGTGTGGCACCTCGAAGAGGCCGTGGAGGCGCAGCGCGCCGAGAACGCGGCGCTCGCCGAGCGCAATGCCCAGATCAAGGCCGAAGTGGCCGATCTCAAGCACGGCTCGACCGCGCTCGAAGAGCGCGCCCGCAATGATCTCGGCATGGTCGCGGTGAACGAGACCTACTTCCAGGTCGTGGACGCGACGCATCGCTCGCCGGATGGCGAAGCGACCACCCCCGAGTCGATGCAGGCTTCGACGAAGCCGTAACGGTCGGTGGCTGCGCGCATCTGGTACGTAATCGCCGCCGCGGGGCGCGCCACGCGCTTCGACGGCCCGGTTCCCAAGCCTTACCTGCGGATCGGCGGTGCGACGCTGATCGAGCACTGTCTGCGCGCGCTGACGGGGCTGCCCGGCGTCGCGGGAGGTGCGGTCGTGCTCGCGACCGGTGACCGCCGCTTCGAGCGTCTGCCCGCCTCGCTCCGCCGCCGGGTGGTCGCGGTCGAAGGCGGTGACAGGCGCGCGGTCTCGGTCTCGAACGGGCTGCAATCCCTGATCGCGGCGGCGCCCGATGACTGGGTCCTGGTGCATGACGCGGCCCGGCCCTGCGTGCCGCGCCGGGACCTGCACGCGCTTATCCGTGCTTGCCGGCGCGATCCGGTCGGCGGCCTGCTCGCCGTGCCCGTCGCCGACACGTTGAAGCAGGCCGACGACGACGGCCGGAGCCTGCGCACGCTGCCGCGCGAGCACCTCTGGCGGGCGCAGACGCCGCAGATGTTCCGGCTCGGACTGCTCGCGCGTGCGCTCACGGAAGCGCTGGCAGCCGGTTTCGACCCGACCGATGAGGCTTCCGCCATCGAGAGGCAGGGCCTGCGCCCGCGCCTGGTCGCGGGGTCGCCGCTCAACGTCAAGGTGACGCGGCCCGGCGACCTCGCCATCGCGGAGGCGGCATTGCGGGCCGCACGGCGCCGGCCATGAGGATCGGCAGCGGCTTCGACGTGCATCGCTTCGGGCCCGGAGACCGGGTGCGGCTCGGCGGTGTCACGATCCCGCACGCGCAGGGGCTCATGGCGCATTCCGACGGCGACGTGCTGCTGCACGCGCTGATGGACGCGCTGCTCGGTGCGGCTGCGCTCGGCGACATCGGCCGGCACTTCCCGCCGGGCGACGCGCGCTACGCAGGCGTCGACAGCAGGGAGCTGTTGCGCGAGGTCGCCCGCCTGATCGCCGCGGAGGGCCTCGGCGTCGTCAATTGCGACCTCACGCTGGTCGCGGAATCGCCGCGCATCGGCGCGCACCGCGAGGCGATGGTCGCGAACATAGCCGCTGATCTTGGTATCGAGCGCACGCACGTGAATGTCAAGGCCACCACGGCCGAGGGGCTGGGCGCGCTAGGCCGGGGCGAGGGTATCGCGGCGCAGGCCGTGGTGCTGCTGGCGGAGGCGCATGGGCGCTGAGCCCGGGCCGCCCGAGGCCTGGCGCCGCTGCGCGCTCGACCCGCCGCGCGCGTTCGGCGCGACGCCGGTCTCGGGCGCCCTGCGCGTGGAGCCGGCGGACTTCGTCGTCGACGAGCGGCTGGGGTTCGAGCCCGACGGCGGCGACGCCCACCGGCTGCTTCGGGTCGAGAAAGTCGGGGCCAATACGCTGTTCGTGGCACGCGCGCTCGCGGTGCGCGCCGGCCGGCCGTCGGCCGAGGTGGGCTTCGCCGGCCAGAAGGACCGGCGTGCCGTGGCGCGCCAGTGGTTCTCGGTGCCGGCGACGCGCGCGACCGCCTCGTTCGTCGGCTACACCGGTGACGGTTTCCGGGTGCTCAGCGAGCATGCGCACTCACGCAAGCTCCGCCGCGGCGCGCTGGCCGGCAACCGCTTCAGCATCCGCGTGCGCGGCCTGCAGGGCGACGCCGGCGCCATCGCGGAACGGCTCGCCCGGCTCGCGGCCTCGGGCATTCCCAACTACTTCGGCAGCCAGCGCTTCGGCCGCGAAGGCGCGAACCTCAGGCGCGTGTACCAGTGGCTCGATACCGGGCGGCTGCCGCGCGGCCGCGAGCAGCGCGCCTTCCAGCTGTCGGCGGCGCGCTCGCTCCTGTTCAACGGCGTGCTCGGCGCCCGCGTCGCGGCCGGCACCTGGAACCGCCTGCTGCCCGGGGAAGTGATCAACCTCGCAGGCAGCCGCACGGTGTTCGCGGCCGAGCGACCGGACGAGGCGCTGCACCGGCGCCTGCGGGACGGGGACCTGTCGCCCACCGGCCCGCTGTGCGGCGCCGGCGGCGTATTGCCGGGCGGCGAGGCGGGGCGGGTCGAATCTGAGGCACTCGCGGGTTTCATGCCGCTGCCTGCCCTGCTCGGGGCCGTGGGGATGCGCGGCGAGCGGCGCGCGCTGATCGTGCGGCCGACGGCCGTCGCGCACCGCCTGGAAGGCGACGCGCTCACGCTCGAATTCGAATTGCCGCGCGGGGCATTCGCGACCAGCGTGCTGCGCGAGCTGCTCGACGTGCGCGTTCCGGAAGCGGACGACGACTAATCGAGCAGCACGTACAACGCGCCCGTGCCGCCGTCGTTGCGCCGTGCCGAGCAGAATGCGCGCACCTGTCCGTGGCGCCGCAGCCAGCGGTTGACGGCCGACTTGAGGACCGGGCCGCGCTGGCCCGAGCCGCGTCCCTTGCCGTGGATGACGCGCACGCAGCGCCGGCGCTGCAGCACGGCCTCGGCCAGGAACGCGCCGAGCGCGGCCCGCGCCTCGTCCTGGGTCATCCCGTGCAGGTCGATTTCGTCGCGCACCGCGAACTCGCCCTGGCGCAGGCGCCGCAGGACGGACTCGGCGATGCCATCGCGGCAAAAGCGCAGCTCCTCGCCGGACTCCACGTCGAGGTCGGCTGGGTCGAGCCGCAGCGATTCAGCGAGTGCGTAGGCCTCGTCCGCGCGGCGTGAAGCGGCGCGCGGACGGCGCCGCTCGCGCACGGGCATCGGCCTGGCCTTCCCGAGCGGCTTCACGTCGCGCATCGCGGCGCGGAACAGCTCTCGTTCCTCGTCCTTGACGGCGGCATCTCCGGTCGGCGCGCCGGGGCGGCGGAGCTTGCAGTATAGTGCGGCCCGGTCGCGCGAGACGCGACCGCTACGAGAGACCGGTCAGTGAGAATCCTGCTCGCCAACGATGACGGCTACCGCGCCGAGGGGCTGCGCTTTCTGCGCGAGTCGCTCGAGGGGGTCGCGCCGCTGACCGTCGTCGCGCCGGACCGCAACTTCAGCGGCGCAAGTCACTCGCTGACGCTCGAGGTGCCGCTGCGCGTGCAGCGTGTCGATGGCACGACCTGGTACGTGATCAACGGCACGCCCACCGACTGCGTGCACCTCGCGATCACGGGGCTGTTCGACTTCGAGTTCGACATGGTGGTCTCGGGCGTCAATGACGGGGCGAACCTTGGCGACGACGTGCTGTACTCGGGCACCGTGGCGGCCGCCATCGAGGGGCGTTTCCTCGGCCTGCCGACGGTGGCGGTGTCGCTGGTCGCGCAGGCTGGCATCGGGCCGCACTTCGCGACCGCGGCGCGCGTCGCGCGCGAGCTCGTGCTGCGGCTGCTGGCGAGGCCGCTGCATCGCTCGATGATCCTGAATGTCAACGTACCCGACATCCCTTACGACCAGCTTCAGGGATTCGAGGTCACCCGGCTTGGGCACCGCCACCAGGCGAAACCCGCGGTCCGCGGGCTCGACCCGCGAGGTCGCGAGATCTACTGGGTCGGCGCGGCAGGTGCCGGCCAGGACGCGGGAGCGGGCACGGACTTCCACGCGGTCGCGAACGGCTTCGTTTCGGTGACGCCGCTGCAGGTGGACCTGACCCGGCACGCGGCGCTCGACTCGCTGCGTGAATGGCTCCGGGAGCCGGTCGCTTGAACACGGAGCGCCAGGGTATCGGCATGACGAGCGCCCGCACGCGCGAGCGGCTGGTGCAGCGGCTCATCGAGCAGGGAATCCGCGACCCGCGGGTCCTGGACCGCATCCGCAACGTCCCGCGCCACCTGTTCGTGGACGAGGCGCTCGCGAGCCGCGCTTACGAGGACACGGCCCTGCCGATCGGCCACGGCCAGACGATCTCGCAGCCCTACGTCGTCGCGCGCATGACCGAGGCGCTCATCATCGGCGGCACGCCGGACAAGGTGCTCGAGATCGGCATGGGCTGCGGCTACCAGACCGCAGTGCTGTCGCCGCTCGCCGGGCGGATCTACAGCATCGAGCGCATCGAACCGCTGCTCGAGCGGGCGCGCGAGCGGCTCCGTGAGCTCGGCATCCGCAACGTCCGTTTCAAGCACGGGGACGGTTACGAGGGCTGGTCGTCGCAGGCGCCATTCGACGCGATCCTGATGGCCGCCGCGCCGACCGCGCTGCCCCAGGTGCTGCTCGACCAGCTCGCGGAAGGCGGCCGGCTGGTCGCGCCGGTCGGGCCGGAGGGGCGCCAGGAGCTCTTGCGATTCACGCGCCACAAGGACCAGTTCCATCGCGAGCGGCTCGGCTTCGTGAGCTTCGTGCCGCTGCTCGGCGGTGTGACCTGAAGCGATGGCTGGCATGCGGCCTCCTGTCGGCGATCGCCGCCTGCGCCGGGCCTGACCGCAAGCCCGACGTGCCGGAGTGGCACTTGGTGCGTTCCGGCGAGACGCTCTATTCCATTGCTAGGCGCTACGACCTCGAGTACCGCGACCTCGCGCGCTGGAACGGCATCGGTGGAAACTACCTGATCCGTCCCGGCGACCGGTTGCGCCTCAGCGGGCCGGTGCGTGGCCCTGCGGTGCCGGCGGCCGAATCTCCGGGCGCGAAGCCGCTCGTGCGCCGCGCCTCGCCGGACGATCCGGCCCACCGGCCGCCCGACTGGCGCTGGCCGCTGGAGGGCGGCACGGTCGTCGGCATCGTTCGCCAGCCGTCGGGTGGCGTGGGCCTGCGCATCGACGGCGCGTTCAAGCAGCCGGTTTTCGCGGCGGCCGACGGCAAGGTCGCTTACACGGGGAGCGCGCTGCGCGGCTACGGGCAACTCGTGATCGTGAACCACGCGCGCGGCTGGCTCACGGCCTACGGCCACAACGCGGCGGTGCAGGTGCAGGAGGGCGAGGAAGTTCGCGCCGGACAGCAGATCGCCGCCATGGGCCTCGGGCCCGGGCAGCAGCCCATGCTGTACTTCGAAATCCGCCTCGACGGGCGGCCACTCGACCCGTTGACGCAACTCCCGAAGCGGTAGCGCCCGCGGGGTCGGGCCCCTTCTACAGCATCAATGCCAGCGCAACGCTGCGGTACTCGGCGAGCAGGACGTTGAATGTTCGGCAGGCGGCACGGTTGTCCATGACCTCGAGGCCGATGCCGCGCGCCGCGAAGTCGGCGTAGAGCGCCGGCGACGGCAGGCACTGGCGCTCGCCGGTGCCGAGCAGCACGACTTCGGGCGTCAGCGCGAGCAGGCGCGCGAAGTCGTCGATCGTCAGGGCCCCGGGCGCGGGCGGTTGCCAGCCCTCGAGGACGGCCTCGCGCGTGACGATGACGCTGCCATGCACGGCGCGATCGCGCAGCCGTACCACGCCGCCCGCGCACGCGTGGATGGCGTGGGCTTCCCCGGCATTTTCGCGCGTGAACTGCATCGGTCCGGAGCCAATATAGCCAATTGCGGCCGCTGCACGCCGCTATCATGGCCACGATGAATCCCCGCGACCTGCCGCGCGCCGCTCCGGCCAGGCTCCGGCGCAGGCCCGCGGGTCCCGTCGAGGCGCTGCCGGATGGCCTGCACCCGGTGCTGCGGCGCGTGTACGCCGCGCGTGGCGTCTCCGGGCCCGACGAGTTGTCCCTCGGGCTGAGTTCCCTGCTGCCGGTTTCGACGCTCGACGGCATCGGCCCGGCGACCGATGTGCTTGCCGCCCATGTCGAACGTGGCTCCCGGATCCTGGTGGTCGGCGACTTCGACGCCGACGGCGCGACCAGCAGCGCCCTGGTACTGCGGCAGCTCGCGCGCCTGGGCCACGCCAACTGCGCGATGCGCGTTCCGGACCGCCTGCGGCACGGCTACGGCCTGACGCCGGCGCTGGTCGCCGAGCTCGCGGACGAGCGGGCGGATCTGCTGGTCACCGTGGACAACGGCGTGTCGGCGTTCGCCGGCATCGAGGCTGCGCAGGCGCTCGGAATCGAGGTGCTGGTGACCGACCACCACCTGCCTGCGGACAGCCTGCCGGACTGCGCCGCGCACGTGAACCCGAACCTGCCGGGCGCCGGCTTCGGCAGCCGCGCGCTCGCGGGCGTCGGCGTCGCGTTCTACCTCATGGCCTCGCTGACGCGCGAACTCGAGCGGCGCCGCGGCCGCCGGCTGCCGGCGGTCGCCGATCTGCTCGACCTGGTCGCGCTCGGCACGGTCGCCGACCTCGTGCCGCTCGACCGCAACAACCGGATCCTGGTGCAGGAAGGCCTGCGCCGCGCGCGCGGGCACGCGGCGACCACGGGTTTCATGGCACTCGCGCGCGTCGCGGGCTGTCGCCTCGACGAGCTTGCGGCGCGCCACCTCGGCCACCAGATCGCGCCGCGTCTCAACGCCGCCGGCCGCATCGACGACATGGCGGTCGGCATCCGCTGCCTGCTGACCGACGACCCGGCCGAAGCGCTCGCGCTCGCCGGGGAGCTCGACCGCCTGAATCGGGAGCGGCGCGAGCTCGAGGTGCGCATGCGTGGGGAGGCGCTCGCCGCGGTGCGGAACCTGCGCATTGCCGAGGGCGACCTGCCGCCCGGCGTCACGCTGTTCGACGGCGGATGGCACGCGGGCGTCGTCGGCCTGGTTGCCGCCCGCATGAAGGACCGCCTGCACCGGCCGGTCGTGGCATTCGCGCCCGCGAACGGGGACGAATTGCGCGGCTCGGCGCGCTCGATCACGGGCCTGCACGTGCGCGACGCGCTGGAAGCGGTCGCGTCGCGCCATCCCGGCCTCATCGAGCGCTTCGGCGGGCACGCCATGGCCGCGGGCCTGACGCTCAAGCGCGCCTCGCTGCGACGATTCGCCGACGCGTTCGCGGACGAGGTCGGGCGGCTGCTGTCGCCTGCGCAGATGCAGAACGTGCTCGAGACCGACGGCGCGCTCGCGGCGCACGAGATAACGCTCGATACCGCGCGCGCGATCGAGCTGGGCGGCCCCTGGGGTCAGGCCTTTCCCGAACCGGTATTCGACAACGAGTTCGACGTCGTCGAGTCGCGCGCAGTCGGCGACCGGCACCTGAAGCTGTGGCTGCGCGCCGCCGCCGCGACGCCGCCGGTCGAGGCAATCGCCTTCGGCTATTTCGACGAGCCCGAAGCGCGTCGACCGGATGCCGGCGCGCGGCTCACGCTCGCCTACCGTCTGCAATGCTCGGCATTCGGCGGCACGCCGCACGCCGAGTTGCTGGTGGAGCAGGTGGTCTTGCCGGCGTAGGCCTCTGGTAAGATGCCGCCGCCATGGAAACCGCGCCCACACGCCGCCTGATCGAGGACCTCACGGAGCGCCAGAAGGCGCTGAGGGGGTACCTTTGAATACGACGCCAAGCGCGAGCGCCTCGAAGAGCTGAATCACGAGCTCGGCGACCCCGCAATCTGGAATACGCCGGACAAGGCGCAGGCCCTCGGGCGCGAGCGCGCGCGGCTTGAGGCGACGATCACGGAACTCGAGCAGCTCGGCGGCGGCCTGACCGACGCGGCCGAACTCCTGTCGATCGTCGAGGCCGAAAACGACGAGACCGGCTTCGCGGAGATCGTGAAGGACACGTCACGGCTGGAGAAGCGCGTGCGCCAGCTCGAACTGTCGCGGATGTTTCCGGGCGAAATGGACCCGCGCGGCGCGTTTCTCGACATCCAGGCCGGTGCCGGCGGCACCGAGGCCCAGGACTGGGCGTCCATGCTGCTGCGCATGTACCTCCGCTGGGCCGACGCGCGCGGGTTCAAGGCCGAGGTCATCGACCAGAGCCCGGGCGAGGTCGCCGGCATCAAGAGCGCGTCGATCGAGGTGGATGGCGATTACGCGTACGGCTGGCTGCGCACCGAGACCGGCGTGCACCGCCTGGTGCGCAAGTCGCCGTTCGACTCCGGCAACCGCCGGCATACCTCATTCGCCTCGGTGTTCGTCTCGCCGGTCATCGACGATGAGATCAACATCGAGGTGAACCCGGCCGACATCGAGATGGACACCTACCGCGCGAGCGGGGCGGGCGGGCAGCACGTCAACAAGACCGACTCCGCGGTGCGCCTGCGGCACCTGCCGACCGGCATCGTGGTCGCGTGCCAGGGGGAGCGCAGCCAGCACAAGAACCGTTCGACGGCGATGAAGATGCTGAAGGCGAAGTTGTACGAGCTCGAGGTCAACAAGAGGAATGCTGCCGCGCGCGTGCTGGAGGACCAGAAAACCGACGTCGGCTGGGGTCACCAAATCCGCTCCTACGTGCTCGACCAGTCGCGCATCAAGGACCTGAGGACCGGCCACGAGACCGGCAACCCCGCAGCCGTGCTCGACGGGGCGCTCGACCCCTTCATGGAAGCGAGCCTCAAGCAGGGCCTGTAAGCTGCCGTCATGGAACGCAAGGACGATTCGCCGCCCGCGGACGAGAACGCGCTGATCGCCGAGCGACGCGCGAAGCTCGCGCGCCTGCGCGAGGCGGGTGTCGCGTTCCCGAACGACTTCCGGCGCGACGCCCTGGCGGCCGACCTGCACGCGACCTATGCGGAACGCAGCGACGAATGGCTGGCAGCGCAGCCGGTGCGCGTGCGGGTCGCGGGCCGCATGATGTTCAAGCGCGTCATGGGGAAGGCCTCGTTCGCGAAGCTGCAGGACGGCAGCGGGCAGCTGCAGGTGTACCTGCAAGCGGGCGCGCTCGGAACGGCCTACGAGGCGTTCAAGAGCTGGGACGTTGGCGACATCGTCGCGGCCGAGGGTGCGCTGATGCGCACGCGTGCAGGCGAATTGTCGGTGCGCGCGGAGGCGGTCCGCCTGCTGGTCAAGTCGCTGCGGCCACTGCCGGACAAGTGGCACGGACTCGTGGACACGGAAACCCGCTACCGCCGGCGGTACGTGGACCTTATCGTCAACCAGCCTGCGCGCGAGACCTTCCGGACGCGCACACGGGTGGTGCGCTTCCTGCGCGACTTCCTCGACGCGCAGGGCTTCCTCGAGGTCGAGACGCCGATGATGCAGCCGATCCCGGGCGGTGCGGTCGCGCGGCCATTCGTGACGCACCACAAGGCGCTCGGCCAGGACATGTACCTGCGCATCGCGCCGGAGCTGTACCTCAAGCGCCTGGTGGTCGGCGGCTTCGAGCGCGTGTACGAGATCAACCGCAACTTCCGCAACGAAGGCCTCTCCACGCAGCACAACCCAGAGTTCACGATGCTGGAGCTGTACCAGGCCTACGCGGACTGCGGCGACTTCATGACGCTGGTCGAGCGCATGTTCCAGGGCGTCGCGATGGCGGTGGCGGGCTCGCACGCCGTCGAGTACCAGGGCCGGCGCATCGACTTCAGCGCGCCGTTCGCGAAACGCTCGGTCGAGGAGGCGGTGGCCGCGGCGAACCCGGGGCTCGACGCCGCGCGCCTGCGCGATGCGGCCTACCTGCGTGAGACCTACGCGCGCCTCGGTCTCGAGCCCGGCAAGGAGGACGGCGCCGGTGCGCTGCTGATGCTGATCTTCGAGAAGACTGCGGAGCACGGCCTCTTGCAGCCGACCTTCATCCACTCATACCCCGCCGAGGTGTCGCCTCTCTCGCGGCGCCGCGACGCGGATCCCTTCGTTGCGGACCGCTTCGAGTTGTTCATCGACGGTCGCGAGCTCGCCAATGGCTTCTCCGAGCTCAACGACGCGGAAGAGCAGGCTGAGCGGTTCCGCGAACAGGCCAGGCGGCGCAGGGGCGGCGACGAGGAGGCGATGTACTACGATGCCGACTACGTCCGCGCGCTCGAATACGGGATGCCGCCGGCGGCCGGGCTCGGCGTCGGCGTCGACCGGCTGGTCATGCTGCTGACCGATTCGCCCAGCATTCGCGACGTGCTGCTGTTCCCGCAGCTGCGCCACGAAGAATAGGAGTGGTGCCGGGTCGTACTTAGGAGTGGTGCCGGGTCGTACTTATCGCACTTATTGCTCCGCAATAAGTGCGATAAGTACGACCCGGCACCGTCTAGGCCGTGGCGGGCGCGGGGATGGCGTAGGGAAGGTCGGCGGGCACGAACTCGGAGCCGCCGGGTTTTGTGCCGAGCAGGTCGCTGCAGTGACGCAGTTCCACGACCGCGAGGCAGTGCGTCGCCGTTTCATCACGCGTGCTGGCGACCACCTGCGCAGCGAGCGCCTCGCCGCTGAACAGGGCCTGCGCGGGCGCGAGCTGCGCATCGGGCAGCCCGGCGTAGCGTAGCGTGCGCCGCTTGAGCTGCCCGAGGTGCTGGGCGCGCGCCACGATCTCCTGGCCGACGTAACAGCCCTTGCTGAAACTGACGCCGCCGACCAGGTCGAGATTCAGCATCTGGGGCAGCCAGAGCGCGGCGGTTGCGGGCACGATCCACGGCTCGCCGTCCGCGATGCACGTTCGGTCCCAGTCGGCGGCGTCGGTGCGTGGCACGGCGCCGAGCGCGGCATCGAGCGAAGCGGGCGACCCCGCGAGCAGGATGCGCCGCGGGCTCGCGACCAGCATCGCAAGTCCGGCCGCGGTCGCCGCCGCCTGCGACCAGCGGGCGTCCGGCTCGGCGTCGATCAGGCCGACCACCTGCAGCTGCCGGCCGCGGTCCTCGAAGCGGACGTCGGCGCGTAGCACGAAGTTCGACAGCTGTGCGACCAGCGTGTGTGCGAGCGCGCGCTGCAGCACGAGCAGCACGTCCTCGCCCTGGGCGGCCAGGCGCATCGTCGCGAGCACGCGTCCCTGCCGATTGCAGGACGCCGCCAGCATGCCCGGATGCCGCTCCAGCCCGAGGATGTCGTTGGTGAGCTGTCCCTGCAGGAAGGTGCGCGCGTCGCGGCCGGTGGCGGCGACGACCGCGAACGAGGGCAACACCGTGCAGCGTGTTCCTAGCATCGCCGCAATCGTAGCGCAGCGCATCTGCGCCAACGCGCAGGAATTGGCCTTGGGAAGGACCTATCCCTTTCTGGCAGAATACCTTACGCGATGTCAGACTCCTCCGAGCGGCCGCTTTCCCCGCACCTTTCCGTGTACCGGATGATGTATACGATGGTGCTGTCCGGCCTGCATCGCATGAGCGGGCTGTACCTGTCGGCCTGCGCATTCCTGTTCGCCGGCTGGATGCTGGCGGTCGCGCTCGGCCCTGCGGCCTACGGCGGCGCCGTTCGTTTTTTCTCGAGCCTGCCGATGCGGATCGTGCTGGCACTTGCGCTGGCCGCCTTCTGGTATCACCTGTTCGCCGGTATCCGGCACCTGGCGTGGGACGCGGGTTACGGATTCGAGAAGCGCGACGCCCGCCGGTCCGGACGCATCATGTTTGCCTGCGCCTTCCTGGCCTTCGCCGTGACTCTCGTGCTGACGCCGGCCGGGCGATTCCTGGCGGGGATGCCATGAGCACAGGCCCCGGCAGCGCCTCGCGGCACTGGCGCAATCAGCGCCTGACGGCCATCTCGCTGATCCCGCTCGGCCTGTGGTTCGTCGTCTCGCTGCTGCGCCAGCCGTCACTCGAGCACGCCGTCGTCGCCGGCTGGTTCGCGAGGCCGCCGCAGACCCTGCTCGCGGTCCTGTTCGGTGCCGCGCTCCTGTGGCATTCGCTGCAGGGCGTGCAGATCGTGCTCGAGGACTACGTGCGCGGACGCATGCTCGGCACCTCGCTCATGATCGCCCGGGTGCTGCACCTCGCCGCGGCCGTGGCGCTCGCCTGGGCGCTCTGGTGCATTGCATTCGGCGGCTCCGCGTGAGCGCCTACCCGCTCGTCGACCATCGCCCGGACGTCGTCGTGGTCGGCGCCGGCGGCGCGGGACTGCGCGCCACGCTCGGCCTTGCTGAGGCAGGCCTCGACACGGCGTGCATCACCAAGGTCTTCCCGACCCGCAGCCACACGGTGGCCGCCCAGGGCGGCATCAGCGCGGCGCTCGGCAACATGGGCGACGACGACTGGCGCTACCACTTCTACGACACGGTCAAGGGCTCCGACTGGCTCGGCGACCAGGACGCGATCGCCTACATGTGCCAGGAAGCGCCGGCGGCGGTCATCGAACTCGAACACTACGGCCTGCCGTTCTCGCGCACCGAGGACGGGCGCATCTACCAGCGGCCGTTCGGCGGCATGACGACGCACTACGGCAAGGGGATCGCGCAGCGCACCTGCGCGGCAGCGGACCGCACCGGTCATGCGATGCTGCACACGCTCTACCAGCAGAGTCTCAAGCACCGCGCGCGCTTCTTCATCGAGTATTTCGCCATTGACCTCATCATGGACGGCGGCGCGTGCCGCGGCGTGCTCGCCCTCGACATGGCGAGCGGCACGCTGCACCGCTTCCTCGCGCAGGCGACGATCCTCGCGACCGGCGGCTATGGGCGCGCGTATTTTTCCTGCACGTCCGCGCACACCTGCACCGGCGACGGCGGCGGCATGGTGCTGCGCGCGGGGCTGCCGCTCGCGGACATGGAGTTCGTACAGTTCCACCCGACCGGGATCTACGGCGTCGGCTGCCTGATCACGGAAGGCGTGCGCGGGGAGGGCGGCATCCTGCGCAACTCCGCGGGCGAGCGCTTCATGGAACGCTACGCGCCGAACGCCAGGGACCTCGCGTCGCGCGACGTCGTGAGTCGCGCCATGACTCTGGAGATCCGCGAGGGCCGCGGTGTCGGCCCGCAACGCGACCACCTCCACCTGCACCTCGAACACCTTGGCGCGGACGTGATCGCCAAGCGCCTGCCCGGGATCGCCGAGACCGCGATGATATTCGCCAACGTGGATGTGACGCGCGCGCCGATCCCGGTGCAGCCGACCGTGCACTACAACATGGGCGGAATCCCCTGCAACGTCCAGGGCGAAGCGCTGACCCGCGCCGACGGACGCGAGACGACCGTGCCCGGGCTCATGGCGATCGGCGAGGCGGCCTGCGTCTCGGTGCACGGCGCAAACCGGCTGGGGTCGAACTCGCTGCTCGACCTCGTGGTCTTCGGGCGGGCCGCGGCCGCGCACTGCGCGAAGTCGCTGCGTCGAGGTGCCGCGCTGCCGGAGCCGCCGCCGCGGGCCGTCGAGCCGCTGCTCGACCGGTTCGACCGGATCCGCCACGCCGACGGCGACCGGCCGACCGCGTCGCTGCGCGACGAGATGCAGCGTGCCATGCAGCGCGATGCGGCAGTGTTCCGCACCGGCGAGACGCTGACCGAGGGCTGCGCCGCGCTCGCGCGCTGCCACGATGCGTTCCGCGATCTCAGGATCACGGACCGCTCGCTGGTCTACAACACGGATCTTGCCGAGGCGCTCGAGCTCGACAACCTGCTGGGGCAGTCGCTCGCGACCATCCACTCGGCGCGCAACCGTACCGAGAGCCGCGGCGCACACGCGCGCGAGGATTTCCCGGAGCGGGACGATGCGCACTGGCTGAAGCACACGCTGGCCTGGGTGGACGCGGCGGGCGCCGTGCGCTTCGATTACCGGCCGGTGCAGCTCGACACCCAGGGCGCCGGCGTCGAGTGCATCCCGCCTCAGGTGCGGGCCTACTGACAGGAGCCGACCGAGCAATGGTTCAGTTTCGACTACCCGCGAACTCGCGTTACGAGGACCGGCCCGGGCGGCAGCACGCGGCGCCGGCGGGCGCCACCCGCCTGCGGCAATTCCGGATCTACCGCTACGACCCGGACAGCCGCGAGCCGCCGCGCGTGGACAGCTTCGAAGTCGATCTCGACAGCTGCGGCCCGATGGTTCTCGACGCGCTGATCAAGATCAAGAACGAGGTCGATTCGACCGTGACTTTCCGGCGCTCCTGTCGCGAAGGCATCTGCGGCTCCTGCGCGATGAATATCGACGGCGTCAACAGCCTCGCGTGTACCCAGCCGATCGCCGCGATCCGGGGCGCCGTCCGTGTCTTCCCGCTGCCGCACCTGCCGGTCGTCAAGGACCTAGTCCCGGACCTCGACCAGTTCTATCGGCAGTACGCGGCGGTCGAACCCTGGCTGCAGGCGGCACCGGCCGCGCCCGCGAGCGGCGAACGGCGGCAGTCGCCGTCCGACCAGGAAAAGGTCGACCGGCCGTCCGCTTGCATACTGTGCGCCTGCTGCTCGACGTCCTGCCCGAGTTTCTGGTGGAACCCCGAGCGCTTCCTGGGTCCGGCGGCGCTGCTCGCGGCCTATCGCTGGATCGTGGACTCGCGCGACGGTGCGACGAGCGAGCGCCTTGCGAAGCTCGATGAAGCATTCCGGTTGTATCGCTGCCACACGATCATGAACTGCGTCGAGGCCTGTCCCAAGGACCTGAACCCCGCCCGTGCGATCGCCGACATCAAGCGGCGCGTCGCGAAAGGCGAGGGCTGAACCATGCGCGACGCCGTCGAAGGGCGGCTCCGCTGGCGTTGCCGGCGCGGCATGAAGGAACTCGATGTGCTGCTCGCCGGCTGGCTCGACCGCTGCTGGCCGCAGGCCGACGACGCGAGACGCCGCGACTTCGTGTGGCTCCTGGAGCAGCCGGATCCCGATCTCGCCGAGTGGCTGATCGGCGGCGCGCGGCCCGGCGACCGCGCGCGGGCGAAACTGGTCGATGAGATCGTTCGCCGTCCGGCTTGAGCCGACCGCAGGGCCGCGCCTGGCGGCGTTGGTCCTGCTGCTGCACACGGTCTGCGTAGTCGTGCCCTGGCTCGCACGCGTGCCGACGCCGCTCGCAGCCATGCTCTCGGCCGTCGTGCTCGCTGGGCTCGTACAGACGATTTCGCGCCTGCCCGGGCGCCACTGCCGGCTCACCGCGGCCCGTCACGACGGTCGCGGGTGGCGGGTCCGGCTGGCCGGCAGCCGGCGTTGGCTGCCTGCCGAACTGCAAGGCAGCTCGCGCGCCTACCCAGGCCTCGCATACGTCGCGTTCCGGGCCGGCCGCCGGCGGCTCGGCTGGCTGCTGCCCGCCGGGGCGGTCCCGGCTGCTGAATTCCGGCGCCTGAAGGCCCGCATCCGCCTGAATTGCTAGAATCCGCGGGTTGCCTCACGAAAGGAGGGGCTTTCGCCCATCCAGCCGCCGCCGTGCGAACTAACCCGCCCAGGTCCGGTCATACCCGGCGTGTACGTGCAGGGCAGAGCGCAGGTCCTCCCGCCCATGCGGGCTGAAGCGGGCGACATCGCGCTGGTGCGCCGCGTCCAGAACGGGGACAAGGCGGCCTTCGATGCGCTGGTGCTCAAGTACCAGCACAAGGTGCTGAAGCTCGTGCAGCGCTACGTGCGCAACCCCGCCGAGGCCGAGGACATCGCCCAGGAGGCATTCATCAAGGCGTACCGGGCGCTGCCGGCGTTCCGCGGCGAGAGCGCGTTCTACACCTGGCTGTACCGAATCGCGATCAACACGGCGAAGAACGCGCTGGTGGCGAGCCGCAGGCGCCCCGTGTCCTATGACCTCGACCTGCAGGACGGCTCGCAGGTGCAGGCCCAGGCCCGGCTCGCCGACGCCGAGACGCCGGAAGCCCTCGCACTGACCGACGAAATCCGGCGCACGGTGAATGAGGCGATCGAGGCGCTGCCGGACGACCTCCGGCTCGCGATCGTGCTGCGCGAGCTCGAGGGCCTCAGCTACGAGGACATCGCGAGAACGATGGAATGCCCGGTCGGGACAGTGCGCTCGCGGATCTTCCGTGCGCGCGAGGCGATCGACAGGAGCCTGCGCGAGGTGTTCGATGGCGGGCTCGGGCGAATCGGAGACCTGGAATGACGGATCGGATCAAGGAACAGCTCTCGGCCTTCCTGGACGGCGAACTGCCGGACCCGGAGTCGGCGCTGCTGCTGAAGCGGCTCGAGCGTGACGACGATCTGCGCGGCGCGCTGTCGCGCTATTCGCTGATCGGCGCGGTGCTGCGCAGCGACGGTGACGTGCCAGCGGCCAGGCAGGTCGCGGCGCGCGTGAGCGCGGCCATCGCTCGGGAGCCGTCACGGGTCGGCAGGCTCGCCCGGCTGGTGCGACGCGACTCTATTGGGCGCACGGCCGCGGGTCTCTCGGTCGCGGCGGCGGTCGCCTTCGGCGCGGTGCTGCAGGTCCAGCAGCTGACGGCCGGCAATGCGAACCCACCCGAGGCGATCCTGGCGAAGGCCGAGACGCCGCCCGTGCAAGCGGTCACGGTTGACGCGGCGACGCCTGATGCGCCCGCCGAGTCCTACGTGACGCCACCCGCGGGCGATGCGCCGGTCGGGATTCCGCCCGCCGAACTCGCGAACTACCTGGTCGCGCATTACGGCTATGCGTCGCCGTTCGTGCGTCGCAGCGTCGGCGCGGACCTGGTCAGCGACTACGACCGGTCCCGGGTCGAAACCGCGCCGCCCGGGGACGCGCCGCAGCCGTGAACCCGCGCGCCGCAACCGCGATCCTGCTCGGCCTCGCGGCCGCGCCTGCGCTCGCCGAGAGCGGGCAGGAGTGGCTCACGCGCATGGGCGCCGCGCTCAACAACTCGAGCTATGTCGGCGAGTTCGTCTGCGAATCCGCCGGACGCAGCGAGCGCCTGGCGATCACCTACCGCGTCCGCGACGGCGTCGTGTCCGAGCGGCTCGTGTCGCTGTCGGGTAGCGGGCGCGAGCTGGTGCGCGAGAATGACGAGGTGGTCGTCTACCTGCCCGACCGGAAGCTCGCGATCATCGAACGGCGCTGGGGGCGCAGCGACCTCCTGGGCGCGTTGCCGAACTTCGAGGCTGGCGCGACGCCCTGGTACCGGGTCGAATGGGTCGGCCGCGAGACGCTCGAGGACTTCGGACCGGCGGCCGTGGTCGCGGTACGGCCGCTGGACGGCTACCGCTTCGGCTACCGTCTGTGGATCGACCTCGACACGCACCTGCCGGTGCGCAGCGACCTGTCGGACCAAAACGGGCGCGTGGTCGAACGCCTGCGCTTCAGCAGGCTGCGGTTCGACGATGGCATCCCGGACTCCGCTTTCGAGCCCGCGGTCAACCGCAACCGGCTGCGCTGGGTGCGCCAGGCTCCGCAGGACAATGACGAAGCTCCGAGCTGGCGCGCGGCGCAGGTGCCGCCCGGATTCCGGCTGTCCACGAGCAGCCTGCAGTCGGTCGCCGGCACCGGCAGCCCGGTGAGTCACCTCGTCTATTCGGACGGCCTCGCGACGATCTCGGTGTTCATCCAGACGCCGGCGCCTGGCAAGGTGCCGGCGCGCGGCACGACGCGCTCCGGTGTCGCGTCGGCGTTTTCGACGGTCGTGGACGGCCACCAGGTCACCGCGGTCGGCGAGGTGCCGCCGCAGGCCCTCGAGTACATCGCGACCGGGCTGCGCCCCGCATCGCCGCCCGCCCCGGCGGCTGCGCCCAACCGGCGCAACTGACCGCCGCGGATGCCGGAAGCCCGCTTCCTCGTCTACACGCGCGACGATTGTCCGTTGTGCGACGAGTTCGTCGCCGAACTCTCCCGGCTGCCGCTTCGCTACGAACTGCGCGACGTCGACGGCGACCCGGTCACGCTGCGCCGCTACGGGCTCAAAGTGCCGGTGCTGATCTGCGACGGCAGGATCGTCTGCCACGGCCGCCTCGACCGCGTGGCAGTCCTGCGCGTCGCCGGCGGCTGAGCGGCGGGTCCGGCTGCTATAATCGCGCACCCCGGACGCGCCCGTCCGGCCAGGAATCCCCGCTTCCGCGATGCAGCAGCAGATACGCAATTTCTCGATCATTGCGCACGTGGACCACGGCAAGTCGACGCTCGCGGACCGCCTGATCCAGACCTGCGGCGGCCTCGAGGCGCGGGAGATGCAGGACCAGGTGCTCGACTCGATGGATCTCGAGCGAGAGCGGGGCATTACCATCAAGGCGCAGTCGGTCACGCTCACCTACCGAGCCACGGATGGCCGCGATTACCAGCTGAATTTCATCGACACACCGGGTCACGTCGACTTCTCTTACGAGGTGTCGCGCTCGCTCGCCGCCTGCGAGGGCGCGCTGCTCGTGGTCGACGCCGCGCAGGGCGTCGAGGCGCAGAGCGTCGCGAACTGCTACACGGCGCTCGAGCAGGGCCTCGAGGTGCTGCCGGTGATCAACAAGATCGACCTGCCCTCGGCCGACCCGGAACGCGTGATCCGCGAGATCGAGGACATCATCGGCATCGAGGCCAAGGACGCGGTGCGGGTCAGCGCCAAGACCGGCGAGAACGTCCCGGCGCTGCTCGAACGGCTGGTGGCGCGCATCCCGGCGCCGCGCGGCGACCCGGCGGCCCCGGTGCAGGCGCTGATCGTCGACTCGTGGTTCGACAACTACGTCGGCGTCGTGTCGCTGGTGCGCGTGGTGAACGGCTCCCTGAAGCGCAATGACCGGATCCGCGTGATGTCCACGGGCCGTACCTGGCAGGTGGATCGGATCGGGCGCTTCACGCCGAAGCGGGTCGAGACCGACGCGCTCGCGACCGGGGAGGTCGGCTGGCTCACGGCCGGCATCAAGGACATCGACGGCGCGCCGGTCGGCGACACGATCACCAGCGAGACCAGGCCCTGCGCGACGCCGTTGCCCGGGTTCAAGTCGGTCAAGCCGCGCGTATTCGCCGGACTGTTCCCGGTCCAGTCCGACCAGTACGAGGCGTTCCGCGACGCGCTGCAGAAGCTCCGGCTCAACGACTCCTCGCTGTACTACGAGCCCGAGGTGTCCACCGCGCTCGGCTTCGGCTTCCGCTGCGGGTTTCTCGGCCTGCTGCACATGGAGATCGTCCAGGAGCGGCTCGAGCGCGAGTACGGCCTCGCGCTGGTCACCAGCGCCCCGACCGTGGTGTACGAAGTGGTCGGCAGCGATGGCGAGGTCACGCAGGTGGACAATCCGGCGCACCTGCCCCCGGACTACCGGGAACTGCGCGAGCCGATCATCACGGCCAACATCCTGGTGCCGCCCGAGCATGTGGGCGGCGTGCTGCAGCTGTGCCAGGAAAAGCGCGGCGTGCACAGGAAGATGTTGCAGCTCGGCACGCAGATGTCGCTGCAGTACGAGTTGCCGCTCGCGGAGGTGGTGCTGGACTTCTTCGATCGGCTGAAGTCGGTCAGCCGCGGCTACGCGTCGTTCGACTATGAATTCAGCCACTTCCAGCCGGCGCCGCTGGTGCGCCTCGACGTGCTGATCAACGGCGACCGCATCGATGCCCTGTCGATCATCGTGCACCGTGAGAGCGCGTACCAGCGGGGTCGCGAGCTGGTCGACAAGATGCAGGAACTGATCCCGCGCCAGATGTTCGAGGTCGCCATCCAGGCGGCGATCGGCAGCCACGTGATCGCGCGCGCGACCGTCAAGGCGCTGCGCAAGAACGTGCTCGCCAAGTGCTATGGCGGGGACGTGACGCGCAAGCGCAAGTTGCTGGAGAAGCAGAAGGAAGGCAAGAAGCGCATGAAGCAGCTCGGCACGGTGGAGATCCCGCAGGAGGCCTTCCTGGCGGTGCTGCGGGTCGGCAAGAAATGAACGGGCGGGGTAAGCGATGATCTTCGATTTTTCTTTCGTGCTGGTCGCGCTCGCGGCGCTCACCGGCGCAATCTGGGGCCTCGACCGGTGGGTATTCGCGCCGCGGCGGCAGCAGCGGGGCGTCGCGAAGGAGCCGGTGGTCGTCGACTACGCGCGTTCGTTCTTTCCGGTGATCGTGCTGGTGCTGTTGCTGCGCTCGTTCCTGTACGAGCCGTTCCGCATCCCGTCCGACTCGATGATGCCGACCCTGATCCAGGGCGACTTCATCTTAGTCAACAAGTGGCGCTACGGCCTGCGGCTCCCGGTGCTCAACACGCGCATCGTGCCGATCGGCGAGCCGGAGCGCGGGGACGTGATCGTGTTCAGGAAGCCCTCCGAGCCCTCGGTCGCCTACATCAAGCGGCTCGTGGGCCTGCCGGGGGACACGATCCGCGTGGAGGGGTCCCGGGTGTACGTGAACGGGACGCCGTCGCAGATTGAGCCCGGCGAGTTGTATTCGGGTCCCAAGAACGAGCAGTATCCGTTCACCCGGGTGGGCGAGGAACGGCTCGGTGAGCGGCGCCATGCGATCCTGCTGGACCCCGCGCGGCCCGGTCTGGACGGCGAATGGCGGGTGCCGCCGGGGCACTATTTCATGATGGGCGACAACCGCAACAACAGCCGCGACAGCCGCTTTCCCGAGGTCGGTTACGTGCCCGCGGGCAACGTCATCGGCAGAGCGGAGGCGATCTGGCTGTCATTCAACCCGGACCCGGGCGCACTCCTAATCTGGGAGCGCATGGGCACGGGCATCCATTAGGGAGACCGGTATGCAGCACAGACAGCGTGGCATGACAATGCTAGGAATCCTGGTCCTCGTGGCCGTGGTCGGCGTGTGGGTCTACGCCGGCATCCGCATGACGCCGAGGTACCTCGAATACATGCGCATCGCCTCGACGCTCGAGAAGGTGCGCGACGAATTCGACGCCAACCCGGGCACGACCGAGTTCATGCTGCGCAAGGCGGCCGAGCGTCACTTCGACATCGAGATGGTCGAGGTGATCACGTCGAACGATCTCGAGATCAGGAAGGAAGTAGGCACATTCACGGTCCGCGCCGCGTACGAGGACGTCGTACCGCTCGCCGGCAACGTGTCGTTCCTCCTGGTTTTCGACAAGTCGGTCGCCGTCAACGCGCGTTGACGGCTCCGGGTGCGGCGTGGATCCAGCGGCCGGCTGGCTGGCGGACCGGCTCGGCGCCGGGTTCTCGGACGCGGGCCTCCTCGAGCTCGCCCTGACGCACCGCAGCCACGGCTCCGCCAACAACGAGCGGCTCGAGTACCTGGGAGATGCAGTGCTCTCGTTCGCGGTCGCCGAACTCCTGTTCCGGCGCTTTCCCGCGGCCAGCGAAGGCGAGCTCTCGCGCTACCGCGCGAGCCTGGTGAGCGGCGATTCACTCGCCGCCATCGCCGCCGGTCTCGGGCTGGGCGAGCACTTGCGTCTCGGCGAAGGCGTGCTGAAGTCCGGCGGCCAGCGGCGTGCCACGATACTCGCGGACGCCCTCGAGGCGGTGTTCGGGGCGCTGTATCTGGACCAGGGCCTGGATGCGGCGCGCACGGCTGCGGTGCGACTGTTCGGCGATGCCGTGGCTGCGCTCCCGGAAGCCGCGGCGCTCAAGGATCCGAAGACCCGGTTGCAGGAGTGGCTCCAGGGCCGCGGGCTCGCGCGGCCCACGTACACCGTACTGGACGTCAGCGGCGAGCCACACGCGCAGCACTTCCGCGTGCGCTGCGACGTGGCCGAGCTCGGTCTCGCCGCCGAGGCCGAGGGCAGCAGCCGCCGGCGCGCGGAGCAGGAGGCGGCGCAGGGAATTCTGGACCAGCAGGCGGTAAAATCCAGCCGGTGAGCGCAGGCAGCAGGGAACGGTGGGGAACGGTCGTGCTGGCCGGACGCCCGAATGTCGGCAAGTCCACGCTGCTCAACGCACTCACGGGCCGCGCCCTCAGCATCGTCACGCCGAAGGCGCAGACCACGCGCCACCGCATCGAGGGCATGGTCACCGGTCCCGGTTTCCGGATGATCGTGAGCGACACTCCAGGGGCGGGTGCGCCCGGCGGCAGCCGTCTCACGCACGCCATGAACTGCGAGGGCGAGGCGGCGCTCGGCAGCGCCGACGCCGCCATTCTCGTGATCGCGGCGCCGCGCTGGACGGCCGGTGACGAGGCGGTTCTCGCGCGCCTCGCCCGCGCCGGCCTGCCCGTGGTGCTCGCGGTGAACAAGATCGACCTCGTGCGCCCGCGCACCGCCCTGCTGCCGTTCCTGGCGCGCGTCGCCGAAAAGCACGACTTCAGCGCGATCGTCCCGGTCTCGGCGGGCAGGCGCGAAAACCTCGACGCGCTGGTGCGGGCGGCGGCGGCGCATCTGCCCGAGGGGCCGGTCGCGGAGGCGCCCGCGCCGCTCGATCGCGGCGAGCGTTTCGTGGCGGCGGAGGCGCTGCGCGAGCAATTGACGCTCGCGCTCAGCGACGAGTTGCCTTACGGGCTCGCGGTCGAAATCGAGCGCTTCGAGCCGACCGCGGACGGGCGCACGGAAATCGACGCCGTGATCTGGGTGGAACGCGAGGGCCAGCGCAGGATCGTCATTGGCGCCAAGGGCGCGAGACTCAAGGCCGTCGGGCAGGCCGCACGGCTCGCGCTCAATGAGCGCCTGGGGCGGCGCGTGCACCTCAACACCTGGGTCAAGGTGCGCGAATGCTGGAGCGACGACGATCGCATGCTGCGGCAGCTCGGGCACGAGCCGCCATGACCCTGCGACGCAAGCTCCTCGAACCGGCCTGGCTGCTGCACCACCGACCGTGGAGCGATACCAGCCGGATCCTCGAGTTCATGACCCGGAATCGCGGCCGGGTGACGCTCTTCGCGCACGGCGCGCGCCGCCCGAAGTCGCCGCTCAGGCCGGTGCTGCGCCCGTTCGCGCCGCTGCTCGTCACCTGGAGCGGTCGGGGAGACGGCGGCACGCTGACGGCTGCGGAGGCGGCGGGGCCGGGGCCCGCGCTCGGACCGGCGGCGCTGCTGCCCGGCTACTACCTCAACGAGCTCCTGCTCAAGCTGCTGGCGCGCGAGGACCGGCACGAGGCGGTCTACGACGCCTATGGCGTTGCACTCGCGGAGCTGGCAACGGGCGCGGAGGCAGCCGCGCTGCGGCGCTTCGAGCGCATGCTGCTGGATGAACTCGGTTACGGCGTCGACCTGACCCGCGATGCGGCCAGCGGCCGGCCGCTGGACGCGGCAGGGTACTATCATTTCCGGGCGGGGCGCGGCGTGCTGGCCGTGCGTGATGCGCAGCCGGGGCCCGACTGCCATGCGGGGCGCGACCTGCTCGCGGTGGCGCGGGGGGACTATGGCCCGCCGGCGGCGCAACGGGCGGCGCGGGGAATCTACGGGGCGGCCATCGCGCATTGCCTCGAGGGCCGCGGCCTCGCCAGCCGCGAGGTGATGCTGGCCATGCGCCGGAGGGGACGCGAGGCATGACGGGGACGGACATCCTGCTGGGCGTGAACATCGACCACGTCGCGACGCTGCGCCAGGCGCGTGGCGGCCGCTCGCCGGACCCGCTGCTCGCGGCCCTGGTCGCGGAACAATGGGGTGCCGACAGCATCACGCTGCACCTGCGCGAGGATCGCCGCCATATCCAGGATCGCGACGTGCGCGCGCTCCGGCCGGTGTTGCAGACGCACATGAATCTGGAGATCGCCGCGACGCCCGAGATGCTCGCGATCGCGCTCGACGTACAGCCCCGCGACGTCTGCCTCGTGCCGGAGAAGCGCACCGAGGTGACGACCGAGGGCGGCCTCGACGTCGCCGCGCAGCCGAAGGCAGTCGCCGATGCCTGCCGCCGGCTTGCCGCCGGCGGGATCCGCGTATCGCTGTTCATCGACCCGGACGCGGCGCAGGTCGATGCCGCGGTCCGCGCGGGCGCGCCGGTCGTCGAGCTGCATACCGGCGCATACGCCGAGGCCCAGGGCGCGGAACGGGCGCGCGAACTTGCGCGCCTCGCCGAGGCGGCGCGGCGCGCGACTGCCGCAGGCCTGGTCGCAAACGCGGGCCATGGGCTCGACTACCACAACGTGCAGCCCGTGGCGGCGATACCCGAGCTCGTCGAACTCAATATCGGCCACGCGATCGTCGCGCGCGCGGTCATGAGCGGTCTCGGGCGGGCGGTCGCCGAGATGAAGCGGCTCATGGTGGGCGCTCGCTGCCGATGATCTTCGGCATCGGGACCGACCTCGTCCAGGTCGAGCGGATCGAGGCGACGTACCGCCGCTTCGGCGGGCACTTCGTCGACCGGCTGCTCATGCCGGAGGAGCGCGCGCTGTTCAGCCCTGGCCGGCGCGCAGTGCGATTCCTCGCCATGCGCTTTGCCGCCAAGGAGGCGATTTCCAAGGCGCTCGGCACCGGATTCCGCAACGGCGTGTGGATCCGCGACTTCGGGTTCACGCCCAATGCCTGGGGCAGGCCGGAGGTGATCTTCTCGGCGCGCGGGCGCGCGATCGCCGACCGGCTCGGCGCGGGCGAGGGGCACGTGAGCCTGACCGACGAGGCCGGCCTGGTCATGGCCGTCGCCGTGCTGTTGAGGAAGCCGTGAGCGCGGCGGACTGCCTCGTGTTCGACATCGAGACCGTTCCGGACGCCGAGCTCGGTCGCCGGCTCGGCTTCGCAGGCGACGACTTCGCCGTCGCCGCGCAGATGCTGGCGGCACGCGAGGAAGAGACGGGGTCATCCTACCTGCCGCTCGAGCAACACCGCATCGTCGCCATCTCAACCTTGTTGCGCGGCGGGGACCAGTTGCAGGTGTGGAGCCTCGGCACGGCGGACAGCGGGGAGGATGACCTCGTGCGCCGCTTTTTCGGCGGCCTCGACAAGCTGGTGCCTACGCTGGTGTCCTGGAACGGATCCGGCTTCGACCTGCCGGTGCTGCACTACCGGATGCTGCGCCACGGCATCGCCTCGCCCACGTACTGGGAGACGGGCGAGCGCGAGCGCGACTTCAAGTGGAACAACTATCTAAATCGCTACCACGCGCGCCACGTGGACCTCATGGACGTGCTGTCGGCGTACCAGGCACGCGGGCGCGCGAGTCTCGAGCACGTGGCGCTGCTGCTCGGCCTGCCGGGCAAGCTCGGCATGAGCGGCGACCGGGTGTTCGATTTCTGGCGGGCCGGGCGGCTGGCCGAGATCCGCGCGTACTGCGAAACCGACGTGCTGAACACGTACCTCGTGTGGCTGCGCTTCGAGCTGGTCCGCGGCCAGCTGACGCCGGCCGCACACGCCGACGAGGTCGAGCGCGTGCGAAACTGGCTGGCCGGGCGCGAAGAACCGCACTGGCGCGATTACGCCGCTGCCTGGTCCGGCGCTTGAAGGTGCCGACCCCGGTCGAGACGGCCGGCATTGAATCGCTGGACCAGGAGGGCCGCGGCGTCACGCACGTGGGCGGCAAGGCGGTCTTTGTCGACGGGGCGCTGCCCGGCGAGGAGGTCCGCTTTCGCCGCACCCGCCGCCAGCGGCGGCACGATGAAGCGGTCGTCGTCGAGGTGCTGCGCGCGTCGCCCGAACGCAGGACACCGCGCTGCCCGCACTTCGGGACCTGTGGCGGCTGCGCGCTGCAGCACCTGGAGCACGGCGCCCAGCTTGCGGCCAAGGGCCGCGTGGTCGCGGATACCCTCGTGCGCATCGGCGGTATCACGCCCGGCGAATGGCTGCCACCGCTCATCGGGCCAGGGTTCGGCTACCGCCGCCGGGCGCGGCTCGGCTGCAAGTACGTGGACCGGAAAGGCAAGGTGCTGGTCGGGTTTCGCGAGCGCAGCAGCCCACTCATTGCAGATCTTGCAGCCTGCGAGGTGCTCGCGGCCCCGGTCGGCGCGCAGCTCACGGCGCTCTCGGAGCTCGTCGCCAGCCTCGGGATCCGCCGCCGCGTCGCGCAGATCGAAGTCGCGGTCGGCGACAATGCCGCGGCCCTGGTCCTGCGCGTGCTCGACGAGCCGGATGCCGCCGACCTCGACCGCCTGCGAGCCTTCGAGGCGCGGTACGGCGTTGCCCTTTACCTGCAACCCGGCGGGCTCGACACGGTCCGACCGCTGACGGTGCCCGCCGTGCCGCTGCGCTACGATCTTCCGGGACTGCCGGCAGGGATCGAGTTCTCGCCCACCGACTTCATCCAGGTGAATGGCGCGCTGAACCGCCTCATGGTCGCGCGCGCCGTTGAACTGCTCGACCCGCGGCCAGCGGACCGCGTGCTCGACCTTTTCTGCGGCCTCGGAAATTTCAGCCTGCCGCTGGCGCAGCGCGCGGCAGGCGTGGACGGAGTGGAGGGCGACGCTGGCCTCGTCGCCCGGGCACGCGCCAACGCGGCGCGCAACGGGATCGCCAACGTGACCTTCCATGCGGCAAACCTCGCGGCCGAATCGCAGGCGCGGGACTGGGCACGCACCGTCTACGACCTGGTCCTGCTCGACCCGCCGCGAGCGGGGGCGCGCGAGATCCTGCCGGTCGCGGCGAGCTCGCGACCGCGGCGGCTGGTCTACGTCTCCTGTCATCCGGGCAGTTTCGCGCGCGATGCAGGCATACTGGCCGGGCAACTGGGCTACCGCCTCGCGGCAGCGGGAATCATGGACATGTTTCCGCACACCTCGCACGTCGAGACGATCGCGCTGTTCGAGCGTGCACCATGACGCTCGGCCCGGTCATGGTTGACCTCGCGGGCATCGCGCTCGAGCCGGCGGAGCGCGAGATGCTGAGGCACCCGCAGGTCGGCAGCGTCATCCTGTTCGCGCGCAACTTCGAGAGCCCCGAGCAGGTCGCACGCCTCGCGGCCGACATCCACGCCGCGCGCACGCCGCCACTGCTGGTCGCCGTGGATCAGGAGGGCGGCCGCGTGCAGCGCTTCCGGGGCGGCTTCACCCGCCTGCCGCCGCTGCGCGACATCGGCCGCTGCTACGCGGCGAATCGCGCGGAGGGGCTCGCGGCCGCGCGCGAGCTCGGCTGGCTGATGGCTGCGGAGCTCAGGGCCGTGGGCGTCGACCTGTCCTTTGCGCCGTGCATCGACGTCGATCATGGCGTCAGCAGTGTGATCGGCGATCGCGCCCTGCACGGGGACGCTGCGGCCGTGGCCGAGCTCGGCGTCGCCTACATGCTCGGCATGCGCGACGCCGGTATGGCCGCGACCGGAAAGCACTTTCCAGGGCACGGGGCCGTCGCCGCCGATTCCCATATCGCGCTGCCGGTGGACCGCCGCGCCTGGCCCGACATCGAGGCGGACCTGCAGCCGTATCGGCGGCTGATCGCGAACGGGCTGCCGTCCGTCATGGTGGCGCACGTCGTGTTTCCCGCGGTGGATGAGAAACCCGCGAGCCTGTCGCGGGCCTGGATCAGCGGCGTGCTGCGCGGCGACCTCGGATTCCAGGGCGCCGTGTTCGCGGACGATCTGTCGATGGCGGGGGCGGCGGCCTTCGGTGACATTGCCGCGCGCGCGCGGCTCGCGCTCGCGGCGGGCTGCGACGTGCTGCCGGTCTGCAACGACCGGAAGGCGGTCGAGGCGCTGCTCGAGGCGTTGCGCGCGGCGCCCGACCCGGTGACACTGATGCGGCTCGCCCGCCTGCACGGGCGCGGTCCCGACCGGCAGGGACTGGCCGCGAATCCGCGCTGGCAAAGCGCGGTCGCGGTGGCACGCGCGCTCACCGACCGGCCGGCGCTCATGCTGGACGGTGACGGCCGCGCCTGAAAACGAACAGGACGCGCCCCTTCAGTGACAGGGTACAAGGGTGCCGGGTCGTACTTATCGCACTTATTGGCGTTCTTCGTGGCAGGCCCGCCAATAAGTGCGATAAGTACGACCCGGCACCGTTAAGAATGCGTCTCCTTCATCCACCGAGCGCGTCCAGGACCGATTCGGCGGCGGCGATGCGCGCAGCGGCGTCGGCAGAGGCGATGCGCAGGCGCAGGCGCGAGGGCCCGTCGAGGCGATAGCGCCCACCCGGCTGCTGGACCAAGCCGACGACCCGGGCGGGCTCGACGCAAATCGGAGTTCCGAACTCCACGACGCCGGCCGCGACGCCGAGTTCGAAGCGCCGGATCCCGAGCGCCGCGACGCGCTGCCGCAGGCGATGCACGACCAGCAAGGTTTTCGCCGGCGGCGGCAGCGGGCCGAAGCGATCGATGATCTCGGCGGCGAGATCATCGAGCTGCGCGGCTTCCCCGGTACCGGCCAGCCGCTTGTACAACTGCAGTCGCAAGTGCACGTCCGGGATGTAGTCCTCCGGCAACAGGGCGGGCAGCTGCAGGTCGACTTCGCAGCCGGACTGCAGTGACTCTTCGAGCCGCAGCTCCCGGCCCTCGCGCAGGGCCGCCACCGCGCGCTCGAGAAGCTCGAGGTAGAGCCCGATGCCGATTTCCTGGATCTGGCCGCTCTGCTCCTCCCCGAGCAGCTCGCCGGCACCGCGGATCTCGAGGTCCTGGGTTGCAAGCGTGAAGCCGGCACCGAGATCCTCGAGCGACTCGATCGCCTCGAGCCGCTTGCGTGCGTCCTCCGGCAAGGCTGCTACGGGTGGTGCGAGCAGGTAGGCGAACGCGCGATGGTGCGAGCGGCCGACGCGCCCGCGCAACTGGTGCAGCTGCGCGACCCCGAAGCGGTCGGCACGGTCGATCAGGATGGTATTGGCCGTCGGCACGTCAATGCCGGACTCGATGATGGTGGTGCAGACGAGGACCTGGAAGCGGCGGTGGTAGAAGTCGAGCATGAGCTGCTCGAGGTCCCGTTCGCGCATCTGGCCGTGCCCGACGCGGACCGCCGCCTCGGGCACCAGGCGGCGCAGTCGCTCGGCAAAACCCTCGATGTCCTCGATGGCGTTGTGGACGAAGTAGACCTGGCCGCCGCGACGGATCTCGCGTAGGCAGGCCTCGCGTACCAGGCCATCGCTCCACTCGGCGACGAAGGTTTCGATCGCGACGCGTTCCGCAGGCGCAGTGGTCATGAGCGAAAGGTCGCGCAGCCCGCCGAGCGACATGTTCAGCGTGCGCGGGATCGGCGTCGCGGTGAGCGTCAGCAGGTCGATGTCCGCGCGCAACTGCTTCAGCCGCTCCTTGTGAGTGACGCCGAAGCGATGCTCCTCGTCGACCACGACCAGCCCGAGGTCGCGGAAACCGACGTCGCGCTGCAGCAGCCGATGCGTGCCGATCACGATGTCCACGGAACCGGCTCGGAGACCCTCGATGACGGCGCGCTGCTGTGCGGCGCTGCGGAAACGGGACAGGTTCTCGATCCGCATCGGCCAGTCCGCGAACCGGTCGGCGAATGTCTGGGCGTGCTGCTGCGCGAGCAGCGTCGTCGGCACCAGTACCGCGACCTGGCGCCCGCCGGCGACCGCCGCGAACGCGGCGCGCAGCGCGACCTCGGTCTTGCCGAAGCCGACGTCGCCGCACACCACGCGGTCCATCGGCCGGCCCGAGCGCAGGTCGGCGAGCACCGCCTCGATGGCATCGCGCTGGTCGAGGGTCTCCTCGAATGGAAAGGCCGCCGCGAAGGCGCGATAGGCGTTCTCGTCGAAGGCGAGCGGGCGCCCCTGGCGGGCCGCGCGCCGCGAGTACAGGTCGAGCAGCTCAGCCGCGACGTCGCGCACGCGCTCGGCCGCGCGGCGACGCGCGCGCGCCCACTGGTCGGTCCCGAGCCGGTGCCAGGGCGCGGAATCGGGCGAGCCGCCGGTGTAGCGCGTCACCCGCCCGAGCGCGTAGACGGGCACGTAGAGCAGATCGCCGCCCGCGTACTCGAGCACCAGGAACTCGGCCGGGTTTCCCGCGACCTGCATCACCTTGAGACCGCGGTAGCGGCCGACGCCGTATTCCTCGTGCACGACCGGCGCGCCCGGTAACAGCGCGGCGAGCTCGCGCAGGATGGCCTCGGGGTCCCGCTCGGCGCGTCGGCGGCGGCGCTCCTGCCGGGCCCGCTCGCCGAACAGCTGCTCCTCCGCGACCACGGCGAGCCCCTCGGCCGGCAGCAGCAGGCCGCGCACGTCGGGTGCGATCGCAAGTCCCAGCCGCGCGCCACCCGCGAGAAAGTCCGCCCAACCGGATGCAATCGCGGCATCGAGGCCCTGGCGCCGCAGCATCTCGGCGAGTACCTCGCGGCGTCCGGCCGAGTCCGCAGTCACGAGTACCCGGAAGTTGCGGCTGGAAACAAATGCGGCAAGTTTCTCGAGCGGGCGCGTCGCCCGGTCCTCGGCGCGCAACGGCGGCGGCGGTTCGGAGGCGAAGTTCTCGTATGGCAAGGCGCTGCCGATCGGCTCGACCTTGACCGGCGACAGGTGGATGCGCGGATGTCGTGCGAGTGCCGCGAGCGCCTGGTCCGCCGGCACGAAGGCCTCGGCCGGCGGCAGCAGTGGCCGCTCGCGATCGTGGCGGCGCTCCCCGTGGCGCAGCTCGATGTCGGCCCAGCGGGCGGGAAGCGCCGTATCGAGGCCGACGAGGTCGACGATCACCGCGCCCGTCGGCAGGTATTCCGCAAGACTCACTGCCTCGCCGAAGAAGAGCGGCAGCCAGGACTCGATGCCGGCCGGGATCTGCCCGGCCGTCACCGCGCGATACACGCCGCTCGCCTGCGGGTCGCCCTCGAAGCGCTCGCGCCAGCGGCCGCGGAACGCGGCGATCGCTGCGGGTGACGCGGGGATTTCGCGCGCGGGCAGCAGCGGCACGGCGGTCAGGCGCTCGCCAGAGCGCTGGTCCGCCGGGTCAAAGGCGCGCACCGACTCGACCAGGTCGTCGAACAGATCGAGCCGATAGGGCTCTGGCGCGCCAGCCGGGTAGAGATCCACGACCGAGCCGCGCACCGCGAACTCGCCCGGGCTCAGCACCTGCGTCACTTGGGCGTAGCCGGCGTCGACGAGGCGCTTGCGGAGGTCCACGAGGTCGATACGCTCGCCGGCCGCGAGCGAAAAGGCGTGCGCCGCGATAAAGGACCGCGGCGGGAGGCGATCGAGCACGGCCGCCTGGGTCGTGACGACGATGCCGCGCTTGAGCGAAGGCAGGGCGGCGAGCGTCGCGAGTCGTTCCGAGACGATATCCGGGTGTGGCGAGAACGGGTCGTAGGGGAGGGTTTCACGGTCCGGAAACGACCGGAGCCGGAGTCCGTTACCGGCGAAAAAGCGCAGCTCCGCGAGATACTGCTCGGCCTCCCGGCCGCTGCCGCAGACGACGACGAGCGAAGCGCTGGCGCGCGCAGCGGCCCGCGCGAGAAAACAGGCCGGGCCGCTGCCGTACAACTCGCCCCAGCGCAATGTCTTCGCTCCCTGGGGCAGGCGAGGCGTGGACGAATCCGGTTCCGGCATGGGCCATCCTGCAGGCGAGAAACCCCGTCCCGGGATGCACCCGGCGGGGTCGTGCAGGGAGGATACCTGCGCCGGTGCGCGCCCGCTCAGCTGGCGGGCGCGGACCTCACGAGCACCGAGTGCAGGACCCGGTCATTCTCGAAGTACACCGAGAACCGCGGGTAGTCCCAGCGCGTGATGGGCGGGCTGCCGACGGTGGCGTGACGCTGCGTCGGCTCACCAAAGCGGTTCTGCACCGTCGCCATCGTGCTGCCGCGGTTCGGGTGGTCGACGCTCGCGGCCGGGGTCCCGGTGGCGGTGCTCAAGGTCTCGGCGAGTGCGGGCGTCGTGGCGCCCAACGCAAACGACAGCAAAATGCGTAGGATAGGCATCGCGATACCTCCGGATTTCAGTGTAGCACCCGTTGGGATCCTGTCGAGATTCCCACGATAAATCCTTGATAGGCATCCCGAATCCTGTGAACCATCGCACATGCTGACGCCGCTCCCCCTGGGGCTCGGGCTGCGCTATGTCCGGGCCCGGACGCACCAGTATTTCGTTTCCTTCATCAGCTGGGTTTCTCTCGCCGGCATCTGCCTCGGAGTTGCGGCGCTCATCGCCGTCCTTTCGGTCATGAACGGCTTCGAGGGCGAGTTGCGCATGCGCCTGCTCGCGCTCGCCGCGCATGCGACGCTGCCGGCGCCGGCCGACCCGGAGGCGCTGCGTGCGCTGGCCGCGCGCGCGCGCAGTGCGCCCGGTGTCGCGGGCGTGGAACCGTTCGTCGAGGTTCAGGGTCTCCTGTCCTACGGTCCGACGCTTGCCGGCGTAGTGCTGCGCGGCATCGATCCGGCGGATTTCGGCGCGGACTCGGCGCTCGCGCGCGCAATGCGGACCGGGACGCTGGCGGAGCTCGCGCCAGGCAGCCGGCACGTGGCGCTCGGGCGGGCGCTCGCGTACCAGCTGCAGGTGCCCGCCGACGAGCCGCTGACCCTGCTGCTGCTGCGCAACGATGCAGGCGGTGTGCTCGCGCCCCGGATCGGCACGCTGGTCGTCGCCGGCGAGTTCGAAGTCGGCCTCGCGGACCATGATGCGACGCTCGCATTCGCCTCGCTGGAGGATGTCGCGGCGCTCGCCGGTCCCGCGGCGACGGCGGGACTGCGGGTCTTCTACGTCGACCCGTTCGCGGCGCCGCGGCTGACGCCTGCGCTGGCGTCGTCGCTCGGCACGGCCCCGGGGCGCGACTGGACCGGCGAACACGCCGCCTATTTCCGCGCCATCCGCCTCGAGAAGATGATGATGACGGTGATCCTGCTGCTGATCGTGGCGGTCGCCGCATTCAACATCATTGCGAGCCTGGTCATGGTGGTCTCCGAGAAGCGCAACGACATCGCGATCCTGCGCACCATGGGTTTCTCACGCGGCGGGGTAGTCGCCACGTTCATCGTTCAGGGCACGTTGATCGGCTGGATCGGGGCGATCGCCGGCATCGGGCTCGGGATACTCCTCGCGGTCAACGCCGGCGGCATCGCGGCGACGCTCGAGCGCTGGTTCGGCTTCACGATCTTCGACCCGGCCGTCTACTACATCAGCCGCATACCGTCGGAACTGCGCACCGCGGATGTCATCCTGGTGTCCGTCACGGCGTTCGCGCTGACGCTGCTTGCGACCATCTATCCGGCCCGGCGCGCGGCCGCAACCGAGCCTGCCGAGGCGCTGCGCTATGAGTGATCTATCACCCGGCGGCGTCGGTGCGGGATCGCGCCTGCCGGCGCCGTGGGCGGCGTGGGTCGGGATGCGCTACCTGCGCGCGCGCCGCGGCAACCGTTTCATCGGGTTCATCTCGGCGATTGCGATGACCGGCATCGCCCTCGGCGTCGCAACGCTGATCGCCGTGCTGTCGGTCATGAACGGGTTCGAACGCGAACTCGGGCGCCGCATCCTCGACATCGTCGCGCATGCGACGCTCGAAGGCGACGCAGGCAGGCTTGACGCCTGGCGCGAGATCGCGGCCGAGACCGGGAACGCCGCGGGCGTGGTCGCTGTCGCGCCGTTCGTCGAGGGCCGCGGCATGATGGTCGCGGGCGAGCGTTCCACGGCCGTCGACCTGCGCGCGGTGCTGCCGGAGGCCGAGCGGCGAGTGTCGGCACTCGAACGCCACCTGGGCGGCCGAGGCTTTCAGGGACTCGAGTCCGGCCGATGGCGGGTGCTCCTGGGGCGGGGCCTGGCGGAAAAACTCGGCGTCGGGCCGGGCGACAAGGTGCTGGCGGTGATCGCGAAGGGCGACGTGACCCCGGCGGGGGTGCTGCCGCGCCGGCGTCAACTCACCGTCGCGGGACTGATCGACGCCGGCATGTACGAATTCGACCAGGGGCTCGCGCTGATGCACATCGACGATGCCCGGCGCCTGTTCCGCCTCGGGGACGCCGTGACCGGTCTGCGCTACGCCTTCGACGACCCGGCCTCCGCACCGGGCCGCATCCGCGCGATCGCGGAAGGGCTCGAGGGGCGCTATTACATCAGCGACTGGAGCCGCCGCCAGGGCAATTTCTTCCGCTCCATCCAGGTCACCAAGTCGATCATGTTCTTCGTGCTGATGCTCGTGGTCGCGGTCGCCGCGTTCAACATTATCTCGACGCTGGTGATGGTCGTGAAGGAAAAGCGCGCCGACATCGCGATTCTGCGCACGCTCGGCGCCGCGCCGCGCGACATGATCGGCATCTTCATGACGCAGGGTTCGGTCATCGGCGTCGCCGGGACGATCGCCGGCGTGCTGTTCGGCCTCCTGATCGCGGGCAACGTGACCGTGATCACCGCCGGCCTCGAGCGGCTGACGGGCGTGACGCTGGTCGATCCGCGCGTCTACTTCATTTCCGAGCTGCCCGCGGATGTCCGCGGCGGCGAAGTGCTGGTGATTGCCGCCGTCGCGCTCGCGCTCGGCGTCCTCGCCACCCTGTACCCGGCCTGGCGGGCTGCGACGACGCAGCCGGCCGAGGCCCTGCGCCACGAGGTATGAAGCAAAGACCATGAGCGACGCCGTCGTGCTGGCCTGCGAAGGCCTCGTGAAGGAATTCCACCAGGGCCCGGCGCTGGTGCGCGTGCTGGCCGGCGCGAATACGGCCATCCGGCGCGGCGAGCGCGTCGCGGTGGTCGGCGCCTCCGGATCCGGCAAGACGACGCTCCTGCAGCTCCTCGGCGGCCTCGACCTGCCGACCGCCGGCCGCGTGCTGATCGACGGCCGGGAGATGTCGGCGATCGACGATGCAGAGCGCGGCCGCTTGCGCAACCAGGCGATCGGCTTCGTCTACCAGTTCCACCATCTGCTGCCGGAGTTCAGCGCGCTCGAGAATGTCGCCATGCCGCTGCTGATCCGCCGGTTGCCCCGCCCGCAGGCCGAGCGTGAGGCGACGGCGCTCCTGGACCGGGTCGGACTCGGGCAACGCCTCGAGCACCGGCCTGCGCAGCTCTCGGGCGGAGAACGCCAGCGCGCGGCGGTCGCGCGTGCCCTCGTGACGCGGCCCCGCATCGTGCTGGCGGACGAGCCCACGGGCAACCTTGACGGCCGCCATGCGGCGCAGGTGTTCGGCCTCATGCTGGAACTCAATCGCGAACTGGGCACGAGTCTCGTGATCGTCACGCACGATCACGGGCTGGCGGCGCGCATGGACCGCGTGCTGGTGCTCGAAGACGGCATTCTGCGCGAAGACACCCGCTGATCGCGCCGCGGCCGCGCGTGCCTGGCCGCATGCTGTCCCGGGTTCGGTCGAGAGCGGTGCGCGGTGCTGCGCTGGCCCATTCCCTTCCTCGCGGGCGCCGCAGCCTTGCACGCGCTGCCGGCCCTGGCTCCCTCGCGCGGCTGGCTGGTTCCGGCAGCCGCGGCGCTCGTGCTGGGGCGCCGGGCGCCGGGACTGGCGGCCGCCTGCGCGGGGTTTGCGCTGGCGCTCGGAATGGCGACCGTCCTCGTTGCGGCGGGCTGGCCATGTTCGCGCGACCGGGAATCCGCGCTGGTCGAGGGCCGCATCGCCGCGCCGCCGCTGGTGCGCGCAGGCCGGACCGACTTCGACCTCGACGTGATGCACGTCGACGCGCCGCGACCCTGGCCGCGACGCGTGCGGGTCTCGTGGTACGAGGCCGCCCAGCTGCCTGCCGTCGGTGAACGGTGGCGCTTCGAACTGCGGCTCCGCTGCCGGCGCGGGTTCCAGAATCCGGGCGGTGCGGAGCGCGAGCTAACGCTGCTGCGCGAACGCATCGACGCCACGGCCTATGTCGTGGGCAAGAGCCGGCCTGCGCGCACCGGCCCGGCGGCGGCACTGCCGATCGAGCGGCTGCGGGCGCGCGTCGCGGGCGCGATTGCGGCAGCGCTGCCGCCGGGCCCCTCGGTCGCGGTGCTGCAAGGCCTTGCCGTCGGCGTGCGCGGCACGATCCCCGACCGGCTGTGGGAGGCCTTTTCGGCGACCGGGATCGCGCACCTGATGGCGATCTCCGGGCTGCACGTCACGGGCTGCGCGCTGTTCGCGCTCGCGGGCCTGCGGCTGGTCGCGCGCCTGCCGTGGATCGCGCGGCTGCCGGGGCGCGTCACGGCCGAAAGCCTCGTGGTCGTCGCGGTCTCGGCGGCATACGCCTGTCTCGCCGGCAGCTCCCTGCCGGCGCTGCGCACCGTCGCGATGGTGGCTTTGTTCGCTGCGCTGCGCGTCCTGCGGCGCAGCTGGCCGCTCGACCGCGTGCTGCTGCTGGCCGCCGTAGCGCTCGTGGCGACGGACCCGCTGGCGCTGGCCTCGATCGGATTCTGGCTGTCCTTCGTCGCGACGGCGGCGCTCATCGCCGCCGCGCTGCGGGGCGCAGATGCGCGGGCGCGCCTGCTCGACTTCGCGCGCGGGCAGCTCGCGGTGACCGTGCTCCTGACGCCGGTGTTGACGTTCGGGTTCGGGCGTCTCTCGCTCGTGTCACCGCTGGTCAATGCGATTGCCATCCCACTGTTCGGCGGCCTGCTGCTGCCGGTGGTGCTGGCGGGAACGGTCGTCGCGACGGTGTCTCCCGCGCTGTCATCGGCCATCTGGCGCGCGCTCGCGCCGCTGCTCGACGGCACCTGGCCGTGGCTGGAATCGATTGCGTCCTGGCCGGGCGCGAGCTGGGCGCCGGCCCGGCAGCCCGCGGTTCTGGTGGCGGCGATCGGCATTCTGCTGTTCGTGGCTTTGCTCGTGCCGGTCGCCGGCCTGCGACTCGCCGCCTCGGCGCTCGCTGCGGCGTTGTGCCTCGGCAGGCCGGAACCGGTCGCGCAAGGCGCCTTCCTGCTGACGGCGCTCGACGTCGGGCAGGGCCTGTCGGTGGTGGTCGAGACGCGGCGCCACACGCTCGTGTTCGACACCGGGCCCGCGTGGCCGGGCGGCGGCGCGGCGGCGCAGGTGACGCTGTTGCCTTACCTGCGCTCCCGCGGCGTCCGCGCGATCGACCGCCTGGTCGTGTGCCACGAGGACATGGACCATGCGGGCGGCGTGGATGCGCTGCGCGCTGCCTTGCCGGTGCGTCGCGCGACCGCAGCCGCGGCCGATGCAGTGTCGCGGGGCGATGCGTGCCGCCGCGGCGACGCGTGGCGCTGGGACGGCGTCACGTTCCGCGTCGTGCATCCGCCGGAAGGATTTGCCGGCAGCGACAACGATCGCTCGTGTGCGATCCTCGTGTCAGGTCCCGGCGGGCGTGCGCTGCTGCTGGCCGATCCGGAGTCCGGCGGGGAAGAGGAATTGCTCACGCAGGAAATCGCGGCGGATGTCGTGCTGCTGCCGCACCACGGCAGCCGGAGCTCGTCGCAGGCCGCGCTGGTCGCGGCCGTCGCCGCGCGCTACGGCATCGCCTCGGCGGGATTCGGCAACCGCTGGGGCATGCCGGATCCGGCCGTGGTGGCGCGCTGGCGCAGTGCGGGCACGACCGTGCTCGCGACGGCCGAGGAGGGCGCAGTGCTCGCGCGGTTTCCGCCCCGGCCGGGTGCCGTCGAGATCAGCTCCGTGCGGCGCGGGGCGCGGCGCTGGTGGCGGCCCTGAAGGCCGCGCGCGCAGAGGAATCGCGCGCACGGTATCATGCCGCGCCATGTGGGAAATCATCCTCGCGGGCGGTCCCGTCATGTGGCCGATCGTCCTGTGCTCGGTGGTCGCGGCGGCCATCGTCCTGGAGCGCCTGTGGACGCTGCAGCGCGAGCGCGTCATCCCGCGCGAGCTGACCGACCGCATCTGGAAGCTGGTGGAGTCACACAGCCTGAGCGAGCGCCACATCGACGCCCTGGCCCGCAATTCCCCGGTCAGGCGCGTGCTGGCGGCCGGCCTCGCCAATATCGACCAGGCCAGGGCCGCGAGATCATGAAGGAAGCGATCGAGGACACCGGCCGGCACGTGGTGCACGAGATGGAGCGCTTTCTCGGCACGCTCGGCACGATCGCCGCGGTCACGCCGCTGCTCGGACTGCTCGGCACGGTGACCGGCATGATCCAGGCGTTCGAGGCGATCTCGAGCGAGGGCGTGGGCGACCCGAAGGTGCTGTCCGGCGGCATCGGCACGGCGCTCATCACGACCGCCGCCGGCCTCATCGTCGCGATTCCCGCGCTGTTCGCGTACCGCTACCTGCGCGGAGTCGTGGACCTCCTGGTCGTGGACATGGAGAAAGAGGCCATGAAGCTCGTGCGGGCCTTCGACCAGCTCGACAGGCGACCGGAGCGGGGCCAGCGCCGGCGCGAAGCGGCGTCATGAAGCTCCAGGCCAAGCGGGCGGAGGAGGTCGAGCTCAACCTGAGCTCCCTGGTCGACGTCGTCCTGCTGCTGGTGATCTTCTTCATGCTGTCGACCACCTTCGTGCAGGACTCACGGCTGCGCATCATGCTGCCGGAGGCCGGCTCCGCGAGCGTGGAACGGTCGGCCAGCCCGGTCGTCATCTCGATCTCCGCCCAGGGCAGCTACCGCGTCAATGATCGGGCGCTGGTCAACAACGGGCGCGCGACGCTCGCGGCCGCGCTGCGGCAGGTCGCCGGGGACTCCCGCCGCATGCCGGTCACGATCCGCGCCGACGCGCGCTCTTCGCACCAGTCGGTCGTCACGGCGATGGACACCGCCGCGCGCCTTGGCTTCACGCAGGTCGACATTGCGACTGTCAGCCAATCCGCGGAAGAGTAAGGTCGAGTTGCCGCCGCTCGATGCGGGGGCGCTCAGGACCTACCTGAGGCTGCTGGCCTACGCGCGTCCGCACTGGCCGATGTTCCTGCTCGGCGTGCTCGGCATGGTGCTGTTCGCCGCGGTCGACACCGGCTTCGCGGTGCTGGTGAAGATGTTCCTGGACGGCGCCTTCGTGGAGCGCGACCCGCGCATGCTGCTGTACGTGCCGGCTGGCATCATTGTGCTGTTCCTGGTGCGCGGCGTCGGCGATTACCTGTCGGTGTACGCGCCCGGCTGGGTCGGCCGCCAGGTCATCAAGTCGATCCGACACGACTTGTTCGAGCGCTATCTGCAGCTGCCGGTCACGTTCTTCGACCGCAATGGCGTCGCGCAGCTGCTCTCGCGGCTGACCTACAACATCGAGCTGGTCGCGGAGGCCGCCACCAATGCGATCACGTTCATCATCCGCGACACGCTCACCGTCATCGGACTACTGGCCTACCTGCTCTACCTCAACTGGAAGCTCACGCTGTTCGCGCTCGCGGTGGCGCCGGTCATCGTCGGCCTGATCCGCCTGACCAGCCGCCTGTTCCGGCGCTACAGCATGCGCATCCAGGCATCGATGGGCGACGTCACGCGGGTGGCGAAGGAATCGCTCGAGAGCCAGCGGGTGATCAAGGTGTTCAACGCCGAGGCGCGCCAGCTCGATGCATTCGAGGCGGTCAACGAGCACAACCGCGCGAGCTACATGAAGCTGATCACCGTCAAGGCGGTGTCTAATCCGGTCGTGCAGATGATTGCGGCGCTCGGCCTCGCGGCGGTCATGTACGTCGCCATCCGCGACGTGCTGGGCGCGGGGCTGACGGTCGGTGAGTTCACCTCCTTCCTCGCGGCGTTGCTGCTGGTCACCGCGCCCCTGCGGCGCCTGGTGGGCATGGTCGGGCCGCTGCAGCAGGGCATTGCCGCCGGGCAGAGCGTCTTCGAGGTGCTGGACCAGGCGGTCGAGGATCGCGGGGGCGACGTTCCGCTCGCGCGTGCCCGCGGCGAGATCGAGTACCGCGGCGTCTCGTTCACCTACGACCGCGACAAGGGCCCGGTGCTGTCGGATATCAGCTTCACCGTGGCGCCGGGCGAAACCGTCGCGATCGTCGGGCGCTCGGGCAGCGGCAAGTCGACGCTGGTCAGCCTCTTGCCGCGCTTCCACGACCCCGACACCGGGGCGGTGCTGATCGACGGCATCGACATCCGCCGCTACCGGCTCAGGGAGCTGCGCAACCAGCTCGCCCTCGTGAGCCAGGACGTGGTCCTCGTGGACGACACGATCCGCAACAACATCGCGTTCAGCACGCCGGGCGCCGACGCGGCGGCGGTGCAGCACGCGGCGCAGGCCGCGCACGTGCTCGAGTTCAGCGACGAGCTGCCGGAAGGCCTGGAGACGCCGGTCGGGGAGCGCGGCACGCTCCTCTCGGGCGGCCAGCGCCAGCGCGTCGCGATCGCGCGCGCCATCCTCAAGGACGCGCCGATCGTGATCCTCGACGAGGCCACCTCCGCGCTCGACGCCGAGTCCGGGCACCTGGTGCAGACGGCGCTCGGAGAGCTGCTGCGCGAGCGCACGACGCTGGTGATCGCGCACCGGCTCTCGACGGTCGAGCGGGCCGATCGCATCCTCGTCATGGACGAGGGGCGTATCGTCGAGTCCGGTACCCATGCGGCGCTGCTGGCGGCGGGCGGGGTCTATGCCGCGCTGCACCGGATGCAGTTCTCCGTCTGACCGGACGGCGCCGCCGCAGCCATGGGCAAGCGCCTGCACGACTGGTTCATCGAGACCTGGTACGGCGGCACGCGACGCGGATTCTGGCTGCTGCCGCTTGCCGCGCTGTTCGCGGCCATGGCGGCCCTGCGTCGCGGTCTGTACCGCAGCGGCGTTCTTCCGCGCTACCGTTCGCCGCGGACCATCGTGGTGGTGGGGAGTCTCACCGTCGGGGGCGTCGGCAAGACGCCGTTCACGATGTGGCTCGCCGGCGAGCTCACGCGCCGCGGAGTCCGCGTCGGCATCGCGATGCGCGGCTATCGGGGCGCGCACGCGGCCGCGCGCCGGGTGGATGCCGCCGATACTGCGGAGTCGGTTGGCGACGAGGCCGTGATGGTTCGCCGCCGCATGCCGGTACCGGTTGCAATCGGTGCCGGGCGCGCCGCGGCCGTGCGCCTGCTGGAACCGGACTGCGAGGTGATCCTCTGCGACGACGGCCTGCAGCACTACGCGCTCGCGCGCGATATCGAGATCGCGATCGTCGACGGCATGCGCGGCCTCGGCAACGGCTGGCGGCTGCCGGCCGGGCCGCTGCGCGAGGCAGCCTCGCGGCTGGACGAGGTCGACGCCGTGGTCGTGAACGGGGCCGGCTACGAGCGCTCGGGCGCGCTGCGGATGTCGCTCGAGGCGGTCGCCGTGGTGGCGCTCAGGGATGGCACGCGCCGGCCGCTTGCGGATTTCGCGGGACGCGAAGTCATCGCCGCGGCCGCCATCGGCAATCCCGGTCGCTTCTTCGGGATGTTGCGGGCCGCGGGACTCGTCGTCGAGGCGCGCACGCTCCCGGACCATGCGCGGTTCACACCCGCGCTCGCCGGCATCGGGCAGAACAGGCCGGTCCTGCTGACGGAGAAGGATGCCGTAAAATGCGAGGGCGCCGGCTGGGAGGATGCGGCGTGGGTCGAAGTGACGCCGCGTATCGGCGCGGCAGGCGCGGCGGCCCTGGTCGAGCCCGTCATGCGGCGCGCGGCCGGGAGGCAGGAATCGTGACCGAGCAACTCACCGACATTCTCGCTTGCCCGATCTGCAAGGGCCCGCTGGTCTGGCTCGGCGAGTCGCAGGAATTCCTTTGCCGTGCCGACCGGCTCGCCTACCCGGTGCGCGAAGGCATACCGGTGATGTTGCCCGACGAGGCGCGGCGGCTGACGCCGGACGACCGCGCGCTCGCGAACCGTTGAGCGTCATGTTCCGGGTCGTCATCCCAGCCCGGCACGCCTCCAGCCGCCTGCCGGGCAAGCCGCTGCTGCTGCTCGCTGGCGAGCCCGTGATCCTGCACGTCTACCGCCTTGCGCTGCGCGCGGGCGCCGCCGAAGTGATCGTCGCCACGGACGACGAGCGCATCCGGGCAGCCTGCAGCGCAGCCGGCGCCGCGGTCGAGATGACCTCGGAGCGCCATGCGTCAGGCACCGACCGCATCGCCGAAGTCGCCGAGCGGCGCGGCTGGGCGGGGCAGGACGTGGTCGTCAACGTGCAAGGCGATGAACCGCTGCTGCCGCCGGCACTGATCGGGCAGGTGGCCGAACTGCTCGCGACGACGCCGGCGGCGTCCATCGCGACGCTTGCGACGCCGGTCGAATCCGTGGCCGATTACCTCGACCCGAGCGTGGTCAAGGTCGTGACGCGCGCCGACGGCATGGCGCTGTACTTCAGCCGCGCCCCCGTGCCCTGGGACCGTGACGGCTTCGCGGCTTCGCCGCCGGGCACGGATAGGCACACTGGCGCGCGCCGTCACGTGGGCCTCTACGCCTATCGGGTCGAGGCGCTGCGACGCCTGGCGGCCGCGCCGCCCGGCGCGCTCGAGCGGCGCGAGCACCTCGAGCAGCTGCGCGCGCTCGCGATGGGGTATGCAATCGTCGTGGCCGACGCGGTTGTGATACCCGGGCCGGGCGTCGATACACCCGAAGACCTGGCGCGGGTTGCGAAGCTGCTCGGCGCGCGGGACCGGCAGTGAATCCCGCCGCGGACCGGGTCGCGCCGTTCTACGCGGTCGAGATCAACCAGCTCGCGAATGCGCGCGAGCGCGCCGGCCTGCCGGTGATCCACATGGAAGTCGGGCAGCCGAGCGCGGGCGCACCGGCCGCGGCGATCGCCGCGGGGCAGCGCGCGCTCGCCGAATGCCCGCAGGGGTACTGGGAGAGTGGCGCCCTCGTCGAGCGCATCGACGCGCATTACCGTGCTGTCTACGGCATCGCGCCCGGGGCGACGCGCATCGTGCTGACGATGGGCGCCTCGGCTGCGCTCGTGCTCGCCATGACCGTGCTGTTCCCGCCCGGCGCGCGCGTCGCCTTGCCACGGCCCGGTTACCCGGCCCATCGCAACGCGCTGCACGCGCTTGGCTTCACGCCCGTGGAACTCGATTGTGGCGCGGCCACCCGCTTCCAGCCGACTGCCGCGATGATCGCCGCACTTGAGCCGGCGCCTGCCGGCCTGATCCTGACCAGCCCTTCCAACCCGACCGGCACGATGATCCCGGACGCGGAGCTCGCGGCGATTGCGGCCGTGTGCGCCGCGCGCGGCATCCGGATCCTGTCCGACGAGACCTACCACGGCATCACCTACGCCCGACGCGCGCGCTCGCTGCTGGAATACGACCCCGAGGCGGTGATCGTGAACACGTTCTCGAAGTACTGGTGCATGACCGGCTGGCGGCTTGGCTGGACCGTCGTGCCGGAGCAGCTCGCGGACGCGATGCATCGCTTCGCAGGAAACCTGTTCCTGGTGCCGCCGACGCTTGCCCAGCACGTCGCGCTTGCGGCGATGGACGAGCAGGCCGAGCTCGAGTCGCGCGTCGCGACCTACGCGCGCAACCGCGACCTTCTCATGGGGGCGCTCGCCACGCTCGGCATCGGGCGCATCGCGCCGCCGGACGGGGCCTTCTACCTGTATGCCGACGTGGGCGACCTGACACGCGACTCACTGGCGTTCTGCCGCGAGCTGCTGGATGCGACCGGCGTCGCCCTCAACACCGGGCGTGATTTCGACCGCGTGCACGGCGATCGCTATGTGCGCATCTCGTTTGCCGTAACGACGGACGAGACGCTGCAGGCCATCGAGAACCTGGTCGCATGGCTGAAACGACGCAAGCGCGCATGACCCGCGTGCTGTTCGTGTGCATGGGCAATATCTGCCGCTCGCCGACGGCCGAGGCCGTGGTGCGCGAATACGCGCGCCGGGAAGCTGTGCTCACGGTCGAGGTCGATTCCGCGGGGACGCACGGTTACCACCGGGGCGATCCGCCCGATGAACGCTCGATCATTGCGGCGCGGCGCCGCGGGTACGACTTGACTGCGCTGCGCGCGCGCGTGGTCGAGGTCACCGACTTCGAGCGCTTCGACCTCGTGCTCGCGATGGACACTGCGGTCCTCGAACGCCTGCGTGCCCTCGTGCCGAGCCGCCATGCCGCGCGGGTGAAGCTGTTCCTGGAATTCGCCCCCGCACTGGGTCGGCGCGACGTTCCGGACCCGTACTACGGGGGCGCGGCGGGGTTCGAGGAAGTTCTGGATCTCGTGGAGGAAGGCGCGCGCGGCCTGCTGGCCGCGCTCGCAAGATGAAGCGGTTGACGGTGCCGGTTGCCGGTGCCGGGTCGCACTTATCGTACTTATTGCCTCGCAATAAGTACGATAAGTGCGACCCGGCACCGTTAGACCGTTAGAGACGTCTTCAGTCCTTCGGACCGAAGTGGTGGCCTTCGCCCGGCGTCGACGACCAGACCGTGTAGGTGCCGCCGGACCGCGGGGCTGGTGCGGCCTCCGGTGGCGGAGCCGCAGGCGGCGGCGCCTGCGCGGGTTCCGGTGCTGCCGCGCCAGTCGTTGGCGCAGTCGCAGCCGGTGGTGGAGCCGCGCCGCCTTGCGAGGCGCTGCCGCCGTTGACCTGCGCGATGGGCTGTGCGTCGTTCGGCCGGTAGTTCTCCTGGCGGTCACGCCCGCGCCCGCCGCGTCCGCGGCGTCGGCGCCGTCGCCGCTGGCCTTCCGCGTCACTCGCCGCCTGGCCAGGCGCGGGATTCGCATTCTGCTGCGCCGCCTGAGGTGCGCGCGGCGCATCCGCGGGACGCTCCCGCTGCGCGGGGGCCCCGCTCTCGCGCGCATCGCGCTGGCGGTCGTGGCGTTCTCCGTCGCGATGGCGATCGCGGTCCCGGTCGCGGCGTGGCCCGCGGTCGCCACGTTCACTGCGTTCGCCGTGGTGCGAGCGCCGGGCGGGGCGATCGTCGCGGCCGTGACGGCCGCCGTGTCGGTCTTCACGGCGCGCTGGGGCTGGCTGCGCCGGCTCGGCCGATGCGCTGCCCGTCACCAGCCACTTGAGGCGTGTCCAGAAACCCGGGCCCGGCAGCACGGCCGGAGCCGCATGCGCCACGGGGATCGGAGCAGGCGTGGCCGGCGCGATCGGCTGGACCGCGGCAGGGGCAGGGGCCGGCTGCTTGTCGGCCTGCGACTGGAAGTCGAGTTCCTTCGTGCCGGTGCCTGCAATCTGGTGGCTCATCACCGCGTTCTCGGGCAGGGCCGCCTCGTCGTCGCGCACACGCCGGATCGAATAGTTCGGCGTCTGCATGTTCGGGTCCGGCACCAGCACGATATCCGTCGCTCGCCGGCTCTCGAGCCGGTTCAGCCACTCGCGTTTCTCGTTGATGAGGAACGTCGAGACGTCGACCGGCAACTGGGCGACGACCCGCTGCGTGCGCTCCTTGCGCACTTCCTCGCCGATCAGCCGCAGCACCGCGAGCGCCGTGGATTCGACGCTCCTGATCGTGCCCATGCCGCTGCAGCGCGGGCAGGCCATGTGGGTGGATTCGCCAAGTGAGGGCCGGAGGCGCTGACGCGACATCTCCATCAGGCCGAAACGCGAGATCCGCCCGAGCTGGATACGCGCCCGGTCGGAGCGCACGGCGTCGCGCAAGCGGTCCTCGACGCCCTGCTGGTTCTTCTTCGACTCCATGTCGATGAAGTCGATAACGATGAGGCCGCCGAGGTCGCGAAGCCGGAGCTGCCGCGCGATCTCGTCGGCCGCCTCGAGATTGGTGTTGTACGCCGTCGTCTCGATGTCCGCGCCGCGCGTCGCGCGGGCGGAGTTGATGTCGACCGAGACCAGGGCCTCGGTGTAGTCGATGACGATGCTGCCACCCGAGGGCAGGGTAACGGCGTGGGAGTAGGCGGACTCGATCTGACTCTCGATCTGGTAGCGCGTGAAAAGCGGTACCTCGTCCGCGTACAGCTTGATGTGCTTTGTGCCCTCGGCCGCCTGGAAACGCTGCACGTACTCGATCGCGCGCTGGTGCGCACCCAGCTCGTCGATCAGCACCTCGCCGATCTCGTCGGACAGGTAATCGCGCAGAGCCCGCGTGACGGCGTCGCTTTCCTGGTAGACGAGGAAGGGCGCTGAGCGCTCCCCGGCCGCGGTCACGATCGCGTCCCAGTTGGCGCGCAGGTTGTCGAGATCCCACTGCAGTTCTTCGGGTCCGCGGCCAACGCCGGCGGTGCGTACGATCGTGCCCATGCCGTCCGGCACGTGCAGCTGGTCGAGGGAATCCCGGGTGACGTCGCGTTCCTCGCCCTCGATCCGGCGCGAGACGCCGCCCGCGCGCGGGTTGTTCGGCATCAGCACCAGGAAGCGGCCGGCGAGGCTGATGTAGGTCGTGAGCGCCGCGCCCTTGTTGCCGCGCTCCTCCTTTTCAACCTGCACCAGGAACTCCTGGCCTTCCTGCAGGATGTCGCGGATGTTGAAGCGGGCGCCGGGTGCCGGCTGGAAACGGTGGTACTCCCGGGCGATTTCCTTGAGGGGCAGGAAGCCCTGGCGCTGGGCGCCGTATTCGATGAACGCCGCCTCGAGACTCGGCTCGACGCGCGTGACGCGCGCCTTGTAGACGTTGCCCTTCTTCTGCTCGCGCGACGAAATCTCGATCGAAAGGTCGTACAGCTTCTGGCCGTCAACCAGAGCGACTCGCAACTCCTCCTGCTGGGTTGCATTGATCAGCATTCTCTTCATGTGCCCCATCCCAGGTGCTTGGGGCCCGTTCGCGGCAGATGTCACGTTTGGTCACGCGGAAAACCTGTCTCCCGGCAGGCGTGGGCCCTGGGCGAACAGGAGCGGGCCGCAGCGCCTGGCTGCGGGTCGTTTCGCTCCGGTACTCACCCTCGAGATCGACACGCGCGGGGTACATCACATCCGAACGATGGGCCGGCGATGGTCCGGACGAACCGGACCAACTAACATGCGGCCTGCCCGCCGGGACACCACGATTGAACGGGGCCGAATGGGAGAGACCGCGTACCGGTCAGCGGCCACGCTTCGCCTCGCGAAGCCTGTGCCGTAAGACCTGACTGCCGGCTACGATAACAGATGCGCCCGGAAAATCAATACGTTAGAGGCATTCCGTGACACCCGATCGAAATCCGACCGTGGCCGCGCGCCGGGTGCGGGTCGGGGCTGACCGCGAGGGCCAGCGGCTCGACAATTTCCTGCTGCGCGAGCTTGCCGGCGTGCCGCGGAGCCGAGTGTACCGGCTCCTGCGCAAGGGCGAGGTCCGGGTCAACGGCAAGCGCAAGCAGGCGGATTACCGGCTGGCGGCGGACGACGAAGTGCGGCTGCCGCCATTGCGCAGGGCGGAAGCCGGCGAGGAGATCCGGCGCCGGGTTCCCGATACGCTGCTCACGACGGTGCGGGATGCAATCGTGCACGAGGACGACCGGCTCCTGGTGCTCGACAAACCGGCGGGGCTTGCCGTGCACGGCGGGTCCGGGCTCGCGTTCGGCGCCATCGAGGCGCTCCGGGCCTTGCGTCCTGACGAGCCGCTCGAACTCGTGCACCGGCTCGACCGCGAGACGAGCGGCTGCCTGCTCGTCGCACGCACACGGGCGGCGCTGCGTGCCGCCCATGCACTGCTGCGCGTTGGCGCGGTCGAGAAACACTACACGGCTCTGCTCGCGGGTCGCTGGCGGCTCGGCCGCAAGACGATCGACGCGCCGGTCTTGACCAACGCCCGGGAAGGCGGCGAGCGCACGGTGCGCGTGCATCGTGCCGGCAAGATCGCAGTTTCCGATTTCAGGCCGGTCAAGTACTACGACGGTATCGCTACGCTCATGGACGTCTCGATCCGCACCGGACGCACGCACCAGATCCGCGTGCATGCGGCGTTCGCGGGACACCCGGTGGCCGGGGACGAGAAGTACGGCGATCGCGAGTGCAATGCGCGGCTGTGCTCGCTCGGCCTGCGCCGCATGTTCCTGCATGCCTCGTCAGTGGCATTCCACTGGCCGGACACCGACGCCCGGTTCCACGCCGAGGCGCCGCTGCCGGCGGAGCTTGGCGCTGTCCTCGGACGACTCGCCGAACCCCGGCCTCAGGACTGATCTGCAGCGAGCGGATTGAGGCCCGCGGCGCGCAGCGCGCCCGCCAGCCAGATCAACGGCAGGCCGACCAGAGCGGTCGGATCGCGGGTATCGATGGACTCGAATAGTGCGACGCCCAGTCCCTCGCTACGGAAGCTGCCTGCGCAGTCAAACGGCTGCTCGATCTCGACGTAGCGCGATATGTCGCGCTCGCTGAGGACCCGGAATCGGACCCGGGTACGGTCTACGTGGGACTGCGTCGGTCTCGCACCGGGTCCCAGGATGACTGCGGCCGTATGGAATGCCACGAGCCTGCCGCTCGCGGCCTCGAGTTGCTCGCGACATCGCCTCGAGTCACCGGGCTTGTCGAGTATGCGGCGCCCAAGGACCGCCACCTGGTCGGAGCCGATGACGCAGGCGTCGGGATGCTGCAACGCGACCGCCTTCGCCTTGGCGTGCGCAAGGCGCAGGGCACGAGCGGCTGGCTGCTCCCGCGGCCGGTGCGCCTCGCTCACCCCCGGTGCGCGCACGCCGAATGGCAGCCCGAGGCGTTCCAGGAGCTGGGCGCGGTACCGGGACGTCGAGGCGAGCAGGAGGCGTGGGGCCATGTCCGTTCAAAGCTTATAAAACAAGGATTTGCGCAATGGTTTCTTTGACACCCTCGGGCGCGCTCTCTATCATACCGCCCCCATGTCGACGCCCCCTGAACGGCCACTCGATGCGGTCGGGCTGGCGCGCAGCGGGACGCAGGTCGAGCGCGACTTTCCGGTCGCGCATTTTGCCCGGCTTCTGGACCGGCTGGCCGAGCCGAGCGGGCAGGTGCAGGCCATCGCCGCGTTTCGCCAGGCAGGCGAATGGCCCGCGGTGCGCCTCGCGGTGACCGCGGTGGTCGTGCTGACTTGCCAGCGGTGCTTGGGGCCCGTGCGGCGCACGCTGGCCTCGGAGGCCGAGCTGGTGTTCGCCGACGAGGGCGCGCAGGGCCTGCCCGAGGGCAGCGAGACGGTGTCGGGCGATCCGCACCGACTGGATTTGGCGGCGCTCGTCGAGGACGAGTTGCTGCTCGCGCTGCCGATCATTCCGCAGCATGACGCGGGCGAGGCCTGCGCATTGCCGGCGGGCGAGGGCGACAACCTGGACACGGCGGAGATGCGCCGGCCGTTCGCGGGACTGAAGGACTTGCTGAAACACTGAACCGGAGACATTTCCATGCCCGTCCAGAAAAGCCGAAAGACGCCGTCCAAGCGCGGCATGCACCGTTCGCACGACGGGCTCGCCAGGCCCGCGCTCTCGAAGGACCCGACCACCGGCGAGACGCACCTGCGTCACCGCGTGAGCCGCGACGGCTTCTACCGCGGCAAGAAGGTATTCGAGGTGCCGGTCGAGGACGCGGGCCAGGAGTAAGGCGCGCGCTGCTCCGGGCCTGTCGTACCGCCATGAACCGCTACTCGCGCATCGCCGGCACCGGCAGTTACCTGCCGGAGAAGATCCTCACCAACAAGGATCTCGAGAAGACGATCGACACGACCGACGAATGGATCCGCACCCGGACCGGGATCGAACGGCGGCACATCGCGGCGCCCGAAGAGTCCAGTTCCTCGCTCGCCGAGCATGCCGCGCGCCGTGCGCTGAAGGCGGCCGGCGCGACACCGGCCGACGTGGATTTCATCGTCGTCGGCACGACCACGCCGGATCTCGTGTTTCCCAACACGGGCACGCTCCTGCAGCAACGCCTCGACATCCACGGCTGTCCCGCGTTCTCGCTGGAGACCGCGTGCAGCGGCTTCGTGTACGCGCTTTCGGTCGCCGACAAGTACGTGCGACTCGGCGAGGCGCAGTGCGCGCTGGTGGTCGGCGTCGAATGCCTGTCGCGCTTCGTCGACTGGACCGACCGCGCGACCGCCGTGCTGTTCGGCGACGGCGCCGGCGCGGTCGTGCTCACACCCGCCGACGAGCCCGGCGTGATCGGCACGCACCTGCATTCGGACGGCAAGTACCAGGACCTGCTGTACTTTCCCTACGGCGTGTCGAAGGGCTTCGACACGCTGCGCAACAACTCCATGGATGGCCTGAAGATGCACGGCAACGAAGTCTTCAAGGTCGCCGTGCGCACGCTGTCGCGACTGGTCGACGAGACGCTCGCCAAGAACGGTGTCGAGCGCGGCGAGATCGACTGGCTGATTCCGCACCAGGCCAATCTGCGCATCATCCAGTCGGCAGCCGAGAAGCTCGGCCTGCCGATGGAGAAAGTCGTCGTCACGGTCCAGGATCACGGCAACACCTCCGCGGCCTCGATCCCGCTCGCGCTCGATACCGCGGTGCGCGACGGGCGCATCCACCGCGGCCAGCTGCTGCTGCTCGAGACCTTTGGCGGCGGCTTCACCTGGGGCTCTGCGCTGGTACGCTATTGAGCGTGAAACCCGCTGCGGACAACGCGGTCCATCGATCCATGCGGACGCTGATCTCGATCGCTGCGCTCCTGGCGTCGCCGCCCGCGGCGGCGAACGTGTTTCCGCTGCCGGCGGAAGGCGGCGACGCGATCGGCATGACGGTGACGGCCGAGGCCGGTGCCGAAGACACGCTGCTCGACCTGGCGCGCCGTTACGGGCTCGGCTACGAGGAGATCACCAACGCGAACCCGGGCGTGGATCCGTGGCTGCCGGGGGCGGGGACAGTCGTCGTCATGCCCAAGCAGCGGCTGCTGCTGCGCGCGCCGCGCAGCGGGATCGTGATCAACCTGCCCGAGCATCGCCTCTACTGGTACCCGCCGACGCCGGCGGGCCAGCAGCCTGTCGTGTGGACGTTCCCGGTGAGCATCGGGAAGATGGACTGGAACACGCCGCTCGGCAGCACGACGATCGTGTCCAAGGCGAAGGATGCCCCGTGGATCCCGCCGCAGTCAGTCCGCGAGGAACACGAGAAGCGCGGTGATCCGCTTCCGGCGATCGTCCCGGGCGGAGCGGACAACCCGATGGGGCGCTACAAGATGGCGCTCGGCATCCCGGGCGGCGCCTACCTGATCCACGGCACCAACAAGCCTGCGGGCATCGGCATGCAGGTGACGCACGGTTGCATGCGGCTATACCCGGAAGACATCGAGACGCTCTACGCCATGGTGCCGATCGGCACGACCGTCACGATCGTGAACCAACCCTACAAGTGGGGCTGGCACGACGGCGAGCTCCTGATCGAGGTGCACCCGCCGCTGCAGGAGGGCGCGAGCGTTGCGCCCTCGCTCACCGATCTCACGCGTCTCATCGTCGAGGCAACGCGCGCCAGTCCCGTCGCCGTCGACTGGATCGGCGCCGAGCGGACCTGGCGCGAGGCGCGCGGCGTGCCGACGCCGGTCTCGGCCGGCGTGCCACGCACGGTCTCGCTGGTTCCGGCCGAGTAGCTGTACCCCGAGAAACGAAAAAGCCCCGCGGTGTCGCCACCGCGGGGCCCTCTGTCGCGTACGACGTCGATTACTTCGACATCGACTTTTCGAACATGCGATTCAGCTTCTCGCTGTTCGCATCGCAGCACTGCTGTGCCGCCTGCGCCGCAGACGCAGCCTGATTGGCCGTGTTCTGCGCCGAGGTGGCAGCCTGCTGTGCGGCGGCCGCGGCACGGCTTGCGCCGTCCGCAGAGGTCTTCACGCCGTCGAGGTCACCCGACAGCTTGGCGACCTGCGACTTCAGCGAGTCGACTTCCGCCTGCAAGGGCTTCAGATCGGTGCAGCCGGCGCCCAAGGCAATGACGGCGGTAGCGACGCCCACCTTCAGCATATTGGTCATGAGATTTTTCTCCACAAGGTTGCATGGAACGTTACGAGCCGCTTGCGCGGATGCACGGCGCCGACAGACCTTCCTTCCTCCCTGCGCGGTGGCGATGCGGATCGTAACGTATCGGCGCGGCAGGTGAAAGCTTCCTGCTCGATTGTCGCCGTCGAGCGACAGCATCGCACCGCCCTTTGTCCGACACCAGGCGATGCGTGTTGCGACTTTTTCGTCCGCATCGCGTCGTGGATGTGGGCGCCCGGCGATCATCCGCTGACGACCGGGACCGCGTTGCGCGGCGACGCACTCGCGGCCGGGACCCGCGAGTGAGCGACTGAAGTTCCGGCGGAGCGAACGAGCGGAGTCCCGTCCGCGCCGAGTTTCCGCAGGTCGACAATCGCGATCGAAGTTGCAGACGGGGCTTGCCAAGGCGCACTGACTGTATATACTCACAGCAACTGGGTATCCATACAGGTGCGCCATGTCGGACCTCACGCCCCGCCAACGCCAGATCCTCGAGCTCATCCAGGATGCGATTGCTGCCAACGGCCTGCCGCCGACCCGCGCGGAAATCGCCGAGGCGCTCGGCTTCCGTTCCGCCAACGCCGCCGAGGAGCACCTGCGCGCCCTGCAGCGCAAGGGCGTGCTGACGCTGATCGCGGGCAGCGCGCGCGGCATCGTGCTGAAGGATGCGCTGCGCGAGCAGTTCGGCCTGCCGCTCATCGGCCGCGTGGCCGCCGGCCGCCCGATCCTCGCCGAGGAGCACGTCGAGGGCCGCTTCCAGATCGACCCGGCGTTGTTCAGTCCGCGGCCGCACTACCTGCTGCGGGTCAATGGCATGAGCATGCGCGACGTCGGGATCCTGGACGGCGATCTCGTCGCCGTGCACCGCTCGACGGATGTCCGCAACCGCCAGATCATCGTCGCGCGCCTCGAGAATGAAGTGACCGTCAAGCGCTACAAGCAGGACGGCTCGGTCGTGTGGCTCATGCCCGAGAACCCGGAGTTCGAGCCGATCCGTGTCGATCTGCGCAAGCAGTCGATGACGATCGAAGGCGTGGTGGTCGGCGTGCTGCGCCGCGGACGTGCAGACGTCATGCAATGAACGGCGTCGCGGAGCTGCTCCTGCGTCACCCCGCGCTCTGGCGTGGCGCAGGCGCGGGCGTACCCGAGACCGTGCCGACCAGCTTTCGCGCCCTCGACGCCCGCCTGCCGGGCGGCGGCTGGCCGCTCGCGACGCTGATCGAGCTCCTGGTGCCTGCCACGGGCGTCGGCGAGATCCGGCTGCTGCTGCCGGCGCTCAAACGCCTGGCGATGGTGGAGGGTACAGCGCCGCGCTGGGTGGCCTGGCTCGCTCCGCCGCACTTGCCGTACGCGCCGGCCCTCGCGGATGCCGGGCTTGACCCCGCGCGCATGCTGGTGGTCCGCCCGCGCGCCGGGCCCGACCGGCTCTGGGCGATGGAGCAGGCGCTGCGGTCCGGCGCCTGCGCCGCGGTGCTCGGCTGGGCTGGCACCGTCGATGGCACGGCGCTGCGCCGCCTGAAGCTCGCGGCGGAGGAAGGCCGCACACCGGCCTTCCTGCTGCGGCCTGCCACGCATCGCGGCGACGGCTCGCCGGCCGCGCTCCGGCTCGTGCTCGCCGCGCGGGACTTCGGCCTCGACGTCGAGATCCTGAAAAGCCGCGGCGGCGCGCCGGCGCGTGTCGAGCGGCTGCCCATACACTGAGGCGCTCCGGATGTTCGAACCACGTCCGGCCCCGATCGTGCCGGCAGCGGCCAGCCGTCGGCTCGTGCCGCTGCCCGCGCCGAATGCGCTGGCGGAGCCGGGCAAGGGAGCGCTCTGGCTCGCCGCGCACTTTCCGAGTCTGCCGCTCGACGCCCTGCTGCCGAGAGCCTGTCAGGGGCGCGCGGCCGTGGTCGTTACCGCGCCCGACGATCCCCGCCGCACAGTGGTCGCCTGCAACGAGCGCGCCGCGCGCCAGGGCATCGCGCCCGGGATGGGATTGAATGCCGCGCTCGCGCGGGTACCGGGCCTCAGGGTGGAAGAGCGCCGGCCCGCTGCGGAGGCGGCGCTGCTCGGCCGTCTGGGACGCTGGGCGCTGCAGTTCACGCCCGTCGTGAGCCTCGAGCCGCCCGGGGCCGTGCTCGCGGAAGTGCGCGGCAGTCTCGATCTCTTCGGCGGCGCCACGGCTCTCGTGCGGCGCACGCTCGCCGGGCTCTCCGCGCACGGCCTCACGGCCTCGATCGCGCTGGCGCCGATGCCGCGCGCGGCGCTCTGGCTCGCGCGCGCGGGCCTCGCGACGACGGTGACGCGCACGGACGCGCTCCCGGGCCTCGCGGCGCGGCTGCCACTCGCCTGCCTGCACTGGCCGGAAGACACGGTCGCGACCCTCGCCGGGCTCGGCATCGCGAGCGTCGCGGATCTCGTCCGGCTGCCGCGCACCAGGTTCGCCGCGCGCTTTGGTCCGCGGCTGCTCGATGAGCTCGACGAGGGATTCGGCCGCCGCCCGGCGCCGCGCCGGCGGTACGTCGTACCGGAGCGGTTCGACGAGCGCGTCGAGTTGCCCGCGGCGGCGGAGGATGCGGCGCTGCTCGAGCCGGCCCTGGAGCACGGGCTCGCCCGGCTGGGGGCGTTCCTGAACGCCCGCGCCTCCGGCATCCGTCTGCTGCGCGTGGATCTCCTGCATCGCGCGCGTGCGCCGACGCGGCTTTCGCTCGCGCTCGCACGCATGGCGGGGGACGCGGCCGGATTGCGCCTGCTGCTGCGCGAGCGGCTCGGACGCTGCCGGCTGGAGTCACCGGTGGACGCGCTCCGGCTGCGTTCCGGCGTACTGCTGCCGCTTCGCATCCGCGACCCGGAGCTCTTCGAGCGCGGCCGCGGCGCGGACCCGGAAGCGACGGCGCGCCTGCTCGATCTTCTGCGCGCCCGGTTCGGGCACGACGCGGTGTTCAGCGTGCAGCCGGTCGCGGAGCACCGCCCCGAGCGCGCCTTCCGGATCGCGGAGCCGGGGCTCGCAGATGGGCTGCCAGTGCCCCGGCCCACCGCGCGCACGGCACGCCCGTTGTGGATGCTCGCGGAGCCCCAGCCGCTCGACGGCTGGGACGGCACGCTCGTCACCGGTCCCGAGCGGATCGAGACCGGCTGGTGGGACGGGCACGACGTCCGCCGCGACTATTACGTCGCGCTTTCCCGCGCGGGCGTGCGCCTCTGGATTTTCCGCGAGCGCCCGCCGGGCCAACGTTGGTTTCTCCACGGCGTTTTCGGATGAGCGGCGCTCGTATCGGTGCTGTGTCGCTTCAGGCGCGCGCCGGAGCGGCGCCAGCGCGCTCGCGTGCGGCCGGGACCCGCGAGCGAGCGACTGAAGTTCCGGCGGAGCGAGCGGGCGGAGTCCCGGCCGCGCAACGCGAGCGCGGCTGACGCGACTCGGCCGCGATGTCGTATGCGGAACTGCATTGCGTCAGCAATTTCACGTTCCTGCGCGGCGCCTCGCATCCCGGGGAACTCGTCAAACGTGCGAGGGAACTCGGCTATAGCGCCCTCGCGCTGACCGACGAGTGCTCGCTCGCGGGCGTGGTGCGTGCCCACGTCGCCGCGCGCGAGGCGGGCCTGCCCCTCGTGGTCGGCAGCGAGCTCTGGCTTGCGGACGGTCCGGCGCTCGTTGTACTCGCCGAGAACCGGGCAGGTTACGGCGCGCTCGCTCGGCTCATCACGCAGGGGCGGCGTGCTGCGCCGAAGGGGCAGTACCGGCTCACGCGCGCCGACCTCGACGCGGGCCTACCCGATTGCCTCGCCCTGTGGCTGCCTGCTGCCGAGCCTGCGACCGGTGAGGGCGAGTGGCTGCGTGAGCGCTTCGCGGGCCGCCTCTGGGTCGCGGTCGAGCTCACCGCTTCGGGCGCCGACCGCGAGCGGCTCGAGCGCCTCACGGTCCTCGCGCGCGAACTCGGGCTGCCCGCAGTCGCGGCCGGCGACGTGCACATGCACCAGCGCCGGCGCCGCGCCCTGCAGGACCTCGTGACCGCCGTGCGCCTCGGGATCCCGGTCGCGCGCGCGGGCGCGGCGCTGTTCCCGAACGGCGAGCGATGCCTGCGGCCGGTCACGCGGCTCGAGGCGCTGTACCCGCGTGCGCTCCTCGATGCGACGCGGGAGGTCGCGGAGCGCTGCCGCTTCTCGCTCGACGAGCTCCGCTACGAGTACCCGGAGGAAATCGTGCCCGTCGGTACGACACCGGAGGCGCAGCTGCGCCGGCTGGTGGCGGCGGGCGCCGTGCGGCGCTGGCCGGGCGGCGTTCCCGCTGGGGTGCAGGCCCTCATCGAGCGCGAGCTCGCGCTGGTGGCGGAGCTTGGCTACGAGCGCTACTTCCTGACCGTGCACGACCTGGTCGAGTTCGCGCGCGGCCGCGGCATCCTGTGCCAGGGACGCGGCTCGGCCGCGAATTCCGCGGCCTGCTACGCACTCGGCATCACCGAGGTGGACCCGGCGCGCATGTCCATGCTGTTCGAGCGTTTCATCTCGCGCGACCGCAACGAACCGCCCGACATCGATGTGGACTTCGAGCACGAGCGGCGCGAGGAGGTCATCCAGTACCTCTACGCGAAGTACGGCCGCGGGCGCGCCGCGCTCACGGCCACGGTGATCTGCTACCGGCCGAAGAGCGCGGTGCGCGACGTCGGCAAGGCGCTCGGCCTGGATACGGCCCAGGTGGAGCGCCTCGCGCAGGCGATGCAGTGGTGGGACGGGCACGAATCCGAGGACTCGCGGATCGAGGAGGCGGGCTTCGACACGCGAAGTCCGCTGATCACGCGGGTGCTCGCGCTCACGCGCGAGTTGGTCGGTTTCCCGCGTCACCTGTCGCAGCACACCGGCGGCTTCGTGATCTCGCGCGGGCCGCTCGAGGAACTCGTGCCGGTCGAGAATGCGGCGATGCCGGAGCGCACGGTCATCCAGTGGGACAAGGACGACCTCGACGAGCTCGGGCTCCTCAAGGTGGACGTCCTCGGCCTCGGCATGCTGACGGCGATCCGCCGCGCGCTCGCGCTCGTCTCGGCGCGGCGCGGGCGCGAGTTCCGCCTGCCGGACGTCCCGGCCGAGGATCCGGCGGTTTACGAGATGATCTGCCGCGCCGACACGATCGGCGTGTTCCAGATCGAGTCGCGCGCGCAGATGGCGATGCTGCCGAGGCTCCGCCCGAAGTGCTATTACGACCTCGTCATCGAAGTCGCGATCGTGCGGCCCGGCCCGATCCAGGGCCAGATGGTGCACCCGTACCTGCGGCGGCGGAACGGGGAGGAGGCGGTTGACTACCCGGGCCCGGAGGTCGAGCAGGTGCTCGCGCGCACGCTCGGCGTGCCGATCTTCCAGGAGCAGGTGATGCAGCTCGCGATCGCCGCGGCGGGCTTCACGCCGGGCGAGGCCGACGCGCTCCGGCGCGCGATGGCGGCCTGGAAGCGCCGCGGCGGGCTCGAGCCGTTTGAGGCCAAGCTGAAGAACGGCCTGTGCGCGAACGGCTACGGCGAGGAGTTCGCGGACCGGATCTTCCGGCAGATCCTCGGGTTCGGCGACTATGGCTTCCCCGAGGCTCACGCCGCGAGCTTCGCGCTGCTCGTCTACGTCTCCGCCTGGCTCAAGCACCACGAGCCGGCCGCTTTCTGCTGCGCGCTGCTCAACAGCCAGCCCATGGGCTTCTACGCGCCGGCGCAGCTCCTGCGCGACGCGCGCGAGCACGGCGTCGCCGTGCTGCCGGTGGACGTCAACCTGAGCGCGGCCGAATCGACGCTGCTGCCCGCGGACGACGGCGTCGCGCTGCGGCTCGGCCTCGACCGCGTGAGAGGGCTCGCGCGCGAGGCCGCGGAGCGCATCGTCACCGCCCGCACGGGGGAGGTTTTCCGGCGGGTGGCCGAGCTCGCGCGGCGGGCTGGCCTCGGCCGGCGCGACCTCGCCGCGCTCGCCGCCGCGGGGGCGCTGGCAGGTCTTGCCGGGAACCGCCACCGCGCCGGCTGGGCGGTGCTGGGCGTCGAATCGGCGTTGCCGCTCCTGCCGGGCGAGGAGCGCGAGGAGGGCGTGCCGCTCCTGCCGGTGCCGGGTGAGGGCGAGGACATCGTCGCGGACTACCGCACGCTCGGGTTCACACTGGGGCGGCATCCGCTCGCGCTCGTGCGGCCCGTGCTCGAGCGGGATGGCTGGGTCACGGCCGCGGAGGTAGCGCAGCTTCCGGACGGTGCCCCGGTGCGTACCGGCGGCATCGTCGTCACGCGCCAGCGCCCGGGCAGTGCCGGCGGGGTGATCTTCGTGACGCTGGAGGACGAGACGGGCTACGTGAACCTGGTGGTGTGGAGCCGGATCGCGGACGCGCACCGCAGGGCGATGCTGGGCGCGCGGCTACTCGGCGTCCGCGGGCGGCTGCAGCGCGAGGGAGAGGTGCGGCACGTCGTGGTCGACGCCCTCGAAGACCGCTCGGCGCTGCTGGGGAGTCTCACGACAAAGGCGAGGAGTTTTCGGTAAACGGGTAAACGGTGCCGGGTCGTACTTATCGCACTTATTGCTCCGCAATAAGTGCGATAAGTACGACCCGGCACCAATCAGGTCCTTCGCGGTATCTACTGACGGCGACGCGAAGCCGGCGCACGCCACGCCTTGCAGGCCGAGCCCCCGTCCGCTCCTTCGTCGACTTCGTAGTCCTCGAAATCGGACAGCAGGCCGGCCGTGCGTTTCTCTTCGCGCATCCGCTCGAGCTTGCGCCAGGCGGGTTCCGCCGCCTGGCTCCGGGCACCGCGGCGCTTGCGGGTATCGAAATCCCGCATCAGCTGATCGACGTTGAGGTCCTCTTCGGCCTCCTCGAGTTCGTCAGCTTCCTCGTCTTCGAACTCGTCCTTCGGCTTTTCGCTCATGCGACCAGTCCGGGGTCACTGCGGGCCGACTTATAAGGCGCGCAGGCTTCCGCTGCAAGGGGTCTCAGCCCACCAACTGGTTGAGCTGGAAAATCGGCAGCAGAAGCGCGATGACGATCACGAAAACGAAGCCGCCCATCAGCAGGATCATCACCGGTCCCAGGATCCCGACCGCGGTATTGACCACGCCGTCGAGTTCGCGTTCCTGGTTGTCGGCCGCCCGTTCCAGCATCGCCTCCAGTTCGCCGCTCGTCTCGCCGCTCGCGATGAGGTGGACGAGCATCGGCGGGAACAGCTTGCTGGCGCCGAGCGAGCGGGCGATCGGAGCACCCTCGCGCACCCGGACGGCGGCATCCTGGACCGCGCGGCGCATGGTCGTGTTGGTGACCACCTCGGCCGCGATCCTGAGCGCCTCCAGGACCGGAACCGCGCTCGCGGAAAGGATCGAGAAGGTCCGGGCGAAGCGAGCCGCATTGTTGCCGCGCGTGATGCGGCCGACGAGCGGCAGGCGGAGCTTGAACGAGTCGTAGCTCAGCCGCGCAGCCGGGTCGCTGACCCAGCGGCGGAAACCCCAGGCCGCCGCAATGGCGACGAGCAGCAGCACCCACCACCAGGCGCGCAGGAAATCCGAGGCCGCGATCAGCATGCGTGTCAGGATCGGCAACTGCCGCTCGCCCGCCTCGAACACGCGCACCACCTCGGGCACGACGTAGCCGAGCAGGAGACCCACGATGCCGAGGCAGACGATCGTCAACAGCACGGGATAGATCATCGCGTTCCTGATCTTCTGCTGCAGGACCTGGCGGTTCTCGGTGTAGTCCGCCATGCGTTCGAGCACGGCGTCGAGATGGCCGGACTGCTCGCCGGCCGAAACCGTCGCACGGTAGATTTCCGGGAAAACCGTCGGGAAGGCCGCCAGGCCCTCGGCCAGCGTTCGGCCCTCCATGACCCGCGCGCGAACTCCGGCGACGACGCTGCGCACGCGGGCTTTTTCACTCTGCTGGGAGACCGCGAGCAGCGCCTCCTCGAGCGGGATGCCGGAGCGCACCAGGGTCGCGAGCTGCCGGGTCAGGAGTGCGAGATCGGCGGTGCCGATACGGTTGCCGACGGAAAAGGACAGCGAGCGCGGCGCCTCCTTGTCGCTGACTTCCGTGACCTGGAACGGCAACAGGGACTGATCGCGCAGCAGCTGGCGCACCTGCCGCGCGCTGTCGCCTTCCAGCACCCCCTTGAGTTCGCGGCCACCCGCGTCGAGGGCGGTGTACTCGTAGGCAGCCATCACTCCTCGCGGGCGACGCGGAACAACTCCTCGAGCGACGTCGCACCGGCGAGCACCTTGGCGCGGCCGTCGTCGCGGATGCCGGGCGTGAGCTCGCGCGCGACCCGCTCGAGCTCGTGCTCGCCGGCTCCGTCGTGGATCATGACCCGCATGCGTTCATTCACGATCATGAGCTCGTAGATCCCGGTGCGGCCGCGATAGCCGCTGCCGGCGTCCGCGCCCGGCCGGTACAGCGTAGTGCCGGGCGGCACGCCGAGCAGCTTCGCCTCGTAGTCGCCGGCAGGGTATCCGATCCGGGTCTCGGGATTCAGCACGCGCACCAGCCGCTGCGCCAAGACGCCCATCAGCGTCGAGGCCAGCAGGAATGGCTCGACGCCCATGTCGCGCAGTCGGGTCACTGCGCCGACCGCGGTGTTGGTGTGCAGTGTCGACAGCACGAGATGGCCGGTGAGCGAGGCTTGCACGGCGATCTGCGCGGTTTCCGTGTCGCGGATCTCGCCGACCATGACCACGTCCGGGTCCTGGCGCAGGATCGCACGCAGTCCCCGGGCAAAGGTCATCTCGACCTTGGTATTGACCTGGGTCTGGCCGATGCCGTCGATGTAGTACTCGATCGGGTCCTCGACCGTCATGATGTTGCGCGTGTGATCGTTGATCCGCTCGAGCGCGGCGTACAGGGTCGTGGTCTTGCCGGAACCTGTCGGGCCCGTCACCAAGATGATGCCGTGCGGCTTGTGGATCAGGTCGTCGATCATGCCCTGCACGCGCGGCTCCATGCCGAGCGAAGAGAGATCGAGCCGGCCCGCCTGCTTGTCGAGCAGGCGCAGCACCACGCGCTCGCCGTGACCGGAAGGCAGGGTCGATACGCGCACGTCCACGGCGCGGCCGGCGATGCGCAGGCTGATGCGCCCGTCCTGCGGCAGGCGCTTCTCGGCGATGTCCAGGCGCGACATCACCTTGACGCGTGAGATGAGCAGCGGGGCGACGGCGCGCTTCGTCTGCAGCACCTCGCGCAGCACGCCGTCGACGCGGAAACGGATCACGAGCCGGTTTTCGTAGGGCTCGATGTGGATGTCGGACGCGTTCTCCTTGATCGCCTGCGTCAGCACGGCATTGATCAGGCGGATGACCGGCGCGTCGTCCTCGCTCTCCATGAGGTCTGAGGGTTCCGGAAGGCCCTCGGCGAGGCCTGCGAGGTCGGTCTCGCCCTCGATGCCCTCGACGATCTGCCCGGCCTCGCCGCTGCCGCCCTCATAGGCCTTGCGCAGCAACTCGTCGAACGCCGGCTGCGCAACGCGCTCGATGACGAGCGGGATCCCGAGAAAGCGTCGCAGCTCCGCGACCGCGGAGGGTGCCGCGCCCTCGCGGTAGACCACCTGGGCCTTGCCATCGGCGACGCCGCGTACTAGGACCCCATGCCGCTTGGCAAAGGCGAACGGCAGGCGCCCGACCGGCGCGATGGGTTTGGGCAGGCTTGCGATCATCGGCCGGAGTCCGTCACTGCGGCAACGATTCCTGCGCCGGGGTCGCCGAGCCGGAAGGCGTCGGGTCGACCGGCGAGAAGGACTCCAGTGAAGCAGGCGGGGGCGGGAGCTGCGTCGGCTGCGTCGGCCCCACCAGCGGCGGCAGCGTCGGCTGCTGCGCGCCCGGGATCATCTTCACCTTGCCATCGTTTCGCCCGAGCTGCAGGTCGCGCAGGTAGTTGTACTTCGCATTCGTTTCGATCGCCGCCTGCTCTGCGGTGCGCAGCACGCGCGGCCGGATGAACACCATGAGGTTGGTCTTGGTCTTCTGCGTGTTACGCACGCGGAACAGCGCGCCGATCACCGGGATCTTGCCGAGCACCGGCACGCGGCTCTCATTCTCGGTGAGCCGGTCCTCGATCAGGCCGCCGAGCACGATCATGCCGCCGTCGTCGACCAGGACCCGGGTCGAGATCGTGCGCTTGTTGGTCACGAGATCGGTCGCGGACACCTGCGAGGCGGCCGCGGCGATGCCGGAGGCCTCCTGCTCGATCTTGAGCAGGATCGTGTCCTCATCGGTGATCTGCGGCGTGATCTTCAGGATATTGCCGACTTCCTTGCGCTCGATGGTCTGGAACGGGTTGACCGCGCCGCCCTGGCCGCCCGTGTTCGTGTACTGGCCGGTCAGGAACGGGACTTCCTGCGCGACCTTGATCTGGGCCTCCTCGTTGTCGAGCGTGATGACCGAGGGCATCGAGACCACGTTGGTGTCGCCGTTGCTGGCGAGCGCACGCAGGATCGCGGCGAAGTTCGTGCCGCTGTCCTGGACCCGGCCGCCGCCGACGGTGAACCCGCCCGGGGCCTGCTGGATGGACGAAGGATCCTGGATGCCCCTCGCGATGTCGCCGAGGCTCACACCCGCGATCGGCTGGTTGAAGAGGCCGACCAGGAAGTTGTCGCCGGAGCCGTCCACGATCCAGTTGACGCCGAAGTCACGCGAGGCATCGTTCGAGACCTCGACCAGCATCGCCTCGATGACCACCTGGGCGCGCCGCACGTCCAGGCGGTCCACCACGGACATCAGCGAGCGCATGGTCTTGGGCGGCGCCGTGATCACCAGCGCGTTGGTCTCGGGCTCTGCCCAGATGGTCACCGACTTGTCCACCCCGCCGGGCGAGGCCGCGGCCTGTGCGGCAGCCGCGCCACCGGTGGCGGCCACGGCGGCGCCGGACTGCTCCTTGAGCTTGGCCGCGAGCTTTTCCGCGTCCGCATAACGCAGGTAGCGCACCTGCGTGTCGCCGCCGGCCTCGAGCGGCGTGTCCAGGTAGGCGATCAGCGTGCGCAGCCGCAGGCGCTGCGACTGCTCGCCGCTCACGATCAGGCTGTTGGTGCGTTCGTCAGCAACGACGCGTGCTGCACCCGCGGCCTCCGCGCCCTGGGCCGACGACAGGGAATTGATGACCCGCACGATCTCGGTCGAGGAGGCGTGCTCGAGCTTGATGAAGTCGAAATCCCCGTCGCCGCTGCGGTCGATGCGCTGCACGATGCGCACGATCCGGTTCACGTTCGCGGCGCGGTCCGAGATGATCAGCATGTTGGCGCTGGGATAGGCCGCAAGATGCGCCGCCTGCGGCATCATCGGCCGGAGGATCGGCACGAGCTGCCCCGCGGACACGTTTCGTATCTGGATGACCTGGGTGACGATCTCGTCTGAGATCGGGCTGACGCGGTCCGGCAGATCATTCGAGGGCACCTGGCGCGCCGTGGCGTCGGGCATGATCTTGATGACCTTGCCTGACGGCACGGCGATGTAGCCGTGCACCTGCAGGATCGCGAGGAAGGCCTCGTAGAACGCTTCCGGGCTCATCGGCGCGGTAGAAAGCATCGTCACCTGGGCGCGCACGCGCGGGTCCACGATGAAGCTCTTGCCCGTGACCTGGGCGACGGCGTCGATGACCTGGGTGAGGTCGGCATCCTTGTAGTTAGGCGTGATCTGCGCGCCCTGCTGGGCGGCAGCCGCGAACGGCAGCAGGCACGCGACGATGATCGCGCGGCAGAGCGCGAGAGAATGGCCGCCGAATTTTCCGGTCGGGCTCGTCATTCGGCGGCTTCCTCGTCCTCCACGACGCTCATGTCGTCCACCTCCGGCTCCTCGTCCTGCGCTGGCTCCACGGGAGCCTGCAGCTCCTGGACCACGGCCACCGGGTCGACCGTGATCTGCTGCTGCTGCCCGCCGCGCTCGATGGTCAGCGTGACGGCGGAACCCTGGCCGACGCCGCGCAGGATCTCGAGCCCGCGATTCGGATCGTCGAGCGCCGCGCCGTTCACGGCCAGCACGAGATCCCCGGGCTGCAGGCCGAGGCCGGCGAACTGGGCGCGGTTCCGGCCCGGATAGACCCGGTAGCCGCGCAGCGAACCGCCGGCGAAGACCGGCTGCGGGCGCAGGAGTTCGGAGCCCGCGGAAGGATTCTGCACCAGAAGCTGACGCACGCTGTCGGCGATGGACGCATTCGGCGCCGCGCCGGGCGGCATCCCGGCGCTGCGCGGCAGGGCACGGCCGGCGCCCGCGCCGCTCGAGAGCCGCGGCAGGAGCAGCGACTCGCGCGCACCGCTGCGATCGAGGATCACGCGGTCGGGGTACACGGCGTGGAGCCTGGCGCCTCCCGGCAGGGACGCGCCGGTCGCGTAGACCCGCGCCGACTGTCCGCTGGCACCGATGATGGCCCAGCCGCGTTCCGGCTCGCGGCCGGCGAGCGTGCCGGCGAGCATGAGATTGGCAGTCGTTGCCGGCGCGTCGGAAGGATCGCCGGATTGGGGCGCCACGCCGAACAGGTGTGCGTTCACGATGGCGGCGACGTCGACGCCAGGCGACGGGACCTCGACCGCCGGCTCGGCGATTCCGGCGCCGTCCTCGGCGGCACCGAGTACCCGCCACAGGAGCGAGGCGAGCTGCGCGGCTATGACCAGGACGAGCGCAAAGCTGACGAGCGCCGGGGCGGCGCCGGCGAGCCCGTAGGTCGCACCGCCGGTCGGGCGGCGCAGGGGCGCGACGATACGATCGACCAGCTGCATCTTGTGTCTTGCCCGCCAGCCCGGGAAACCGCGTCATGATACGGGCACCCGGCGCGAGGCCACAAGGCGAAAGAAGGGCGGAAACCAAAGGAATGGCAGGCACTTGTGCGACACTTCTCGATCCGAGCGAGGCCCGATGTCGCTATTTGGCGAATGCCGGACCCGTCACTTGTGCGCCGGATGATCGACCCCTATAAATGAGCCGAAGGCGAAGGACGCAGGAAACCGGTGGCGCAAGGCAAGGAACGGGAGATCGGGCAGGGCGGGCTCGACCTGGTGGTCGAGGAGGCCCAGCCGAAGCTGCGCAAGCCGCCGCTGTACCAGGTGGTACTGCTGAATGATGACTACACGCCGATGGAATTCGTGGTCGACGTGCTCGAGCGGATCTTCAGCCTGGACCGGACGCGGGCGACGCGCGTGATGCTCGAGGTCCACACGAAGGGCAAGGGTGTCTGCGGGGTGTACACGTTCGAAATCGCGGAGACCAAGGTGGCCCAGGTGATGACCTACGCGCGGCAGCACCAGCACCCGCTGCTGTGCACGATGGAGGAGACCTGAGTGCTCTCGAGTGAACTCGAGTACTGCCTGAACGAGGCCTACCAGCGGGCCCGCGACGCGCGCCACGAATACATGACCGTGGAGCACCTGCTGCTCTCGATCCTCGACGCGCCGCGCGTGCGCGAGATCCTCAAGGCCTGCGGCGCCGACCTCGCTCGCCTGTCGGGCGAGCTCCAGAAGTTCATCGACGAGACGACGCCCGCGCTCGCGGCCGACGACGACCGCGAGGTGCAGCCGACGCTCGGCTTCCAGCGCGTACTGCAGCGCGCCGTGTTCAACGTGCAGTCGAGCGGCAAGAAGGAAGTCACGGTCGCAAATGTCCTGGTCGCGATCTTCAGCGAGAAGCAGTCGCACGCCGCGTATCTGCTCTCGCTGCAGGACGTCACGCGGCTCGACATCGTCAACTACATCTCCCACGGCCTGCCGTCCTCGGGCGAGGGCCGCGAGGCGGCGCGCGAGGAAGGCGCGGCGGGCGAGCGCGAGGCGGCGGAGGAGGGCGCCGCCGGCGCGCTCGAGAAGTACACCGTGAATCTCAACATGCTGGCCGCGGCCGGCCGCGTGGACCCGCTGATCGGCCGTCAACTCGAGGTGCAGCGAACCATCGAGATCCTGTGCCGCCGCCGCAAGAACAATCCGCTGTACGTGGGCGAGGCCGGGGTCGGCAAGACCGCGATCGCGGAGGGTCTGGCACGCCTCGTGGTCGAGAAGAAAGTGCCGGAGGTGCTGGCGGACTGCACGATCTACGCGCTCGACATGGGCGCCCTGATCGCCGGCACCAAGTACCGGGGCGACTTCGAGAAGCGGCTCAAGGGGGTGGTTGCGGAGCTCAAGAGGAAGCCGGGCTCGATCCTGTTCATCGACGAGATCCACACGGTCATCGGCGCGGGCGCCGCCTCCGGCGGCGTGATGGACGCCTCGAACCTGATCAAGCCGGTGCTGGCGAATGGCGAGCTGCGCTGTATCGGCTCGACCACCTACCAGGAATACCGCGGCATCTTCGAGAAGGACCACGCGCTCGCCCGGCGTTTCCAGAAAATAGACGTGGTCGAACCGTCGGTCGCGGAGACGATCGAAATCCTGCGCGGGCTGAAGGGGCGCTTCGAGGAGCACCACGGCATCGCCTATGCCGATGAGGCCCTGGTGGCGGCCGCGGAGCTCGCCGAACGGCACATCAACGACCGCCACCTGCCCGACAAGGCCATCGACGTCGTGGATGAAGCGGGGGCCTCGTTGCGCCTGAAGCCGGAGGCGGAGCGCGAAAGGACCGTGACGGTCGCTCACATCGAGGCCGTGGTGGCACGCATCGCGCGCATTCCCGCCAAGAGTGTCTCCACCTCGGATCGCGAGGTGCTCGCGAACCTGCAGCGCAACCTCAAGCTGGTCATATTCGGCCAGGACGCCGCGATCGACGCGCTTGCAGCGGCGATCAAGATGTCGCGTGCCGGTCTCGGCGACGAGCGCCACCCGGTGGGCAGCTTCCTGTTCGCCGGCCCGACCGGTGTCGGCAAGACCGAGGTGACGCGCCAGCTGGCGATCGCGCTCGGCGTCGAGCTCATCCGCTTCGACATGTCCGAGTACATGGAGCGGCACACCGTCTCGCGCCTGATCGGCGCGCCGCCCGGCTATGTCGGGTTCGACCAGGGTGGGCTGCTGACCGAAGCGATCACGAAGCACCCACACTGCGTGCTGCTGCTGGACGAGATCGAGAAAGCGGACCCCGAAGTTTTCAACCTGCTGCTGCAGGTCATGGACCACGGCACGCTGACGGACAATAACGGCCGCAAGGCGGATTTCCGCTACGTCATCATCGTGATGACGACCAACGCAGGCGCCGCCGAGATGAGTCGGGCCAGCATCGGCTTTACGCACCAGGACCACGCGACCGACGGCATGGACGCGGTGCGGCGAATATTCTCGCCGGAATTCAGGAACCGGCTAGACGCCATCATCCAGTTCGCGTCGCTCGACGCTTCCACGATCGAACGCGTGGTGGACAAGCTGGTAATTGAGATCGAAGCGCAGCTCGAGCAGAAGGGCGTCACGATTTCCGTCGACGACGGAGCCCGTCGCTGGATCGCCGAACGCGGCTACGACCCGAAGATGGGTGCGCGCCCGATGGCGCGGGTGCTCCAGGAGCACGTCAAGCGGCCGCTCGCCGAAGAACTGCTGTTTGGCAGGCTGGCGAACGGCGGCAGCGTGCGCGTCACTCTGGGGACCGGGGGCGACGGCCTGGCGCTCGACATCCGGCCCGCGAAGTCGCCGGAGCTCCTCGGGCAGGACTAGCGCGCGCGGTAGATGATGCGGCCCTTCGACAGGTCGTAGGGCGTCAGTTCCACGGTCACGGTGTCGCCGGTCAGGATGCGGATGTAGTGCTTGCGCATCTTGCCGGAAATGTGGGCGGTCACCACGTGGTCGTTTTGCAGGCGGACGCGAAACATCGTGTTGGGCAGGGTCTCGATGACCTCGCCTTCCATCTGGACTGCCTCTTCCTTCGCCATCGCGCCCCAGGAATGTAGCGGAAGCCGCGCGGATTGTGACGCACGGCCGATGCGGGCGCAATTACGCGTGTCTTTCCTGCCACACGGGCACGCGGGAATCGACCAGCTCGGCCAGACGCGCCTCGAAGTCCCAGCGCGGGATATTGCGGCTGCCGAGCCTCGCAAGGTGCGGACTCGGCATCTGGCAGTCGATCAGCGGCACATTGCGGGTGACGCATTCGCCGACCAGCCGGGCGAGCGCGACCTTGGACGCGTCGGTCTCGCGGCTGAACATGGATTCGCCGAAGAACACGCGGCCGAGCCCCACGCCGTACATGCCGCCAACCAGACGGCCGTCGCGCCAGGTCTCGAACGAATGCGCAAGTCCGCGCCGGTGCAGCAGCACGTACGCCTCGTGCATGTCGCGCGTGATCCAGGTGCCCGGCGTGCCGCGCCGCGGTCCGGCGCAGGCCGCGATCACCTCGCCGAAGGCGGTGTTGATGCGGGTCTCGTAGCCGCGCCTGCGGATCGACCGTGCGAGGCTGCGTGAAACGTGAAACTCCGCCGGCAGCAACACGGCGCGCGGGTCGGGCGCCCACCAGAGGATCGGCTGCTCGGCGGAGTACCATGGAAATACGCCGCGCCGGTAGGCGTGGATGAGCCACTCGGGTGTCAGGGCCCCGCCGACCGCCAGGAGTCCGTTCGCTTCGGTGAGCGCGCGCGAGGTCGGCGGCAATGCCGCCGGGGGATCAGTTCTCTGCAGCCAGGCGATGCCGGACATCGGGATCCAGCCTAGCGGGGATGTCCGCACGCCGGAAGGGCAGGTGCCGCGCCGCGTCGGCGAGCCACGCGGAGCGCAACCTGCGCTCCCGCGCGAGCCAGTCGCCGATCGCCGCCGCGAAACGCGGGTCCGCCACCTCGTGCAGCGACCATACGGGCGTCGGCAGGAAGCCGCGCAGGAGCTTGTGCTCGCCCTGCGTGCCCGGTTCGAAGCGGGCCAGGCGCTCGCGGATGCAGTATTCGATGCCGCGGTAATAGCACAGCTCGAAATGCAGGCTGTGGAACTGCTCGCTGGCACCCCAGTAGCGACCGTACAGCGTATCGGCGCCGCGCAGGAAGATCGCGCAGGCGACGGGCTTGCCGCCGAGCGTCGCGAGCTCGACCACGAGATTCGACGGCATCCGCCTTGCGAGCTGCGCGAAGAACTCGCGATTGAGGTAGGGCGCGTGGCCGTGGCGCGCAAATGTCGCTGCATGCAGTCGATAGACCACGTCGACCGTGGCCTCGTCGAGTTCGGCCCCGGTGACGGTCCGGCAGTCGATGCCCGCCTCCGCGACGCGGCGCCGCTCGCGGCGCAGCTTCTTGCGCTTCTCGGCGGTGAATCCGGACAGGAACTCCTCGAAAGAGCCATAGCCTTCGTTGCGCCAGTGGAACTGGCAGTCGAGTCGCGGCATCAGTCGTCCGGACTCGAGGAACTCGCGTTCCGGTGCCGCCGGGAACAGGACATGCAGGGAGGAAGCGCCCGCTGCGCGACCAAGTGCACGCGCCGCCTCGAGCAGCGCGGAGCGAGCCGTGCCGCCGTCCGCGAGCAGGCGCGGGCCGGTCGCCGGCGTGAACGGCACCGCCGAGACCAGGCGCGGGTAGTAACGCAGTCCGGCGCGGTGATAGGCCTCGGCCCAGGCGAAATCGAACACGAACTCGCCCCAGGAGTGCGACTTCAGATAGAGCGGCATCGCGCCGACCAGCCGACCGCCGTCCGTGCGCAACAGCAGGTGACGCGCGTCCCAGCCCGTGCCGGCCGTCGCGCAGCCGCTCGACTCGAGCGCATGCAGGAACTCGTGCCGCAGGAACGGCGTCGCGGCCCCGGGCAGCGCATTCCACTCGGTGGCCTCGACTTCGGCGAGCGAGCGGGCGACGCGGGCCTGCACCGGCGCTCAGCCCGCGGCTGACCGTTCGAGGTAGCGGTCAGCATCGAGTGCGGCCATGCATCCGGTGCCCGCGGAGGTCACCGCCTGGCGGTAGATATGGTCTGCGACGTCGCCGGCCGCAAATACGCCTGGCACACTGGTCGCGGTCGCATCGCCGGCAAGACCCGACATGACGACGATGTAGCCGTCCTTCATGTCGAGCTGGCCCTGGAACAGCTCGGTGTTCGGCGTATGACCGATGGCGACGAACAGCCCGGTCGCCTCGAGATCGCGCAGGGCGCCGTCCTTCACGGAGCGGACGCGCACGCCGGTCACGCCCGAGTTGTCGCCCAGCACCTCCGTGATCTCGTGGTCCCACAGGAAGGAAACCTTGCCCTGCTCCGCGAGCGCACGGATGCGGTCCTGCAGGATCGCCTCGGCGCGCAGGCGGTCCCGCCGGTGAATCAGCGAGACATGCGCGGCGATGTTGGTCAGGTAGATGGCTTCCTCGACCGCAGTGTTGCCGCCGCCGACGACCGCGACCCGCTGGTCGCGATAGAAGAAACCGTCGCAGGTCGCGCAGGCCGAGACGCCGCGGCCGCGGAACGCGGTTTCCGAATCGAGCCCGAGGTAGCGCGCCGATGCGCCGGTCGCGACGATGAGCGCGTCACAGCTGTACGCGCCGCTCTCGGCGATCAGGCGGAATGGCCGCTCGCCAAGCTCGACGCGCGTCACGTGGTCGGCGACGATCTCGACGCCGAACCGCTCGGCGTGGCGGCGCATGCGGTCCATGAGGTCCGGACCGAGCAGGCCCTCGACGTCGCCCGGCCAGTTGTCGACTTCGGTCGTCGTCATGAGCTGGCCGCCCGGCTGCAGTCCGGCGATCAAGAGGGGCTTGCGGTTCGCGCGCGCGGCGTACACCGCCGCGGCATAACCGGCGGGTCCGGAGCCGAGGATGATCAGCCGCGAGTGCCGAGGAGTCGTCATGTATAGTGGCCTTTGCTTCCAGAGCGCACCACGCGCTCGCCGGCACGCCGAGCATGGGTGCTTGCCGCTTGATTTGCAACGCTCTTATAATCAGACGCTTATGACGTTTTCCTTAACGGGATTCTGATCCGTGACCAAGACCGCCGCCGAGGCCATCGGGCCGGCCGCAAAGCTCGATCCGGTGTTCGCGCGCGCACTGCGCGAGGCGCTCTTCTGGCTGCTTGCGGCGCTCGCGCTCGTGCTGCTGATCGCGCTCGCGAGCTTCGATCCCGCCGACCGCAGCTTCAGCTACACGGGTGAGCCGGGCCAGGTGGGCAACCTGATCGGTCCGCTCGGTGCGTGGCTGTCGAGTGCGCTGTTCATGCTGTTCGGCTGGCCCGCGTTCCTGTTTCCGGTCGCGATCGCATTCAGCGCCTGGACCGGGCTCAAGCGCTCGCCCGGCGAATCGGGCCAGGGCCGCTCGACGATCGCGTTGCGCGTGACGGGGCTCGTCGCCGCGCTCGCGACCAGCTGCGGCCTTGCGATTCTGCACTTCACAGCCGGTTCGCTTCCGGCCGGCGCGGGCGGGGTGCTCGGCGACCTAGTCGGGTCCGGATTCGCCAGGGCCGCGTCACCGCTCGGCGCGACGCTCGTACTGCTCGCGCTCTGGTTCGCGAGCGTCCAGCTTTACACCGGCGTCTCCTGGCTGCGTGTCATGGACTGGCTCGGCCACGGCGTGCTCGAAGGCGCGGCGCGCCTGCGCTCCCGGCTCGCGACCTCGCGCGATCAGGCCGTCGGACGCGAGTCGCGCGAGGCGCGCGAGACGCTGGTGCGCGAGGTGCAGAAGCGGACCGAGAAGCGCACGCCGCCGCGCATTGAAATGCCGGCACCGCCGGAGCCCGCGGTCAGCAAGCGCGTCGAGAAGGAGCGGCAGGTGCCGCTGTTCGCAAAGCCGCCGCCGCGCGACCTGCCGGAACTCAAGCTCCTCGACGAGCCGCCGGCCCGTGCGGGCAGCTATTCGCCTGAGGCGCTGGACGCGATCTCGCGCCTGGTCGAGATCAAACTCAAGGACTTCGGCATCGAAGTCGAGGTCGTCGCGGTACAGCCCGGGCCGGTCGTCACGCGCTTCGAACTGAAACCGGCGCCGGGCGTGAAAGTGAGCCAGATCAGCGCGCTCGCCAAGGACCTGGCCCGCGCGCTGTCGGCGATCAGCGTGCGCGTGGTGGAGGTGATTCCCGGCAAGGCCGTGGTCGGCCTCGAGATCCCGAACGAATCGCGCGAACTCGTGACGCTCGGCGAGATCCTGCGCTCGCGTGCCTATGACGAGCTCGGCTCGCCGCTCGCGCTCGCGCTCGGCAAGGATATCGGCGGCAATCCCGTGGTCGCGGACCTCGGCAAGATGCCGCACCTCCTGATCGCGGGCACGACCGGCTCCGGCAAGTCGGTCGCGATCAACGCCATGGTGCTGTCGCTGCTCTACAAGAGCTCGGCGGAGCACGTCCGCCTGATCCTGATCGACCCGAAGATGCTCGAGCTCTCGGTCTACGAAGGCATCCCGCACCTGCTTGCGCCGGTCGTCACCGACATGAAGCACGCGGCGAACGCGCTGCACTGGTGCGTCGCGGAGATGGACCGGCGCTATCACCTGATGAAGGCGCTCGGCGTCCGCAATCTAGCCGGTCTCAACCGCAAGGTGCGCGACGCGCAGGAGGCCGGTCAGGCGATTCCGGACCCGCTGATCGCGAGACTGCGCGCCGCCGGCAAGTTCGAGGGCGAGGTGCCGGCGCTGCAGCCGCTGCCGTTCATCGTGGTGGTGATCGACGAGCTCGCGGACCTGATGCTGATCGTCGGCAAGAAGGTGGAGGAGCTCATTGCGCGGCTCGCGCAGAAGGCACGCGCCTCGGGCATCCACCTCGTGCTCGCGACCCAGCGACCGTCGGTGGACGTCATCACGGGCCTCATCAAGGCGAACATTCCGGCACGCATCGCCTTCCAGGTCTCGGCGAAAGTGGACTCGCGCACGATCCTCGACCAGAACGGCGCGGAGTCGCTGCTCGGCCACGGCGACATGCTCTACCAGCCGCCCGGGACTTCGACACCCGATCGCGTGCACGGCGCATTCGTGTCGGACCGCGAAGTGCACGCCGTCGTCGACTCGCTGAAGGGCGGCAGTGCCCCGGTCTACGTCGAGGAGGTGCTGACTGGCCCGCCGGAAGGCGTCCCGGGCCTGCCCGATGAGCCGGGCGAGAGTGGCGGCGAAGCCGGTGCCGACGGCGAACAGGACCCGCTGTACGATGAAGCGGTTCGGATCGTGACCGAGTCCCGTCGCGCCTCCGTCTCGGGCGTGCAGCGACGCCTGAAGATCGGCTACAACCGGGCTGCTCGTCTGGTCGAATCCATGGAAGCGGCGGGCCTGGTCGGGCCCTTGCAGTCGAACGGCAGCCGCGAGGTACTCGCACCGCCACCCCCGGAGTCCTGATGCGGCGGTTGCTGTGGGCTGTCGTGGCGGCCGCCGTGCCGGCGGGCTTCGCCGGTGCCGACACAGCGGCGGATGCGCGGGCCACCGCGCGGCTTACGGCCGCGCTAGCAAGCCTCCAGGGCCTGCGGGCCGAGTTCCGGCAGACCGTCACGGATGCGAACGGCGAGCGGGTCGAGACGGCGGAAGGCCGCCTCTCGCTGGCGCGGCCCGGGCGCTTTCGCTGGGATTACCGCACGCCGCCGCAGCTCATCATTTCGGACGGCACAACGGTGTGGCTGTACGATGTCGACCTCGCGCAGGTCACCGTGCGCGCCGCCAGCGAAACGCTGGCCGGGACTCCCGCCCTGTTGCTGTCGGGCGAGGGCGATCTTGCCGAAGTATTCGCAGTCAGCGACGGCGGTGAGGCCGATGGCCTCGCCTGGAGCCGGCTGGTACCCCGGGATGGCGACGGAGACTTCAGCGAACTTTCGGTTGGCATTGCGGGCGGCGAACTGAGACGCATGACCTTCATGGATCGGCTCGGGCAGACGACCCGGCTGGAGTTCACCCGCATCGAGCGCAACCCGCGCTTCGACCCTGCGACATTCACCTTCACACCGCCGCCCGGCGTTGACGTCGTCGGGCGCGCGCCCCCCGGCGGCGGTTGAGCCCTGCGATCGTGCGGCGGGCCTGGTCTGCGGCGATCCTCGTGCTGGCGGGGGCGATCGTTGCGGCCAGCCTTGCGCCGCAGCTGCCGGAATCCGTCGATACGTTCTCGGACTCGGACAAGGCGTGGCATTTCCTCGCCTACCTGTTGCTCGCGCTTGCCGGTTCCGCGATCGCGGCGCCGCAACGGCTGTGGCGGACGATGCTGCGCTGCTTTCTGCTCGGTGCGGCGCTCGAGCTCGCGCAAGGCACGCTCACGGCCACGCGCAGCCCCGAGTGGACGGATCTCGCCGCGAACTCCGCGGGCATCGCGGTGGCGTGGCTGATCGCCGGGTGGGGCCGGGCCGGCTGGGGCCTGCGCGCCGGGGCCTGGATCGCCGGGCGCCTCGGGCGCTGAAGGCGCGCGCGAGCAGCTAGAATCGTCCGATCGTGGGCGAGCAGACCGCACCGCAGATCGACACGCCGCCGGGCGGCTACCGCCCGCTGGCGGATCGCATGCGGCCGCGCACGCTGGCCGAGTTCACGGGCCAGGCCCACCTGCTGGGCTCGGGGCGGCCATTGCACCGCCTGCTGACCGACGGCATCGCGCACTCAATGGTGCTCTGGGGCCCGCCAGGCAGCGGCAAGACGACGCTGGCGCGGCTCGCAGCCGCGACGAGCAAAGCACGCTTCACTGCGCTATCGGCGGTGGTCGCCGGCGTCAAGGACATCCGCGCGGCGGTCGAGGCGGCGCAGGCGGCGCGCCGGTCGGGCGGCCCGGCGACGGTGCTGTTCCTCGACGAGGTGCACCGCTTCAACAAGTCGCAGCAGGATACTTTCCTGCCGTTCGTCGAGGACGGCACCCTGCTGTTCATCGGCGCGACCACGGAGAATCCGTCATTCGAGCTGAACTCGGCACTGCTGTCGCGCGCGCGGGTGTACGTGCTGAAGGCGCTGACGGCGGCCGAGCTCGAAGGCCTGCTCGCGCGCGCGCTCGCGGATCCCGAGCGAGGCCTGGGTGCCGGCGGCCCCGGTGCCAACCCCGGCACGCTCGCGCTGCTCGCGGAGGCGGCCGACGGCGACGCGCGACGCGCGCTCAACCTGCTCGAGGTCGCCGGCGACCTGGCGACTGCGGCGGGCAGCCCGCTCACCCTGGACATCGTCCGCGCTGCGACCGCGGGCGGACACCGGCGATTCGACAAGCGCGGCGAGCTCTTCTACGACCAGATTTCGGCACTGCACAAGTCGGTGCGGGACAGCGATCCCGATGCCTCGCTCTACTGGCTGTGCCGCATGCTGGACGGCGGCTGCGATCCGGGCTTCATCGCGCGCCGGCTGGTGCGCATGGCGAGCGAGGATATCGGCAATGCGGACCCGCGCGGACTGACACTCGCCCTTACAGCGTGGGAGAGCTTCGAGCGGCTGGGGAGTCCCGAGGGAGAGCTTGCGCTGGCGCAGGCTTGCGTGTTCCTCGCGCTCGCGCCGAAGAGCAATGCGGTGTACCTGGCGTACGGCGCCGCAATGGCCGATGCCAGGGAGCAGGGCACGCTCGACGTGCCGATGCACCTGCGCAACGCGCCGACTCGCCTCATGCAGGATCTCGGCTACGGACAGGGCTACCGCTACGCGCACGACGAGCCGGAGGCGCTTGCCCCCGGCCAGACCCATTTCCCGGATAACATGGCGCCGCGCAGCTATTACCAGCCCGCGCCGCGCGGCCTGGAACTGAAGCTGCGGGAAACCCTCGACCGCATCCGCCGTGGCGGCGCCGGCGTGAAGGAACGGAACGACGATCATGCTTGACATCCGCATGCTGCGCAGCGATCCGCAGGGCGTGGCAGCCAATCTCGCGCGGCGCGGGTTTACCCTCGACCTCGCCCAGTTCACCACCCTCGAGGCGCGCCGCAAGGAAGCGCAGGTAGCGGTGGATGCGCTGCGCAACGAGCGCAACACGCGCTCGAAAGCCATTGGCCAGGCCAAGGCCAAGGGGCAGGACGTGGCGCCGCTGCTGGCCAAGGTCGAGACGCTGGGCAGCCGGCTCGAGCAGGGCGAGCAGGGGCTCGCATCGTTGCAGTCCGAGCTCGACCGCTTGCTGCTCGACCTGCCGAATCTCGTTCATGAGAGCGTACCACCGGGCCGGGACGCTTCCGCCAACGTCGAGGTGCGCCGGCACGGCGAGCTGCGCCGGCTCGACTTCGAGGCCCGCGACCACGTTGCGATCGCCGAGGGGCTCGGCGGTCTCGACGCGGCATCCGCCAGCCGCCTGTCCGGCACGCGTTTCGCCGTCCTGACCGGGCCGGTTGCCGCCCTGCACCGCGCGCTCGCGCAGTTCATGCTCGACCTGCACGTGCGCGAGCACGGTTACCGCGAGGCCTGGGTGCCGTACCTGGTGACGCGCCGGACGCTGACCGGCACCGGACAGCTGCCGAAATTCGAGCAGGATCTGTTCAAGCTCGCGCGCGATGCCGCGGACGGCGAGTTGTTCCTGATCCCGACCGCCGAGGTGCCGCTCACGAACCTCGCGGGCGACCGTATCTTCGAGGCTGCGGAGCTGCCGCTAAGGCTCGTTGCGCACACCCCGTGCTTTCGCTCGGAGGCGGGCTCCTACGGCAAGGACACGCGCGGCCTCATCCGGCAGCACCAGTTCGACAAGGTGGAGCTGGTGCACATCGTGCGGCCGCAGGATTCCTACGCCGCGCTCGAGGATTTGACGTCGCATGCGGCCCGGGTGCTCGAGCGATTGGAGCTTCCGTACCGCGTGGTCGCGCTGTGCGGCGGCGACATCGGCTTCGCGAGCGCGAAGACCTATGACCTCGAGGTCTGGCTGCCGGGGCAGGCGGCCTACCGGGAGATCTCGTCGTGCAGCAACTGCGAGGCGTTTCAGGCGCGTCGCATGCTGGCGCGCTGGCGGAACCCCGAGACCGGCAAGCCGGAGCCGGTGCACACGCTGAATGGTTCCGGCGTCGCCGTCGGTCGTGCGCTGGTGGCCGTGCTGGAAAATGGCCAGCAGGCCGACGGCAGCGTCGTGGTGCCCGGCGTCCTGCGGCCGTACCTGGGGGGCGTCGACCGCCTCAAGCCCGCCTGATCAGTCGTCGCTGGAGACGCCGAGCAGGTGCAGCAGGCTCGTGAACAGGTTGTAGATGCTCACGTAGAGCGTCACGGTCGCGTGGATGTAGTTCGTCTCGCCGCCGTGCACGATCTCGCCGGTCTGGTACAGGATCAGGCCCGCCATCAGCAGCACGAACATTCCCGACACGGCGAGCGCGAGCGCCGGCAGCGAGAACACGAGCGCGATGATGGCTAGGACGAAAGCCGTGAGTATCCCGACGGTGAGGAAGCCGCCCATGAAGTTGAAGCGCCGGCCGCTCAGGATCGCGAAAGCGGAGAGCCCGGCAAATGCGATCGCCGTGATGCCGAAGGCCATCATGACGACGGTGTGGCCGTCCGGAATTGCCTTCACGTAGAAGCTGAGGATGGGTCCGAGCGTGTAGCCCATGAAGCCCGTCAAGGCGAATACCCAGAACAGACCGGCAGCGCGGTCCGCGGTCTTGCTCACCGCAAACACCAGCGCGAAGTAGCCGATCAGCGTGACCCAGGGCCCGAGGTATGGGAGCCCGAGCGCGTAGGAAATACCGGCCACGAGCGCGCTGAAGGCGAGCGTCGCCGACAGCAGCAGGTAGGTGTTGCGCAGGACCTTGTTGGTCGCCGGTGCCGACTCGAGCGCTGCGGTGCTTGACGTGAAGACGACGGGGTTACGATCCATCTTGCGGCCCTCCGGTCCATTTGACAGACAGCGGTTGATTATACCCCAGCATGCCGATCCCGGAGGCGCGGGGGTGGCGCCACGGTGGTGGGCACGCTCAAGCTGCTGATGCAGGCGATGTTCTAGAATCGCGGGCGGCAGCTGGCAAGGCCCCGGAGAGGTGGCAGAGCGGTTGAATGCACCGGTCTTGAAAACCGGCAGGGGCGCAAGCCCCTCGTGAGTTCGAATCTCACCCTCTCCGCCAATTACCGGCGCCCGAATTGAATGGTTGACGACCTTCACAAGACATCGGGTCTCGTCCTTCCGGCCGACGAAATGCGGCGCCTGGCCGAGCTCGCGACCAGCCGCCTGCTCGAACGGCTGGCTGGCCTGCGCGATTCCGCGCCCTAGCGAGGGGCGACGCGCGCCGAGCTCGAGCCGCTGCTGTGGGAAGCGGCGCCCGAGGAAGGACGCGATCCCGTTCTGGTGCTCGAGCGCGCGGTGCGCGACGTCCTGCCGGTCGCGGCGCGCGTGGACCACCCGCGGTTCCTGGCCTTCGTGCCCTCGGCCCCGACCTGGCCTGGCGTCATCGCCGACTATCTCGCGGCGGGCTTCAACATTTTCCAGGGCACCTGGCTCGGCTCCGGTGGCCCGAGCCAGCTCGAGCTCGTCGTCATCGACTGGTTCCGCCAATGGATTGGCTACCCGGAAACCGCGGGCGGGCTGTTCACCTCCGGCGGATCGGCGGCCATCCTCGATGCGCTGGTCGCGGCCCGTGAGGCGGCCGGGTGGCCGGAGCGGCCCGCGGTGATCCTGGGCGACCAGACCCACTCGGCTTTCCGCCGCGCGGCACGCATCGTCGGCATCCGGCCGGACGGCATCGTGGTCGTGCCCACCGACACGTCATTCCGGCTGGACCCGGGAGCGCTCGCGGCGGCGCTGACGACTGCACGCGAGTGCGGGCTCTCGCCGATCGCGGTCTGCGCGAATGCGGGGACGACGAACACCGGCGCCGTGGATCCCCTTCCGGCAATCGCCGACGTGTGCGTGCAGGAAAAGATCTGGTTGCACGTCGACGCGGCCTACGGCGGTTTCGCGGTGCTGACACCCGAGGGGCGGCGACTGCTGGCCGGCATTGAACGCGCCGACTCGATCAGTCTCGATGCCCACAAGTGGCTGTTCCAGCCGTTCGAGGCCGGCTGCCTGCTGGTGCGCGACGTCGCCACGCTGGTTCGCGCGTTCGCGGTGGATGCCGACTACCTGCAGGACACGAAGCTCGGGATGGAGCACGTGAACTTCGCGGACCGGGGTTACCAGCTCACGCGCTCATTCCGCGCGCTCAAGGTCTGGATGTCGATCCAGACGTTCGGCCTGGCGCGGTTCCGGGCCGCCATCGCGCAGGCCATCGAACTGGCGGCGCTGGCCGGTCGCCTCATCGAGGAGACCGAGGGCCTCGAGCTGCTGAGCCCGCCGTCGCTTGGCATCGTGTGCTTTCGTTTCAGGCCGCCCGGCGCCGGCTGGACCGAGGAGCGCCTCGGCACATTGAACGAAGCCATCCAGGTGCGCGTCATCGCCTCCGGCACGGCAATGATTTCCTCGACGCGCCTGCACGGCCGGTATGCATTGCGGCTCTGCGTGCTCTCGCACCAGACGACCCTGGAGGATGTCCGCGGCACGGTCCTGCGGATCGCCGCCCTGGGGCGTGAATTGGAGTTGGAATTGTCCGGCAATTTTCATTGCCCGGAATAGCGAGTATGGTGGACGCGGTCCGGGCGCCGAGAATTAACCAGGCGGTGGCCGCCTACCTGCGGCGCGTGCGCGTCGTGCCGTGTCCGTAGGCACGACGCGCGCTTGCCAGCTGCGCGACATCCGCCGGTCGATCGACGTCAATCGCTGCCGCAGGAAGCGAGACCCCCACCGTTCGATACGCAGGATTCCGCAACAGGTCGCGCGCCCCCCGGTTGCCGCGCAACCGCTTCACCAGCGGAAACAGGCGCCTCGGCAGCACCGCTGGCGGTGCAAATCCACACCCGGCACGGACCGCCGCTGGCGAGCGCGGGTTTGCGCACCATGCGGCGACCACTGATGCGAGATCCGCGGGTTCCACGGCCGCCTGGTCAGCCAGGAGCACAAGAGCCGCGCGCGCATTGCCGGGCAGGGCACACAGACCCGCGACAAGCGAGCCTGACGATCCCGAGCGCCAGCCCGGGTTCACGACCACCGTAAGCGGGAGCCCGTGCAGTTCCCGGCGCAGAAGCTCCGCGCGCGCGCCCAGCACCACGACGCACCCCGCCGGGTCGCTGGCGAGCGCGACGCGCGCCATGCGCCGCAGCAGCGATTCGCCGCCGACGCGCGCCAGCTGCTTGGGCCGCCCGAAGCGGCGGGAGGCGCCGGCTGCGAGCAGGACCACCCACGGGCGGAGTATTATCGAGCGCATGCGCAAAGAATACGCGAGCCTCAGGCGCCGGCCATTGCTGGCGCCGGTCTGGCTGGCGGCGCTCACCGGGGTGTTCGTCATTGCGCTCGCATTCTGGCTCGTGAGCGCCGCCTCGACGACCACGATCTTCGTCATGCGTCATGCGGAAAAAGTGACCGCGAATCCCGATGACCCGGACCCGGCGCTCGCGCCGGCGGGCGAGGCGCGTGCGCTCGAGCTCGCGCAGTTCTTCGGCCGTGCGCCGAAGGGGCAAGGGCTCGAGGCGGTGGTCGTGAGCGAATTCCGTCGCACCCAGGACACGGTCCGTCCGCTCGCGAACCGGCTCGGGATCCCGGTCATCGTCGTGCCGGCCGAGGACACGCGGGGGACTGCCGGGCGGGCGCTCGGCGAGAACCGCGGCGGCCGCGTGCTGGTCGTCGGCCACTCCGACACGGTGCCCGAGATCGTGAAGGAACTGTCCGGCATCGACGTCGGGCCTATGTCGGAGGCGGAATACGGGATCGTCTACCTCGTGACGATTCCGCGCTTCAGCCGCACTGCCGTTACCCGGCTCGACCTTCCCTAGCCTCGATCGCGCGCTCCACGAACGCCTGGTGCTGGCCGATCCTGAGGTCGGCGAGGACCGCATCCGTAATCCGGCGCTTGCTGTCGATCAGGAACGTCGCCCGACGCACGCCGATGCCGAGTGGCCCGTCGACCCCAAAGGCCTTGATCGCCGTCTTGTCCTCGTCCGAGAGCAGGAGGAAGGGCAGGGCGTACCGCTCGCGAAACTGCCGGTGGCTGTCCGGCGACTGGGGGCTCACGCCCACGACGCGCAGGCCCGAGGCGAGGATCCGGGCATGGAGGTCGCGCAGGTCGCAGGCCTCCCGCGTGCAGCCCGGGGTGAAATCCGCGGGATAGAAGTAAAGAATCAGGGGCTTGCCCGCGAGCAGCGCGGACAGCCGCTGCGCCTTGCCGTCCTGGTCAGGCAGCCGGAAGTCCGGTGCCGTATCGCCCGCTTTCAGCATGATCAGGCCTCCTCGTGCGAGTCCAAGCCGCGAGCCTGCAAGTCCCGGCACCCGAGGGTCCGTTGCTTGCTGGCCCGGCAGGGGGTCATTACAATCCCGGCCCTCATTCGTGGGGCGGTAGCTCAGCTGGGAGAGCGTCGCGTTCGCAATGCGAAGGTCGAGGGTTCGATCCCCTTCCGCTCCACCACATCTTCTTCCAGAGCCGTCCATGGTAATCCGAAGACCCCTGAAACACAGGGGTTTTTTGTTTCCCTCGCGTACGTAGCAGTACATTGACATCCGGGGGTATCCGGAGCATTTTGGGGGTAGATCTGGGGGTACGGCGTTACTCCCGTAGCGGAGATACCCCCAAATGCTTACGGATAAAGCCCTAAAGGCGCTCAAGCCCAAGGAGAAGCCCTACAAGGTTACCGACGGGCTTGGCCTCTACCTGCTCGTCCAGCCCAGCGGAAGCCGCCTCTGGCGGTTTAAGTACCGTTACGGGGGCAAGGAGAAACTCGGCGCTATCGGGGCCTACCCGGAGGTCGGACTTGCCGTGGCAAGGGGGCGCCGAGATGAGATGCGCAAATTGTTGGCGGATGGCGTTAATCCGACAGCGCTCCGGAAGGCAGCGAAGGGCGCAGAGGCGTACGCTGCCAAGGATTCGTTAGAGTTTGTCGGCTGGGAATGGTTTGAAAAGAGGTCAGGCGGCTGGGTTCCAAAACACTCTGTCAAGGTTCGGGAGCGACTGAAAAGGGATGTATACCCGTGGCTGGGAACGCGACCCATCGCCGAGGTCACCGCGCCCGAGGTGCTGGCGGCGCTGCATCGCATCGAGGAGCGCGGGGCGGTTGAAACCGCGCACAGAGCGTTAGGAAACCTGTCCGACATCTTTCGCTACGCTATCGCCACCAGTCGTGTTTTGAGTGATCCCTGCCGAGACCTGCGTGGGGCGTTGAAGCCTGTCGCGATTCGGCACTACTCCGCAATCACCGACCCGAGGGCGATTCCCGACTTGCTTGCCCGAATTGACGGGTACGGCGGGACGCTTATCGTTCGGTGCGCTTTGCGCCTTGCTCCGCTGCTTTTTGTTCGCCCCGGTGAACTACGGTCAGCCCGATGGGCTGATATTGACCTTGAGGCTGGCGAGTGGAGGTTTATCGCTTCCAAGACCAAGCAGCCCCATATCGTGCCGCTGGCGTCACAGGCCATCGCCATCCTTCGCGAACTGCATCCGTTAACGGGTCATCGGGAACTCGTGTTCCCCGGCGAGAGATCGCCGCTGCGACCGATGAGTGAGAACACCGTCAATGCCGCGCTGCGCTCGCTCGGCATTCCCAAAGAGCAAATGACGGGTCACGGATTTCGTGCGATGGCGCGAACGGTGCTTGAGGAGAATCTCAAGTTCGCCGCGCATTTGATTGAGGCGCAACTCGCCCACGCAGTACGCGATGC